>JAFXHH010000014.1 GCA_017536475.1 Clostridia bacterium
CAAAATTATTTCTTCGCCTCAAGCGCCTTGGTCATAGCAACCAGCGCGTAGCATGCAAATCCGTGGTCGAGGCTTCCGTCGACCGATCTGTTTTCCCAGAGCGTACCCGTAAGCCTTTCCATATCGCCGAAGAAGGTCTCGATATCGTTAAGCACGAGGTCGTATTTCTTAAGCTTAAGCATAGCTTCAAGTCGCAGATAAACACCGATAAACGCGTTGATCTCCTCGATCTCGGGCATCGGCTCCTTGCGGACTGCGCCGAATACGTTTTCTATGAGGTTCATCATATATGCATACTCGGGCTTTGCCGTATCTATTCCTGCGAAAAGGATCGCGTAATATTGGCAAATTTCGGATATATCGGCACATCTGACAAGCTTGCCGTCCTCTCCTCTTACCGCGTGATCGCAGAAGAGCTTACCGTCAAAGGACTGTTCGACTGCCTTACCTCTGACGTGGGCGCACTTCTTGAGGCAATCCTCGTCGCCGAAAATATTATAAACCGCCTCAAGCACTCTTGCGTAAAGGAAGTTTGTGGGATAGTTTACGTTAAATACCCAATGATTTGCGCGGCTCCATTCAACGAAGTTCCATGAGGGCAGATTTTCAAGCAGCCCGTCCTCGTTTTCGTGTCTTGCGTAGAAGCCGAGCAGACCGTAAATACTGTCTCTGAAAAGTTCCTTATCGATCGACTTATTGCGGTAAAGGAGATATTCCTCTACTTCAAGGATATACCACATAGTCCACTGGGGAATAAACTCACCCGTATCCTTTACGTCTGCGGGGAAGCACATCGGGATCGCGCCCTCGGGAAGCTCTCCGTCATTTTTGTAAAGACGGTAATTTTCAAGATAAGCGTCCTCAACGTCGGTCTTGCCAAACAAGAAATGCTCGGTCTTGCCCGTGAAATAGCTGTCGCAAAGCCAGCCTGCTCTCTCTCTGGAGGGGCAGTCCATATAAACGTCAACAACGTTGTGCGCGTAGGTGCGGACTGCAGCGCGGTAGATATCACGGAGCACGGGATTTTCAAGCTCGGGGATAACCACTCCCGAAACGTCGCCCTCGAACCTCTTTACTCCAAAGCCGTCAAGCGTGATAGCGCCCGACTTGATCGCAACGATAGCATAGCGCAAAACGTAGGGCTCTCTGCTCATCCAATCGAGCGTATCTCCCTCACCAAGCTTGACCTCGCAGACGTTGTGCGCCTGCATATTCGCAAACTGAAAGGTCTTATCGGGTATGTATTCCGAAAATGCGATAACAACATCAGCATCGGTCTTTGCCTTTGCCGAGATCTTCAAAAATCCTGTTTCAACCCTTTCAAGATCAAAGATCGAATATTCGCCGTCGCCAAGAGCCAAAGGAAGCTCTACGCCGAATTTTTCGGCATGCTGTACCTGTGTCTGCACCCACGCGTAGGGATGGTATTCTATCTCGTCGTAATCAAATCCCTGCCAGAAATCATCAAGTGCGAAGGAGTAGTTTTCTTTCTTGGGAGTTACAGTTTCATCGGTCGTAATGTGGCCTGCGACAAGCGCCTTGTCACATACAACGTCCTCGTAATAAGGATAGGGTGCGGTTCTGTTGAGCACGGTAAGTGTCTCGGGCAAGATCTCTATTTCCGTGCGGTAGGATTCGTCGGTAAGCGATTTTCCGTCGGTAAAATCCCAAACCTCCGAGAAATGACGCTGTGCGGAATATCTTTCGGTCTTTTGAACGTGAGACTCAGGAAGATAGCAATCAAAATCTCTGCCCGTGCAAGCAACCACCTCGTTGCCGCGCACAACCTCTGCTCTGAGGAAGGAGGGCTGGAAGATTCCGTTGAAGGAACGGCAATAATAGCCCGCAACTCCGATCACGATCTCGTTTTTATCCTCGATCGCATACTTTTCAAGCGGCAAAACATCCATTCTGGCATATCCCTTCGCGGTGCGCGCAGGGCCAAATCCCACGAACTTGCCGTTAACGTAGATCTGATAAAACGAAGCGGCGGTCAGCTTAAGCTCGACTCCATCGAGAGAGTCGACAGTCGTCTTAAATACGGCGTAAACATTGAGCTCCTCGCTCTTTCCTTTGGCAAAAATAGGATTTGCAAGATTAAACATAGTAAAATTCCTTTCTGATCCAAAATCAAATTTCGTATCCTGCCGCGGTCGCTTTGAGCGACGACGAATAAAATTCGGTCAGGGCGCGGACCATATAGTCGGTATCCTTGCTGCCTGCGGTCTCAAAGGACGAGTGCATCGCAAGCTGAGCAAGACCGATGTCAACGGTATTGAGAGAGACCTGCGTGTTTGCAATATTTCCAAGCGTTGAGCCGCCGCCCATATCGGCACGGTTCGCGTAGTATTGGGTAGGTACGCCTGCCTTTTCGGCAATCAGCTTGAAAACAGCCGCGGATACCGCGTCGGACGTATATTTCTGATTCGCATTGTACTTGATAACAACACCCTCGTTCATCCAAACGGTATGGTTTCTGTCGGAAAATTCGGGATGGTTGGGGTGACTTGCGTGAGCATTGTCGCAAGAAAGCATAAAGCTATTGGCAACCAGCCTGCAATAATCCTCCCCGAGAGCCTTTGCAATACGGGAAAGAACGTCGTAAAGGAAGGTCGACGCCGCACCCTGCTTGGTCTGACTTCCAACCTCCTCGTTGTCGAAGATCGCGCAAACGGGCAGTCCGCTTCCCTCATTAGCTTCAAGAAAAGCTTCAAGAGAGCTGAACGCGCACTGAAGATCGTCAAGCCTCGGCGCGCTGATAAAATCTCCCCACTCGTATCCCTTCTGGGGATTGTAAAGGAACAGATCGGTTGTAACAATATCCTCGACCGACACTCCTGCCGCTTTTGCGATAAGACCCTTGAAGGTGTCCTTCTTTTCTCCGCCCTCGTAAAGCGGGATAAGATCGACCGACGCGTTATAGTTCATTCCGCTGTTAGCCGCTCTGTTCATGTGGATCGCCACGTTGGGAATGAGCGCGATCGGGTCCTTGGTATCAACAAGCTTGATCTCAATTCCCTTTTCGGTCTTAACGGTCACTCTGCCCGCAACCGACAAGGGACGGTCAAGCCAGGTCGAATAGATCATTCCTCCGTAGGTCTCAACCGAAAGCTTTACGTAATGCTTGTCCGCAATCTCGGGATTTTCCTTAATCTTGAGACAGGGGCTGTCCGCGTGCGATGCCGCGATCATAAAGCCGCCAAAATCGCCCTTGGGGATCTTAAAAGCGATCACCGACGAGCCGTTTCGTCTGACAAAATAGCCCTTTCCGACCTCAAGAGCCCATTTTTCACTCTCAAAAAGCTCCGTGAAGCCGTTATCGGTCAGGATCTCTGCCGTGTGTGCACAGGCGTGGTAAGCCGTAGGCGACGCGGCGATATATTCGAAAAGCTTAGCGTTCATTATTTTTTCTCCTTAAAGTTAAAAGCGAATCAAAGTCACTACATAAATTATACTTCATTTAATATGCGATTGTCAAGAATTATTTAAAAAATTGCAGTTTTGTTCTCCCTTTGCGGATCAATTTCAAGAAAACCTTCGAAACGGTCGCGTTTTGCACCGAAAAAACAAAATTTTCAAGCCAAAAAGCGCTGTTTTTTTCAAAAAACTATTTACTTTTAGATGAAAATGTGTTATTATTAATGGTGGATTACTATGCCCTTTTCGTTTTGGGCAAAATGTCCGATATGTTTTTTGTTTAAAAAATAATTTTTTATAAAACTTTAGGAGGAAACTCAAAAATGGCAATCGAAAGAAAAAAGTTGTCCATGGACGGTAACCAGGCAGCCGCCCACGTCAGCTACGCCTTCACGGAAGTTGCGGGTATCTACCCCATAACTCCCTCCAGCCCCATGGCTGACTACACTGATCAGTGGTCTGCTCAGGGTCTGAAAAACGTTTTCGGCACTACCGTTAAGGTAATGGAAATGGAATCCGAGGCAGGTGCCGCAGGTACCGTCCACGGATCTCTCGCATCCGGTGCTCTCACAACCACTTATACCGCATCTCAGGGTCTTCTTCTGATGATCCCCAATATGTATAAGATCGCGGGTGAATTGCTTCCCGCAGTATTCCACGTAAGTGCTCGTTGCGTTGCTTCTCACGCACTTAACATTTTCGGCGACCACTCCGACGTATACGCTTGCCGTCAGACCGGCTTTGCTATGCTCGCTGAGACCAATCCTCAGGAGGTTATGGACCTCGGTGCAGTTGCCCACCTTTCCGCTATCAAGGGCCGCGTTCCCTTCCTTAACTTCTTCGACGGCTTCCGTACCTCTCACGAGATCCAGAAGATCGAAGCTTGGGATTACGCAGATCTTGAAGAAATGCTCGACAAGGACGCTGTTGCCGCTTTCCGCGCTCACGCCCTCAATCCTAACCACCCCGCACTCCGCGGCTCTGCTGAAAACGGAGATATCTTCTTCCAGCACAGAGAGGCTTGCAACAAGTTCTACGACGCTCTTCCCGCAATCGTTGAAGAGTACATGGACAAGGTTAATGCAAAGCTTGGTACAGATTACAAGCCCTTCAACTACTACGGTGCTCCCGATGCTGACAGAGTTATCGTTGCTATGGGCTCTGTTTGCGACGTTATCGAGGAAGTTATCGACTACATGAACGCAAACGGCGAAAAGGTCGGTCTTGTCAAGGTAAGACTTTACCGTCCCTTCTCCGCTGAAAGACTCGTTGCATCTATCCCTGCAAGTGTAAAGAAGATCGCAGTTATCGACAGAACCAAGGAACCCGGCTCTCTTGGTGAGCCTCTCTACCTCGACGTAGTTACCGCTCTTGCAACTCAGGGTAAGACCGACGTTAAGGTCGTTGGCGGCCGTTACGGTCTCGGCTCCAAGGATACCACTCCCGCAAGCGTATTCGCTATCTATGAGAATCTCGCTAAGGATGCTCCTAAGGCTAACTTCACCGTAGGCATCGTTGATGACGTTACCGGCTGCTCTCTCGAGGAGAAGCCCGCGCCCGACACCGCTCCCGCAGGCACTATCGCATGCAAGTTCTGGGGTCTCGGCGGCGACGGTACCGTTGGTGCAAACAAGAACTCTATCAAGATCATCGGTGACCACACCGACAAGTATATCCAGGCGTACTTCCAGTACGACTCCAAGAAGACCGGCGGTATCACCATCTCGCACCTCCGCTTCGGTGATGCTCCCATCAAGTCTCCTTACTACATCAACAAGGCTGACTTCGTAGCTTGCCACAACCAGGCATACCTCAAGAAGTACGATATGGTCTCCGACGTTAAGAGAGGCGGTACCTTCCTTCTTGACTGCCAGTGGAACGGAATCGAGGAGCTCTCTGCTCACCTTCCCGCAGCTGTTAAGCAGTACCTCGCAAAGAACAACGTAAACTTCTACACCATCGACGCTACCAGCCTTGCTATCAAGCAGATCGGTAACGCAAAGGTTAAGAACACCATTCTTCAGTCCGCATTCTTTGCTCTTGCAAAGATCCTTCCCGCAGCGGAAGCTATCGAGTACATGAAGAAGATGGCATACAAGTCCTACATCAAGAAGGGACAGGCTATGGTTGACCTCAACTATGCCGCTATCGATGCGGGTGCAGACGCATTCGTTAAGATCGACGTTCCTGCTGATTGGGCAACCTGCGCAGACGATGCTCCCGCAGCTCTCGTTAGCGGAGATCGCGCAGACCTCGTTGATTTCGTTAACAACGTAGTTAACCCCGTTAATGCAATGAACGGTGACAGTCTCCCCGTTTCCGCATTTGAAAAGTACGTAGACGGTCAGTTCCCTCAAGGTGCTGCTGCATACGAGAAGAGAGGCGTTGCTGTAACAGTTCCCGAGTGGAACCCCGAAAAGTGTGTTCAGTGTAACAGCTGTGCATTCGTATGTCCTCACGCAACCATCCGTCCCTTCGCTATGACCGAGGAGGAGGCAGCAAACGCTCCCGAGTCCACCAAGTTCTGCGCTAAACCCGTTCTTAAGACCAACTACAAGTTCACCATGGCAGTATCTCCCCTTGACTGTATGGGTTGTACCCTCTGCGTAAAGGCTTGTCCCGTAAACGCAACTGCAGACAAGAAGGCAGCAGCTGCAGGTGTTAAGGCAGATCCCGCAGATTACGCTATCCGTATGGTTCCTCAGGCAACTCAGGCAGACCAGCAGGCAGCGTTCGACTACGCAGTAGCAAACGTTTCCGAGAAGTCCGAGATCATCAACAACACCGTTAAGGGCTCGCAGTTCAAGCAGCCTCTGCTTGAATTCTCCGGATCCTGCGCAGGATGTGCAGAGACCTCTTACGCACGTCTTGTAACTCAGCTCTTCGGTGAGAGAATGTACATCTCCAACGCAACCGGTTGTTCGTCCATCTGGGGCGGCTCCGCACCTTCTACTCCTTACACGGTAAACAAGGAAAGCGGCCGCGGTCCTGCTTGGGCTAACTCCTTGTTCGAGGATAACGCTGAGCACGGTCTCGGTATGTATCTCGGTCAGAAGACCATCCGCGAAAGACTCATCAATAAGGTTAAGGCTCTCGAGGCTCCCTGCGATAAGTGCAAGGCAGTTATCGACGAGTATCTGAATACTCTTGACGACGGCGCGGCTAACGAGAAGGCTACCAAGGCTCTCGTTGAGCTTCTTGAGGGCTGGGCAGCAGACGGCTGTGAGGCTTCCAAGGAGATCCTCGCTGAGAAGGACTACCTCTCCAAGAAGTCCATGTGGATCTTCGGTGGAGACGGTTGGGCTTACGATATCGGCTTCGGCGGTCTCGACCACGTGCTCGCTTCGGGTGAGAACGTAAACGTATTCGTATTTGATACCGAGGTTTACTCCAACACCGGTGGACAGGCTTCCAAGGCTTCTCAGATCGGTCAGGTTGCTCAGTTCGCAGCAGCAGGTAAGGCGATCGGCAAGAAGAACCTCGCCGAGATCGCAATGTCCTACGGCTACGTATACGTTGCACAGGTTGCTATGGGCTACGATATGAACCAGCTCCTCAAGGCTCTTACCGAGGCTGAGGCATACAACGGTCCTTCCCTTATCATCGGTTACGCTCCTTGTGAGATGCACGGTGTCAAGGGCGGCATGCAGAACTGCCAGCTCGAAATGAAGAAGGCAGTTGAGGCAGGCTACTGGCAGACCTTCAGATATAACCCCACTCTTGAGTCCAACAAGCTGACCATCGACTCCAAGGAGCCCTCCGGAAGCTACGTTGACTTCATCAAGTCTGAGACCCGTTACGCTCGTCTTGCACAGTCTAACCCCGAAAGAGCAGCAGCTCTCTTCGCTAAGGCTGAAGCAAGCGCTAAGGCTAAGTACGACAGACTTCAGAAGATGGGTAAGCTTTACGAATAATTGAAAAGGTAAAGATATGTGGGGAGAAAACTTTTTCAAAAGTTTTCTCCCCACTCCCCATTTTCAAAACTTCCAGAATGTTGATTTGTATAAATCAAAGTCGTTCTTTCTGCGGAAGACTTTTCTTATACGACAAAAAACTCCCTTACAAATTTTGCTTTGTAAGGGAGTTGTTATTTTCATCGTTAATTTTATGTTTCGTCCTTCGGTAACCTTGATAGGAAGATCACCGTACACGGTAATGTGATCGCCGCCGTTATAACGTACGCCGCAGGCTGCGCGAGCTCAAGACCCGTCAAGCCGTTTCCGTTATACTTTTCAAATAAATACGGAAGCAGATATATCATCGGTATAAACGCGACGCCGTTCTGAAGCGCCGACAAAAGTATCGCAGGCACTCTTTTTCCTATACTCTGGAACATCATGTTTCCAACCACCGTAAACGGCAAGACCCAAAGCACCATACAGTTAAAACGCAACGCCTGTGCACCTATTTCTTCAATAAGAGCCGACTTTTCGGAGTTGAAAAGTGAAATTATCGTAGGAGCAAAAGCGAAGCATACCACCGAGAGAGTTCCGATGAATATCAAGCCTAAAAACATCGTAACGTAGCTTGCTTTTTTGACTCGGCTGTACCTTTTCGCACCGTAATTGAATGCCGAAACGGGTTGGAATCCTTGGCCGATACCAAGACCAACACAGAATATGAACTGAACCGTCTTTGAAACGTATCCCATAGCCGCTATTGCCGCCGTGCCAAACGCCCTCGCCTGAGTATTGAGCATAGCGGTAGAAACGCTTCCAAGTCCCTGTCTGATAAGGCTCGGGAATCCCGTAGTCACGATATCCCAGACGATTCTGAACGACATAAATCCACGCTTAAAGCTGATCTTGCTCTGTGTTTTTCCTACAATATACGGAACGGCGAGAATTATCAAGCTGACGTATTGCGATATAGCGGTAGCAAGACCTGCACCTGCCGTTCCCAAGCCCACGTGATTGATGAAAATGTAGTCAAGTAGAATATTAAGTATTCCGCCCGAGGTAAGACCTATCATAGCAAAGGTTGCCTTACCCTCGTATCTGAGCACGTTATTGAAAACGCAGGATGCCGTCAATGCGGGAGCTCCGATGAATATGTATTTAGCATAATCCATAGCGTGCGGCAATATTTCGCTGTCACTTCCCAAAAACCACATAAGCGGCTCGAGGAATATCAGACCGAATATCATAATTATAATGCCGCACAGCGTCGAAAGCAAGAGACTCGTTGAGGTAAATCTACCTGCCTGATCTTCCCTCTTCGCTCCTAAAAGTCGGCTGACGTGACTGCCCGCGCCGTGTCCGAACATAAATCCAAATGCCTGCAAAAGCGCCATAATACTGAAAACGATGCTCGGGGCGCCGCCCTGCGCGATTCCAAGACTGCTGACGAAATAGGTATCCGCCATATTGTAGATATTGGTGATAAGCATACTGATCGTGGTCGGTATGCCCAAGATTATTACCAATTTCCAGACCGATTGCTCGGTCATTTTTTTATATTGCGCTTCGCTGTTGACCGTTGCCAATTTTTTTACCTTCTTTTTATATGTTTCCTTTTATGCTTTACGCTCGGCTTCAATCGAACGTAACGTAATTCGTCCAAGCCTTTTTGCCCTCCGCATCGGTCACCTCGGCGCGAACGAAACGATCACTTCCGTACTTTACGTACTCTGCCTCGATAACCTGCTCTCCTCTGACCACTCTTCCCTGCGACCACACGCAGTTGCTCTGGAAAACGATCTTGGAGCAAGGCGAGCAAATGACCTTTACCTTATCGGGCGCGATCTTTTCAATATGCACCTCGGGGCCTTGCGTCGCGTAAAATCTGCCTGCGCGAATGGCTCTTACAAGTCCTTGTGTGTCCATATCCGTGGTCTCGACCATAATTGCCGCGCGGCACTGATCTCCGTCGTAATAATGAGCGTCGTCGGTCGCCAAAAGATTAGTCAATCTTCCGTTTGCCGCCAACTGATCGGCGATCACGTCGGAATAGGCTCTGTCGCTCATTCCATGCTCCGATACCGAATTATATATTTCAAGTCCGTCAAAGTCGCCAAGCTGTAAAAGCTGCTCGGGAGTATTGAGGCTCCATGCGGGATGTGCAACTATCGCAAGACCGTTATAAAGCTTTATCGTTTTTATGATCTCGGCGGCTTTAGATGAGGAGGTCTTGACCATATTTCTCCAATCATCAGGTATCTTCGGGTCGGAGGTCGTTCCGATTCCGACTATGTGGTAAACTCCGTTTGCACTGTCATCTCTACCCACGTCGTATTCACAGCCCGAGATTATTTTGAGACCCTCTATCTCGCCTTCTTCTCTATATATCCAATGATCAGTCAGCGCGACTGCATCGTATCCTTGCTCAATGTAAAAGCGTACCGCCTCTTCGGGTGAAACAAAGCCGTCGGAAAGATCGGTATGCACGTGCAAGCCAAGCTTTGCCCTCGTTTTTCCAAGCAGATCGACAAACATAAAAACCTCCATATATACACATACTTCCATTTTATATTTTAACATTATTTCACTCTCAAATCAAGACCTTTTCTCCAAAAAACGATATGATTATTTGTGCATATAACCAATTTTTTACTTTTGTTGTGATAAGCACTTGAAAAAAGGGATAAAACGCGGTATAATTAGCATATAAAAAGCCAATTCTTACAAAGGAGAATACAATGGACAAGGTAAAAATAGGCATTATAGGCTGCGGCGGCATTGCAAACAAAAAGCACATGCCCTCTCTTAAAAGTCTTCCCAACGTCGAGATGGTCGCATTTTGCGATATTATTGAGGAAAGAGCGCTGAAGGCAAAGGCGAATTTCGGCACTCCCGATGCAAAAGTATATACAGATTATAAAAAGCTGCTTGAGGACAAGACTATAGACGTCGTGCACGTCTGCACACCTAACCGTTCGCACAGCTTTATAACGGTAGACGCTCTCGAATCTGGCAAGCACGTTATGTGCGAAAAGCCCATGGCGATCAATTCAGCAGAGGCGGAAAAAATGCTCGAAGCAGCAAAAAGGACGGGTAAGAAGCTTACCATCGGATACCAGACCCGTCAGTATCCCGAAGCGCAGTTTCTTAAGCAAGAGGCCCTCAACGGCACGTTTGGAGATATCTATTATGCCAAGGCGACTGCGATCCGCCGCAGAGCCGTTCCCACCTGGGGAGTATTCTTGAACGAATACGAGCAGGGCGGCGGTCCTCTTATTGATATCGGAACGCATAGTCTTGACCTCACTCTTTGGATAATGGACAACTACAAGCCCAAATATTGCGTGGGTACAAAATTCCACAAGCTCAACGATCAGACAAATCAGGGCAACGCGTGGGGCAACTGGGATCCCGAAAAGTTCACCGTTGAGGACTCTGCATTCGGCTTCGTCGTTATGGAAAACGGCGCGACTATAAATCTTGAAGCTTCTTGGGCGCTCAACACTCTCGACGTCCGCGAGGCAACAACTCTCGTCTGCGGAACGCTCGCAGGCGGAGATATACACGACGGCGTTCGTATAAACGGCATCAGAAACAACAGCCAATACGTACTCAAGCCCTCACTCAATCCTCAGGGTGCGGCATTCTTTGAAGGCGTCACCGGTGCCACCCCCGAGATAATGGAGGCAGCGCAGTGGATAGACGCTGTCATCAACGACAAAGAACCTTGCGTTCTTCCCGAGCAGGCGCTTGTAGTTACAAAGATCCTCGAGGGTATCTATAAGTCCGCAGAATCAGGCGATATCTACCGCTTTTAATTAGGAGGACAAAAATGAAACTCAGCGTTCTTGCAAATCTTTATGGAGCAAAGCCGCTTGATGAGGCTTTGAAAATAATTACCGATCTTGGAGTTCACACCGTCGAGATAGGTGCGGGCGGTTATCCCGGAAAGGCGCACTGCAACCCTGCAGAGCTGCTTGCAGACACAAAAAAATACGACGAATTTGTCGCAACCTTCAAAAAATACGACACCGAGATCTGCGCTCTCGCCTGCCACGGAAACCCCGTGCATCCCAATAAGGAGATCGCGGCTCAGTACGATAAGGATTTCAGAGAAGCAGTATTGCTTGCCGAAAAGCTCGGAGTAGACACAATAGTTGCCTTCTCGGGCTGCCCCGGCGACTCTGAAAATTCAAAATATCCCAACTGGGTAACTTGCCCTTGGCCCGAGGATTTTCTCGCTATTCTCGATTGGCAGTGGAACGAGGTCCTCATCCCCTACTGGAAGGAAGCAGGCGCATTCGCAAAATCTCACGGCGTACGCATAGCCTTTGAGATGCACCCGGGCTTCTGCGTCTACAATCCCGAAACTCTATTGAAGCTCCGCGCCGCAGTTGGCGACGTTATAGGAGCAAATCTCGACCCCAGCCACTTGATCTGGCAAGGAATCGATCCCGTAGCCGCAACACGTGAGCTTGCGGGCGCGATATACCACGTTCACGCCAAGGATACCAAGATCGACAAATACAACACCGCGAAAAACGGCGTGCTTGACACCAAGCATTACGGCGACGAGCTTCATCGCGCGTGGGTATTCCGTACGGTCGGCTACGGCAACGGCGAAACCTATTGGAGAGATCTTGTTTCAAATCTTCAGCTATGCGGCTATGACCGCGTTCTCTCGATCGAGCACGAGGACAGCTACATGTCTATCGACGAGGGTCTTGCAAAAGCCGTAAGCTTCTTAAAGGACGTTATCATATACGACAAAAAGCCTTCAACAATGAGTTGGGCATAAAAAAATGGCTGAGTCTACCGACTCAGCCATTTTTTTGTTTTATTGTTCAATTCCGCAGATATGATCTGCCACAAAAAGACCCATCGCGCCGCTTTGAGAAAGTCCGCGCGTGATTCCGCTTCCGTCTCCGATCATATAAACTCCGTCCATGACCTCAAAATGTCCGTTGTGCTCGGGGCGAATGCTATAATATTTATTTTCGCATCCGTAAAGAAGAGTGTCGGGGTTTGCCGTTCCGGGAGCAACTTTGTCGAGCGCGTAGATAGTCTCAATGATATTGGTCAGCGCACGGTATGGAAGAACTATCGAAAGGTCGCCGGGATACGCCTTCAGGGTCGGAATGACCGTGTTGGCAGCCAAACGGTGCTCGTTGGTTCTTCTTCCGCGGACGAGATCTCCAAATCTCTGAACGATAATATTGCCGTCACCTGCAAAGTTCATATTACGCGCGATGTTCTCGGCGTATTCGGTGGGCTTGTTGAAGTTTCCGTTGAAGTGGATCGACGAAAGGATCGCAAAGTTGCAGTTCTCGGTCTTCTTTTCGGGCTCCGCAAAGCTGTGTCCGTTTGCAGTGATTACTCCGTGGTTGTTCTCTGCCGAAACGATACCGCCCTGATTGAAACAGAACATTCTGGTTCTGTCCTCAAATGTCTTGGTTCTGCAAAGGATCTTCGGCTCGTAGATCTGCGAGGAAAACTCCTTCCAGATAATATCCTTCATTTCAACTCTTACACCGATATCGACCGAGTTGGTGTTCATCTTTATGCCAAACTTCTGGCAGAATGTGCTGACAAATTCCGCACCGCTTCTTCCCGTCGCGATTATGACCTTATCCGCTTCGATCGTATCCTCTGACTTATTGGTCCGAATAGCGAGCGCATATCCGTTCTCGGTTTTATCGACTGAAGTACATTCGGTTCCCGAGAGCATATTCACACCTACCTTGTCAAGATGCTTGATAAGCGCCTGCATAGTCTTAAAATTCTTATCGGTTCCAAGATGGCGAACATTCATATCAAGCAGACGAAGATTATTCTGCAAGCACTTGAGCTTGAGCTCCTCGCTCGAGCGATAAAGCTCGGGATAATCGTCGGAGAAGGACTTCAGCACGTCGTCGACTCCGTTTATGTACTTCATCGCCATTCTTTCACCGAGCTCCTCGCCCATATAACCGCCGTAAGCCGTTCCGAGATTGAATTTTCCGTCGGAAAATGCGCCTGCGCCTGCATATCCGCCCGTGATTGAGCAGACCTTGCAATGAACGCAAGCCCTATTGTGTCCTGCGGGACAGTAGCGCTTTTCAAGCTCGAATCCGCGCTCGATTATAGTCACGTTTATTTCGGGCTTATTTACCTTTAACTGATAAGCAGCCATAAGACCGCCGATGCCGCCGCCTATTATTGCTACGTTAGTTTTCATATACATTACATCCTCCGTTATAATAAATATTCTTCAATAACTCTTTTTTTATGATCAAAATCTCTGATTCCAAGATAATGCCCTGCCGCATCGGTGAGCGCCCTCATCGGCACAAGACCGATAAGCTCCGCACTCGTGACCTCGGTTCCGTATTCTATAGCAAGTGCTCTGACCTCCTCAGTCAGCTTCCAAAGCGGAGTTACCGTGTAATCTGTGAGATTTACCGTGACCTGCGCCACGTTTTCACTTTCCAGCATAACTCCAAGCGCCTTGACACAGGGTAATCCACCGTTTGATTGTCTTATTTTCTTCGCAATAGCCTTCGCTATGGAAATATCGCTTGTTGCAAGGTCAAAGTTATATGCGATAAGAAAAAATCTCGCACCGACGACCGTTACGCCCGCAGATAAATGATATCCTTCTCCAAAATCGGGGATCCATTCGGGATCCTTGGTCTTTTCTGCAAGTCCCTCAAATTCTCCGCGTCTGACGTCGGCAAGATTTTTTCTGTGCGGATATATCGCACTATCCTCATACAAATAGCAAGGAACTTGGTTTTCTTGCCATATTCTTTCGGCGATCCTTTCGGAAAGCGCGATTGCATCCTCCGCCGTAGCGTTACGAAGCGGAACTACCGGCAGAACGTCAAGCGCTCCGACTCTGGGATGCTCTCCTTTGTGCAATCGCAGATCGATAAGCTCGGTCGTCTTTTTAGAGAGCGCGACCGCAGCCTCTTCAATTGCCTCAGCAGAGCCGAGAAAGGTTATGACCGAACGGTTGTGATCCACGTCCGAGGAATAGTTCATCAAGGTTATTCCCTTAATGCTTGATACTGCGTTCACACACTCTGCAACGACGATAGGATCTCTTCCCTCGCTTATATTAGGTATGCACTCGTATATTCCCGACACAACTTCACTCCTTTCGTGCACAAAGACAGGCGCAAAAAATATTTTTTGCGCTGTTCGTTTATTCTCAAACCGATTTATTATACAATATAATAACGAATTTGTCAAGCATTTTTGTGAAAAATCCATATCTTCGAGCAATTAAATACTATCTCTATTGACAATTTCTTAAAATTTTATTATAATAAAAACAACAAATGCATCCGACAATGCCTAACGGCGTCGAATGCGTCATGAGTAGTTTTTATTGAATCATAAGCCCTTCGGGCACGACAAGCTGCGCTTGTCTTTATGATAAATTCAAGTAAAGGAGGTCGCGTTCACAGTTATGATAAAATACCCCGAAAACGTAGTAAAGATAGCAAAAATTCTCGATGAAAACGGCTATAAAGCATACGCCGTGGGCGGTTGTATTCGCGACGCGCTGATGGGAAAGATCCCTGCCGACTGGGATATGACCACCGACTGTCCTCCCTCAAAAATGCTTGAAATATTTGAAAATTCAGGTCTTCGCACCATTCCTACAGGTCTCAAGCACGGAACGGTGACTATTCTTATTGAAAACGAAGCATACGAATGTACGACCTTCAGGATCGACGGCAGCTATACCGACTCCCGCCACCCCGACAGCGTTACCTTTACCCCCGATCTCTCCGAGGATCTGCGCCGCCGCGACTTTACGGTCAACGCGATGGCAGGCGATCCCCTTTCAAGCAATGAAATAACCGATATTTTCGGCGGTCGGAACGATATTGAAAACAAGATCATTCGTGCCGTCGGAGACCCCGAAAAAAGATTCACTGAGGACGCTCTCCGTATTCTCCGCGCCGTAAGATTCGCAACAACACTTGATTTTTCAATAGAAGACGGCACAAAATCGGCGGCAAGATCGCTCGGCAGACGTCTCAAAGATGTCTCTGCCGAAAGAAGATCCGTGGAGATAAAAAAAATACTTCTCTCCAAAAACGCAGACAGAGGAATATCTCTTCTTCTCGAGCTTGACCTCGCAAAACACATCCACCCGTCTATAAGCTCGCCCAAAACAGCTATCTCCTCCCTGCCCGAAAGCTTTTCGACACGTCTGGCATCGCTTTTTCACGAAGTACCCAATCTTTCTGTAATGAAGCTTTCAAACGAGATAACAGCACAGGTAAAATTGCTATGTGACGACGGTCTGTATGCTGAAATTGCAAATTTAAGCGAGCCCACCGACGTCAAGGCAAGATTTATGCTTTCAAAATACGGAGAATTAGCAAACCATGCGGCGCTTTTGAGGGAAAATTACGAGCTATCGGCAGTTATCTCTGCCGAAAGAGCAAAAAATCCCTGCGTAAAAATATCCGAACTCGCGGTCAGCGGCAACGACCTTATAGGCATCGGTATAACACCCCGAAACATTGGAAGCATTATGCAGAAGCTGCTGAGCCTTGTAATAAAAAACCCTTCTTTCAACGAAAAGAGCAAACTGCTCTCCATCGTATCCGAGATAAACGAATAAAGGAAATCAAAATGTACATCTACAAAAAAAAGATACAGCCGAAAAATACGGCGGCAAAGATAACCTCTGCGCTCTGTCTTCTCTGCGGAGCTGCGTTGCTCATACTCGCACAAGCGGGATATATAGCCATACCGATCTTGGCGCAAATGCTCGGTATTATCCTTTGGGTCGCATCGATCTATATAGCATCGTCGTATCTTCTCCGCAATTACACCTACTCCGTTCAGATAAACAGCATAGAGGATGATGATCTGACACTTGCCGAACGGTACGATCTCGTCATCTACGAAAACAGAGGAAAAAAGAGCGTAAAGGTCTGTCACGTTGAAATGCGGGACGTAACGAATATAATAAAAATAACTCCCCAAAGCAAGAAAAACGGCAAAAATAAAGACGTGAAGCGCTTCATTTACAACACACAGTTCGCGGCAAATCAAAAGATCGAAATACTCGCAAAAATCAGCGGCGAGGACTATTCAATAATCGTTACCTACGACGATGAGATTTTCTCTGTTCTTCAAAAAATACACGGCAACGAACCGTTATATTAATGAAAAAAAGACAGACCGTTCTCTCTGCATTCTTAGCGGAGAATTGGGAAGCATGAAAATTTCGGCAGAGAACTTGATTTCTCTGCCGATTTGTGTTATAATGGGGCTAACAAAAAGCCTCCCTTGTGTAAAGGGAGGTGGCAGCCGAAGGCTGACGGAGGGATTGTAAAAAAACCTAAAATAGCAGGAAACAATCCCTCAGTCGCTAACGCGACAGCTCCCTTTACACAAGGGAGCCTTTGGACACGCTCGTGCATCTTTAGGGGTATGGGCTTAGCCCAAGCCTTTGTAATACGAAGGCGAAACTGGCGATAAAACGGAACGATAAGAAATTGAGAAACGGAGGGAATGTTATGATTTTTGAATTTGGAAATTTTCGACTTGATATAGATGTTGAATCCACAAAAGCATTTTATAGTAAACACGAAAATACTGTTATTGAAGATTGTGGATGTGTTAATTGTCGAAATTATTATGAAGCAATCTCCATAGTTTCAGATAAAGTAAAAAACTTTTTCAATTCAATCGGAATAGACCCGCAAAAATCTCCCGAAGCAACATGGTGGGACACAAATGAAGATGGAGTCGCATATTATTCTATTATTTTTCATGTTGTTGGCACAATTATTAAGTCGGTTGATATATACAAGCCTGTTGGAGACGGCGGATATCAGTTAATTAACGAGAATTTCTATGAGATAGATAAGGGTTTTAAGGTTGGGTTTACTACAAAAGCTGTTCTTGTTGAAAAGGATTTCCCCCAGCCTTGTATACAGCTTGAAATAGAAGCTTACTTACCGTGGGTGATTAATTGACAAATTTCAATTTATCGAACAAAATAACCCCGACATCTGTCGGGGCTAATTATTTGTTTACTGCGGAGCTTTTTTTATCCGTAGGGGCGAACTGCGTTCGCCCCTACCGTGTATTAGTGAAAGATTTTGCGATTTCCCCGCTAATTTTGCACACCCTTGGTCTGTCTTTTTTGTTGTTTAATATGTCGGCGAATCCAAAAACCAATCGCCGTTCTCGTACACGAACGTAAGATCGACGGTGCGGCGTTTAGGATCCTTTAAGGTATAGCTTTCTATCGATACGGTAACGTATTTGGAATTCGAGGGATCAACGATCTCCATGGTCGAATAATCATATATACGCTCGGACAGAGAAAACTCGCCTGCGTTGACGTTCTGGTACAGCCACTCCGTGTTATCGTAAAATCGAACGTACGCATTCGTATCGTTTACCATAATGCCGTCGAAAGCGCTTTCGTAAAGCTCGGAAAGATATTCATCTGAAAAGATCTTATCTGCTGCCGCCTTAATATCGTCAATACTAAGATATTCCGAATTATCAAGCAATACCTTATTGTATCCCGAAACCTTGTCGTTATAATACACCATCTGTCTTTCCGACAGCTCACCGTCTCTTCTGTAGATCGGAAGACCCGTGCCGAAAAATATAACGTTAAGCTCCTTGGATTCTTCAATAAGATATACGAATCTCTCGTTCACATCTTCTATATTCGGCGCCTTTCCCGAGCAGGAGCTCAAGGTAACGGTTGCCGAAAATACAAGTAAAACAGAGATTATACCGATAAATATTTTTTTCATAAAAAACCTGCTATCGAAATATTATTCCTCGGTCGTCTGAGCTTCGGTCGCATTTTCTATACCTGCGTTCTCAACAACCTCGGTATTTTCTTCAGAGCCCTCTTCCTCGGTCTTTTCTTCCTTTGCCGTCTTTGTAACATTGACGAGCTTCTGACCCTCTTCAAGTCTCATCATAATTACACCCGATGCGGTTCTCGAATAAATCGATACGCCACTTGCAGGAGTTCTGATAATGATACCCGAATCCGTGATCATCATGATATCGTCTTCGTCGTCGACTGCAATAATGCCCGCAAGCAGACCTGTCTTATCGGTAAGGTTATGACAGATGACACCGCCGCCGCCGCGATTCTTCATAAGTCTGAAGTCATCGAAATCGGTTCTCTTACCAAATCCGTTCTCGGTTACGGTCAAGAGCTTCTTGTCATCCTCGACGTTAACGACACCGACCACGTAGTCGTCACCCTTAAGTCTGATACCGCGAACACCGCGAGCACTTCTACCCATAGGACGAACGTTGGCTTCGTCGAATCTGACCGCATTACCCTCTCTCGTTGCGAGAATAAGCTCGTTTTCACCGTTGGTCTTGGTAACGAACAAAAGCTCGTCTCCCTCATCAAGATTGATAGCGATCTTACCGCCCTTGCGCTGATATTCGTACTCGGAAAGCAGAGTCTTCTTGATAACACCCTGTCTTGTAACCATCGTAAGATATTCGCCCTCGGTAAACTCGTTCACGCTTATCATGGCCGTGACCTTTTCACCGTTTGAAAGAGCAAGCAGATTTACTATATTCGATCCCTTAGCGGTTCTCGACGCCTCGGGTATCTGGAATCCGCGCAGAGCCTGTACGCGACCGGTATTTGTAAAGAACAGAAGCGTTGAATGGCTGAATACGACCTCAACTCGCTCGATAAAGTCCTCGTCTCTGGTCGCCATTGCGGTAATTCCCTTACCGCCTCTGTGCTGAGCCGAATACGTGTCGGAGGGCAAGCGCTTTATATATCCCGCGCGAGTCATAGTGATAACACAGTTATGCTTCTCTATCATATCCTCAAGATCGATGTCGTCGATCGCCTGCTCTATCTTCGTACGGCGCTCGTCGGCATATTTTCTCTTGATCTCAAGCATCTCTTCCTTGATGATATCTTTTATCTTGTTTTCATCGGCAAGTATGCCCTCAAGCTCACAAATAAGAGCGTGAAGTCTGTCAAGCTCGTCCTCTATCTTCTGTCTTTCCATACCGGTAAGACGTCCGAGAGTCATCTCTACGATCGCCTGAGCCTGAATATCGGTAAGTCCGAATCGCTCTATCAAGGTTGCCTTCGACGCGTTGATAGACTCGGATGTCTTCATTATCTCAACGATCTCGTCGATATTATCAAGAGCTATCTTGTAGCCCTCGTATATATGAGCTCTCGCCTTCGCCTTTTCGAGATCGTACTCGGTTCTTCTGCGAATAACGGACTTCTGGTGCTCAATATAGTAATCGAGTATCTGTGCAAGATTAAGTACCTTAGGCTCCTGACCGACGACAGCCAAGAAGTTTGCCGAGCAGGTATCCTGCATCTGTGTATATTTGTAAAGCTGATTGAGGATTATCTGACCGTTAGCATCTCTCTTATACTCGATAACTATCCTCATACCGTCTCTGCCCGACTCATCGCGAAGATCGGTTATTCCTTCAATTCTCTTTTCCTTAACGAGATTTGCAATAGCCTCACAAAGCATAGACTTATTTACCATATAAGGTATTTCGGTAACGATAATTCTATGATTTTCTTCCTCGACCTCTGCCTTTGCGCGAACTACTATACGGCCCTTACCCGTGGTATAAGCGTCCATAATACCCGTAGTACCGTGGATAGTTGCGCTCGTCGGGAAATCGGGACCCTTGATGAACTGCATAATATCAAGGATAGAACATTCGGGATTTTCCATACGGTAAATAGTACCGTCGATAACCTCTCCGAGATTGTGAGGAGGTACATTGGTAGCCATACCTACCGCAATACCGACCGAGCCGTTTACCAAAAAGTTCGGGAAACGGGAGGGCAGTACGCTCGGCTCACGAAGTCTGTTATCAAAGTTAGGAACGAACGTAACGACCTCTTTTTCAAGGTCTCTGGTCATTTCGTCAGCGATCTTGTCAAGTCTTGCCTCGGTATAACGGTATGCTGCAGGCGGGTCACCGTCCACAGAACCGAAGTTTCCGTGTCCTTCAACCAGAGGATAGCGGAGCGAGAAGGGCTGAGCCATACGCACCATAGTTCCGTATACCGAGCTGTCTCCGTGAGGATGATAACGTCCGAGAACGTTACCGACAGTCGTAGCGGATTTACGGAAGGGCTTATCGTGAGTCAGATGATCCTCGTACATCGCATAGATAACTCTTCTCTGTCCGGGCTTCATACCGTCTCTTACGTCAGGCAGAGCTCTCGACATAATTACAGACATAGAGTACTCGATAAAGGACTTCTTTACCTCTTTCTCCATATTTATGTCAACGATCTTCTGATTTTCAAATAAGTAAACGTCGTTGTCGTGCTTGTTCTTATCGATTGCCATTGAACAAATTCCTTTCTTTCCAAAAGACAGATTTTAAATAAGATCAGTTAAAATTCCGTCTTTTTCGTTTGTCCTTTCCTTTGAATAACGTGTAAATTCCAAATGTTAACGCGTATGCGGGTATCGCACACACTAAAAATGCAAAATATTCGGGTATAAGTACCTTCGTTACGATCTGTCCGAGCGAAAAGCTCTCGGAAAACAGACCGTAATATATTACCGTAGATATTTCAAGTAAAATTCCCGCGATAACAGAATAGATCATAAACGATGGAAGATTTTTAGAGAGAAACCAACCCACCATAGCTCCGCATAAATATCCGCAAAACGTATAAAGCAGTGGAGCAAGCGAAGAACCGATTCCTCCGAGGATACCCATAAGAGTTCCCGCATAAACACCCGATATAGCTCCGGCTTTTCTTCCAAAAATAAAGCCTATAGCGCAAACTATCGAAAACGTCAGCGCGGGGGTGCTTCCAAACAGTGAAAGACACGTGGTCTGGAGCACTGTCATAAAAAATATCAATACCGAAAAAACGAGAGTATATGCAACTATGCTTTTTACGTTAAAGATTTCGTTGCTATTGCTATCTTTAATTCTCGCCATTTAATAACCTCCGAATCCGAAGATCATTCTTCAACGTATATGTCGTAATCGGTGACTATCATAACGTATCTTAACGAATCAAAATTCACTGCACATTTGACCCTTGCTATCTTTGTGCGCAGATATTCGTCGGTCTTTATCTCCGTCACCTCTCCGATAAGCAATCCTCTTGGATAATTACTTCCGAGTCCGCTTGTATATATCAGATCTCCAACCTTTACATCGGCATCTGAGGGGAGATAATTCAAAATACACTCTCCCGTGCCCTTAAGTGAGATATCTCCTTCTATCAAGCCTATTTCTCCGCTTCGGGAAACGTATGCTCCGATAGACGACGATGCCTCGGTAATAACTCTCACCTTGCACCAAGTAGAGCCAACCTCACAAACAGACCCTACTACTCCACTTGAGACAACGACGGGCATTCCAACCTTTATTTCGTCTTCACGACCCTTGTTAAGAGTAAAAACAGTGCTGTGATTTTCAGATTCCGAACTGATTATCAACGCCTCGGTCAAAGCAAGATCGGGATAGGTCTTCTTGAACTCAATATACTCTCGCAATCTTTCGTTTTCTTCCTTGACCGCCTGAGAATCGGCAAGCTCGCCTTCAAGCCTCTCTATCTCCTCGATAAGACTTTGATTTTCTTTATCAAGCTCGTCTATAGAAGCAAAATATTTTGAAAAGCCTTCAAAAGCCTCACCTATCTTTGAACCGACGTATCTGAAGGGCGTTGCCACTACGTTAAGCGTGTCGTTTATCGTACCGGTCTGCCCCATTACAGAGAGAGTCGCCGTAAATATCACGATAAACAGCGCTAACGACATAACGATGATGAAAAATTTATTTTTAAAAAATTTCATATCAACGAATCGTTCTCCAAATTTTCTCACAGAGTTTTCAACATCATTTTCAACACTATGTGGAAAACTTTTTTATTGTTTAAAACTTCACAAGTAATAGTTTGTTTGCGTATGGTAAAAGTTAATTCGTATCATATTATAATCTTTACATACAAAGAAAAATATACCAGAATCGCAAGCTTTTTAAAGCGTTGATAAAATATGTGGAAAAATTTGTTTAAATAATGATCCTCACATTTTTTCAACATAAAAAACGATCAAAAATTTAAAGCTGTTGAAAACTCTATCAGATATCAAGATTTTCTGCCAACGTTGCATTCTGCTCGATAAAGATACGTCTGGGCTCGACTTTATCACCCATCAAAAGTGAGAACATCTCGTCACAAGCGATAGCGTCCTCTACCGTGACCTTAAGAATAGTTCTTCTTGCGGGGTCCATAGTCGTTTCCCAAAGCTGCTCTGCATCCATCTCACCAAGACCCTTGTATCTGTCTGCTTCGATGTTTGAAGTATTTCCACTCTCTCCTGCGAGCTCTGCGATATATTTATCTCTTTCGGCATCAGAGAACGCGTATTTTTCATTACCCTGCTTTGCACCCTTCCTATAGACCTTATAAAGCGGAGGCTGAGCAAGATAAACGTGTCCTTCATCGATAAGCTGACGCATATGTCTGAACAGGAAGGTCAGAAGAAGTATTCTGATGTGCGATCCGTCAACGTCCGCATCGGCCATGATTATTATCTTACCGTAACGAAGCTTTGCAATATCAAATTCTTCACCGATACCGCATCCGAGAGCCTGAATTATAGGAATAAGTGACAAATTTGAATATACCTTATCGAGTCTCGTCTTTTCAACGTTAAGGACCTTACCGCGAAGAGGAAGGATCGCCTGGAATTTTGAGTTTCTTCCCTGCTTTGCAGATCCTCCTGCGGAGTCTCCCTCTACCAGATAAAGCTCGGTAAGAGTAGCGTCCTTTTCCTGACAGTCAGCAAGCTTTCCGGGAAGCGAGCTGCCCTCGAAAAGACCCTTACGTCTTGTCGCCTCTCTTGCCTTTCTCGCAGCCTCTCTTGCACGCGAAGCGGCAAGGGCCTTATCAAGAATAGCTCGTCCCGTATTGGGATTTTCTTCAAGATAATCGGCAAGCTTTTGAGATACGGTATTGTCAACGAGAGTTCTGATATCCGAGTTTCCGAGCTTCGCTTTAGTCTGGCTTTCAAACTGAGCATCCTCAAGCTTGACGCTGACTATAGCGCAAAGACCCTCTCTTACGTCCTCACCCGAAAGATTCTTATCACTATCCTTAAGAACACCGATCTTTCTTCCGTAATCGTTAAGAACACGCGTAAGACCTGCTTTGAATCCCGTCTCGTGAGTACCACCCTCGATAGTATTCATATTGTTTGCAAATGTCATAAGACATTCGTTATATCCGTCGTTATACTGAAGAGCTATCTCACAAACACTTGTATTCTTTTCTCCGCGCATATATATAACGTCGGGATGGACGGGCTCGTTATGTCTGGTTTCGGTGAGATATTCAACGAAGCTCGAAACACCGCCCTCAAACTGAAGCTCGTTTACAACAGGCTCGTTTCCTCTGTCGTCGATAAGAACTATCTTTATTCCAGCATTAAGAAAGCTCTGCTCTCTCATACGGTTCAGCAAAGTATCGTAATCAAATACGGTTTCCTCAAAAATATCAGGGTCGGGCTTGAACGTTACTCTTACACCGTGAGGACGCTCGGGAGAATCTCCCTCACAGACGAATTTTCTCGCTACAACGCCTCTTTCAAATCTTTCGGTATATCTCTTGCCCTCATAGCAGTCGTCGAGCTCTACCCACAAGGAAAGCGCGTTAACAACAGAAGCACCGACGCCGTGAAGACCACCCGCGATCTTATATCCGCCGCCACCGAATTTTCCACCCGCGTGAAGTATCGTATAAACGACCTCGGGCGTAGGAATACCCTCCTTTGGGTGTATTCCGGCAGGAATACCTCTTCCGTTATCCTCAACCGTTACACTGTTATCGTAGTTGAGAGTTACCGTTATCTGATCGCAATATCCGGCAAGAGCCTCGTCGATAGAGTTATCAACTATCTCGTAAACAAGGTGGTGAAGTCCGCGGATAGAGGTGGTACCTATATACATACCCGGTCTCTTTCTTACAGCTTCAAGTCCTTCAAGCACCTGTATCTCATTTTCACCGTAATGTGTTTCTGCCATCTCTTCGGACCTTTTGATTTCTTCAGACATTTTTTTATTCCTTTGCTAAAAAATTTGTGATTGTTTATAAATTGCTTTCGGTTCTTCCTAAAAGAGCCGAGGTTGAGATCTGCGAAAAGCAGATCATATATTTTCCGTTTTCTTTGTACAAAACGAATGATTTAGGAATCTCGTCCTTTGCAGATACTACGAGATCGTTTTTTTGTGCATCGGAGAGAAATTTCTTTGTTATTGACGAAACCGTACACATATCCATATCGAATATGCCGATTATATCCTTTTCGCGTATATTTTTGTTATTTCCTACGTGCAGATACATAACTTTTCCTCACTCAAGTAAAGATCCCGTTACTGACACCTATGAGCTTATCGGCTTTTATATCGTTTTTCTCGCAGCAGGTCAATATTACCTGCTTGCCGTGAAGATTAGATAAGAGATACTCTCGCCTGCCGCTGTCAAGCTCGGACAAAACGTCGTCAAATAGGAACACGGGATAATCTCCGCCGCATTCGTCCTTAATTATTTCACCCTCGGCAAGCTTCAAGGCAAGAGAAAGTGACCTCTGCTGACCCTGTGAGGCGAAAATTCGCGCTCTGTTGCCGTTTAAGTTGATCTCCATGTCGTCCTTGTGAATTCCCCACAAAGTCGATCCTGCGCCGATCTCACGGTCGTGGTGGCTTAAATAAAGCTCTCTGTATGCATTTTTGCAACGCTCTATATCAAAGCATTCTTCTTCCGATAGCTTACAGGATGATATATATTCTATCTCAGGCAGCTCTCTTTCTCCGGTCATTTCCAAAAAACATTCGGATACGTATTTTCTGAGCTTTTCAATATACTTGACACGGTAAAGAGTGATAACTGCGGCTTCGTTCGCCAGCTGCTCCGAGAAAAGATCTATCGTTGCATCAAACGAAGATCTGTTTTCCTCTGCATCACGTATCAAGGCATTTCTTTCCTTGAGTATCGTGGCGTATTTTTGCAAGGATCTCATATAAAGCGGTCTTATTTGTGATATTGCGACGTCAAGAAAATTTCTTCTCATCGACGGGCCGTCCTTTATGATCGACAAATGCTCGGGACAGAACAAAACTACCTTAAAACAGCCTACCATCTCCGAGGTACGAGCGACCTTGATCCTGTTTTGCTCAACTCTTTTAGCGCGTTTATCAGAAAACACCCTCATCGATATTTCCATATCGCGTATACTGTCGGTATAACTGTTTTTTATAAAGCAGTATTCCTCGCCAAATCTGATAACGTCCTTGTCAGTGCCCTGACGGAAGCTCTTGCCCAATGCAGTCATATATATAGCTTCGAGCAGATTTGTCTTTCCCTGGGCGTTTTCTCCGATAAGTACGTTTGTCCCCTTGCAAAAATCAACGTCTGCCAAGGCTATATTTCTGAAATTTTCAATGTAAATATTTCGGCAGAACATTTATACCCTTTCAAATAGATAAATTATCTCAATCTCTGGTTCTTACGGGAAGAAGCATAAAGAGCTCGCTTCCTGCTTCATCATCGCAGGGCTCAACGTTAATTCCCATAAGAGGAGAGGACATGGAAAGCTTTATCGTTTCGCTTCTGCAGGCTCTTACACTGTCTATAAGGAATCTGTTGTTGAACGCGATCGAGATATCATCGCCCTCGTGCTCGATTCCAAGCTCATCGTAAATGCTTCCCGCAGAGGAAACTGCAGATACTTTAAGAATATCCTCACAAACCTCGATTCTTACGTGAGAACGAACGCTTCCGGCAATTCTTTCTTCAGTGATAAGAGAAGCCTTTTCAAGAGCAGCAAGAAGCTCCTGCTTTGACGCCTTGACCTCGATCTTGTGGTTCTTGATGATGATCCTGTTGTAATCAACGAACTCACCTACGATAAGACGGGTAAAGAAGGTCAATCCCTCGAACGCGATAACCATATTCTTATGGCTCATATACACTGTTACTGTATCTTCTTCATCATCAGAAAGAAGCTTTACGATCTCGTTTACCGATTTAACGGGAACTATAAATGAGAACTCAACGCCTCTGTCGGAGTTTTCAAGCTTTTTAAGCTCAGACTCTGCAGAGCATACAGCAAGCTTAAAGCCATCGCAGGCAACGACGTTCATCTTGCCCTCCTCAGTCTTTATATAACAACCGTTGAGAACGGGTCTGGGCTCGTTAACACCCATTGCATAGGATACCTTTGAAAGCATCTTTTTGAACTGTGCCTGATTAACGATAAATCCCTTTTCAGACTGAAGGTCGGGTATCTCTGGGAAATCCTCTGCCTTAAGCGCTCCTGTTCTGTGAGACGACTTTCCGCACTCAAATACTACGCCAAGCTTATTATCAACGGTAAGAGTGATCTCATCACCGTTCATAACTCTGAGTGTCTGATTGAACTTTTGTGCGTTGATGATATAAGAGCCCTGCTCTATAACGTCCGCATCGACTGTGATCTTAATTCCCTTTTCAAGATCAAATGCAGTAAGTGTGCAGCAATCGGACGAGTTTGCCTCGATCAGAATACCCTCAACTGCGGTCAGTGTGCTTTTTCCGGATACGACGCTCATAAGAGGCGCTATCTTATTACTTATTTCCTGTCTATTGAAAACTATTTTCATTTTTTCTCCAATCTGCCGCCTGTTTGGCGACCCTTTTATTTAGCCTTCCTTTCGGTCGCGCGCAAAAATAACGAAATACTGATATACCGAAAGAATGATATAATAATTTAGTAGTATTAGAAGTAAGGGGCGCTAAAATGTGGAAAACACCACATTTTTCTTTATATGTAAAGCATTTAAACCAACAGCTCTATGTATAAAATACACTCAAAATATCGGAAAATATTTGATTTTGATACGAATTTTATCTGATGAATTTATTCTAACTGGAAATTTTCTCAAAAATTCTTAAAATTACAACAAAACTCAGTTTTCAACAATTTTTGTCAACTGTTGAAATGTTGAAAACAAACCAAGTCTCTTTATCGTGTATCAAACCCAACTGTTCAAAAGCTGTTGATATAGCTTTTATTCTTTAATCTCCTTGATAAGCTCGCTAATTTCGATCTCGATTGCGGGAGAGGAAGAGATCTTCTTCTCTATCGTATCGATAGAGGAGATAATCGTCGAGTGATCTCTGTTAAAAAGCTTTCCAATGTTAGGAAGTGACATTTCCGTGATAGTTCTTACAAGATATATAGCAACGTGTCTTGCCTGTGCAACGTCCTTTACTCTCGACTTTCCAATAAGCTCGGTCTTTCCGACGTCATATTTTTTCTCTATCGCTGCGAATATCTTGTCTACGGTCACGTTTACGGGCTCTGCGCCGCCGAGAAGCTCTGTCATGCAGTTCTTTGCGATATCCATCGTGATCTCGCTTCCCGATAAAAATTTGATCGCTACGAGCTTTTTGACAGCTCCCTCTATCTGTCTTATGTGAGATCTCAGGTTCTCGGCAAGATATGTAATGATCTCATCAGAGATCGTTATACCCGCCTGCGATATCTTATTTTTAAATATTGCTATGCGAAGCTCAAGATCAGGCGGCTGAATGTCAGCAATAAGACCCCACTCAAATCTCGTCTTAAGTCTGTCCTCAAGAGTTTTTATATCCTTTGGAGGACGGTCGGAGGTGAGGATTATCTGCTTACCCTCCTCGTACAGAGCATTGAAGGTGTGGAAGAATTCCTCCTGAGTTGATTCTTTACCTGCTATAAACTGAATATCGTCTATAAGAAGCACGTCGCAAGTACGGTACTTATCTCTGAACTTTGACATAGACTTTTTAGCAAGGCTTTCGATCATCTGATTGGTAAAATCCTCACCCTTGATGTAGATGATATTAGCAAAAGGATTTTTAGTCTTTATCTCGTTCGTGACCGCGTAAAGCAGGTGAGTCTTTCCAAGTCCGCTGGGTCCGTAGATGAACAAGGGGTTGTAATCCTGCGCGGGCTTGTCCGCTACAGCAATGCAAGCAGCGTGAGCAAATTTATTCGAGCTTCCGACAATAAAGTTATCAAACGTGTATTCAAAGTTTACCGTTGGCATTGTCGATCCCAAAACGGTAGGAGTCTCACCGTGATCGGTGCTCTCCTCCCTTTCGGGAACAATATCCTCGCTCGATATCTGATTTTTTATTTTATCAACGTTAACGGAAGGATTTTTAGATACGACCACGATATTGATAGAGAATCCCATCAGATCCTTGAAAATATCCTCAAGCTGCGAGAGATATTTTTCATTGATTATCTGCATCTTGAATTCTGTGCTCGTCATCAGAGTCAGGGTATAATTGGAAAATGAAATGATCTCGATATCTCCGAACCACAGATTCATTGCGGTGGTACCGAGCTGCTGCTTCATTTTATCCTGGACCATGGACCATATTTCTTTTATTTCAGCTAAATAATCCATATACAGAAATCCTTTCTTAATATTTTTTGCGCCATAATTTATATAATTATAATATTAATATAATATATACCACAATTATATCACATTTTTTCGCGTTTTTCAATAGAAAACCGCCTCATTAAAGTTGAAATTTTCCTTATAAATAAAGGATTTTTAAAAATTTACATTTTTTTAACATTTATCGTAGTAAAAATAGTGTCAAAAACGAAAAAAGACACCCTAAAATCAAAGATTTTAAGGTGTCTTTCTATTTAACTTATCAACTTATCAGCTGAGCTTGCTCTGATTGATCTTGATACCGGGGCCCATAGTAGAAGCTACTACGCAGCTCTTGATATACTGACCCTTTGCAGCTGCGGGCTTAGCCTTGATGATAGCGCCGAGAAGAGTATCGAAGTTCTCCTGGAGCTTAGCCTCACCGAAGGAAGCCTTACCGATAGGACAGTGGATAATGTTGGTCTTATCAAGTCTGTACTCGATCTTACCTGCCTTTGCCTCGGTAACAGCCTTAGCAACGTCAGGAGTAACGGTACCAGCCTTAGGAGAAGGCATAAGTCCCTTAGGACCGAGCACCTTACCAAGACGACCGATAACACCCATCATATCGGGAGAAGCGATAACTACGTCGAAATCGAACCAGTTTTCCTGCTGGATCTTTTCAGCATACTCAGGACCGCCTGCATAGTCTGCGCCTGCGTCGAGAGCCTTCTGAACGTTGTCGCCCTTAGCGAAAACGAGAACCTTCAAGGTCTTACCCGTACCGTTGGGGAGAACAACTGCGCCTCTGACCTGCTGGTCTGCGTGACGGGAGTCAACGCCAAGACGAACGTGTACTTCAATAGTTTCATCAAACTTTGCCTTAGAAGTCTGGCATACAAGACTAAGAGCCTCGGAAGGATCGTAGAGTCTGTTCTTTTCAATCAGCTTTACGCTGTCTGTATATTTCTTACCCATTATTACTTACCTCCCAAATTAGTCTTCTACAAGAACGCCCATAGAACGAGCGGTTCCTGCAACCATGCTCATAGCAGCCTCGATAGAACCTGCGTTGAGGTCAGGCATCTTGGTTTCTGCGATCTTTCTTACCTGCTCCTTGGTGATCTTAGCCACCTTGTCCTTGTTGGGCTTAGCGGAGCCGGATTCGATTCCTGCTGCCTTCTTGATAAGAACTGCTGCAGGGGGAGTCTTAGTGATAAAAGTGAAGGAACGGTCAGCGTAAACCGTGATAACGACAGGGATAATAAGACCCATATCGTTCTTTGTTCTCTCGTTAAATTCTTTTGTAAATACGGGAATTGCAACTCCATACTGACCGAGAGCAGGACCTACGGGGGGCTGAGGAGTAGCCTTACCTGCGGGGAGCTGCAGTTTGATGTAACCCATTATTTTCTTTGCCATAATAAATTAACCTCCAATGTGGTACTTGTGCGGGAGAATTCAAAATTTTTCTCCCTCCCACTTACGTCGTTTCAACGACGGCTGTTATCTTAAAAAGAAACAACAAAAGAAAGATCAGTTTTGTGTTTTGAGCTTAAGCATATCGGTGTCGATCTCGACGGGCATGTCTCTGCGTCCGCGCTTAACGAGTACGGTAGCGATCTTGAGATCGTCTGTTATAGACTGAACGACTCCGTCGTAGCCTTCAAACAGACCGTTAATAACGGAGACCTCATCTCCAACCTTAAAGCTAAGCTGAACCTTCGTTTCCTCGGGACTTTCAAGATTGATGTCAAGAACTTCCTTATCGGAAAGAGGTGTGGGGCGCGATCCGGGTCCTACGAAACCGGTAACGCCGGTAATGTTTCTGACAGCGTGCCAACTCTCGTCGGTCATTATCATTTTAATGAAAACGTAGCTGGGGAAAATCTTTAACTCTTGTACCTTTTCCTTGTCGCCGTCTTTTTCAATGATCGTTTCAACGGGAACCTTTACGTCGTAAATAAGATTACCAAGTCCGCGATTTTCAACGATCTTTTCAAGGTTTACCTTTACCTTGTTTTCATATCCCGAATAGGTGTGCGCAACGTACCATTTCAGGCCTACGTTCATTTTATCGATATCACTCATAACTAAACTCCTCTTGATCAGAAGAGATCAGCGAGCATACTGATACCGTTCGTGAAAGCAGTGTTTACTATAAAGAGAAGCAGAGCAACAGCAACAGCAACTACAACAACAACGAGGAAGCTCTTGCGAGTCTGAGTCTTGGAAGACCAAACGATCTTCTTAAGCTCGCTCTTTACGGAACGAAGGAATGCCCCGAGCTTTTCGCGGAACTTAATGATAAGAGCAACACCGATAACGATGATAGCACCGATTATAATACCGTTGATTATAAGTGCTTTCTTAGTTGCCTTCTTAGCATTCTTGGATGCTTCGCTTTCAGTAGATTCTTCTTCTTTTTCAGTTTTTTCTTCCTTTTTAGTGGTTCCTTCCTCTTTTTCCGTTGTTTCAGAGGGCTTCGTGGTCTCACCGGAGTCGGTGGTCTCATCAGAAGCAGTAGTACCTTCAGTAACGACGGTAGTTTCGTCGGTAGAAGATGATGAATCAACGTCGGTTGCGGAAACACTTAAGGTAAAGAGTGACACGACCAGCACAACGGTCAGGAGAAAAGCGATAAGACTTCTTTTATTTGTGACAGTCATATTACCCTCCCGATCACTTGGACTCTTTGTGAAGAGTGTGCTTGCGGCAGAACTTACAGTGCTTCTTAAGTTCAAGCCTGTCCGGATCATTCTTCTTGTTTTTCTTTGTGTCGTAGTTTCTCTGCTTGCACTCAGTGCATACGAGAGTAACCTTGACTCTTGCATCATTAGCCATGATTTCGGCACCTCCCATTTGAATTTTATTTGATCGCAAAGCGATCTGTGTACCTCCCTCTGAAGAGCCCGCGTGTCCTTTTGCGCGCAGGGCACAACAAAAAAGCCCTTTGCAGAGGTAGAACCATTATATCACAACGAAATATCGTTGTCAATACTTTTTTTACAAAAAAATCAAATTTTTTTTCTAAAAACTATTGACAAAAGGTAAAAATATGATATAATATATGGGTACGACAAAAATATGTGCCATTAGCTCAGCTGGATAGAGTGTTTGGCTACGAACCAAAAGGTCGGGGGTTCGAATCCCTCATGGCACGCCAAAAAACCCATACCACATTCGTGGTATGGGTTTTTTGCATACCATGAGGGTCAAGAGAACTCCAACAACTCAATTTGCTTGCAAATTGAGTTAAAGGTTCAGAATCCCGTCCTCACCTTTAGTGTGTACATAATTTTTACAGATATTTATGTTGACAAATCTCCTGCCATATGTTATTATCTAAATGTAGAAAATATAAGAGAGGTACACCTATGAAGCTTTCAAAAATCATACTTGCAGCCTTGTTTTCACTTCTTGCTCTGTTTTTAATGTCGTGTAACGACACACAGACGGAAGAAACCCAAACAACAGAGGCGGAAACGACAATTTCCGAAGAAACTTCGAAAGAAACTACTGACGAAACCACAGAGGAAACCACAGAGGAAACCACAGAGGGCGAAATGGAAACGATAAATTTTTCAGAATACGTTGATTTTGTTGTAAGCGTTCCCGAGGATCGCGAGGCAGTAATTCTTCAGCTCACCGACACTCAGATCATTGATTCTTCTCAGGCAAGAACACCCGACCGTCTTGGCGGTCTGCTTCCCGACCATTGGGGTGCGGATAAAAAGAACGAAAGATGTTATGATTTTCTTCGTGATATTATAACCAACACCTCCCCCGACCTTATTCTTATTACCGGAGATATTATTTACGGTGAATTTGATGATAGCGGCAATAGTCTCCTTGAATTTGTAGAATTCATGGAAAGCTTCGGCATTCCGTGGGCACCTGTTTTTGGAAACCATGACAATGAAAGCAAAATGGGAGCCGATTGGCAGAGTGCGCAATTTGAAAATGCAGAAAACTGCCTTTTCTTGCAAAGAACCTTGACCGGAAACGGAAACTATAGCGTTGGAATCGAGCAGGGCGGCAAGTTGACGAGAGTATTCTTTATGCTTGACTCAAACGGCATTGCATCTGCCAGCGATGAGAGCTTGGCTAACGGTCATACACAGCGTGAGGCGGGTTTTGGCAGGGATCAGATCAAATGGTTTATTTCTGGTATAAAGGATATAAAGAAAAATTTTTCTGACACGAAGATATCCCTCGCCTTTCATATTCCGCTTAGCGTATTCAACGAAGCGTTTGAACAGTATACGGAAGGCTCACATGGCCCCGTATTTATCGACTACGATGAAAACAAAAAAGACGGAGATTTTGGTTATATCGGATTTACCTATCCTGGCTTTGATACAGATAAAAGCGTATGGAAGGATATCAAAAGATTTGGAGTTGACTCTATCTTCGTAGGACACGAGCATGCAAACAGCGCAAGTATTGTTTACGAGGGTATCAGACTTCAGTACGGAATGAAGAGCTCCGGCTACGATAGCATAAACTACGTAAGCCCCGAAGGAAATATCGAGCATACTGTGTATTCAACCACTATTCCTTGGGTAGGTGGCTCTGTGTTCAATCTCGATAGCGAGGGTAACATAGTAAATCCTCATATTTATTACTGTGAAAATGGCGGAGCAAGCATTGATTGGGACGCTATTTACGGTGTAAATTAATATTCAAACAGTAAAGTAAATTAAAATTTTGTAAAAAGTTATAGAGATGGTCTTTTATGAAAATTACCAAAATTATCTTCAATTTCTTGATTTTGTTATTCGGGATACTTTTAGTCGCTTGTAATGGCGCACAAACCATAGAGATAGAAACCACCGAAGCAGAAGAAACGACGGTTTACGACGAAACCACAGAGGAAACCACGGAAGAAGAAATGGAAACGATAAACTTTTCAGATTACGTAGATTTTGTAGTAAGCGTTCCCGAGGATCGTGAACCGATCGTTCTTCAGCTTACCGATCCGCAAATAATCGATTCGTCTCAGTGTCGTACAGAGGACAGATTGAGTAGCATAGGCAAGGATATATGGTCACCTGACAAAAAAGATATTCGCTGCTATGATTATCTTCGCGAAATAATCGAAAACACAAATCCTGACCTCATTATCCTGACGGGAGATATAGTTTACGGCGAGTTTGACGATAACGGTGAAAATCTGCTTGAAATAATCGAATTTTTCGAAAGCTTCGGAATACCGTGGGCGCCTGTATTCGGAAATCACGATAACGAGAGCAAGATGGGTGTTGATTGGCAGTGCGAGCAATTTGAAAATGCCGAGCATTGTCTGTTTTTGCAAAGAGATCTGACAGGTAACGGCAATTATACCGTCGGAATCGAGCAGGGCGGCAAGCTGACAAGAGTATTCTTTATGCTTGACAGTAACGGTTGTGCAAATGCAAGTCAGGAGTCGCTTGCAAACGGTCACACCAAGACCTCCCCGGGCTTTGGCAAGGATCAGATCAAATGGTATAAGGAAGTAGTAGGCAATATTCACGACGTTTCACCGGATACTAAGTATTCAATGGCGTTCCATATCCAGATATCAATGTTTGGAGAGGCGTTCAAAAAGTATAATACCGACGGAACAGATCATATTTTCATAGATTATTACGAGGACAAACAAGAGGGTGATTTCGGTTATATCGGTTCTGCCATGAAGGGTCCTTGGGACGGCGACCTTACGGTCTGGAAAACAATACTGAGATATGGCTTCGATTCCGTATTTGTCGGTCACGAGCATGCCAACAGTGCAAGCATCGTTTATAACGGCGTACGGTTGCAATACGGAATGAAGACCTCAACCTATGACAGATCCAACTATATTGATAAATATGGAAATATAGTTGTTTCAGATAACTCAAGTAATACCCCCTGGATAGGTGGTTCGGTATTTAATCTTGCAAGCGACGGATCAATCGTAAATCCCCATATTTATTATTGTGAAAATGCGGGCGGAAATATTGATTGGAATGATGTTTTAAAACCCGAGGCTGCAGTTAACGGCTTGCAGAAGGGTAAGGATCTTACGGTACAGATGGGCGTATCAATAACAGGTGTGTATTTTGACGATGACACAACAGCATACGAGGTCATATCTAACTCACAAGGAAAATTGTACGTCAATGTTGGGCTTTTGAAAAATAAAAGCACGTTTACGTTTACAGTCTATCTTCCCGAGACCTCAAATCAGAAGCTTGGCGGTATGGGTGAGTTTGCTATCCGTGTCAAGCCTAATGAAATAGAACCCTCAAAGGCAGATGGACAGGTTGACGGATATATTGATTACGATTCTGCATCCTCACTTGAAAGCTGTCAGCTGAAATACGGCGAATGGCAAACATTTACCGTAGATATTTCATCATTAGGCGAAGACTGCACCGAATTTGCATTCGTTATCCCTGCTGGCAATACGATCTATTTGAAAGACCTGACGATAGAATAATTTTAAACAGCAAAAAAGACCTTCTCATTTGAGAAGGTCTTTTCATGTATTCAATAATTACTTATTGGAAAGATATTCGTCGATCGCCTTTGCAGCAGTCTTACCTGCACCCATAGCGGAGATAACTGTAGCCGCACCGGTAACAACGTCACCGCCTGCGTAAACCGCAGTACGAGAGGACAGACCGTCCTCATTTACGATGATACCGCCGTGGTCGTTGACCTCAAGTCCCTCTGTGGTAGACTTGATAAGGGGGTTGGGAGAGGTACCGATGGAAATAACAACGGTATCTACGGGGATCTCGAACTCGCTGTCAGGAATAGCAACGGGACGGCGACGACCCTTTGCGTCGGGCTCACCAAGCTCCATCTTTACGCACTTGATGCCGGTAACGAATCCGTTCTTGGGATCGCGGGGATCCTCGGGATTGTTGTAGCCGATGATCTCGGTGGGATTGCAAAGAAGACGGAACTCGATTCCCTCCTCCTCTGCGTGCTCGACTTCTTCCTTACGTGCAGGAAGCTCGTCCATGGAACGACGGTAAACGATATATACGTGCTCAGCACCAAGACGGAGAGCAGTTCTTGCAGCATCCATAGCAACGTTACCGCCGCCAACGATAGCAACGTTACCGCCCTTCATAATGGGGGTGTCGGGATTATCAAGATATGCCTTCATAAGATTGCTTCTGGTGAGGAACTCGTTAGCCGAGTAAACGCCCTTGTAGGACTCACCGGGAATACCCATAAAGTTGGGAAGACCTGCACCGCTTCCTACGAATACAGCCTCATATCCCATTTCGAAGAGCTCGTCAATGGTAAGAGTCTTACCGATAACGACGTTGGTCTCAACCTTAACGCCAAGCTTTTCAAGGGTTTCAACCTCTTTGGCAACGATCTTCTTGGGAAGACGGAACTCGGGAATACCGTAAACAAGAACTCCGCCTGCGGTATGAAGTGCCTCGTAAACGGTTACTTCATAGCCCTTCTTTGCAAGGTCGCCCGCGCAGGTAAGTCCGGAAGGACCGGAACCAACGATAGCAACTCTGTGACCGTTGCTTTCGGGACGAACGGGAGCCTCGGTGCAATATGTATTGTGCCAGTCAGCAACGAAACGCTCAAGACGGCCGATACCAACGGACTCGCCCTTGATACCTCTTACGCACTTGGATTCGCACTGTACCTCCTGAGGACATACACGACCGCAAACTGCGGGGAGAGAGGAGGACTTGGATATGATCTGATATGCACCCTCGAAATCACCCTCCTTGATCTTGCTGATGAACTCGGGGATGTGGATCTTAACGGGGCATCCGTTAACGCAAGGCATATTCTTGCAGTTGAGACATCTCATAGCCTCGTCGATTGCCATTTCCTCGGTGTAACCGAGAGCAACCTCTTGGAAATTGTGAGCGCGTACCTGTGCGTCCTGCGTAGGCATAGCGTTTCTTGTAAGACTCATATTTGCCTTTGCCATTTTACTTTACCTCCTTCTTGAAGAGATTGCATGCTTCGTCGTGAGCGTGACGCTCGAAGTCTGCATACATTCTGCCTCTGGACATTGCTTCGTCAAAGTCGATCTCATAGCCGTTGAAATCGGGACCGTCAACACAAGCGAACTTGGTGACCTTCTTGCCGTCAACGTTAAGAGTGAGTCGGCATCCGCCGCACATTCCGGTACCGTCGATCATGATGGGGTTCATGGAAGCGGTGATGGGAGTGCCGAAGGGCTTTGCGGTAGCAACGACGAACTTCATCATGATAAGAGGACCGATGGTGATGATCATATCGAACTTTTCACCTGCCTCAAGCATTTCCTTAAGCGGAACGGTAACGTTACCGTGCTCACCGTAGGAGCCGTCGTCAGTCATAACGCGGAGGGTATTGGAACAAGCATTGAACTCGTCCTCAAGGATAAGAAGATCCTTGTTTCTGAAACCGATGATGCTGGTTACGTCAGCGCCCATCTCGTGAAGCTTCTGAGCGATAGGAAGTGCGATAGCACAGCCAACGCCTCCGCCAACGATGCAGACCTTCTTGAGACCGTGGAGATGAGTAGCAACTCCGAGAGGACCTACGAAGTCCTGAAGGTAGTCGCCCTCTTCCTTGTGGGAGAGCTTTTCGGTAGTACCGCCAACGATCTGGAAAATGATCTTAACGGTGCCTGCCTCGCGGTCGTATCCTGCAACGGTAAGCGGGATTCTTTCACCGTTCTCATCAACTCTGAGGATGATGAACTGACCGGGCTCAGCCTTCTTTGCTACCAGAGGAGCCTCGATGTCCATCATGATAACGGTGGGGTTCAGTGCTTTCTTGTTAATAATCTTGTACATTCTCTTTTTCCTTTCCGGGTCTCAAATTTTTTGAGACCGAATGTTTAAAATAGAATTATTAAATAAATTCATTCCTAATAATTATATCAAATTTGCAGAAATATGTCAAGTAAATCTGATATTTTTTTCACAATTTTTTGTGGAAAAATCGCTAAAGTCAGGAATAGTAAAAAACAAGCGCAAAAAAGCTTTTTTATTAAAAATCAAACTTTGATGACAAAATTACGTTAAAAAGTCAATTAATTTCATTAAAAAAGCCATAAAATCAAAATATATAACAACAATACACAATAAAATTTAGCAAACGACATCAATTTTCATAAAATTTGCACAATGTTAATTTTTTAGTCATTAATATTTGAATATATTTTGATATAATTTAATTAGACAAGATGCGAAAGCGTTTTGTTTAACGGCAGGCTGTGATACAAGCGGATGCAACCTACCGAATGCATCCCAAAAGTCAAGCTCTCTGCCTCGGATCATCAAGAGGGTGGTCCGTACGAAATCGTGCCACGTGGATGGCAAAACAGAAAAGCAGGAGGTTACTTATGAAGATCAACATCATCGGCAGACAGTTAAACGTGTATGAAGACACAAAGGCAATGATCACCGAAAAGCTTTCCAAGCTCGACAAGTATTTCGGCGAAGAAGGAAACGCGACCGTCACCCTGAGCCACAAGCGCAATCTTTCCACGCTTGAGATAACGATCAAGGCCTCAAACACCTTATTCAGAAGTGAGGTAGATGCCGAAACCTTCAGAGAAGCGCTTGATAAATCAATTGATAATATAGAAAGACAGATCAGAAAGAACAAGACGCGCTTGCGCAAAAAGCTGCGCGAGGGACTGATCTCGGACGAGGCTATTGCGGCTGCATCCGTTGGAGAGGAGCCCGAAGAATCCGATATTATCATCAGAACTAAAAAATTTGAGTATACTCCGATGTCCCCCGAGGAAGCTGTCATGCAGATGAATCTGCTCGGGCACACCTTCTTCGTGTTCAACGACTCGACGACCGAAAAGACCTGCGTCGTGTATAAGAGAAAGGACGGCAACTACGGTCTCATTGAGCCCGAAAACTAATAAAAATTTTTAGCCCAGCAAGTTAAAATCTCCACTCGCCACACGGCGAGTGGAGATTTTGTGTGAATAATCATATCAATATCAAATATTCTGATGAATATGGATATTGACTTTTTCGCAGAATGATTTATAATAAAAATAAGGTAACCCATCTTACAACAATTAAGGACGGAAACGAAAATGAAACGATCGCGTTTTTTTAAGCCTGCCCGAATCATCGTTATTTTACTCTGTATGAGTATGCTGTTGTGCGCGTGTGCTCAAGTCGGAAACGGTTTTGAGACCGAGGATACTACAATGAACGTTGACGAAACCACGGAAAAGAAAGAAAATTCAACAGAAGCTGAAAATGATACGACCGAAAAGAAAGAGGAGACGAGCGACGGCATGAAATCCCCCGAATTGACAAGCAAAGTAACCGAAAGATATTTTATCTTCCGTATCTGGAATTTTTCAATTATGTCGTACCAAAGCTTCAAGTACACGGTCGACGAGGCGGTAAAAAGCGGATTTAACGCAATAAAGGTACATATTCCCTGGGCGCTCGTACAGCCTGACGCCAATACTATGAATTTTTCCGAGTTTGACCGAATGGTCGATTACGTGGTCAATGAAAAGGGCTTGAAGGTGGCGATCTCGGTCGATCTTACGCGTAGAGAGACCGACGCCTTGATCGGACAAGAGCATATTCAGCGCGATATAAACGGAAATCTTTGTGTCGGCGGCTCGCACGCGGGAGACCGTACAGTTATCTCCTTCTGCTCTGACTACGCGGTGCAAAAAGCGATAGATTTCTACAAAATCGCAGTCGATCACTACGAAAGCCTTTGCGGAGATGACGTTCTTTTTTATCTCCCTGCCTTCAATCCCTATTGTGAAACTGAATATTGGGCAGCGGCAGAGTACGACTATTCAGATCTTGCTCTTGCGGCTTTTGCGGAATTTCTTAAGGATGAATACGGCAGCGTTAATGAGATGAACGCTGCACTTGGCACGAGCTATACAAGCTTTGAGGCGGTAATTCCCCCATCCTGCAATAAGGCATACGCGCTTGGAATACTTTGGTACCGCTTCCGCCACGAAAAGCTGAAGGCAGTAATAGACGGGCTTGCTAAAGCACAGAAGTCTGTAGCGCCAAGCTCCGAATTTGCAGTTCAGTTTGGAAGCGTATTTGACGATCATTCCGCGACAAGAGGAACGCTTGCTTTTACCGACCTTTGCGAGCAGGTCGACGTGCTCTGGGTCGACGATGGCCCTATGTACGATCATTCCTGGTCTATGGATTATATCCGCGCCGCACTCGACGGCAAGGTAAAGCTCGCGCAGGAGATCGACGGCCCTCATCAGAATGAGGCAACGCCCGAAAGATATCTCGATCAAGGACTTACCGTGTTTGAGCACGGCGCGACATACGTCAGCGCGGCAAACTGGTCGATCGACGAAAATTACCGCAAATACGAGCATGTGTGGAGAGAGATAGCGGATACCTGGCTTGTAGAAGATCATCCCGAGGTAAAGACGACCACGGAAAATACGCAGATCCTGGAGATATCTCTATTGAGCCGCTTCAGGCGAGGAGGATTTGGAGCATATCTTGCGAGATATAAGGATCTTGCAGGCAAGGAAAAGGAATTTGTATATATCCGTATAGTAGATGACCTCTCAAACGTAAAGAGTGGGTCCGTACTCCCCTTCCATTCCTTCCCCGGAGATTTTTCAGGCACGCAGGGAGAGAACGGCTGGTATTACCGCAGCCACAGAAAAGGAAGGTTCTTTGATATGGAATTCTCCGACGGTATGTGGAAAGGAAAAGCAGAGTATACGCTGGTGATGAATGGGAGCGTGCACCCCGACGAGTATGATGCGGCAATAGTTTTCAAAGCCGATAAGGACGGAGACGTAGAATTTTCCTATACTATTTCGTTGGCGTCCGATGAAAGCGACGGTGTAGAATACACCGTGCTCGTTAACGGCGAGCCAATAAAGGAGATTGGCGAGAACTTTATATATCTGCCGTACGGAGACGTGGCTTCAGGCGCACTTGTTTTGCAGATCCGACAGGGCGATGAGATCGCGCTCATCGTAAACAAACACGACACCAAAGTAAGCGATACTACCGCACTAAACTTAACTGTAGAATATCTTAATTGACAGTCATAACAATTATCCCCCGATATCAAAAAGATATCGGGGGATAATTGTTTATTCTTTATAAATATACGTCTTCTTCGAAATGTGCCGCCGTTAAAGCACCCGCACCGCCGTCATAAAGCGAATTTTTCATATATACGGCTGTGATCTGATTTTCGGGATCTACCCACATGTGCGCTCCATACGCTCCACTCCAACCAAAAGAGCCAACGGGCAAAAGAACATAATCTGCCCCCGTTATAACTCTGACTCCAAGTCCCCATTTTTGCGGACCCGGCATGATCTGATCGGAGAGCGAGGGAGTTTGCATTTTCTTTATCAGTTCCCTGCTTATCAGCTGTGTGCCGTCTGCGGTCTTGCCGTCTGCAAGCAGCATTTCGGCAAATCTTGAATAATCTCCGATGGTAGAAACGAGACTGGCTCCGCCGCAAAAATACGTAAGCGGAAGATCGGACATCGTATGGTGTTTGTCAAGAGGTAAAAAGCTCGATTTGCCATCTTCGAAGTTATGTAAATTGACAATTCTTCCCCACTGATCTTCTGTGGGAACAAACGTGGTATCAACCATTCCGAGAGGAGCGAAAAGTTCTTCTTTGAGAAATTGATCATACGCTTTTCCCGAAGTGATCTCAACTACGCGTGCAAGCAGATCAAACGCGATGAGAGGAGAATAGGCGGTCACACTTCCGGGTTCAAATGCAAGCGGAAGATTTGCATAAGCATTTGCTATGCTTTGAAGATCTACCTTTTCGTGAGGCAGAAGCTTTGTAAAAAGCTTATCGCCAAGCTCGAGTGAGCCAACTCCGCTTGTGTGATTGAGCAGGTTTAAAATTTTAATTTTTTCGGTCGCCTTGCGGACGATGACGATCTCTTCGCCCTCGGCAAGAGCGCCGATCTCCATATCCGCAAATTCGGGAATGAATTTTTCAATAGGATCATAGATCGAAACAAGCCCTCTGTCGACCTGCTTCAAGATCGCCGCCGTAGTGATCGGCTTTGTCAGCGATGCAAGACGGAATATTGTCGATTCGGTCAAAGGCTTGCCGTTGTCCGATCGTCCAAAGCAGTTCTGATAGACGACCTTTCCCTCTTGTTTCACGATTACCGAAGCACCGCCGACGCGCCCTGAGGCGATATCTTCGTTTATTCGGTTCTCGATCTTAATTTTTATCTTTTGTTCGTCAAGAATTTTCATAATATTGGATTATTTTTTCGTAATGACTTCAAGGAGTAACTTCCAAACTCTTTCGCAGGAAGCGAGGTCGAGATGCTCGTCGGGAGAATGAATGTCGTGCATATTCGGTCCTACCGAAATAACGTCCATTCCCGTCATCTTCGACGAAAGGATCCCACATTCAAGTCCCGCATGTATCACGCCAACGGAGATATCCTTACCAAACAGCTTCTTGTATGCCGCGGCATAATCATCTCGAAGCTCGGATACAGGCGCATATTCCCAACCGGGATATCTGGCATAATGTGCACATTCGGCACCCGAGAGGGCGCAAAGCATATCAAGCTCGCGGCAGGAAAGATCAAGCTGAGACTCGATCGAAGAGCGAGCCGAAAGTATAAATTTTATTCTTTGAGAGTTCGTTTCCGCAACGCCGAGATTTCTCGAATATTCAACAAGCCCCTTTATATCGTTGCTCATTTTGAGCACTCCCGTTTTAACGCAAGAGAGAAAAGCCACTATTTTCTCGGTTTCGTCAAGAGAAATGCATTTTTGGGGATTATCAACGCAGTCGACCTTTACAAGAAGGTCCTTATCGTCGTGACAAAGCTCTTTTCTGATTCCCCAGACCTCGTTGATAGCGGCAAGGCTTGCCTTTTTTTCGTCCTCTACGAGAATAGTGGCAAATGCTTCTCTTGCAATAGCGTTGTCCTTGCCACCGCCGCAGAAGGATACCAAAGAAAATTTTTCTTCTGCCCAGACAGCGCCGAGAATTCTAGCAAGCGCGACTATGGCATTGGTCTTTCCGCAGTGTATCTCCGCACCCGAGTGTCCGCCCGAGAGACCCGTGACCGATATTTTCAGAGCAGTTGCGGTATTTGAAGCTTCGCAAGCAGAGTAGTTAAAGTCTACTTCTGTTCGGCAACCACCCGCGCAGCCCGCGGTGATCTGCCACTCTTCTTCGCTGTCGAGATTGATCATCTTCTTTGCGGTCACGACAGAGCAATCGAACGCCTTTGCTCCGTCAAGTCCCGTTTCCTCCTCTACGGTGAAAAGGCACTCGAGAAGGGGGTGCTTATCGGTTTCCAGTAAAGCAAGGATCATAGCAACGGCAATACCGTTGTCGCCGCCGAGCGTTGTTCCGTCTGCCCACAAAAATCCGTCCTTGACCGAAAGCTTCAGTCCGTCCCGAAGAAAATCGTGATCGGAATCAGCATTTTTTTCGCAGACCATATCCATGTGACCCTGCAAAAGTATCGCAGGCTTGTCCTCATAGCCGGAGGTCGCTTCCTTGCGGACAAAGACGTTACCCGCATCGTCGCGGAACGAGAAAAGTCCCAGCTTCTTGGCAAAATTCTCAACGTAATCCGCAACATCTGACTCGTTTCCCGAGCCGTGAGGAATAGCGCATATATCTTCAAATATCTCAAAAACTCTTTTGGGCTCGTAGCCCTTTACTACGTATTCCATAATTCACCTGATCATTTATAATAATTGTCATCGTCAAACGAGTGCTTATTTAAAGTACTCATTTTCTTACCTATTCCAAGCGCCACGCAGGACTCGGGATTCTTTGCAATAACGGTCTTGATACCCGTTACTCTTGATATGAGCTTGTCGAGTCCGCCAAGCAGACTTCCGCCGCCAACCATAATGATTCCGTTATGTAGAATATCTCCCACAAGCTCGGGCGGAGTTTTTTCAATGATCTCACAAATACCGTCGATAAGCTCGGTCATGGGCTTGTACATCGCGCCAATCATTTCCTTTGATGAAAGTGTAGCAGTTTTCGGCATTCCGCTTGAAATGTCGCGGCCCTTGACGTCAAGAAGCCTTGCTTCTCCGTGCTCGTATACCTGACCTATCTTTATTTTAATGCTCTCGGCAGTTCTTTCGCCGATAAGCATATTGTATTTATCCCTTACGTAGTCAACGATCGCCTCGTCAAAGCTGTCGCCGCCGACCTTTATCGTTTTCGACACAACAATGCCGCCAAGCGAGATGACCGCGATCTCGGTCACGCCGCCGCCAATGTCGACCGTCATATTACCAACTGCGGTTCTTATGTTTGATCCCGCGCCGAGAGCCGCGGCAATGGGGGATTCGATGAGGAAGGTCTTTCTCGCCCCAGCCTCTCTTGCAGCATCGAGAATCGCTCTCTGCTCTATCTCGGACATTCCCGAAGGAACGCTTATCATAATTCTCGGGGGAAGCAGAGTTTTTCCGCAAGCGCGGCGGATGAAATACTGAAGCATCTTCAAGGTGACCTCATATTCGTTTATCATTCCGTCCTTGAGTGGTCTGAGCGCAGAAATACCGTCGGGAGTTCTGCCCATCATCTCTTGGGCTTCCTTACCGACCTTGATGACTCTGTCAGTCGTTTTATCTATCGCAACGACACTGGGCTCGCGCATAACGATGCCCTTTCCCTGAACGTAGACTTGCACAGTGGCTGTTCCCAGGTCTATTCCGATGTCTCTGCTTAGAATTATATTTTTAAACACCGATATTTCCTCCGTGTTTCATCTGTCTGTATCTTTTATAGCTTGGGGCGACTCCGACCGCGCAAAGCGACGAAACCCACCCTACCATTTTAATTATACAACAAAATATTACCAAAAGTCAAATATTTTTTATAAATATATCATTAACTTAAAGAAAACAAAAAATCGAATAATAAAAAAGTCCGTCGTTTTTTGTTTTTTGATTTCAAAAGCCGTCGACCGAGCTTTATTTTTTAGTTTTCGCCTCGGTCTTTGCGATACAAGCAATTATTACGGTCTTTGCTCCCGACTTTTTCAAAAGCTCCACTCCCCTTTTTAGCGTAGCACCCGTCGTCATTACGTCGTCGACTATCACGAACGCCTTGTTCGATGCAAGATCTTCCGCCTTGACTCGTTTACCTTTACGATCGAAAGAATTTTTATGCTTAGGGTTTTTCAAAAATATGGAGGTTTCGGCATTTTTGCTTCGATCCTTTTTGGAAAGCAGCTTTTGTTCTTTTCCCCTGCGTCGCGTAAACGAGGGTTGGACAGACGCGCCGAATCTTTGCGCGACCTTTTTGGCCAATTCCTTGCCCTGATCAAATCCGTTTTCAGCGATCGCCGCGTCGGTTCTTGGTATCCATGTGAATACACAATCTTTGGGATCCAGAGCCATTCGTGTGAATACCTTTTCAAGAGAAGGAGCAAGCTCCTCTGCCATAAATTCAAAATATTGCGCGTTGTTTGTGCGCTTCATTTTTAAAATTGCTCTCGTTTGAACGTTGTTTGAGTCGGGATTGTAAAAGCAGACCGACGGTATGCTCGGCTGTTTATCCTTGAAAAAACTCGGATGACAAGAACAAAGAGCCGAAATATTAGAGCATACGGGACATAACGTGCCCTTTGCTCTCTCCCACTTCTTCAGGCAATCTGAACAAAAGCAAACCTTGCCGTAAGCGACAATCTCGTTTTCGGGAAGGGGCGACAGACGCTCGTTGCAGGAAATGCATTTGGGAACGAAAAACAGATTTTTCAAAACTTCAAAAAATTTCATAACCACCAATAAAACAAAGAGAGAGAAACCAAAAAAACAAAGCTCCTCTCTCATTTTTCAATCATTTTACCAACAATCTTTGTTTAAGACAAGTATACCTTGCGCTCGTATGGGTGTTGGATACCATAGCTTCGGCAACGTCGGCTCTGCCGACAAGTATTACCATTCTTTGCGCACGCGTGACCGCCGTGTAAAAGAGATTCTTGGTCAGAAGCATGCTCGGAGCGCGGTACAGAGGAATAATAACTATCGGATATTCGCAGCCCTGACTCTTGTGAACGGTAATTGCATAGGCGTGCTCGAGATCCTCGAGCATGGAAAAATCATATGTCACGTGTCTGTCGTCGAAGACGATCTCCATACACTCGTTAAACGAGTCGATACGAAGAATAGTTCCTATATCTCCGTTGAAAATTCCCGTGCCCGTCTCGTCGTCCTCGCGAGTCCAATCGATCTCGTAGTTGTTCTTGATCTGCATGACCTTGTCGCCCTCGCGGAAAACACGCTCTCTGTGCTTGTGCTCTCGGCGCTTGGAGTTGGGAGGATTGAGTGCAGACTGTATCAGCACGTTGAGATTATCTGTTCCGGCATCTCCCTTTCTTGAAGGAGTGATGACCTGAATGTTTCCAACCGTCTGTGCGCCGTATGTCCTCGGGAGTCGGTTCTTGTAAAGATCGGTGACCGTGTACGCGATCTCCTCGTCGGTGTTTCGCGCGAGAAAGAAAAAGTCATTGTCCTTTACGTCAAGCCGCGGCATCTCTCCGCGGTTTATCTTGTGCGCGTTCGTGATGATCAAGGACTGCTGTGCCTGCCTGAATATCTCGTTGAGTCTGATCGTGGCAAACCTGCCGCACTCAAGCAGATCGTGAAGCACGTTTCCTGCGCCGACGCTTGGCAGCTGGTCGGCGTCGCCGATAAGAATAACTCTCGCACCGGGTTTTATCGCGCGAAGCAGACTTGACATAAGTATATTGTCTATCATCGATGATTCATCGATGATAACGACGTTTTCCTCAAGCAGATCGGTCTCGTTCCGTCGAAATCCGGGTCTGTCGCCGTCCTCCGTGGAATACTCGAACTCGAGCAAGCGGTGAATAGTTCTCGCCTCGTGCGAGGTTGCCTCGGAAAGTCTTTTCGCTGCGCGGCCGGTAGGTGCGGCAAGCGCGACCTTCATATCCATACTGCTGAAGATATCAAGAAGCGCCTTGACTATGGTGGTCTTACCCGTGCCGGGTCCTCCGGTAAGCAGCATAACGCCGTTTTCAAGCGCGCTGATTATCGCCTTTTTCTGCATCACGGCATACGAAAAGCCGTTCTTTCTTTCTTCGTTTTCTATAAAAATATTAGCATCAGATGTGCTGACTGCAGGACATACCTTGTCAATAAGATCGAGCTTTTCGGCAATATATTTTTCGCACTCGTAAGCGAAATTGTCGTATAAATATACGGTTTCGTTAAATCGGGAATATTTGAGCCTTCCCATAGCTATCATATCGTCAATGACCGTGTTTATCTGAGTCTCCTCGGCTTCGAGCAAGCGCGCTGATGCGGGAATAAGCTTCTCGCGCGGCAAACAAACGTGACCGTTTTGCGCCGCGTTGTATTTTAGCACGTGCGTTACTCCGCTGATAAGTCGGGAGTAAGAGTCCTTCTCGATCCCAAGCCTCATAGCCATAGAATCGGCGCGCTCAAATCCGATTCCGTCTATTTCGTCGCAAAGACGGTAAGGGTCGGATTTTGCAATATCGATGGCGGCGGAGCCCCAACGCTTGTAGATCTTAACGGTCGTTGCCGCGCCGAAAAAGTCTCTGAAAAACATCATCGCGGAGCGAATGCCCGCCTTCGCCTTGAAATCCTCGCATATCTGCTTGGCTTTTTTTAGACTTATTCCGGGAATATCCGAGAGCCAGTCGGGATGATTTTCAAGCACGTCAAGCGTATTGTCGCCAAACTCCTCAACGATCTTAAGGGCGGTCTTCTTGCCGATTCCCTTGATCGCGCCCGAGGAAAGATAGCGCAAGATCGCGCTCGCGTCCGCAGGCATATAGCGCTCGTACTGCTTAACCACAAACTGACGACCGTATTTGGGATTGTGCTTCCATTCGCCGTAAACGATCAGGGAATCCCCCTCCCCAACGTACGGCATAATACCTGTTATCGTTATAAGGTCGTCGTCATCAGTGCCGAGATCACAGACCATATATCCGTTTTCCTCGTTTGCATATATAATACTTTCAATGCTTCCCGAGAGCTTTATCAGCTTTCCATCATCCTCGGGAACGATATCTCCAAACAGATTTCTGTTTTCCTCGCCCATACAACGACCTCCTTTTCTCTAAAAATTCTAAAAAATATAAATTTCAGCTCCAACGCTATCCAAGATCTCGTTTATTTTCTTTTTCTCGGACTGTGAGCAGGATTCAAGCAGTTCCCTTGAGATGATCACAGCCACACGTCTGCCTCTTGCAAAAAGGACGGCGGACGAGGCCTCGGATATCATAATATCAAGAGATTCAAGCTGCTCGATTCGCTCAACTATCACCGCCGCGGAGATAAAGCACCCCGAAAACAATCGACCGACAATAACCTTAAGCAGAAAATAAAACCCTAAAACCGCCAATGCGGAAACGATGATTTGAACAAGCAAATACATCTGCATACCTCCATATGTGTTTTACATAAGGGTATGCCGTATCGGCGGTTTAAGTTAATTTATCTTATATTAAAGACAAGCCTTCTTGAGCTTTTCGGCAAGATCGCGTCTTTCCCAAGCTACGTCAAGGTCTTCTCTTCCCATGTGACCGTAAGCCGCGAGATCGCAATATATCGGCTTGCGAAGATCAAAATCACGAATGATTGCCGCAGGACGAAGGTCAACAAGCCCCTCTACTGCCTTGCTGATCTTTGCCTCGTCAACGATAGCAGTACCAAAGGTATCGATCATAACCGAAACGGGACGTGCAACACCGATAGCATACGCCACCTGAACCTCGCACTTCTTTGCAAGACCTGCCGCAACTACGTTCTTTGCAATGTATCTTGCCGCGTAGCAAGCAGAACGGTCAACCTTCGTGGGATCCTTACCCGAGAAAGCGCCGCCGCCGTGACGCGCATATCCGCCGTAGGTGTCAACGATTATCTTTCTTCCGGTAAGACCGGTGTCACCTGCAGGACCGCCGATAACGAATCTGCCCGTAGGATTGACGTATATCTTCGTCTCCGCATCCATAAGAGAAGCGGGAACAATAGGCTCAATAACGTTCTTGATAATATCTGCTCTGATCTGCTCGAGTGTCACCGAGTCACTATGCTGAGAAGAAATAACGATGGTGTCAACTCTTGCGGGCACGTCGTCGTGGTACTCAATGGTGACCTGAGTTTTTCCGTCGGGACGGAGATAATCAAGCGTTCCGTTCTTTCTGACTGCCGTAAGCTGACGAGCAAGCTTGTGTGCCAAAGAAATAGGCAGAGGCATAAGCTCGGGAGTCTCGTCGCAAGCGTAACCGAACATCAAGCCCTGGTCGCCTGCACCTGTGTCGAGACCGTCGGTGTCGGTTCCCTCTTTTGCCTCAAAGGACTTGTCAACGCCCATCGCGATGTCGGGAGACTGCTCGTGTATCGAGCTGATGACCGCGCAGGAGTCGCAGTCAAAGCCAAACTTTGCGCGAGTGTAACCGATCTCTCGGACAGTGCGACGAACGATGTCCTGAATATCAACGTAAGCCTCGGTCGTGATCTCGCCCATAACGCTTACAAGACCCGTAGTACAAAAGGTCTCACAAGCAACTCTGGAGTTGGGATCCTGACGGAGCATCTCGTCAAGTATAGCGTCGGAAATTTTGTCGGAAATTTTGTCGGGATGTCCCTCAGTTACCGACTCGGATGTAAACAGTACTTTTTTCATTTTTCTATGTATCCTTTCATTTTTTACACGTTTAAGGGGAATAAAAAGCTCTGCTTGCAGACAAACAAGCAGAGCTATATACTCGGAATTGCCTTATCTGCTTGGAATTGGCACCTTTCCGTATCGGTAGGTTGCCGTGGTTTCATAGAGCCTGTCTCTCCACCACTCTTGATAAGATATTTATTTCATATAGTATTGTATCACAACACAGCCGCTTTGTCAATAGGTTTTGTCATACAATACTTCTTTTATTCGGGCTTTATCTTGTTGCAAAGCTTGGAGAAGAAGAAGGATGCCACCCCGCCCGCAACAATGCATCCGACGTAGATAAGAATATTGTACCATTCGGTTGCAAACGAAGGCAAAATCATAAGCGTGGTTGCTACGACGAATCCGAGCACGCAATGAGATACGATCGAGTAAAATTTGTCAAATACAAGCTTCATCAACCGAGAGAAAAGCAAAAGCGTAGCAAGCATAGCCAGTCCCAACGGAATGATTACGCCGAAATCAAGCGTGGATATTCCTTCCGACATCTTTTCGTAAATTCCAAAGAATAAAAGCAGAGTCGAGGAGCTGAATCCGGGAATGATAAAGCTCAATCCCCATAACAATCCGCAAATGAGCCATCCTGCGAGATTGGGCGCTATCGTCAGATGCCAAATGCTCTTGAACACGTAGAACACTGCGGCAATCGCGACGAAGCTGATCGCAAGACCGATATACGAGCCGCTTCCGCGCCCCTTTTTGCCCGCATCCTTCCAAATATCAGGCAACGTTCCCGCGATAAGTCCGACGAAAACGCAGAGCACAACGGCTTCGTTGAGATTAAGAAGCCAATTCGTTATTCCCGCGAAGCCCACGAACCCTAAACCGCCGCCCAAAATGACGAATATCATCATTTTCCAATGCTTTTTGAGACCATTTATAGGATTTGACAGTACGTCAAGCACGGGATCATAGATTCCAAATGCGTAACACAGAGTTCCTCCGCTGACACCGGGCAAAATAGCACCAATTCCAACGATGAAGCCTTGGATAGCCCACAGTATCGCCTGAAGAACGAAAGTTTTCTTTGTTTTCATAATATTTTTCCTTTATAAAACCTATACGCCTTTATCCAAACGCGATCTGACCGTGCAGGAATACGAAGAATACGACGAAGCAAAGCGCCGCAACCGCAAGTCCGACCGCCGTTACGACAAGGCTGAAAATAAGATTTTTCTTCTTTTTTTCCTCGGAGGCAACACGCGATTCCTCAAATTTTGCAGAGGACGGCAAAACCTTAGCCGCCTTGAGCGCGGTAGAAACCGGCTTGTAAAGTATCAAAACGATCGCCGCGTTAAGCGTCGCCTTAGTCAGATTAAAGGGCAAGAATAGAGTGGGTACCATCTTTGCAACTGCCGCAGTCGTGAAATTCGGCGTGTAGATCGGCACGATGAACAGGTTGAAAAGAAGCATAAAAGCCGTCATCGCAAAGATCGACGACACAAGACCGATCGCCGCACCCTTGATGTTCTTTTTATATTTGTAGATCAACGCGCAGACTGTCGAATAGATCGCGGTTGACAGAAAATCCATAAGAAATCCCCAAAATCCCGCATCTCCGATCGTGATAAACTCAACGAGCGAAACGACGAGAGAAATGGCGATGGAATATATCGGGCCGAAAAGCAGACCCGCGATGGTAATGACCGCGTCCTTTGCGTCGAAGGTCAGAAACATTACCTTGATGTGCATAATATAAGTTGAGGCGATCGCCAGCGCACAGAACAGCGCCGCCATACAAAGATTTTTGATTTTTTGGGCAGAGCTCTGCCTCGAATTCAAAGTAGACATAAAAAAATCCCCTTTCTCGATAAGGGGGGATGAAAAAATCGACGTAGTGCGAGAATAAGCGCAAAAAAATCGAAATTTATCTTTTCTCATCCGGACTTTCGTCGTGTGGACCTCATAGCCCTCACAAACAACCGTCGGTCAAGGAATCTCACCTTGTCGGCGCGCACTGCGATATCGCTGCGCGTTCGTGGACTGTATATTCGCAATTTTGCGAAAACCACCGGTATGGAATTTCACCAATCCCCAAAAATAAATTTGACAGTATTTGATTTTAAGAGCCGCGGCGGACAACCGCCGCGGCTCTTTTGTCTATTTATAATTATATTTCTATATTTATAAATTGTTCGTCATTATCGACGAGAAATTTTGCAGTCCGAGGCGCACCGCAGAAAGCGAGGCGAAGATGTAGTTCTCTACATCGAGCCGCGTTCGAGGAGCAACGAAGGAATACGAAATTTATCTAAGATAATTATGCGATGATATCGGAAACGACACCGGAACCAACGGTTCTACCACCCTCACGGATAGCGAAACGAAGACCCTTCTCACAAGCGATGGGCTTGATGAGCTCAACAGTCATATCAACGTTATCGCCGGGGCGGCACATCTCAACGCCTGCAGGAAGCTCGATAACACCGGTAACGTCGGTAGTTCTGAAGTAGAACTGAGGTCTGTAACCTGCGAAGAAGGGCTTAGAACGGCCGCCTTCCTTCTCGGTAAGAACGTAAACCTGACCAACGAACTTGGTGTGGGGGTTGATGGAGCCGGGCTTGCAAAGAACCTGACCTCTTTCGATCTCGTCCTTAGCTACACCACGAAGGAGTGCACCGATGTTGTCACCAGCCTCTGCCTGGGGAAGGAGCTTGTGGAACATCTCAACTCCGGTAACGGTAGTGCTCTTCTTTTCTTCCTCAAGACCAACGATCTCGATAACGTCACCAACCTTAACGGTACCTCTCTCAACTCTACCGGTAGCAACAGTACCACGGCCGGAGATGGAGAATACGTCCTCGACGGGCATAAGGAAGGGAAGGTCTGCCATACGGTCAGGAGTAGGAATGTATGCGTCAACCTGAGCCATAAGCTCGAGAATGCAAGCATACTCAGGAGCATTAATGTCGTTGCTGGTGGACTCGAGAGCGTCACGAGCAGAACCGCAAACGACAGGAAGATCGTCGCCGGGGAATTCGTACTCGTTAAGAAGATCTCTGATCTCCATCTCTACGAGCTCGAGAAGCTCATCGTCATCAACGAGGTCCTTCTTGTTCATGAATACAACGATTGCAGGAACGCCAACCTGACGAGCGAGAAGTACGTGCTCACGGGTCTGCTGAAGGGGGCCGTCAGTGCCTGCAACGACA
>JAFXHH010000001.1 GCA_017536475.1 Clostridia bacterium
AAAGCTTGAGACGCAGAACCCGATATATCTGAGGAATTCCGCCGAGGGACTTATCAATTTCCTTGACGAGCTGTTCGGTCAGGACAAGATGACCTTGTGTAAGGACTTTATCCACAGACTGCAGAGAAATGCCTAAAAAGGCAAAAAATAACATACTGTAAAGAAGTTTTAATTATGAACAGATCAAAATTGATTATCATACTAAGCTCAGCTATACTTTGTGTAGTAACGATATTGTGTGTGATGCTGGTGATGATACTTCCAAGCTTGACCGAGAATACGAACAAACTGATATTTGTCTCTGATAGCCTTGAGAGCTACTACGACGGTAGCGTTTTAAAAGGCGAGAGCTGGTCGATGGTGTCGGGAGAGCTTAAATCGGGACATACGGCACAGGTGACCCTCGCGGGAAGTCAGCGCTACGTTGGAACGAGTCAAAATCTGATGCAGGTCAGAATCGTTGATTCGAACGGCGCAGACGTAACGTCGGATTACAATATAGAGTGTGTTCCGGGAACACTGACGGTCAAACCTGTAAATCTCACTATCACAAGCAACTCCAAAACCAAAGTATATGATGGCAAGCCGCTGTCTGACGACGGATACGTCGTGGTTCCCGCATACACCGTGCCGCCTCAGCACGAGCTGAACGTCGAGGTGACGGGATCTATAACCGAAATCGGTGAAACCGGCAATACTATATCCCGCGTTTCCGTATATGATTCCACGGGTAAGGACGTTACTTTCAACTTCAATATCATTGTCATCGAGGGCAAGCTTATAGTCACCGATGAAAGCGGGCTTGATATGGGAGACGTTAACCTTGACCTCGACTTCGACGGCATTCCCGATCTCAATATAGATCTTGACGGCGATATGCTTGCCGATCTTAACATAGATCTTGACGGCGATATGCTTGCCGATTTGGATATAGATCTTGATGGAGATATGCTTGCCGATCTTGATATAGATCTCGACGGCGATATGCTTGCTGATCTCAATATGGATCTTAACGGAGATATGATCCCCGACTTGAATCTTGATCTTGACGGCGATATGCTTGCCGATCTTGACATAGATCTTGACGGCGATATGCTTGCCGATTTGGATATAGATCTTGACGGCGATATGATACCCGATCTGAATCTTGACCTTGATGGCGATATGTTCGCCGATCTTGACATAGATCTTAACGGTGATATGGTCCCCGATTTAAATCTTGACCTTAACGGCGACATGGTCTCCGATCTTAACACGGACATTGACGGAGATATGGTGCCCGATATTAATATAGATCTTGACGGAGACGGCAATCCTGACATAAATCTCGATGGTTTTCCGGGCTCGGGTATGCTCGATATAAGCGGAAATATAGGTGCAGGAGCTATTGGAGATCTTGGCGCGGGAGCAGAGAAGATAGTATGCTATAAGGTCACGGCAGATACCAACGACAAAGTATATCTTAAAATAGCCAATTTCGGAAGCTATAACGGTCAGCAGTGGGGAACACCCAATCAGTACGGAGAACTTATACTTTCACTCGGATCTGCCGAGTATCTGACGTCTATGGCAATGAATAATGTCGGCAAGGAGCAAAAGACGTTAGACATAGAGATAATTAATGGTCAGGCAGTTATGCCGTACTATGCGTATATCCATGGCGCTCCATTTATAAATCAAAGTGACGTCCTTGTTTCGTATGACTATGAATACGTTCATTTTGTATACTACAACAGCGGATATGAGAATGCAGTATTGCCCGACGACCTTTTGTGGTACGAGGAGCAGTACAGAAGCTTCGTTTATAACAATTATCTCGATATAGATGCGGAGACCTACGAATATATGCAGATGATAGCCGAGGCAAACGGTTTTTCATCAAGCGATCCAAACGTAATACAAGCCGTGGCTTCGTATATTCAGCATGCGGCAAAGTATGATCTCAAATATGACAGAGCGCTCGATAAGGAAGACAATATAGTAATCAAATTCCTTGATGAATATAAATCGGGTATATGTCAGCACTATGCCAGTGCCGCAACGCTTTTGTTCAGAGCTCTTGGAATACCTGCGAGATACACCGTGGGATTCGTTTGTGATACCGTTGCGGGAGAGACCGTAGAGGTCACCGCAATGCAGGCTCACGCTTGGGTCGAGGTCTATATCGACGGCATAGGCTGGATAGCGGTTGAGGTCACGGGAGGCACGGGTGGTTCGCAAGAAAAGCCTAACAAGATCACCGTAACCCCCGCAGCTTGTGAAAAGAAATACGACGGTCAGCCGCTTTTTGCTGAAAATAAGATACAGAATACGTTGGTCATTTCGGATTGGATCAGCAAGGGCTATACCTTTGTTCCCGTCGTTTCGGGAGAGAGGACCGAGCCGGGCAAATCCGAGAGCGTGATCACGGATCTTCAAATATACGATCCCTCGGGACAGAACGTTACCGACCAGTTCGAGATCGAATATAAGACGGGAGTCGTTCACGTATATATTGAAGAATTCTCCTTTGCGAGCATGGACATTCAGAAAGAGTACGACGGAACGTATCTTGAAGGAAATTCGTGGGACGTTTGGCTTGCGTGCGATAACTTCCCGTCATACTATACCTGGGAGGCAAGTTCTTCTATTATTGCAAAGATCAAAAACGTGGGAAGCGTACAAAACTCCTTCAATATAAACGTTTTCAATGAATACGGAGAAGACGTTACAGATATGTACAAGATAGTAAGGCAGTGCGGAAGGCTGGAAGTAACACCTGTGAGCATTACCGTTACTGCGGGAAGTGCTACGGCGTCTTATACGGGTGAGCCGCTCATTTGCAACGATATATTCGTTACAAGCGGAGCATTGGTCGAAGGAGAATATATATTTGATTACGTTGTCGAGGGATCTCAGACCGACAGAGGTCGCTCGGATAACATAGTCAAGAGCATCGTAATATACAATTCCAATGGTGAGGACGTAACGGGTAACTACTCGATAGTCTTCCAAAAGGGAACGTTGAAAGTAACCAATTAACAAGATAAGGGCAGGTTTTTATGCAGTACGATAGTTATCAAAAAAAGATCGATAAGGTAGCCTCGGTGCTGAGGTATATCTTAAAGCATATCGTCAAGATATGTATAGCTACAGCCATAGTTATGGCTGCAACTGTAACCGTTCTTGCTACAAAGGGAATAATTATCAGCGAAGGCACCTGCCCGAAGACTGTCGCTTACGGTGAGGATTTCTCATATAAGGCGAAAGCCTTTCTTTCAGCGGTGGAGTATGAGTACTGTGCTTACGGTACGAGCAATTGGAGCACTGAAGAGCCATTTTTGCCGGGCAAGTACAGTGTTCGAACGGTGTCCCGTGCGTCGTTTGGTGCAAAGAGATACGGAAAAGCCGAAACCTTTACGATCTTACCAAAGGATATCACCGTATATCCGTCTGAGACAAGGGTATACGGAGATAAAACGGTACCTGTGTCCGATCTTGTCACGGGCGACAGCTTTTCAGCTTGCGATTTTGATATTTTGAGTGTAAATGCCGAAACGCTGGTGGAAACGGTTCGTGCAGACAGCTCAAGTATAATTATAGTTAACGCAAACGGAGACGACGTAACCAAAGCGTATAACATTACCGTCGAGACGGGAAAAGTTGACGTAACAAAACGCCCCTTGACCCTGAATATCGGTAGTAAAACGGCAGAATATGATGGAAATCCGTTCTATTGTGAGGAATATGAGATAGCCGAGGGAAGTGTAGCCGAGGGTGACCGACTTGAGCTTTCGTTCGACGACTATGCAATGAACGTCGGTACAGTTTCAAACGATCCTATCATTACTCTGACTGATAAAGACGGTAAGGACGTGAAAAAATTTTACGAGCTGACCGTGCATTACGGAGAACTGACCCTGACGCCTCGCTATATCACGGTATCCACAAAGGACGGAGAGTATACGTACAACGGAAAAGAGCAGTTCCATTTAGAGCTTGAGGTCTCGGAGGGTGAGCTTGCGGCGAATCAGTATTTGATGCCGGGTGATGCGACCCCCGTTATAGACGCGGGAGAGTACGATAATGACGTATCGGCACGGATTTTTGATCTGTCGGGCAGAGAAGTGACGCGCAATTATGTCATTAGTTATGAATACGGAAAGATTACAATAAAAAAGAGACCGATAGTTATCACTACGGTAAGTGAAGAATTTGTCTATGACGGTTACACCCATAGCAGAGCCGATGCGTATGGTGATAATCTTGTTGAAGGCCATGCGATTTTTCCGGAGGCTTGGATGGCGGGTTCATCGTCACCGTATCCTATCCCCTCAATTCAATACGTAGGTTCGATATCCAACACCTTTAGCTGTTTTATATCGGACATGATGCAACGTGACGTTACCGACAACTACGAAATAACCTACGAATATGGAATTCTTACCGTTGTTCCGCGTCCTATAATAGTACGCACACAGAGCTACAAAGCTATGTATGACGGTGAGGAGCACAGCGCCGGCGGAGTGGATATCTTTTTGGATATGGATAGGGATGGAAAGCCTGACGAGTTAAATGATAATATAGATGATTCCTATATCAGTAATTCCCGTCCTGTGACACCGGACTCTTGGGTTGACTTTACTGAACCCGTCGTGTACTACTTCGGTCTGGCACCAACGGATAGCACACTTACTCTTTCACACACGTTTATTACCAACGCAGGAACAAAAAAGAACGTATTGGAAATAGACATAGTTAGTTCCTATGGATCAGTTTTGGAAAATTATGATATTATTTACGAGTACGGCACTCTTGAGATAACCAAACGTCCGATAACCGTGCAGCCCACCGACGTACAAGTTGTTTATGACGGTAAAACCCACGGAGGAGATGGTGTTTCGCTGACATCGTGGTCGTTGCCTCTTGTGAGTGGACACAACCTGCAATTTGACGGCACAGTAACAGGCTCGCGCGTTGACGCGGGCACGAGCGCTCTCGTTTTCGAGGGAGATTGCTTTGTATTCTCGGGTGAAGAGGACGTATCCTACAACTACGATATCACCGTTGAAACGGGATTTGTCGAGATCCTTCCCCGTCCTATATACGTTCAAACGGCAAGCAGTACAAAGATGTACGACGGCATCCCGCTGACCGACTCCAGATATAGCGTGTGGCATCCGGAATATGATAATGTAGTGCCTTGGTCATCGTGGATTATGACCGATGCGGAACCGTTTACGGACGTGATAGCTCCGTTGTATTTTTATCTCGTTGAAGGTCACGAGCTTATTCTTACTACCGACGGTATGATAATCGACGTGGGAACGGTTGAGAACACCGTATCCGAGTATAGAATTTTGTCGGGAGATGACGACGTTACTCATAACTACGATATCTACTTTGATTACGGCGAATTGAAGATCACTCCGAGAACCATAACGGTAGAGACTGCAACTAACACGTGGATGTACGACGATCTTGATCACAGTGATCTTAATTTCGGGGTCATATCCGAGATAGATATTCTGGACACGCACACCTTGGAAGTCATCGGTTCTACTTCTATCAGAAACGCAGGAGAGGTGGACAACGTTCTTGATCTTGTGGTGCTCGATCAGTATGGTTGGGACGTCACCTACAACTACAAGATAACCTATAAATACGGAACGCTTACCGTTACTCCCAAGCCTATAACGGTGCAGACCGACTCAATGTCGTGGACGTATGAGGACGTGTATTTTTCGTACGAGTCTTACAGTATCACAGACGGAGAGATAATTTGGTATCATAGCTATTGGGCAGTCGAGATTGCAAGCATTCGAGACGTGGGCTCGAAGGATAACGTCATCGCCATAGGAATATTCAATGGGGAAGAGGACGTTACGAAGAACTACGACATAACCTACGTTTACGGAACAATAAGCGTTATTCCTCGACAGATAACGGTTACGTCTGACTCGCGGTCACGAGCGTATGACGGAACGAGATGGACGCATGGAAAATATACAATATCGGGCGAAGGACTCGTACCGTCGCACACGTCAGTGCTCTTGAGCAGCACTTGGATCTGTGAGATATCCTCCGTGCCCAATGAGGTCACAATACTTATATTTAGTCAAGAGGGCGACGTTACCGAGAATTATGCGATAACGTACGAATACGGAACGCTTGAGGTCTACGAGGGCGAAGATCCCGACGGCTCGGGAGACTCGGGAGACTCGGGAGATCCGGATGGCTCGGGAGGCTCGGGCGGTTCGGGTGGTTCCGGAGAGCTTGATCTGAGTGGCGATATAAGCAGCGGACCTCTTGCAGACGGCGGAGAAGGTGAAGTTGTTCCGTCCTATATAATCTGGTCCACCAAGGATGGCAGAATATATTTGAGAATAAAGAGCTTTGGTGATTATAACGGCGGCGGATTCAACGAGGCGGTGGAATATCCCGTCCTGATAAACTCCAAATACTCGGCACTGTATCTCTCGTCCATAGCGCTTAAAGAGCGCGGAGACGCGTCTGACGTCATCAAGATAAAATGCTTGAGTAGTCAGTACGTTCTTCCGTATTATGTAAATCCGTTTGTTGATGGCCTGTTTCAAACGAGCGACGTGATCGCATCGGGAATGTTCAGCGATTACTATGAGCTTGACCTGTATACTCTTGAAGATATTGCGAGCCTGAGCCTTTCGGGTGAATACGCAGATTATGAGAGAGAATACCGCAGCTTCGTATATCAGAACTATCTCGCCATAGACGACGAGACTCTGAAATATATGCGGGAGCTTATTGCAACACAAGGATTCAGCGCCTCATCGGCAAGCGTGATCAACGACGTTGCAAACTATATATCGGGTTCGGCAATATACGATATGGGATACGACAGGACGTTGGATGACAGCGAAAACGTAGTTATTGCATTCCTTGATACCTATAAGAGTGGAATATGTCAGCACTACGCCGCATCCGCAGTTATGCTGTATCGTGCGTTGGGCATTCCCGCGAGATATACCGTAGGATATGCCGCAAACTCAACCGCGAATGAGTGGACCTTGGTCACAGGTATGGAGGCACACGCGTGGGTAGAGGTATACGTTGACGGAATTGGCTGGATAATGGTAGAGGTCACGGGATCGGGCAATGATTTCGGAGATATGGAGCCTGAACAGACCGAAGATATGATCACTATAACTCCCCAGTATCAGTATAAGGAGTACGACGGATCCCCTCTGTACGCAACCAATGAAATATCCGTACCCTTCGAGCTTCAGGAGCTTCTTGATATGGGATACAGCTACAACGTAGTGGTAGTAGGCGAGCAGACCGACGTCGGCACGGGCAAGAGCTATATCGAAAGCTTTACTTTGTACGACGAATACGGTAACGACGTCACAGATCAATTCAACATAAAGTATGAATCGGGATCATTGGTCGTTGCCTCCTACACGGTAAAGATACTGCTTTATAAGCTTCAAAAATACTACGACGGAACTCCTCTCGTATTGACCAACGAGGATTATGAGATCATAACCGAGCTCCCCGAAGGTATGACGCTGGATATAGACATCAACATAAGTCTTACCAATGCGGGATATCTTACTATGTCCGATATAAACAACAACATCGGCAAGTATATTACGTATACGATATATATGAACGGTGTCCCCGTCAATGATAGCGTTATATTGGTGGTAGACGTATACGAGGGAATGAGCGAGGATTATATACCGATCAAAGTGGATCGCCTTGACTTAGAGCTGACGTCGGGAAGCACGTCCAAGAACTTTGATGACGAGGCTCTTGTATACGATAAGGTATATATATCCAAGGGATCTCTCGCTGAGGGCGATGAGCTTATAGCGCACGCTTCGGGAATGATCGTTGATCGAGGACAGGTGCCGAACGTCATTTTTGAGGATGAGGTTCGTATCGTCAATAGGTATGGAGAAGACGTTACCGACAATTATAATATCACACTTGTATACGGAACACTTACCGTGTACTAATCCTTTAATCTACAAGGACCGCAGGCATCAGCCCGCGGTCCTTTCTTGAATAGAAATACTACTATGAAAAAATCTGTATGAGCAGTTGACAGATAGAAAATTTTTTGATAAAATGAATTTGTAGGGAATTAAGTTTATATTGAGATTGGAGGAATACGAATGAAAAAACTGATTTCTGTGTTTCTGGTCCTTGCGATGCTGATCTGCGTTTTCGCATGCTGCGGCAGCAAGAACGATTCGGATATCGACTCACCGCCTGCTCAGTCAACAGATGGCAGTGGTGAAACTACAGATAGTATAGATGATACCAAAGACACCAATGATACAGATGATACCGAAAATAATGACGATCCGATCATTTCTCCTACGCTCCCTGAGGGCTTGAGTGGCATTGATGCAATAAAACTCTTGCTTGCTGATGAACGCTTGAACGGAAAGCTGATAGAGGACGGCGACAGCATATTTGCGGGTGGAGAAGAGGCTCTGCGTGAGCTTGCTTCTCGCGCAAAGGAAAATCTCAATGTGCAGATGCTCACGGTCTCGGGCAGTGCGTCCGCACGTCTCAAGCCGAGCGCTCTTTCGAGCAACGTAGTTAGTCTCGGCGACGCCCCCTCCGAAATGACCGAATTTGACGAGTTCAGCCGAAATTACGAAGAATTTGAGCATACGACGAGAGTAATCGTTGATCAGGCAGAGCTTGCCGCGGATATGATCAAATTCGTAAAGAACTATATTCGTATACTCGATACGTGGGTCGAAAACCCTGCCGTGTATGATCAAGAATTGTATCTGCACGTGGAGGAAAACTCCGAAACCATTTTCCAAAGACACGCGGACTCGATTACTATTTGTCATCGATATAAGAACGAGCTCGGTGAGGATGTCTATGAGATCTGCACGCAGTCCAGCTTTGATATGCTCCGCTTTACGTACATAGCAGGCAAAAAATACGAGATGATCTATAGAATGAACGACGGAGCAAGATATCAAGGCATATCGGCCAATAACGACAAGGGTTATTGGGAAGTGTTTGATATGATCTACGATTCAGGCTGGGTGGAGTATCCGTTTGATACGAACTTCATCATTATGAAGGACGATATCTGCTACAAAGCGGGATATAGTCTCCGAGAAGGCTCAAACATCAACTATACTATTACGACCGCTGATAGAAAATCCGATCTGATGCTTATTGGTGAAAATTCTTACACGACGCTTTTCGATGTAAAGCTCGCAGGATTTGAGGGATATTACGGCGTGGTAAATATCGTTCCCGGAAACATGGGAACCTTAAAGCTGGCAGACGGAACGCTGATCGAAACGGGAGAGTTGGATATTTCGAGTTTGAATGATCAGTATACTGCCGCTATCAACGGAATATATGCAAGCGAATCGGCATTCGGGCGCGAGGGCAGCATAATTATTACCATCAACGGAGAAGACTCCAAGGTTCGCCGCGAGCTGCTTATGGAGATATTGACAAGCTGGGGCATTAGCTGCAAATACGATATGTCTCATACCTTTGAGGCGGTAGATCGCGCGGGCAGTGAATTCGTTATGATGCGAAAGTATTTGAAATGGAACGGTCACGACGTTAACACCATGGAAGGATTGCTGGCAGGTGTGACTGTGGAAAGAGAGCTCTTTGATGAGTTTATTTCCAAGTATGATTCGATCAAGGATGCCCCCGTCGTTCAGATCGGCACCGAGGCGGCAGATCTTTTGGTACGGTTTGCGCCGATCGCTGATATTACGTGTGGGGAGATCTCAGCTAAAGGCCTCGAGGTCACTGTAAGCGATATTTCGCTCACGGTAAACGATATGCTTCTCTTTGTTGAGGATGAGGAATACAAGATTGCATTTGCAATGAAATCGCTTGACGAAGACGGAGGACTTACGCATATCGAAGTTGATACGGCTGCCGCGCTTTACGACGGTGCGGATAATCTGACCGTCACGGCGCAAGATCTGACGTTTATGCTTCCGATGCTCTCGCCCGGAGATTATAGTCTTGTTGCGTACGTTGCTACCGCAGACGGAATCCGTTCGTCTATGTACACGGAGCTCGGTGTTACGAATATCAGCGACGAAGTGGTTAAGGAGGGCAATGTTCAGGCTACAGTCAAGTCCGAGGACGGTGTTCTTAAGGTGACCTACATAGAAACTCCGGAGGCAGTTGCCGTTATCGTAAGGGATGAGATCACCCCTTATGCCGAATTCTACGAGCTTATGGCTGAAATTGCCTTTAATTATGGAATTCCTTCCGAGGATCTGATCCAAAAGGTTGACCCCGAAACGATGGACGCAACGGCACTTGTCGGAGATGAGGAAGATATCGAGAGTGGTATCTATATGATCCTTTACACCTCGAATAGCGGCGAAAAGACAGCACAAGGAAAGCTTTACGTCGAGTTCGAGCGCATAGAGGCTCCCGAGGAGACCGGAGACGATACCGCTGAGCAGGTGACTTCGGAGGAGACCACAACATCTGACAACGGTCAGTGACAATAGATGTAATTATACAAAAATCCCCCGTAACAACGGGGGATTTTTGCTTTTGACTGTTATTCTTTAAATACCTTTTTTACCGCTTCGAGATATCCGTATCCGTAGAGATCATCGGGCTCAAGGTAGCTGGTTTCGGTCCACTCGTTCCACGAGTTCACCGTAACAAGAGGGACTCTGTCGGAATGGCTGTCGATATATTCCTTCGCCATCCGCAAGCCCTTCTCAACGTTTTCGGGTGTGTTGTTTATTACAATGTTTTTGTAGAATTTGCGGAAACGGGGATTGTTGTCCCATCCGCAGGAGATATGCGGGAAATAGGGAACCGAGTAGTCCTTATCGATACGCTCCCACTCCTTCTTAACGTCGGCAAGAATGTTTATGTAGTCGCGGCAAACGTCGGTAAAATGCACGAACTGATAGTGAGTGGCGCTGTCCGCGCCGAGCAGGGAAACGAGATCGCAGGTCGAGCCCTGCATATTGGAGTCAAATCCACTTAAATTGACCGCATGCTCGCCCCATATCGTGATCTGAAGATGCAGATCGGGGAATCCCGCCTTTTTTACTTCATCGCGGAACCAAGCGAGTGCTTCCTGAGTTTTTTCAATGCCGCCGAGACCCGAAACGAGATTGTTCACGTCGTAGATCATAAAAACGGGGCAGCCGTCGATCTTATAGTAGTTAGGCTGGCAGAAATATCTGGTGATAACTCGTGTTGCTACCGTCTCGAACGCCTTGCGCCCGACCGCGCCCTCCCAGATGACCGTATCGCCGAAATCGTCGGAAAGATCGATATTCCAGTAGTTGTTCGCGTCGTGGTTCGCCCACATCAGATAAAATTTCATTTTTTCGCGGTTTTCCGCCTTGAGAAAGCCGTCGTTGAGACAGTTTTCAAGGAAGGGACGGTTGTCGAACCAGTACCAATCGTAAATAAATACGTTGACACCGTGCGCCGTCGCCTGATCGATCTGAAACCTCATCACCTCGGGGTCAGCCTCGTTCTGATAGCCCCAGAGAGGCTTTCTGCTCCAATAATATCCGTTCTCCTTGGGGGCGGAATTTTTGACCGACTGCCACTCGCCCATGCCTTCCTTCCAAAACATTCTTGTGCGAGGCTCATCGCCCGTATACGCAGGCCAGATATATGCCGCTACGTCGTAATTCTTTGTCATAATCTGTCTCCGTTCTGCCTCAAATAGCGGCAATTTTATTTTGCAGTAATTTATGTAAAAACATTTTGATGCGATTAAATTTACTTGACTCGCTCCCGTCAGAATGGCGAGCGATTATTGTTCATCTTTGTAGATATATGTTTTTGAACTGAAAAGCAAAATGATCTTGTTTGGCGAATCATTAAAGGAAACGGTAAAAAAGCTATCTCCGGGCAAAGAGAATTCTGCAGCTGCCCCCAACCTTGTGTTTTTGTATTCTTCGACGTTTGCTATAAATGTTTTTCCGCTTTCAAATTGGAAGATATGGTTCAAATGAGATTTGTTTCCAAATAACGTATGTGTTCCGCCATATATCAAAAACTGTATAATGCTTAAATGGTTGTCTTTGATCTCTTTAAGAACGTCTTCAACAACAGTAAAATCTCCGCGTCTTGCCTTGATGAGCTTCAAAAGAGCACGCACAAAGAAAAAAGCACAAATAATATAAAAAATTGCGTTGATAAGACCTACGATCAGTTTTATTGCTTGTGATGTGTTTGAGGAGGAAAGCAAGAGCAAGGACATCATTCCCAGAACGATCGCGCCTAAAATGCACATTAACAATGAGCCGATCATAGACCGCTTGGCTTCATACGCCAATTTTTTCAAAATAGTCTGTCTTGTAAGAATTTCTCTTTCGTCTTTCATTGAATTATCCTCCAGGGGTTGTCATTGAAATATTATAGCACTTTATGAATATATTGTCAAGTGCGGGTAAAAGGACTTCGAACCCATACACTCGCCTACGGGAACCCCCAAAAACTCGCGTTGCTCGTTTCGGAGAACCCCTATGGGCGAGGTGGAAGATTCAAGTGAGACTTCTCACCCATACGAAAAATACGCAGCAGGGTAAACCCTACTGCGTATTTTTGGTGCGGGTAAAAGGACTTGAACCTTCACGAAGTCGCCCCCACTAGAACCTGAATCTAGCGCGTCTGCCAATTCCGCCATACCCGCGTTTGCGGGTTGGCGGAATAGTCCGCGCATACCCGCGTATGAAAGGGAACCTTTTTGCTCCCCCCTTGGTGCGAGAAACGGGACTTGAACCCGTACGGTGTAAACCACACGCCCCTCAAACGTGCGCGTCTGCCAGTTCCGCCACTCTCGCGTTTGCTTTTCGGGTTGCTACGCAACCTCGGTCTGCCAAGTGCTACGCACTTGAGATCCCGCCGTCGCACCGCGATCCTCTTAATGAAAATGCGCCTTTTTCGCGACAACGCAAACATTATACATCATAAGAGACTTTTTGTCAATAGTTTTTTAGAAAAAAGTGTAAAAATTATTGTCATTTATTCTTCATGAGTGAAGTCCGTTCATTACGCACAATTCTCTTGACTTCCGTACAAAAATGATTTATAATGATGATGTAATATTCTCGCGAGTGAATTCCCGAAGGAGAAAAACTATGAAAAAATGTGTTCTTGGACTTTCTGCAATTATTTTGGTGCTTTGTATGTGTATTGCTATTCTTGCGTCTTGCGGAAAAGGCGGCAAAGAGGAAACGACTTCCGATATTCCAAACGAGGGGACAACGACGGGCAAAGCCGAGGATAAGACCACCGCAGGCACGACGGAATTACAAGAAACGACAGTGCTTGAGGAAATACCTACCGACGTCACAAGTGAGGCAACGACGGCAGACAAAAACGAAGATAAGACCACCGACAGTACGACGGAATTGCGAGAAACGACGGTGCTTGAGGAAATGCCTACTGACGTCACGAGCGAGGGAACTACAGTAGAAAAAAACGAGGATCAGACAACAGAGGGAACGACGGAGATCGATCGTCCTGCAGTGCCCGAGGAAACGGCGGAGATCGATCGTCCTGCAGTGCCCGAGGGAACGACGGAGATCGATCGTCCTGCGATACCCGAGGAAACGGCAGAAATCGAGGAAACTACTGCTATTGTGGAAACGCCCGATGAGGAGATTGTCCTTGACGACGATGACGGAGAGCTCATACTTATGGCAGACAGGCTTGCCAATGGGGTGCAGACCTATTACGAGCACGGCGGCAGAGATTTTTTTGTGGTCGAAAACACGAATATGATGTTGAATTTTGCTGTTTCGAGCAATTATGACAATCAGGTTTCGTCGCTGACCGATAAGTCGGGAAATGCTTATATTAACGACACTATGGACGTTTTCGTAAGAATGACGGATGGATCCACTTACTATTCTTCGGGTGCGATGACGTCAGCCTCCACGAACATCTATCGACTTGGATACTATTACTATGAAAATCGAATAGAGAATCTTTCATTCGTTGGAAGAAGCAACATAGATGCGTCAATAGTCTGCAACCACATGGCAGCTGCAGCCAACGATCATCTTTCGGTCGTCTCCCAAAATTCTGCCCAGAACGTTGTCGTTATGAAGGTCGAAAATTCGGTAGATCCGTTCTTTATGATCAATAACATCAATATGTCTGCGGATAAATACAAATACGTAGAGATAACGCTGAAAGCAAATAGCGGAATATCCTCGTCGGCAGGCATTTACGTCATAGCAGGCTCCAAAAACGGATATAACGCTGAGCAACAAACGTCTTTCAATATTATTCCCGATGGCAAATATCATACGTACGTCGTTGCACTCGGCGGCTTGCCCGACTACACGGGAAGCCTTAAGGGAGTAAGATTCGATATAGGAGGCACTAAAGGCGCAACCTTCGAGGTCGGCGGAGTAAGAATGCTTGGAATGAATTACACCGCGCCCGATAACCTTTCTCTCTGCAGATCATTTTTGAGCTATTCGGATAAGCTCCATCACGTTATACAGGTAGCTGCATCCAAGCAGACCTCAAACGTTGCCGAGGTCGGAATGCTCACGACCATACCAACAGATAGAGTCAAGCAGCTCGTAGTCAAGGATAAAAACGGTCTTCATTACGACCTTGCTGAAGCGATAGATTGGGCGAGCACCGAGTACGTAGGATTTCTTATCGACGGAGTTGGAGCGTTCGGATATATTCTTCCGTACGATGCTTCGGGTGGAAATATAAAGGTCGTTAAGAACGGTCAAAATTACCTCGTGGAGCAGACCAAGTCGGTCAAAAATAACACTATAAAGCCGTCGTCACAGGGCAGTGAAAATTCCAACGATTTCTTTATGGGACAACGCATTTACACCGACACGGAGAAGACTCTTGACACCTTTATTTACGAGGCGGAATGTGAAAGACATCCTCTGACCGAGGAAAACTTCATAATTAAGGGCAAGATCATTTCCGACGCGAATTTTGCGGGATATAACGCGCTCCGAGGCTGTTACGTTCTGAATATAACCAAGAGTACTCATTTCAGTGAGGCGTATTACAATTATCCAAACGCGCAGTTCGGCGTGGAATTTATCGTCAAGGGTGATGACAAGGACCGCACCGTCTACCTGATGACTGCATCCCCTAACGGAGGGCTTGAGTGCGCGGTGCTTCTTGACGAGAAGCAAATGCTGCTGCCGATTCCGATCGAGGTCTGTAAAAACTTCAAGGGAGATGGAGAGAACACAATATTTATGTTGGATGACACCGCGTACGGTGAGGCTATCGTTCCTTTGATAGTAAAGGCAAGCTCTGAGGACACCTTCACCTTCCTGAACCTTTATCAGAACTGGGGACTTTTCCCACTCAAGCAGCTATCGTCGATACAGTTCTTCCAGCCATATTATCATCTTTCCACGGGTGTAACCGAAACTAACTGCATCGTTCCTTATTCGAGCGAGGGAATTCTTCTGCCCGACCACAGAGCGATGTCTGCTCCTCTTTGGGAAACACAGCCGCAGCACACCAATAGCGGATACCACAATTTTGTCAAATATTATCTCCCCAACGGTACGCTCGTTACAAGCCAGCACGTGCAGACCGATATCTCCTCGTACGGTCCTACGTATTCGGATATGACCGACGTGATGATAACGACCGATGAGAAAATTAAATTCACGTACAATCACATGGAGATGCCTCAGACCGATGAGAACAGGACATACTATCAGATAAAGATAGACGTCCTTGAGGATCTGACGATCGAGAGCTTCAGGGAGGATTTCTGCATTTACAGCGTCGGCTCAAACGACGTTACGGGATACTATACGCAGGTCGGATACCTCGATGAGAATAACGTAAGCCGCGTAGTCAACGCGAATTTGACCGACACCGCGGTCGAGTACCGTCTCGGCAGCAAATTTCCGTATTTTACCTTTATGAATATGGCGGGCTATTCCAACTCCACGGGCTATTGTAACGTTTCAATTCTCGTGTATGACGCAGAGGCGGTCATCAACGGGGAAGAGACCGAATGTCGTTTCGTCCTCAGGAATACCAAGGGCGTTCTGACTCTCACGCTTGATCTCGATAAGGTCGAGCTTAAATCGGGCGACAGTATCACGATAAACGGCATACTGCTCCCATGGGGCTCGCAGAAAAGCGTATACGACGGGTCTAACGGACTTGCTCCCGACCAGAATCTGAGAAACGTAATAAAAGACTCCTTTGTTGATCCTCTCAAGGCAACTGCGAAAGAGAACTGCGAGACCGTGTCGTACAGTGATGGCATCTTCCTCCCCGAGCTCCTCACAACCAATGGCAAGAGCGCGACCTTCACGCTTTCGGGCGGTAATAATAACGTTGCGGTGAGGATATACGGCTTTAAAACCCTGACCGTGCCTTACGTAGAGGAATACGTAAACGGCAGCTGGGTAGAGTATAAGCTTTCGTCGGCAAATGCGCCCGATGCATACGGATACGGCTTTGAGTACGATGGATATAGCGTATATTACGATGGAGATAAGACCTATTCTTATTCGTTCGTCGCCTCGCTTAACAACGGCGCTCCAAGAACCTTCCGAATTACCGTCGACGGCGAGTTTAAGGGTTGGGAAAACGGCTCGTCAGGCGGTAACGAAAGCTTCACGGACGAAAAGGGAACCGAAAAGCTCACCGTGTACGTTTCTCCGAATGATGTGTGCAATCTCACCGGCATAATCGGCTGTAAGGCAAGGGTCTTCGGAGATGACGAATATTACGTCAGATTTACCGCGCAGGGCGCTCCCGAAAGCTATGCCATATTCTATACTGATCCGACGGGAAGCGTAGCAACGGGAAAGTATATGGTGGTCAAATACAGAGTTCCCAAAACCGTTACAAGCATGGCATCCTCGTTCGAGCTTTTTGTGAGCACGCAAAATGAAGAACCCACAGGGAATGGCAGGTTTGTGTCGCCTAAGATAGCTCACGACGGTCAATGGCACATAATGGTGCTTGATATGACCCAGAGCGCTACCTTTACGTCAAAAAACGGAAAATATTATGCAAAGCACGCAAGACTCGATATGATCAACGGTCAATACGGCGTCAATACGTATGTCGATATTGCTTATTTGGGTCTGACAGACGAGCTTTCTGATCTCGACGAGCTTATGCAAAATGCCGCAACCGTTACGCTCGTTGATGCAAACGGAGCTGCTACAAGGCTTGATCCTCAGTAATAATGACCGTTTTGAACGGAATTTACAAAAAATTAACATTTTCAAGAGGCTGTTAAAAACGGCCTCTTTTTTTGCCTCAAAAAGCTTAAAATATTGTGCAAAAAACCTATTTTGCCTTGACATAAGGACATATATATGATATAATATTATGAATTATAATGTTTTTAAGGAGAATATCCAAGTGTATAAACGTGTCGTTAAAAGGATCATAGATCTTATTCTCGCAACGGTGGGTATTATTATCCTGTCATTGCCGATGCTGCTAATAGCGATTGCCATTAAAATTGATAGCAAAGGACCTGTTATTTTCAAACAAAAAAGAGTTGGAATACATAAAAAGCATTTTATGATCCTCAAATTCCGTACGATGCGTACCGATACCCCCCACGACGCTCCCACGCACGAGCTGTCTGACCCGAAAAAGTGGATAACCAAGGTCGGTGGTTTCTTGAGGAAGACGTCTCTTGACGAACTCCCTCAGCTCTTTAACATCTGGATAGGGAATATGTCTGTAATTGGTCCTCGCCCGGCGCTCTGGAATCAGTTTGACCTGATAGATGAGCGTGATAAGTACGGCGCAAACGACGTTCGCCCGGGCCTTACTGGTTGGGCACAGATAAACGGCCGCGATGAGCTTGAAATCGACGTTAAGGCAAAACTCGACGGCGAATACGTGGAGAAAATGAGCTTTGGATTCGACGTGAAATGCTTTTTCGGCACAGTAAAGAGCGTTATGAAGTCGGACGGTGTCGTTGAGGGCGGCACGGGAGAGATGAAGAAGGAGGCCGAAGCGTCCAAGGATGGCGCAGAGGTATAACGGTAAGATTATGGCTCTCAAGCTTATGTATATTACAAATCGCCCCGAGATCGCGATCATTGCCCAAAGATGTGGGGTTGACCGTATTTTTGTCGATATGGAGCGTATCGGAAAGGAAAAAAGACAGCCGGGCGACACCGTAAAGTCTTCACACACGGTTGAGGATGTAATAAAAGTCAAATCGGTTTTGACTACCTCGGAGCTTTTGGTGCGTGTGAATCCCATTTGCGAGAATGTAGAGGGATTTTGCGGATCTGCAGCCGAGATCGAAGCGGTAATTGCCGCCGGTGCAGACGTAATTATGCTTCCGATGGCGAAGACGGTCGACGAGGTTAAAATCTTTGCAGAGCACGTAAAGGGAAGAGCAAAAACAATGCTCCTGCTCGAAACTGCAGAGGCGGCGGAAAAGATAAGAGAGATGCTCGATTTAGGTGTTATAGACGAGGTGCATATCGGTCTTAACGATCTTCATCTGTCTTTGGGCAAAAAATTTATGTTTGAACTCTTGACAGATGGCACGGTCGAGAGACTGTGCGAAATCATATCAGAGTACGGATTGCCGTACGGATTTGGCGGTATTGCAAGACTGGGATACGGTATGCTGCCGTCCGAATACGTTATCGCCGAGCATTACAGGCTTGGTTCGCAGTCGGCTATCCTTTCGCGTAGCTTCGCCAACGTAAATAAAATGTCGGAGCTCGATGAGATAGAAGGACTGTTCGAGCTTGAAACCGAAAACATCCGCAAGTACGAGAAAGCACTGATGTCTTACACCCCCGAAATGTTTGAAAAGAACAGGCTTGAAACGGTGCGACTTGTGGATCAGATCTGCAGATCAATTTGAGGATGAACGGAAACAACTCACCGGAAGGAATATTTATCGTATAATGCCGCAACGAGAGACGAACGGAGATTATAATGTCTACTGATAAAAGAATAAAGATCGGCGTCCTGACCACCATATCGAAGACGATGGATTGGTTCATAGTCGATTCGATGAGAAATCTTGCTAAAAACGGATACGACGTAACCCTTATCTCCAATATGGAGGACGGCTTTGCCGAAAGGAACTCCGACTATGCCAAGTGCATTCATCTGCCTATGAGCAGAGGAGCAAGCGTTAAGGATCTCTTCAAAAGCACTCGCGCGTTGAAGAAAATTTTCAAAGAAGAAGGGTTTGACGTGCTGTACTACACCTCGCCAAATGCGTCTATGTACGCGGCGTTGGCAGGCAAGTCGGCAAAGGTCAAAATAAGAATATACAGCCAGTGCGGAATAAGATACGTTTCGTTTGGCGGACTTAAGAGATTTATTTTCAAGACGGTCGAGAAGCTGACCTGCCGCTACTCTACTCATATAAGAGCGCAAAGCCCTAAGAATATGCAATTTGCGATCGATGAGGGGCTTTGCAGATCAGACAAAATTTCGGTAGTGGGTATCGGCGGCACGATCGGAGTGGAGCTTGATAAATGTCGCGCCTTCGACCACACGGAAAAGAAGGCAGAGCTTCGCGAAAAATACGGCATACCTCAGGATGCCTTCGTTTACGGATACGTCGGCAGAGTAAACTCGGACAAGGGAATTAACGAACTTATAGAAGCATTCAAGACGGTATCTGCCGAGAAAAAGGATACATGGCTCGTGCTTGTCGGTATGCTTGACGATGCCAATCCCATAACCGCAGAAAATTTCAATTTTGCAAAAAGCAGTGAAAACATCGTGTTGACGGGCAACGTTCCCTCAAACGAGGTGTACTATCATATGTCAATGTTCGACGTGCTGACTCACCCGACCTACCGCGAGGGATTTGGCAAGGTGCTTCAGGAAGCAATGGGCGTAGGCATACCGATAATTACGACAAACGTCCCCGGACCTTCCGAGGTGGTCGAAAATAATGTTTCGGGCATTCTGTGCGAGGTCAAAAGCCCCGAATCTCTTGCTGAAAAGATGCTTTTGCTCTATGACAATGCAGAATTACGCGAAGATCTTGTAAAAGCGGGACTTGCAAGAGCCGAAAAATACTTTGACAGACCGATAATGCTAAATAACATTCTCGTCGATATGAACGGGATAACGAAAAATGTCAAGGAGATTGTGTAATGCAATTCAGTGTAATTTTACCGATATACAACGTTGAAAAATATCTTGCAGAATGTATCGAAAGTGTTTTATCTCAAAGCTTTAAGGATTATGAGCTTATTCTTGTTGACGACGGCTCAAAGGATAGCAGCGGACGAATATGCGATGAATATGCACAAAAGGATAGCAGGATCAAGGTCTTGCATAAGGAAAACGGAGGATTGTCCGATGCGAGAAATTACGGAACCGAAAGAGCTTCGGGAGATTATATCGTTTACATAGATAGCGATGATTACGTTGTATCAACCGAATTCCTTTCGGATTTGAGCATGAAAATCGAGGATACCCATAGCGACGTTGTGCTGTATAAGTATTCAAAATTTTTTGATGATACCAAGGCTCTTGCCGACTGTACTTTTTCTTTGAGTTTTGCGGAGAAAATAAATGATCCCGACGAGCTTCTATACGAGCTTGTCAAGCACGACGCCTATTACGGAATGGCATGGGTAAAGGCGTTCCGTCGAGAGCTTGTAGAAAAAAATGACATAAAATTTCAAAAGGGTCTTCTTGGCGAGGATATGGATTGGTATTTTGACATTGTGCTCTGCGCCAAGACCTACTCAGCAATAGATCGATCCTATATCGCGTACAGACAGCGCAGCGGCTCGATAACGTCCTCTCATAGGCTGAAAAATCTCACGGATTTTATCGACATACTTGAAAAGTGGAGCGATAAGATAGAAAATGCAGATATAAGCGAAAAAAAACGCGCGGCACTTATGGGAGCATTGGCAAAATATTATTCCAATCTGCTCATAACATATACCAGACTTAAGGATTCGAGCAAAAAGAATTATAAAAAGCAAATAAAAGAGTTGTCACATCTACTGAATCACGGTATCAGCAGCCGCCCAATGCAAATGAAAAAGGTGTATAGGCTTGCGGGTTTTCGCGGTGTCGTAGCTATGCTGAAAATTTACGATAAAATAAAGTAATAGAGGACTTATATGGAAAACAAGCTTCCCAAGGTGTTGTCGATATCTCTCAGCACCTGGAGAAAAGATAGCGGAATACATACTCAAACGGATCTTTTTAAATATTACGATCCCGACAGGGTAGCACAGATATACACAAAGTCGGATCTTCCCAATACTCCGGTTTGTAACAGCTTTTTCAGAATCTCGGAGAACGAGGTAATAAAAAGCGTTTATAAGCGTAAGGCAGTAGGTTGCCGAGTTTATAACGGGGCTGATGCGGATGATGCCACAAAAAAGGCGATTGAAGAGGAAAAAACGCTTTACGCAAAGGCGCACAAGAAGAAATCATGGTTTATGACGCTTGCGCGCGAGGCAGTATGGTGGTTGGGAAAATGGAAGACAAAGGAGCTCGATAAATTCATTGAGGAGGAGGCTCCCGATGTTTACTTCGTCCCTATATACCCCGTAGCTTATATGGGTAGACTCCAGCTTCATATTCTGAAGAAGTATCCAAGGCCTTACGTGTGCTATTTGGCAGATGATAACTACACATACAGATCCTGCGGAGCGAACCCGTTGGCGTATATACACCGTTTTTTGCTTCGCCGCGTGGTCAAAAAGCTTGCGACAAACTGTACGGAAATGTTTACCATTACCAAGACCGAGGCGGACGAGACCGATGAATGCTTTGGCACGAAAAGTATAGTTTTGACTAAGGGTATTGATTTTGAGGGAAGAGAATACTCGGACAAGCCTGTATCAACGCCTGTAAAAATGGTCTACACCGGCAATCTGCTCATCGGGCGCGCAGCCTCTCTTGTCGAGATATCAAAAGCTATGGCGAATATCAACAGGGACGGGGAAAAAGTGACTCTGGACATATATTCCGCGACCACTCCCAACGAAAAAACATTGTCGTATCTGAATTCAAACGGATGTCATTTTAGAGGTCGTGTGCCTAAGAGTGAAGTTGATGGAATACAGGAAAGCGCCGATATTGTTATCTTCGTTGAGTCACTTGAGAAGAAGCATAGAATGGACGCGCGTTTGTCATTCTCAACTAAGCTGACAGACTATTTCAAAAACGGAAAATGTATTTTTGCAATCGGGGATAAAGAGATTGCGCCAATCATTTACCTGAAGGAGAATGATTGCGCGGTAATCGCAAATGAATACGCCGAGATAGAGCATTGCTTGCGGCTTCTCATTGACAATCCCGAAAAGATAAGCGAGTATTCCAAAAAATCCTACGATTGCGGTTTTAAAAATCACAATTCGAAGGATATCGAAAGAATTTTTGTTGAGACGTTTGTAAAAGCGGCTACTAGTAGTAACAAATAGAAAAGGAATAATTGGAAAGTGAAGAGAATTGCGATTTTTAATGACTATCAGCTTCCTCTACCAGCAATTAGAGGGGGATCTGTTCCAACTTTAACAAATTTTATTTTAGAACAAAATGAAAAAGAGCAAAAATTTGAAATTGACGTTTACTCGTGTCATGATGAGAATGCGCTTGTAGAGTCGAAAAAATATAATTATGCTCGGTTTATTTATTCCAAAGACGCAAATAAGGTGCGCTTTGTAACAAATTTAAAGTTTGTTTTGAAGACCAAATTGCATTTCCCATTTGACTTATCTGCGATACCATTGCCCAAATCTGCAAAACAACACTTTATGCAAGAAAAATATGATGTTGTTTACATAAACGGATATATCCGTGGTGCAATACCCATTATCAATATCGCGAAAGAAAAAGGCTCGGCTATTATTGTACATCATCATGTTGTTACCGATGTGTTGAACGAGCCTACAATACCGGGCAAAGAAATTGTTGATAAGAGTGACCGCCTGCTTTTTGTTAGTGAATTTGCTGCAAACTATGCTCGTGTCGGGCGCGAAAAAGAAAACTCAAAAATGGGGGTTCTTTTGAACGCCATTGACACTAATAGGTTCAAATTTAAAGACAAATTCTGCGTTCGCAAGGAAATAAGAGACAAGTTCGGTATTAGTGAAAATGATATAGTGATTTTGTTTGTGGGCAGAATGGTTGAGGGCAAAGGTGCTCTTGAGTTGATTAAAGGATTTAACGAAGCTGATCTTGGAGCTTCGGTTAAGTTAATGATTGTGGGGGGAGCGACGTATAGCTCTAAAAAGGTTACGCCTTATATTCAAAAATGCTTTGATGAGGCAAAAAAGAATGACAATATAATTTTTACAGGTTATATAGATTATTCCGATATTCCCAAATACTATGCAGCATCGGACATCTCCACGCTGATTTCTTGCTGTGATGAAGCGGCAGGACTCGTGGGAATAGAATCAATGGCGGCGGGGCTTCCCATAATAACTACCGATCGAGGTGGGATTGGTGAATATGTTGCCGAAAATTGCAAAATTGTCACACAGGACGATGATTATTTAGTTCAAAACATTACTAAGGCTATTACGACGTTAGTACAAAATGAGGACATGAGAAATAAAATGGGTTCGGCTGGTCTCGAAAGATCTAAGATCTTTGATAAGGCAACGTATTATGTCAAATTTGCAGAAATTGTAGAAAGTATTAATTAACAAAATAAACACAAAAGTGTTAATAAATTTTGGTTTTTAATTGTTATTGCGGTATATGATAGATTTTGAAAACAGAAAAAAAGAGGCTTTGGAAGCTTTGACAGAACACGGTGTTCCCCAAAATCACGCTGAAATAGTAGCTGATTGCTTTGTGACCGCCGATCTTTACGGAGTCACAAGCCACGGCGTGTCAATACTTCCTTCGCATATTCAGAGAATAGAGCGCGGCGGGTATAATTTGAATCCTGATATTAAGGTTATAAAAGAAACTGCGGCGTTTGCCGTTATCGACGGCGACAATGCTATGGGTCCTGTAAGCGCGACATTCTGTATGGACTACGCTGTTGAAAAGTGCAGATCAAGCGGGGTTTTTACGGTCTTCAGCCGTAACAACAACACCTTCGGTCCCGCATTCTACTATTCGCTGAAAGCGGCTGAGAAGGGCTGTATTGCATTTATTTGCTCCAATAGTCCCGCACAGATGGCTCCCGTCGGCGGCAAAGACAAGATGCTTGGCACAAATCCTTTTTCGATAGTATTCCCCATACCCGACAGCGACCCCATAATCATAGATATGGCAACCAGCGTTGTGGCAAAGTCAAAATTCAAGGAATACAAGGCGGAAGGCAAGCCTTTGCCTGAGGGGTGGGCGCTTGATAAGGACGGCAATCCCACGACCGATGCAGACGAAGGCATGGCGGGATTTGTTCAGCCTATGGCAGGCTTCAAAGGATATGCTATCTCAATGCTGATAGATATCGTGTCGGGAGTACTCTCGGGTGCGGCATATCTTGATAAAGTCGGTCGCTTTTATAGCGAGGGCAGCTGCAGCATGAACGTAGGTTTTTATTTAACCGCCATAGATCCTCAAGTCGTGTGCGGAGAAGACTATGACACGGAAATAAAGGCTTATGAAGAGAGACTCAAGAACTCTGCCTGCGCGGACGGACAAAGGATTGTTCTTCCGGGCGAGGACAGAATAGTGAATAAAAATAAGATAACAGACGGTTCAAAATGAAAGTATTACAAATAAATGCCACGTACGGATACGGAAGCACGGGACTCATAATGCGTGATATTGGAGACGCTTTGAGATCTTCGGGGAATGAGGTGTTCTTTGCCTATCAATCCTCAAAAGCTCCCGTTGAAAATGGCTACCGTATTGGTAACATAGTTGATTGGAAGGTACACGCACTCCTTTGCCGAATGTTTGGTAAGCAGGGATATTATTCAAAGCTTGCAACTCGCAAATTTTTGAAACATTTGGATAAGATTGCTCCCGATGTAGTTCATCTTCACAATTTGCACAGCAATTATATCAATCTGAATATGCTGTTGCAATATCTCGCTAAAAAGAATATTCCCACAGTCATAACTATGCACGATTGCTGGTATTTTACGGGCAAATGCTTCCACTACGTTGACGTAAAATGCTCAAAATTTACAAGCGGATGCGGAAATTGCCCCAAGAAGAGTGCCCCTCCCAAAAGTCTGGTATTTGATCCGTCTGCGAAAGTGCTCAAGGATCGAAAAAAATATCTTTCTTCGATCCCGAGACTGAAAATAGTTGGGTGCAGCGAATGGATCTGTAATGAAGCCAAAAAGGGAATTATGAAGGGCTTTGACATTACTACTATCCGCAATGGAGTAGATACGGATATATTCAAAAGCAGAGATAAACAAGCTTTGAAGAAAAAATTCGGCCTTGAAGACAAATTTGTAATAATGGGAATGGCAAACAAATGGCTTTTGCCGTCTAATTCTGATTTTTGGGAAAAGATCATAGCGAGCTTGTCTGAAAACGATAAAGCCGTGATCGTCGGGTGCACGGATACTCAAAAGTCATTGCTTGAAAGATACTCAGACCGTGTCATTTCCGTAGGGTTTGTGTCAGACCGCAGGGAATTGGCTGAATATTACGCTATGTCGGACGTTTTTGTGAACGTCACACACGCCGACACGCTGCCTACGGTAAATATGGAAAGTATTTGTTGCGGCACCCCTGTTGTAACCTACGATAGCTGTGGAAGTCCCGAACTCGTGCTTGAAGGCTGCGGCTACGTAGTACCCGAAAACGACGTTGATGAAATTATAAATAAAATTGAGCTTGTCAAAAAAGAAGGATGCGCGAGCTGTGCTGAAATCGGGAAGAGAAGCTTTGATAAAAAAATGTGTTACGAAGGCTATATTGACGTGTATCGCGAAATTATCAAGCCTTAGTTGGAGGATATAATGCTGATTTATATTGCAGTAGCTCTGTTTCCTCTTCTTGTCGGTACGTATTATAACGCGAGGATCGGAAGATATCTGACAGAAGAAGAAACAATATCAAAAAAATACCTTCGCAAGAGGTGGACTTGGCTATTGGTAGCGGCTTTACCTATGTTTGCGCTGATAGCATTCAGAGGTGAGTATATAGGCGCGGATACTCGGGGTTATTTAAGGTTTTTCAACGAAATGATTGATACACCTTGGAATAAAATGTTTGTTTTGAATAATTCCGGATATGAATTTGAGCCTGGATTTATTGTATTTGAAAAGTTGATAACGCTTATAACTCACAATTCAAATGTATATCAAGTTATTTACAGCTCAATATATCTTTTGGCTGTAACGACTTTTGCCAATCAGCTTGAAAAAGCAAATTTTTCCTTCTTGTACTTTTTCGTAACGTTTGGAATATATACGTTTATGTTCACAGGAGTGCGCCAATGTCTTGCGATGTGTATGTGCTTGTTTTCGTATAAATTTATTAAGGAACGAAAGCTTATACCGTTTTTGTTGCTATTGATATTGGCATTCTTGTTTCACAAGAGTGCGATATTGTTTATTGCCGCATACTTCATCTATGGCAGAAAAATTGGTTGGATAAATACTGCGATTTATGTAGGCTTCGCGGCGATGGCATATATTTATATAGATGTAATCCAGAATTGGTTCAATGATACGCTTGATTATGAATATGGAGTAGAAGAAACAAATAGCGGATTTATATTCTTTGCTGTAATAGCTATTGTCACAGCGTTTTCATTCTTCACTGTGCTTTATTACAAAAAGAAAACGCCTGAATCCGTAGGGCTTTTGAATATTGGCGTTATTACTTTGGTTCTATGGCTTTTAAGATTAGCTACCAGAGTTGCGGAACGCCCAAGCTTTTATTTTATGTTTTTCTCGGCGGCAATGCTTTGTTATGCTCTTGAAGTGCCGCCAAAGAGCAGAGACAGGATAATATATAAGATCTTGATATATTCGGCGTTTATGATTTTATTTGTTTATAGACTCATAACAAATTTTTATACGATGATACCGTATGTATCCTTCTTCTAATAAACATTCAGGAGATTCTTATGCGAGACAAAAAGATAAGTATTATTGTTCCCATATACAATATGGAAAAATATCTTAAACGATGTGTAGATTCGATATTAACACAGACATACACGAATCTTGAGATCATATTGGTGGATGACGGCTCCTCAGATTCGTCTTCCGAGATATGTGACCAATATGCCGAGCAGGATAGCCGTGTTAAAGTAGTACATAAGACTAATGGAGGACTTTCATCGGCGCGAAATGCAGGACTTGACATCGCTACTGGAGATTACATTGGCTTTGTGGACAGCGATGACTTTATATCCGATAAAATGTACGAGGTCCTTCTTACGATAATAGAGGATAAGGGTGTCAGAATATCAGGAGTTGATGGCTTTTGCTTTTGCCGAGACGAGCAGCTTTCAATGGCTAATATAGGCAAGAGTGAAACTCTTACTTGTTGTGATTACTTAAGTTATGCTACGGGACTTTTAACAAGAACTTCCAATTCTTCTGTTTGCAGTAAATTGTTTGATGCGAAGCTCTTTACTTGTCGTCGCTTTGAAGAGGGAAAATTAAACGAGGATTCACTTTTATTGTTTTACCTTCTTATGGAAGATAAGTGTGATTATGCATATACCAATATGAGCCATTATTATTACTTTCGTCGCGAAGGAAGTATTTGTAATCAACACTTTGGCAACGTATATTCAAGTTTAGTTGAAAACAATCTTGAAATTGAGAAATATGTAATTGAGGAAGACATCAAAATTTCCAAAGAGGCAAATGATGCTGTGCTATACGCCTGTGCGATATATCTTATACTGATACCGCACTACAGATATTTGAAAAAGGAGAAGTTTACCGAAAAGGTCCTATGTGAAGCCAAAAGAAGACGAAAAACTATTTTGACATCAAATCTACGAAAAAGGGACAGATATGTGCTTTTTGCCTTTACATTTTTCCCGAGATTAACAAAATGGTTTATAGATCTTAAGAGAAAAAACAAATAAAATATTGGAGAAATATATGTATTATGTGACAAATATGCTTGCAAAACCCAAAAAGGTGCGAACAAGCCAAATGAATTCGGTGCAGAATATTGATAAAGCCTTAGAAATATATATAAAAAATGCGTTTGTATGTCTCTACTCTGTAAAACAGTATAATTCCAATGTTAATTGCATATTTTTTGTGGATTTTGATCTTGGTGATGAGTGGAGTAACCTGTTTAAAAAATACGGTATCACAGTTAGCTATGTAAAATTCGGTGATTTTTCCATAGGGGATCAATTCAACTGGGGAATAGTTCAATATAGATATGACGTTATTAATAAGTTGTGTGAAATTATGAATGATGACGATCAGGTTATTATGCTCGATACCGATGTAGTTTGTGTTGGTAGTCTCGATAATATATTCAAAGAAATTGAGCATCGTCTCTGTTTATTTGACGTGCAACACTCGCTTGACGCAAGAGACCGAAGAAGTATTCTGAATAATTATTTAAAAATATATCCGAATGAGAGCCATTGTGAGCTAATCCACTATGGCGGAGAGTTTATAGGTGCTCGTAAGAGTGATCTGGTGAAAGTGTTGGATGAATCAGCCAAAGTCATAGGTCTTGGTAACTCTACAATGGGGCTTGTAAACTTTAATGACGAGCATATTACTTCCATAGCAGTCGACAACTTGAAAAAGCAAGGATTAATAGTCAATAATGCCAATGCGTATATATATCGATATTGGACAAGCTATAATTTTCGTTGTCCGAATTTTTATCTGGCATCCACCAACTATTACTATAATCCTGTAGTTCTTTGGCATCTTCCTGTAGAAAAGAAGTTCGGAATTATGAAGGTGTACCAGTACATCATTAAACGAAAAACAATGCCATCCACGAAAAAAATGGCAGCATGGTTTGGCTTTCCCAAGATTACGAGAACACATATGGTAAGTTACTTTTTTGTACGCGTATTTGACTATCTGAAGAATAATTTTTCAAAAAACACCTAAAATATAAAAAATCATTATAGGGAACCATAGAAGAGATGAAGATTGCTTTTTTCTCGAATTTTTTAAATCACCATCAGTTGCCGTTGTGCGAGGCTTTTTGTCGCACAGAAGGTATAGAGTTTAAGTTTGTTGCGTGTGAAAAAATTCCTGATGACAGGATAAAAATGGGATACGAGGATATGAACGCGAAATATCCGTTTGTTCTTCGTGCTTACGAGGACTCGGCGGCAGCAGAAAAGATAGCGTTGGAATACGACGCGGTTATTTTCGGTGCATGTCCAACAAATTACATAGCTCTCCGAATGGAAGAGAATAAGCTTTCCTTCCGTTTCTGCGAAAGATCACTGAAAAAAGGAACATGGCGTCGTTTTATTCCGAGAACTCGTAGAAAGATATATGAGGGATATACCAAGTATAAAAAGAAAAAACTTTATATTTTAGGAGCAAGCTCTTACGCCGCATCAGATCTGGCTCTTTGCGGATTCGATAAGAAAAAATGCTTCCAGTGGGGATATTTCCCTGCGGTTTACGAAAAGGATCTTGAAGCTGTTTTTTGCGGAAAGCGTGAAAACAAGGTGCCCGAGATACTTTATGCGGGCAGACTCTTACCGCTTAAGCATGTTCTTGATACTGTTAAGGCGGTGCATAATCTCAAAAAGCAGAATATTGAGGCGCACTTTACCATTGTCGGTGAGGGCGAGAGCGCTGAGGGGATAAAGAAGTACGTTGAAAAATACGACCTCTCGGACAGGGTGGATATGTTGCCCTTTACGTCTCCCGAGAGAGTCAGAGAATATATGGACAGAGCTGATATTTTCGTTTTCTCCAGCAATTTTTATGAGGGCTGGGGAGCTGTGGTCAACGAGGCTATGAACAGTGCCTGTGCCTTGGTGGTCAGCCATGCGGTTGGCTCGGCGGCATATCTGATACGAAGCGGTGAGAATGGCTACGTATATAAGTTTGCCGACGTTGGCGAGCTTATGGAAAAGCTTAAGGCTCTTGTAAACGACAGAGAATTGAGAGAAAGCTTCGGAAGTGAAGCCTATAAGACGATCACGGAGCTTTGGACGGCTGAAGTTGCTGCCGAGAGGTTTATCGAGCTTTGTAAAGCAATAGAGCGAGACGAGGACTACCGTTCACTTTATGTGAGTGGACCTTGCAGCGCGGTGAAATAACTTTATTAAGGATTACATATGAAAATATTCATTTCACTATCCGACACGTGTGTCGGCGGTGTCACGACTGCTGCTGTGAATTTAGCTAATGAGTTGGTGTCTCGCGGCCACAAGGTTTTCTTCCTCGATATGTCTAGAGAAAATGCCTGTGCAGACCGTCTGAGAGATGGCGTCAAGCTACCTGCTCTTAAGGGAAAGTCAAGACTTTGGAACATTGGTCTCGAAAATATAAAACAAGCACGAGGATTAAAAAAGCTTGGCATACTTGCTCTCGGGTTTATAAAAAAGCTGACTATACGTTCAGGGCTTTGGTATAAGCTGATCTTTTCAAAATTCAATAAGGGTGAGAGCTTTGACGTGGCAATCGCTTTCCGTCAGTGCGCTCCTTGCTATTCCTTTGTGTTAAATAAGGTCAATGCGAAGAGAAAAATGGGATTTGTTCACGGTGAGCTGACATATATGGGCGACATATCCTCGTGGAAAAAGTATATGCCGAGCTTTGATAAGATCGCTTACGTTTCAAATGCAGTAAGAGAGCAATTCGTTGCAAAATATCCCGAGCTTGATAAAAATGCTTGTACCGTGTATAACACTTTTGACGTTGAGCAAATAAAAAGGCTTGCCGAAGATGAATGTGACTTGTTTTTTGATGAAAGCAAGGTCAATATTGTTACGGTGGCGAGGATAGATAATGCCTTTAAGCAGACTCAATGGATAGTTGAGATCTGTAAAAGATTGAAAAACGAGACCGACACGCCTTTTCATTGGTATGTGGTTGGCAACGGCCCCGATTTTGACAAAACTTTGGCTCTTTCAAAGGAGCAGGAAACAGACGATGTGCTGACATTCGTGGGGAATAAAAATAATCCTTATACATACATAAAACAAAGCGATTTTACAGTGCTGACCTCAAAGTCGGAGTCGTACGGGCTTGTGGTTGTCGAATCACTTATATTACAAAGACCTGTCGTTGTTGCTGAGTATCCTGCAGTTTATGAAATAATTGAAGATGGAAAGCATGGCCTTATTGCGAAGCAGAACGTGGATAGCATTTCGGACTGCGTTTGTAAAATGATAGACGATCGTGACGGAATAAGAGATAAATGTGAGGCTTATCTTGCAGCTTTGATGATTAATAATGATACTGCTTACAGTCAATTTTTAAAGGCTGTCGAGTAATTAAGGAGAAATAAGGTTGAATAGTGCGCTTGTTAGTATTATCGTGCCTGTATACAGGGTGGAATATTGGCTGCCTAAGTGTATAAAAAGTCTTTTGGCACAGACTTATAAAAATATTGAGATCATTCTTGTTGATGACGGTTCTCCAGATAAAAGTGGAACAATTTGCGACAAATTTGCCAAAAAAGACAGCAGAATTAAGGTAATACATAAAGAAAACGGCGGTGTCTCTTCCGCAAGAAACGCCGGCATTGACGCGGCAGAGGGAGAATACATCTGTTTTGTCGATTCGGACGATTGGCTGTCTGAGGATGCCATTGAAACCCTATATGCCGAGTTTTTGAAAAATAACGTTCAGATCGTTATAGCCAATATGATCACTGTTGGCAAAAGAAATGGGTTATTTAGGTTAGTTAATAAAGAAAGGATCATTTCATTTAATGACCCTGATAATTTGTTTTTGGATCTGTATCAGGAAAGTTCATTGGGCGGTCTTGTTAATAAATTGTTCGTGGCTTCACTTATCAAGGATAATACCATAAGACTAAAAGAGGGAATGAAGTTTGGAGAAGACGTTTTGTTCCTTTTGGAGTGCTTCAAGCATTGTAGCGCGATCTCATTGATAGAAAAACCGATTTATTACTATAACAGATTGGTGTCTGAGTCTGCGATTACCCGTTATTATCCCGAGCTGACCGACTGGATGCTTGTGCTTACTGAGGCAAGGCATGACCTGGTTAATGAAAAAGGGGAGCAGTACAAAAACGGATTGTTGTATGTTGCCAAAACAGCATTGATAGATTTTGAATATATCATAAATTGTACTTGCCTAAAAAAGATACCCAAGACTGAGGCGATAAAGATATTTGAAAAAGCTTATGATGCTTTTAAGCCGTATTTTTATCCCGATTTGTTAAAGGCTGGAACGGTAGAATATTGCATTTATGATAGAATTATTGAAAAATATTGTAAAACGTCTGATTTTTGTGGACTTTATCAAAAAACACAACAGAAATATATTTTACATCCACAAAAATTGAAAGGTAGATTGAAGAGCATTTTAGCAAAAGGATATTTTTCTTTGAAACGACGGATGTACAAATATATTTTGTAAGAAACGGAAGGATTAGATACAATGGCTGAAGACAAGAGCGGTTTAAAAGATAAAGCTTTTAAAGGCTTGTTTTGGAAATTTTCTGAGAGAGCACTGGTGCAGATAGTATCTCTTATAGTATCTATAGTGTTGGCAAGATTGTTAACACCCGATGATTACAGCGTGGTAGGAATTGTTGGGGTATTTTATGCTTTTGCGAACGTTTTAATATCCGCCGGATTCAACTCTGCACTGATTCAAAAAAAGGACGCAATCGTAGAGGATTATTCGGGAGTTTTGTGGATAAGCCTTGGTGCAGCGGTTGTTATGTACGGTATAATATTTTTTGCCGCACCGTATATAGCTCGGCTGTATGAAAAAGAGATCTTGACGCTGATCTTCAGAATAATGGGATTGTCGTTTATAATCAACGCCTTTAAATCGGTCTTGTGTGCTCGCATATCAAATCAGCTTCAGTTTAAAAAATTTTTTTGGTCGACCTTTATCGGCACCGCTGCGTCTGCGGTAATAGGAATCACAATGGCTTTAAAGGGCTTTGGACCTTGGGCGCTGGTAGGACAGCAGATGTCCAATTCAATAATTGATACTTTGATACTAACCTTTACCACAAAGATCAAATACGTTTTCCGCGGCTCAACGAAAAATATCCCCTCTCTTTTTAATTATGGCTGGAAAATATGGGCTTCGGGAATAATACATACGATATATCAGGAGATAAACCCCTTGATTATCGGTTTGAAATATTCAGGTGCGGATCTTGCTTACTATTCAAAGGGGGGGACATTTCCCGGAATAGTAAATTCGACCTTGTGCGATACCGTGTCTGCTGTTATGTTCCCGGTCATGTCAAAGATGCAAGAGGAAAAAGACGCTTTGCTTAAATATACACGACAGTTTATAAGCGGGGCATCATTTCTGATATTTCCTATGATGTTGGGATTTTTAGCGGTTTCGGAGAATTTTGTAAGAGTTGTGCTGACCGATAAGTGGCTTCCTGCCGTTATTTATATGCAAATTTTTTGCATAGTATATATGTTCAATATTATCCATACAGGGAATCTTCAGGTGATAAGAGCACTGGGTAGAAGTGACGTAACACTTATAATGGAGATAATAAAAAAATTCTCTTATGCCGTAGTAATTTTGTTGTTTGTACTGTTTTCAAATGGACCTGAGATGCTTGCGGTGGCGTCGATAGTGAACACGTTGATCGCAACGGTAATAAACACTGTGCCGAATGTAAAATTTATAGGATATAAGATGAGGTATCAGCTGTACGATCTTTTACCCAATCTGATAACGTCGATAATAATGTGTGTATGTGTATTGTTGATAGGCAGATTGGAGCTTAATATCTATCTTTTGCTTTTCATTCAGGTGTTTTCCGGAGTGGTTATATATTTAACATTGAATATATTGATAAGAAATCCTAACCTCAAGTTTGCGGTCAACACGGTAAAAGGTTTCTTGAAGCGTAAAAATGTTTAAGAGGAAAAGATGAAAATAAGTCGTATTATAAAAATATTAAAGAACAATTTTACACCACTAAAAAATGTGATCTTGTTTGAAAGTATTCCTGACGTATCAGATAATACCAAAGCGGTCTTTGATGAAATGATAAAAAGGGAATTGAACCGAAAATACAAGCTTGTTTGGATTGTTTCGGGTAATAGCCATAGATTCAAGAATTACGATAATGTTTTCTATCTTGATGAGAACGATCCGAAGCAAAAGCGCCAGATTCAAAAGCTGATGATAAGCGCTAAATGTATGATCTGCTGTAACAGATTTTTGCCAAGAATGAGATGGGGACAAAAAACCTTCTATCTTTCTCACGGAACAACGGTTAAAAGTGTCAAGAGTTATTATACCATTCCGGATAGAATTGATTATTTTATAGTAACTTCTGAAAATGTGATGGATTTACAGTCATACGAATTGAATTTTGATAAATCAAGGACCATTCCTTTAGGATTTCCAAGGAATGATGCTTTGACAAAATCAAATTTAGATGTAAAGGGTTATTTACATACTCATTGTAAAAAGGTGATAGTGTGGTATCCTACTTTTCGTCAGCACAAAGGTGGGCTGAAAAGTGCGTCTGATGTGACTTTGCCAATACTTCACAACGAAGAGTTAGCAGTTGAACTAAACAAATCAGCAATTGAAAATGATGTGTTAATTGTTTTGAAACCGCATTTTGCTCAAGATGTTACTTATATTAAGGATATGAAGCTTAGTAATATCAGATTTATTGGAGAAGATTTCTTTGAAGAAAATAATATTTGCTCTTATGAATTTGTTGCCGGTTGTGATGCTTTGATAACCGATTATTCTTCAATATATTTTGATTATACCCTTTGCAATAAACCGATAGCGGTTATTTGGGAAGATATTGAAGAATATAGTAAAAATCCCGGATTGATTGATAATTACGAGTATTATTTAAGAGGTGCTGAAAAGCTTTATACGTTAGATGATTTAAAGGCATTTGTCGCAAGGTTAGCTGATGGAACAGATCTGTTGAAAGATGAAAGAAATAGCGTTATGAGAGAGGTAAATATATCAAATGATGGAAAAAACTCAGAACGAGTTGTGAATTTCATTATGGATAAATTGAGAATAACTTGAGGCAATAATGTATAAGCTTATTACTTACGGAACATTTTGAATTTACATTATGTACATATAAATCTTTCAAGGAAAGCAAAACAACTTGGAAATATCTACTACAAAGATTAAAAGAGATTCAAAAAATAATAAAAATATAGAGGTTTAAATTATGAAAGCATTAATTTTGAATTCCGGCCTTGGTCGCCGCATGGGTGTACTTACAAGCGAACACCCCAAATGCATGACAGAAATCTCTGCAAGGGATACCATACTTTCGCGTCAGCTCAAGCTGATCGCAGAAGCGGGAATAAAAGAAGTAGTTATGACCACGGGATATTTCGACGAGATACTCGTGAACTACTGTCACTCGTTGAATCTTCCGTTGAACTACACCTTTGTAAACAATCCCGTTTACGACAAGACCAACTACATCTATTCGATCTATTGTGCAAAGGATCATCTTCGCGACGAGGATATCGTGCTGATGCACGGCGACCTTGTTTTCGAATCTGAGGTCTTTGACAAGGTGATCGCAAGTGAGAACAGCTGTATGACCGTCAGCTCGACTCTGCCTTTGCCCGAAAAGGATTTCAAGGCAGTAATAGGCGAGGGAAGAGTTACGGCGGTGGGAATAGAGTTCTTTGCCGACGCTATGGCGGCTCAGCCTCTCTACAAGCTTTGCAAGGACGATTGGAACGTATGGCTTGACGAGATCTGCGCGTTCTGTGAGAGCGACAACCGCAAGTGCTATGCTGAAAACGCATTTAATAAGGTGTCGGACAAGTGCCATATCTATCCTCTTGACGTGAAGGACTCTCTCTGCGGAGAGATCGACACTCCCGAGGATTTGGCGGTAGTATCCAAGCAGATCGCGGAGCTTGAAAACAGAATCGTTTATATGTGCTTTTCCACCGATATGATCCACTCGGGACACATCGCCATTATCAAGAAGGCGCAAAAGCTTGGTAAGCTTGTCATCGGTGTTCTTTCCGACGAGGCGGTTGCCTCCTACAAGCGTTTCCCCCTGATGCCATACGAGGAGAGAAAGTCTCTCGTTGAGAATATAAACGGTGTCGCTATGGTTATTGAACAGAAGGAGCTCAGCTATGCCGAGAACATCAAGGCCTTGAAGCCCGCATACGTGGTTCACGGTGACGATTGGCGCGAGGGCTTCCAGAGACCCATTCGCGACGAGGTCGTGGAGCTTCTTTCGGAATATGGCGGCAAGCTGGTAGAGTACCCTTATTCGAAGACTGATACCTATCTGGAGATGGAAAAGCTCTCGAGAGCAAAGCTTTCTATGCCCGACATGCGCCGCGGCAGACTGAAAAAGCTCATTGGAATGAAAGGTCTTGTTACCGCGATGGAGGCACACAGCGGAATCACGGGACTTATCGTTGAAAACACCAAGGTTTTGCAGGACGGCAAGACATATCAGTTCGACGCTATGTGGGTATCCAGCCTTTGCGACAGTACCGCAAAGGGCAAGCCCGACATCGAGCTCGTTGATATGACCTCTCGTTTCCGCACTATTGACGATATTATGGAAGTCACCACAAAGCCGATCATCTTCGACGGTGACACTGGCGGACTTACCGAGCACTTTGTTTATACCGTAAAGACGCTTGAGAGAATGGGCGTTTCCATGGTAATCATCGAGGACAAAACGGGACTTAAAAAGAACTCGCTCTTCGGTACAGAGGTTCAGCAGACTCAGGACAGCATCGAGAACTTCTGCGAGAAGATAAAGGCAGGTAAGAAGGCACAGAAGACGAAGGAATTTATGATCTGTGCGCGAATCGAGTCACTTATTCTCGAGAGAGGAATGGAAGACGCGCTTGAAAGAGCCTTTGCGTTCTCGGGAGCAGGTGCCGACGCGATCATGATACACAGCCGCAAGAAAGATCCTGCGGAGATCTTCGAATTTGTTGAGAAATTCCGCGAGAAGAATCAGGCGACGCCTATCGTCGTAGTCCCCACCTCGTTCAACGCGGTAACCGAGCAGGAGTTCAAGCAGAGGGGTGTAAACGTTGTTATTTATGCGAACCAGCTGACCAGAAGCGGATTCCCCGCAATGCAGAAGACTGCTACGACGATCCTCGAGAACCACCGTGCAAAAGAAGCAGACGATATGTGTATGTCTATCAAGGAGATCATCACCCTCATTCCCGAGGAATGATTTTCTGAAAGGAAAATATTGTGAAACAAAGAATTATCGAGGGTAAAGCCTCATATCAGCAAATTGGCAAAGTAATAGGCGAGCTGGAAGCAAAAAAAATCCTGCTCGTCTATACCGAGCCCGTAAAATATCTTCCCGTTTGGGAATATATTCACGCTCTTGAAACTCCCGCAGTAGAGTTCTGCGAGTTTACCTCCAACCCAAAATATGAGGAGGTAGAGGCAGGTGTGGAGCTGTTTAATCGCGAAAAGTGCGACGCTATCGTTGCTATTGGCGGCGGAAGTGCCATCGACGTGGCGAAGTGTATCAAGCTTTATTGCAAAATGTCCAAGGACACCGTATATCTGAAGCAGGAATACACCGACACACAGGTGCCCCTTATCGCTATGCCCACTACCGCGGGCACGGGAAGTGAATCGACGCCTTTTGCCGTTATATATTACGAGGGCGTGAAGCAGTCCGTAAAGCATGCGAGCATTATTCCCGACGTGGCGGTGCTTGACGGCGACGTTTTGACGGGACTTCCCGTATATCAGAAAAAATGCACCGTTCTCGACGCGCTCTGTCAGGCGATAGAGTCCTGGTGGTCGGTCTATTCCACCGACGAGAGCAAGGCATACTCGAAGAGAGCTATCGAGAAGATAATGGCAAACGTTTTTGAGTACGTTGAGGAGAATACCGAGAGGGCAAGGGACGAGATAATGTCGGCGGCAAACCTTGCGGGCAGAGCAATTTGCATAACCGCAACCACCGCCCCTCACGCTATGAGCTATAAGGTGACCTCACTCTACGGTTTCCCGCACGGTCACGCGGTTGCGGTGAATCTGCACAGGGTTTGGAGATATATGCTTGAAAATCCTCAAAATTGTGTCGATAAACGTGGAGTTGACTATCTTTTTGCCACGTTTAAAGATATAGGAAACGCTATGGGATATGGCAATGCCGAGGAGGCTTGCCTTGGATTTGAGCAGATGCTTGAGCGTCTTGATATACGCGATCCGAAGGATGAATGTAAGGAGAGTGCGGCGCGTATATTGACCGATGCCGTCAACGTTGAAAGACTTGGAAACAACCCCGTGCGCCTTGACAAAGACGCGATCTATAAGATATATATGGAGATACTGAAAGATGAAGCTTGATTTTTTAAAGGAATTTGAATTTTTCACGGGTGTGCCCGATTCACAGCTTAAGCCCCTGTGCAACTATCTGATGGCGACTTACGGTATATCGGACAAGCACGTGATTGCCGCAAACGAGGGCAACGCGGTCGGACTTGCCGCAGGATATCATCTTGCAACGGGTAAGGTGCCCGTAGTCTATATGCAGAACAGCGGACTTGGCAATATTATCAACCCCGTCGCGTCGCTTATGAACGACAAGGTATACGGAATTCCTTGCGTGTTTATCGTCGGTTGGCGCGGAGAGCCGGGAGTTCACGACGAGCCCCAGCATATCTATCAGGGAGAAGTTACCGTAAAGCTCCTTGAGGATATGGATATAGCTACGTTTATTATCGGCAAGGATACGACCGAGGACGAGATTTCGGCAAAGATGACCGAGTTCAAGACTATTTTGGCAAAGGGCAAGCAGGTCGCATTCGTGGTTCGCAAGGGCGCGCTTGAATTCGACGGAAAGGTCAAATATACCAATGATAACAAAATGGTGCGCGAGGAGATAATCGAGCACATAGCAACCGTTAGTGATACCGACGTTGTGGTATCCACGACTGGAAAAGCGTCAAGAGAGCTTTTTGAGATAAGAGAAAGACGCGGACAGACTCACGGATCGGATTTTCTCACCGTCGGATCAATGGGACATTCTTCCTCTATCGCTTTGGCTATCGCTCGTCAGAAGCCCGACCGTAAGGTTTGGATAATCGACGGCGACGGAGCGCTCCTTATGCATATGGGTTCTATGGCTTTGCTTGGCGCGAACGCTCCCAAAAACGTAGTGCACGTGGTCATTAATAACGGTGCTCACGAGACGGTCGGCGGTATGCCTACCGTCGCTGAGAAGATAGATCTTTGTAAAATTGCGGATGGTTGCGGATATCCCAATTTCGTTTCGGTAGATAGCTTTGAGGCTCTCGACGAGGCGCTTCGTGCAGCAAAGGGTAGAGACGAGCTTTCGTTTATCGAGGTCAAGTGCTCTATCGGTGCAAGAGACGATCTCGGCAGACCGACTACTACCGCGAAAGAGAACAAAGAAAACTTTATGAAGTATTTGGAAGGCTGATATTATGGATGGTTTTTCCAAAAGTGTTCCTTAAGTGAACGAAACGTTACTTGTTAAGTGGTAATGAATAAAACTATATGAATTATATCCTTCTAATTTAATGGAGAGTTAAATGAAATCAATAAAATATATTGCGTATTACAATACAGACGATAATCTTGAAGAGAGAGTGGTTTTTCCATCTGCCAGCTCAAAAATTAATACTATTTCAAGAGCAATAGGTGAAAAAGGGCTGAAGGTTGACATCATATCCAGCAGCAATACAACGAGTACAAAAAGCAATAGTTCTAGAAAAGTCAAGCATATATCGGACAATATACGTTTGATTTTGTTAAAGGGTTACCGTCGCGGAGGGAAAATTCGAAATAAGTACTCAGGATTGATGTTTAAGCTTTCGTTTGGGCTATATTGTTGGAAAAATATAAAAAAAGGTGACACGGTTATCGTATATCATTCTTTGAATTATATCGGGCTGATTAAGTGGCTGAAAAAATGCAAAAAAATCAAGTTGATATTGGAAGTTGAAGAAATATACGGCGACGTATCTAATTCGATTGAATCACGAAAAATAGAATATTCTTTGTTCCCACTTGCTGATGCATATATTTTTTCAACAGCTATGTTGAATCGAAAGATAAATACTGAAAACAAACCGAATGTAATCATAAACGGAACTTACGATTTGGCAAAGGAAATGAATGTTGAACGTACCGACAAATGTATAAGGTGCGTTTACGCAGGTACATTAGATAAAATAAAGGGCGGTGCATATAAGGCCGTCCAGAGTGCTGAATTTTTGGATAATCGTTTTGAAATATGTATTGTAGGACGAGGCAGTGACGAAGAGAAGAGTTATCTAAATGAATTAATTGCAAGTAATAATGCTGTGAGTGATTGCAAAGCGGTGTATGATGGAGAAAAGCGAGGAGACGATTTCTTTAGATATTTACAGGAGTGTCAGATTGGACTAAGCACGCAAAATACGGAAGAAGAATACAATAATACCTCATTCCCATCAAAAGTTTTGACATATTTTTCAAATGGCTTGCGTGTTGTTGCTGGCCGATGTGAAAATATTGAAACGTCAGATATTGGTGATATGATTTACTATTATGACGGAAACGATCCCAAGGAAATTGCTAATGCCATTAAATCAATTAACTTTGACGATACATACAATCCAAAAGAACGTCTGATAAGCTTAAAAGATCGTTTCGGCAAGGAAATGTTTCACCTTATTATGTTTCTTGAGGGTAAAAATAAGAACATAAAAGATTAATTTATTACAGATAAATTGCAAAAATAAACAAAAAAACTTTATGAAGTATTTGGAAGGCTGATATTATGGGACTTTTTACAGGTAAAACGCTTCTTATAACGGGCGGAACGGGCTCTTTTGGAAATGCCGTACTTAACCGCTTTATCGACACCGACATTGGCGAGATCCGTATCTTCTCGCGCGATGAGAAAAAGCAGGACGATATGCGCCACTACTTTCAGGCAACCAAGCCCGCGGTCGCTGAAAAGATCAAATTTTATATCGGCGACGTGCGTGATATCCAAAGCGTAAAAAACGCGATGCACGGAGTTGACTACATATTCCACGCGGCAGCGCTCAAGCAGGTGCCCTCGTGCGAATTCTTCCCAATTGAAGCGGTTAAAACCAATGTCCTCGGTACAGAGAACGTATTGACTGCTGCTATTGACGCAGGTGTAAAGAATATCGTTTGCCTTTCGACCGACAAGGCGGCATATCCTGTAAACGCTATGGGAACGAGTAAGGCGATGATGGAAAAGGTCATCGTTGCAAAGTCGAGAACGGTCAGCCCCGAGAAGACCAAGATCTGCTGCACGAGATACGGCAACGTAATGTGCTCGCGCGGCTCTGTAATTCCGCTTTGGATCGAGCAGATCAAAGCAGGGAACCCGATCACGATCACCGATCCCACTATGACGAGATTTATTATGTCGCTTGAGGAAGCTGTAGATCTCGTGCTCTTTGCATTCGAGCACGGCGAAAGCGGAGATATTCTCGTTCAGAAGGCGCCCGCTTGTACCATCAAGACTCAGGCGGAGGCAGTCTGCGGGCTTTTCGGTGGTGATAAGGAAAATATCAAGGTCATCGGTATCCGCCACGGCGAAAAGATGTATGAGACACTGCTCACCAACGAGGAGTGCTCGAATGCAATCGACCTCGGTAACTTCTACCGCGTTCCTTGCGACAAGAGAGGATTGAACTACGACAAATATTTCAACCAGGGCAACACCGAGAGAAATACGCTCACCGAGTTCAATTCTCATAATACTCAACTGCTTAACGTAGAAGAAACCAAGGCAAAGATAGCATCTCTCGCCTATATTCAGGAAGAGATCGCGAAAATGGGTAAATAAACTATGAAAATACTTGTAACGGGCGCTGGTGGCTTCGTTGGGAAAAACCTGACTGAAGCGCTCAAAAACATAAGAGACGGTAAGGATAGAACTCACCCCGAGCTTTCGGTGGAAGAGCTTTATCTTTACGATATTGACTCCGAGGAATCGTTGCTTGAGGAAGCCTGCGAAAAAGCCGACTTCGTCTTCAACCTCGCGGGAGTCAACCGTCCGCAAAAGAGCGAGGAGTTTATGCAGGGCAATTTCGGCTTTGCGTCCAAGCTTCTCGATACTCTGAAAAAATATAACAATAAATGCCCCGTGATGCTTTCGTCGTCTATTCAGGCGACCCTTATCGGTCGCTACGACAGTGACTACGGCAGAAGCAAAAGGGCGGGGGAGGATCTGTTCTTCTCCTACGCCACCGAAACGGGCGCGAAGGTACTTGTTTACCGATTTCCAAACCTTTTCGGTAAGTGGTGCAGACCGAATTATAACAGTGCCGTGGCAACCTTTTGCCACAATATAGCGAACGATCTGCCTATAACCGTCAACGATCCCAAAATTATGCTCGAATTGCTCTATATCGACGACCTCGTTGACGAAATGATCGCCGCGCTTGAGGGCAAAGAGCATCGTTGCGAGTTTGACGGCATCGACACGGTCCTTTGCGACAAGGGAAGCTTTTGCGCCGTTCCCACAACGCATAAGGTTACGCTTGGCGAGATAGTTGAATTGCTTGAAGACTTCCGTGATCAGCCGAAAACCCTCGTTATGCCCGAGATCCCCAATAATAGCTTCGCAAAGAAGCTTTACAGCACGTATCTGTCGTATTTGCCGCGTGAAAAGGTCTCTTTTCCGTTGAAGATGAACGTCGATGCGCGCGGAAGCTTCACCGAGCTTTTGAAAACCGACAAATGCGGTCAGTTCTCGGTAAATATCTCAAAGCCGAGCATCACGAAGGGTCAGCATTGGCATAACACGAAGTGGGAATTCTTTATTGTGGTCAGCGGACGCGGACTGATACAAATGCGCAGGATCGGCTCGGACGAGGTACTTAATTTCGAGGTCTCGGGCGAGAAGATCGAGGCGGTGCACATGCTCCCGGGCTATACCCATAACATAATAAATCTGTCGGACACCGATGACCTCGTCACACTTATGTGGGCAAACGAGCAGTTCGACCCGACAAGACCTGATACGTTTTTTGAGGTGGTAGAATGAATATAAAACTTGATTACAGCGACGTAAAATTCCAAGACAACGGTAAGCTGAAGCTGCTTATCATCGTAGGCACACGCCCCGAGATAATTCGTCTTTCGGCGGTCATAAATAAGTGCCGCAAATATTTTGACTGTATCCTCGCGCACACGGGTCAGAATTACGATTATAACCTCAACGGAGTCTTCTTCAAGGATCTGAAGCTTGACGCGCCCGAGGTATATATGGACGCGGTTGGCGACGATCTTGGCGAAACCGTTGGCAATATCATCAACTGCTCTTATAAGTTGATGAACGCGATCAAGCCCGATGCGCTGCTCGTTCTCGGTGACACTAATTCATGCCTCTCTGCGATCGCCGCAAAGAGACTCCACATCCCGATCTTCCACATGGAAGCGGGAAACAGATGCAAGGACGAGTGTCTGCCTGAGGAGACCAACCGCCGCATCGTAGACATAATCTCGGACGTAAATCTTGCATATTCCGAGCAGGCGAGAACATATCTGCACGAGTGCGGTCTGCCCAAGGAAAGAACCTATGTCACGGGCTCGCCTATGTCAGAGGTCTTGCGCGCAAATCTTGACGAGATCAGAGCAAGCGATATCCACGCGCGCCTCGGTCTCGAGAAGAAAAAATATATTCTCCTCTCGGCACACCGAGAAGAGAATATCGACACCGAAAAGAACTTTTTGTCGCTCTTCACCGCGATCAACAAGATGGCGGAGAAATACGATATGCCCGTGCTCTATTCCTGCCATCCGAGAAGCAAAAAGCGTCTTGAAAACAGTGGATTTAAGCTTGATAAGCGTGTGATCTGCCATGAGCCTCTCGGCTTCCACGACTACAACTGTCTGCAGATGAACGCATTTGCAGTCGTTTCCGACAGCGGCACGCTCCCCGAGGAAAGCTCGTTCTTTACAAGCGTCGGCAATCCCTTTCCTGCGGTCTGCATAAGAACCTCGACCGAGCGCCCCGAGGCGCTTGATAAGGCGTGCTTTATTCTTGCGGGTATCGACGAAAATTCGCTTTTGCAAGCGGTCGACACCGCGGTTGAAATGACCGCGCAGGGCGACTACGGCATACCCGTGCCTACCTACACCGACGAGATCGTTTCGACCAAGGTGGTAAAAATTATTCAGTCCTATACGGGTGTGGTAAACAAGATGGTTTGGAGAAAATTCTGACGGAATCAAGCAAATGAAAGGAGGCTTGGATATGAGCAATAGAATATTTGATCTTTTGACGTCGTGTCTGGGCAACGTCCTTTTCGGTCGCAAGCTTGCAATCGATCGAATCCCTACGCCACAAGAGCTTGATGCCCTTTACAAGCTTTCAAAAAGGCACGATATGGCGCATATTGTCGGTATATCTTTGGCGAAAGCAGGGATGCTTGAAAACGCCCCCGAGATAGCCGAGAAATTCGAAAAGGAGCAATATCTGGCAGTCTTCCGCTACGAAAACTTCAAATATGAAACCGACAGGCTCTGCAAGACCTTCGACGAACAAAAAATACCTTATATCTTACTCAAGGGTGCGCTCATTCGGGACTTTTATCCTGAACCCTGGATGCGTACGAGCTGTGATCTTGACGTTCTTGTCAAGGAGGAGGATCTGGACATCGCTATTAAGGCACTGACCGAAAAGCTCGGATACAAGGTCGACGGGAACAAAAATTTTCACGACGTAGATCTGTTTTCGGAAAGTGGAGTTCACCTTGAGCTTCATTTCAATGTGAAAGAAAATATTCCCGATCTTGATAAAGTGCTCTCAAGAGTCTGGGAATATGCGAAAAAAGTCGAAGAAAGCTCTGAAAGATTTGTTGTTACAAATGAGTTTTTGCTGTATCACCTGATAGCTCACGCAACGTATCATTTTGTGGGTGGCGGTTGCGGAGTCCGTCCCCTGACCGATATATATCTGCTCCGAAATAAGCTTGAATATGACGAAGGCGTATTGGAGCAGCTTTGTGAGGAAAGTGAGATCGGCAAGTTCTATTCGGCAGTCTGCAGACTTTGCGAATGTTGGTTTGAGGGAGCAGAGCACATCGTTCTGACCGACGAGATGCAGAAATTTATTCTGCAAGGCGGAGCGTATGGCACAAGGAAGGCACATATTGCGGCGAGGCAGGAGGCAAGAGGGGGAAAGGGCGGATACGCTATGTCGCGTATTTTCGCACCCTACGACGTCCTTAAGCAAAGATATCCCAAGCTTCGCGGACGTGCCCAGATGCCCATATATCAGGTTCGCAGATGGATCGACGTCGCTCGGGACGGCGGCGTTAAAAGATCTGCGATGGAATTAAAAATAAACAATTCCTTAGACATAGAAACTGTAAAGACCGTTAAGACGCTTATGAAACAGCTCGAGCTTGATAAGCATATAAAATAAACGCAAAAAAGGTTGTCGCATTTGCGACAACCTTTTTTGTTTATTTGGTTTTATCAATTAGTTCTGTTTTCTGGACTTGTTGACCATAATGTTAACAAGAATACCGAGTATAAGAGCGCAAGCAATGCTGGTGATTGTAACCTTGCCGAAGGTAAGGGAAAGACCGCCGATACCGGCAATAAGAATTACCGAAACGGTGAAAAGGTTTGCGTTGTGCTCAAGATCAACGTTCTTTATCATCTTAAGTCCGGATACTGCGATAAATCCATACAGAGCCATACAAACGCCGCCCATTACGCAAGAGGGAATGGTGTTAACGAATGCAACGAAGGGAGCAAGGAAGGAGATAGCAATAGCTCCTACTGCTGCGGTGAGAATGGTAACGACCGAAGCATTTCCGGTAATAGCAACACAACCAACGCTCTCGCCGTAGGTGGTATTGGGGCATCCTCCGAAGATAGCGCCTGCCATAGATCCTACACCGTCACCGAGAAGGGTTCTGTGAAGACCGGGCTCTTCGAGAAGGTCGGTTTCAATGATAGAAGAAATGTTCTTGTGGTCAGCAAGATGCTCTGCGAATACAACGAATGCAACGGGAACGTATGCTACAGCAACGGTTGCAATATATGTTCCATTAAGCTCGCTGAAGCCGCCGAGAGCTGTAACGAAGGTGAACTCGGGAATGGTAATGAAGGTGTGGAGACCTACACCGCCGTCAACGAGTGCCTGGAATGGAGCAAAATTGATAACCTTAAGGGCATCAATGCTTGCAACGGTACCGATAACGGTAAAGACAGTTGCGACGGCATATCCGGAAAGGATACCGAGAATAAAGGGAATAAGGCGAACCATCTTCTTGCCGTATACCGAGCAGATGATAGTAACCGCAAGGGTCACAAGACCGCAAATAAGAGCAACGAAAGGTGAGCAAAGCATTACCGAAGAAGATACCTTCTCAACGACAGGAATGCCGTTCTCGCCAAGCTTGGCAACCAGCTCGATAACCTCCTTAGTTACGTTACCCTTTGTAAGATCACCGATCGCATTTCCCGCGAGAGAAAGACCGATAATGGTAACCGTGGGGCCGATAACGACTGCGGGCATGAGCTTATTGATCCACTTAACGCCTGCAAACTTTACTACGATAGCGATTATCACATAAACAAGACCGGCGAAGATCGCACCGAGAATAAGTCCAAGGTAACCGAGCGCCATAGATACGCCGCCGGCAAAGGCAGCAGCCATAGAACCGAGGAATGCAAAGGAAGAACCAAGGAATACAGGGCTCTTGAACTTTGTGAAAAGAAGATAAACGATGGTACCAACGCCTGCTCCAAAGAGAGCTGCGACGGAACTCATACCATGACCGATGATGACGGGAACAACGAGAGTAGCCGCCATAATTGCGAGGAGTTGCTGGATAGCAAAGACGATAACCTGAGAAAACTTCGGCTTGTCCTTTACGCCGTAGATGAGTTTCATAAAGAATCCTCCATTTATGAAATTATTTTTTGTGTGGACCCCGTTGAAAAAACAAAATTCGACAAACTCCACACAAAAACATTGTACCACATTTTTAACAGCTTGTAAATAGAATGCGAAAATATTGTTACTGCTCCAAACGTAGAAAAAAGGCTTCGATTTCTGTGCAGTTTGCCAAAAAGCGTTAAAAATGCTCTAAAAATGATGAAATAAAATGCATTTGCGATTGACAATCGCGGCAAAAAGGTATATAATTATAAAATGTACTGTTGTGCCCAAAAATAACGCGGAAAGGTACGGAAAAAAGATTGAAAAACGATATTTTAAAGCTGATAGAGGCTAACAAAGGCAATTTTTCCAAGGGACAGAAGCAAATAGCCTCTTACGTCAGCGAGCATTATGATAAAGCGGCTTATATGACCGCCGCAAAGCTCGGACGCGAGGTGGGAGTTTCGGAATCTACCGTCGTGCGTTTCGTTATGGAGCTGGGCTTTGAGGGCTATCCCGAATTCCAGCGCTCGTTGCGCTCTCTTATTCGGTCGCGTTTGACCGCGGTGCAGAGAATCGAGGTTACGAACAGTCTTATAGGCGAGGGCGATGTGCTTGATACAGTGCTTTGCTCGGATATAGAAAAAATAAAAAGAACGTTGGAGGGAATCGACAAGAGCGCCTTCAATGCCGCAGTAAAGAACATAAACGACGCCAGGACTCTTTATATTATCGGTATGCGCGCCTCGTCATATCTTGCGGGATTGTTTAATTATAGCCTTCGTATGCTTTCAGATAATGTACGTTTCATACAGACCACCTCGGGAAGTGAGACGTTTGAGCAGATGATGAATATCGGAGAGGGTGACGCGCTTTTCGCTATCAGCTTTCCTCGCTATTCGCAGAGCATAATCAAGGGAGTCGAGTTTGCTAAGCGAGCAGGTGCTGACGTTATTGCGCTTACCGATAGTGAGAACTCTCCTTTAGCGGCTCATGCGGATCAGCTTCTTGTTGCACAGAGCGATATGGCATCCTTTGCCGACTCTCTCGTAGCGCCGATGTCGGTTATCAACGCACTTATAGTAGCAGTTACACGAGAGCGCAGCGAAGAATTCTCGGAACGACTCCGCCGTCTTGAAACGGTGTGGGATGAATACAACGTCTATAATAACACCGATAAGTAATATGTCAAAAGAGCTGAGTATCAATAAAACCGTAGCCGTCGTCGGAGGCGGGGCCGCGGGAATGATGGCGGCGATTCACGCCGCGTATAGCGGAGCAGAGGTGATCTTGTTCGAGAAGAACGACCGCCTCGGCAGAAAGCTTCGCATAACGGGAAAGGGTCGTTGCAACGTGACCAATGATTGTTCGACAAATGAGTTTCTCACAAACGTTCCTACCAATCCGCGCTTTTTATATACGGCGCTCAATCGCTTTTCCACCGCCGACACTATGGACTTCTTCGAAGGCTGCGGAGTGCCGCTTAAGACCGAGAGAGGTCGCAGAGTTTTTCCCGTGTCGGATAAGGCGGCAGACATAGTCAATGCACTTGCCGACCGTTGCCGCGATTGCGGCGTTATGGTCGTGCACGATAAAGTTACATCGGTAGAGATCGATGATGGCAGGGTCGTTGGAGTAAAGACCGGTACAAAGAGCTATCAGTGCGACAGCGTTATCGTTTGCACGGGTGGCAGATCTTATAGCGGAACAGGCTCGGACGGAGACGGATACAGATTTGCAAGAGATGCGGGACATACCGTTACCGCGCTTCGCCCGTCACTCGTGCCTATCGTTGCCGACACAAATCTGTGCGCGAGAATGCAGGGGCTGTCGCTCAAAAACGTCGCCCTGAAAATAGCTCGCAGAGATAACGGAAAGGTCGTATACGACGATTTCGGCGAGATGATGTTTACTCATTTCGGCATGACGGGACCGATGGTGCTGTCTGCCTCGGCGCATATTCCTGATATAGAAAAGGGAATATACGACGCGGTCATAGATCTCAAGCCCGCGCTTGACGAGGCGGCGCTCGACGCGAGGATCAGATCCGATTTTATCAAATACAATAATAAGGATTTTATCAATTCTCTGGGCGACCTTTTGCCGCTTAAGGCGATCGAGCCGATCGTCGATATCTGTGGTATAGACCCGAGAAAAAAGGTCAATTCGGTCACAAAGGAAGAGAGAAGAAGACTCCTCGAGGCGATCAAATATATGAGAATCCCGCTTTTGCGTTTCCGATCCATCGAGGAGGCGATAATAACCAAGGGCGGAGTCGCCGTGAACGAAATAAATCCCAAAACTATGGAGTCAAAGATTATTTCGGGACTCTATTTTGCAGGCGAGGTGCTTGACCTCGATGCGTACACGGGCGGCTTTAATCTGCAGATAGCCTTTTCCACCGCAGTCGTTGCGGGAGAGCATGCCGCAGAATAATCAATAAATTTAAGGAGCAGATAAATAATGAAAAAGATTGCAGTTGCCATTGACGGACCCGGCGGCGCGGGCAAATCCACTATTTCCAAGGAGATAGCAAAAAGACTCGGCATAATTTACGTTGATACGGGAGCGCTCTACCGCACGGTCGGATACTATGCAAGAGAGCGCGGACTTTCGGTTGATGACGCAAAGGTAAGCGATAAGATCACGCCAATGCTCGACGGTATAAATATCGAGATCAAATACGTAGACGGCGCACAGCACGTCATTCTCAACGGCGAGGATCTCGGCGATAAGATCAGACAGCCCGACATTTCGATGTACGCGTCGGCGTGCTCGTCGGTCGGAAACGTACGCGCGTTCTTGCTTGAAACTCAAAAGAAGCTTGCAAGAGAGAACAGCGTTATTATGGACGGCAGAGATATAGGTACGGTCATTCTCCCCGATGCCGACGTCAAGATCTTTCTGACCGCTTCGGAGCAGGCAAGAGCAACCAGACGCTATAAGGAGCTTATCGCAAAGGGTGCCGAGGTCAAGTACCAGGACGTCCTTAGTGAGCTCGTCGAGCGCGATCGCGCCGACAGCAGCCGTGACGTCGCACCTCTCAAGCCCGCCGACGATGCACATCTTTTTGATAATTCCGATTACGATTTTGAGCAGTCGGTGGAATACATCATCAAAGTTATAACTGAAAAAACGGGAGTAACAAGAAATTGAAAAGTAAGGTTTACAGCGGATTTGTGAAGGTCCTCGGGCCTCTGATCCGATTTATCTTCAGATTGCACTATCACGGCCTTGAAAACGAGCCCTCCGCCGAGGAAGGACCGTACATTATGATCTGCAATCATATCTCAAACGCTGACCCCGTGTTCTTGTGTGCCGCGGGAACCAAGCAGCAGCCTCATTATATGGCTAAGAAGGAGCTTTTCAAGGTGCCGCTTCTCAATAAGCTCGTCGCGGCTCTCGGAGCATACCCCGTAGACCGTAAAAAAGCTGACGTGTCGGCGATCAAGAAAACGATCGCGATGCTCAAAGAGGGCAAGTGCATCGGAATCTTTCCGCAAGGACACAGAGAAAAGGGAAAAACGCCACGTGAGGCAAACCTGAAGAACGGCGCGGCTATGATAGAGACTCGCGCTCAGGTGTCGATCCTGCCGTGCTATATAAGAACCAAGAAAAACAAATTTGCCTTCTTCCGCAGAGTTGACGTTTATTACGGAAAGCCGATAAAATTCGAGGAGCTTGGCTACGATCCCGACGCCGCAGGCGAATACACGAGAATAAGCAACGCTATGTTCGAGCGAGTCTGCGAGCTTTATGATAAAGCCGAAGCGGAGGACGGAAAGCGTGGAAAATAACGTAAAGAAGGTCACTGTTGCAAAGAACGCGGGCTTTTGCTTCGGGGTAGCACGGGCAGCGGATCAGGTCGAAAGGGAAATAAAAAACGCCCCCAAGGGCGAGCGAATATTCACCCTCGGCAAGCTGATACACAACGACGTTTATAACGCGCGTCTTGCTTCAGACGGCGTTGGTTTGGCAGAGATAGACGATGTTGAACGACTCTCTAACGAGGCGAGCGAAAGCGCGCCCGTTAAGATCTTCGTCCGCGCTCACGGCATCCCGAGAGAGACCGAGGAGCTTTTGAGCAGATGTGCCGAGAAAAATCCCCATTTTTCATTCGTGGACTGCACCTGTGTCTTCGTTCAGAAGATACATAAAATCGTCGCACAGCACAACGATCCCGAGGGGCTTTTGCTCGTGCTCGGTTCAAAGGATCACCCCGAGGTAAAGGGCTTTTGCAGTCGGTTTGACGGTGAGGTATTTACTTTCGAAAAAGCAGAGGAGCTTGAGGCTGCGGTAGCCGAAAAAAAGGTCGGCACTAATTGCACAAAAGCAACAATTTTGGTGGCTCAAACCACGCAAAATTTGGGCGAATGGGAGAAAACAAAAAAATTTACAAAAAAGGTATATACAAATCCTTTAATTTTTGATACAATATGTAATGTTACGGAAAAAAGACAGATCGAAGCAGCACAGTTATCACGAGATAACGATTTTATGATCGTTATCGGTAGCAAAGGAAGCTCGAATTCGGCAAAGTTATATTCAATATGCCGTGCCGAATGCGAAAACACCGTTATGATAGAGACCGCAGATGAGCTGAAACAGTATTTTCCGTTTAACCACGAAAACGTGGGAATCGTAGCGGGAGCGTCTACCCCGCACGATATAATTAAGGAGGTAGAAAAGACCATGACCAAAGAGAATTTTGCAGAACTTCTCGAGACATCTTTCAAAACTTTAAATACAGGAGATACTGTTACCGGATACGTAACCGCAGTTAACGACAGCGAGATCCAGCTCGACATCGGCGCTAAAGTCACAGGCATTATCAAAGCAGATAAGATAACAGACGATCCTTCTGCAAAGCTGACCGAGATGTTCAAGATCGGTGATGCCGTTGAGGCATTCGTAGTTCGCGTAAGCGACGTTGAGGGATTCGCTACTCTTGACAAGAAGAGAGTTGATTCCGACAAGAACTGGGGCAAGATCGTTGCCGCTAAGGAAGCAGGCGAGATCCTTGAGGGTACCGTAATCGAGACCGTTAAGGGCAACGTTGGTGTTATCGTCCTCGTTGACGGCAGCACTCGCGTATTCGTTCACGCATCCCAGACAGGTACACCCAAGAACAGCGATCTTTCCGCTATGATCGGACAGACCGTAAGACTCAGACTTACTGAGGTTGAAAACAAGAAGGCAAAGGGCTCCATCAGCTCCGTGCTCCGCGAGGAGAGAAAGAAGGCTGAGGCAGAGTTCTGGGCAAACATCGAAGAGGGCAAGCAGTACACCGGTAAGGTTAAGAGCATGACCAGCTTCGGCGCATTCGTAGACCTCGGCGGTGTTGACGGTATGGTTCACACCAGCGAGCTCTCTTGGAAGAGAGTTAAGTCTCCTGCAGACGTAGTTGCTATCGGCGACGAGATCACTGTTACCGTTAAGAGCTTCGACGCAGAGAAGAAGAGAATTTCTCTTACATACAAGACTGAGGAGAGCAATCCTTGGACCATCTTCAAGACCAACTACGCAGTTGACGATATCGTTTCCGTTAAGATCGTAAGCATGATGCCCTTCGGTGCATTTGCAGAGATCGTTGACGGTGTTGACGGACTCATTCACATCTCGCAGATCTCCATGACCAAGATCGCAAAGCCCGCTGACGTTCTTGAGATCGGTCAGACCGTTGATGCGAAGATCGTTGAGATCGACGACGAGAAGAAGAAGGTAAGCCTTTCTATCAGAGTTCTCCTTGAGGAAGCTAAGGCTCTCGCTGAGGCTATGCCCGAGGAAGAGGCTGCTGAGGCAGTTGAGGCTGAAGAAGTTGTAGAAGCAACCGACGCTGAATAATTTTCAGATGATTATATGGTGAGAGGGTCTTCTTTGTAAAGAAGACCCTCTCCCCATACCTCTCACCCGAGAAACTTTGATGAATTTTGGCAAAAAATATGGTGTTATAAAAAATATAAAAAATTTTCGAAAAAACTATTGCATTTTATAAAGAGTTGTAGTATAATAGATAAGTCGACATACGGAGGCATAGCTCAGTTGGTTAGAGTACTTGCTTGACATGCAAGGGGTCGTAGATTCGAGTTCTACTGTCTCCACCAAAACAAAAGACAGAGGTTTTATACCTCTGTCTTTTGTTTTGGCAGAAAACACAAGAAACGAAGAATCTCTCAAACGCTTGCGTTTGATCGTTTTGCGCTCAATGTGCGTTCCGCCGCAAATTCAGAGTTGATTTTTTTTGCATTATGTCAATTAAAATAAAACAAAACACAGCAAATTGCCCATCTATTAACATACAGTTAACAAAGCAGTGATAAAATAAACAATAGAAACGCATATTTAAGTCAAAAATGCGAATAAAATCGAAGAAGGGTAAAATTATGTCAGAGAAAGTTCTTATTATAAGCGACAGCACGGCGGATCTCAGCAATGAGCTTATAGAAAAATATGGAATTAAGATCATTCCCTTGAATGTTACCGTAGGCGAAAAGGAATATACCGACGGAGTTGATATCAACCCCGATATGATATACGAAAATTACGAAAAGACGGGTCAACTCCCCAAGACTGCGGCAATAAATATCGCAACGTTCACGGATATTTTTGAAAAATATACGGGTGAAGGCTATTCGATCGTCGTCTTCACAATAAGCGGAGAAATGTCCGCAACTCAGAGCAACGCGCGCATCGCCGCAAGCGATTTTGAGAACGTGCACGTGGTCGATACGAGAAATCTTTCAACGGGCGGCGGACTTTTGGTTCTTACTGCGGCAGAGCTTGCCGAGCAGGGAAAGAGCGCCAAGGAGATAGCCGACGAATGTACTCGTCTTGCAAGCTACGTTGACGCATCGTTCGTTATCGACAGTCTTGAATTTTTGCACAAGGGCGGCAGATGCTCGGCTCTTGCGGCTCTTGGAGCAAATCTGCTCCAGCTCAAGCCCTGCATTACCGTTAAGGACGGCAAAATGGGAGTAAATAAAAAGTACCGCGGCAAGTTTGCGGCCGTTCTCCCCACGTATATTGCTGACCGTATGGGCGACGCAAGCGATATCAATATTGACAAGGTGTTCGTCACTCACGCAGGTTGTGATCCCCAGATCATCGACCTCTGTGTCAACAAGGTCAAGGAGATCGCGTCCGAAGCTAACGTTATGATCACCCGCGCGGGCTGTACCGTTTCCTCCCACTGCGGAAGAAACACTCTCGGAGTGCTCTTTATAAAGAAAACCCCCGTTTCTGCTGAATAAAGCCAAATCACAAGCCTCTTCTTGCGTTCCCCAATAAATTATTATGGAGAATTATATGAAAAAGACTGCGTATTCTGTCGAACAGCTAAAGCTTCTCAATGTTTTGTCTCGTGAATATCCCTCTATACGGTCTGTGAGTTCGTCCATCATAAATCTCAATGCCACGGCAAATCTGCCCAAAGGCACGGAGCATTTTATGAGTGACCTTCACGGAGAGGCAGAGGCATTTAATCATATAATGAATAATTGCTCGGGAGTCATCAGAGAAAAGGTGGACGGCTTGTTCTATCGCTCGATGTCCGAGAATGAAAGACGAGAGCTTTGTACACTCATATATTATCCGACCGAAAAGATAAGCGAGCTTCACGAAGCGGGAAAGGATACTGACGATTGGTACAGTCTGACGTTATATCGCTTGGTTGACCTTGCTCGCTCGGTAGCGTCGAAATATACTCGCGCGAAGGTGCGTGATGCACTGCCCGAGGAGTTTCAGTACGTCATAGATGAGCTCTTGCATACCAGCGGCGAGGAGCATAATAAGCAGGAATATTACAGGCATATTATGTCGACGATTATCGATATCGGACAAGGTGAGGCGTTCGTTGAGGCGCTTTGCGGACTCATCAAGCGAATGGCTGTGGATTGTCTTCACGTTGTCGGAGATATATACGACAGAGGCCCTCGCGCAGATGAGATACTCGATATGCTGATGGAACACCATAATATCGATATCCAATGGGGAAACCACGACATCGTATGGATGGGGGCTGCGGCAGGAAGCCCCGCTTGTATCGCTACGGTGCTAAACTCCGCGATACAGTATAATACCCTGTCATTGATAGAAAACACGTACGGTATCAGTCTGCGTGATCTTATAGGATACGCGCAGGAGACTTATAAGAACTGTACGTGGTTTATGCCGAGAAATCCCGACGACAAGTACTATATTAAGAATAGTATGGATAATTTGTCGAAGGCACACAAGGCTATCGCTATAATTCTGTTCAAGCTTGAGGGACAGTTGATAATGAGACATCCCGAATACGAGATGAACGATAGACTTCTGCTTGATAAGATCGACCACGAAAAGCATACGGTAAATATAGACGGAGTAGATTACCCCCTGAACGATTACCATTTCCCGACTATAGATCCTTGTGATCCGTATGCGCTCTCTCCCGAAGAAGAGAGTCTGATGGCGTCACTCGTAAATTCATTCAAGCATAGCAAAGCACTCAATAAGCATATCGAATTTATGTACCGCGTGGGCGGAATCTACAAAATACATAACAATAATCTTCTTTATCACGGCTGTATTCCTATGACCGAGGACGGTCAGCTTGAGAAGATCTCGATCTTTGGAAAAGAAGATATGTCGGGCAAGACGTATATGGATGCTTGCGACCGTATGGCGCGCAAGGCATATTATAACGGCGATGAAAGATCTCTTGATTTTATGTACTATTTGTGGTGCGGAAGAAAGAGCCCCTTGTTTGGCAAAGAGAAGATAACTACATTCGAGCGCTATTTTGTGTCCGACGAGCATGTGTGGAAAGAAAAGCGCAATCCCTATTATAGTTACATAGATAATTTTGATGCGGTCTGCAGGATACTCGACGAATTCGGACTCGACAGAAACGAGTCGCATTTGATAAACGGTCACATTCCCGTTAGAAGTGGTGAAAATCCCATAAAGGCAAACGGAAGGTATATCCTTATAGACGGTGGCTTCTGCAAAGCGTACCATAAGACCACGGGAATTGCGGGCTATACGCTCATATATTCGTCCAGAGGGCTCAGACTCGTGTCTCACGGTCAGTTTGACGGCAAGACGAAGGCTCTTAAGGAAAATAAGGATATAATTGCCGCGCAGGACGTAGTTTTCGAGATGATGAAGGTGAGAAAGCTCGTAAGAGATACCGACGAGGGCAAAAAGATACTTAGTCGAATGGACGATATGAAAATGCTCTTGAATGCATATCTTGAGGGCGCGGTTCAACAACGCGGAAGAAACTGAAAACGATAAAAAAGCACTTGCTCGCAAGTGCTTTTTTGTTGCTCCGAAAAGTATTTTCAATGCCGATTTTTCCAAATCTTATTGATTTTGACCAAATAATGTGATATCATATTATAAAGTCAAGGCTACAAAAGGAGTCAAGCGTGAAAGTTACTTCTATTTTTACATTGAAGTATGCTTTTTCACGCGCGAATTTTGCCTTTGTGGCAAAATTCATCGATTACTATTTGTGCCGCCGTTGGCGGCGGAATGGAGATTAAAATGAAAAATCCAACTTGGCAAAGACCGAAAACCACAAAAGCATATCTGCATAGACCGCTATCCGAGAGAATAGCTCTGCTTTGTCCCGATTTCAAGATACTCGATCTTCCGCTTCAGGACAACGGTATTCACGTAGGTCAGCTTGGCGTTGGCTTGCTCGTTCTGCACGGCGACGAGATGGTCGGATTTGATCTCGACGAAACCAAGTATCGCCCCGTCGAGTGCGGTCTGCCGATATACGAGGTCATAAATCGCGGCGAGTGCTTGACCAAGGTCGAGGCATTCGCAGGCAGTGAGCGAAATCCTACAATATATTTCAAGGTAACGCTTGTCAATGATACGATGGAAACTGTGCAGAGCAGTATTGGACTTATGGCGCGCTCGGGTCAGGAAAAATATATGGTCAATCAGCATCAGGAGGGATATTGCCCCTACCGCCCCAACGAAAAGAATTGGTATATGCTGAAGCGGACGTGGAACAAGATATCAGACAACCTTGCGGCAAGCGATATGGGATATCTTTGTGTCAAGTGCGACGCCGAGTGGGTGGATCACTCGAAAAACGGCCATAGCTTTGCTGCCGCAGACTATTTCCGAGTTGATTATAGCCTTGAGGCAGGCGAGAGTATGTCGTTCACGGGCGCTCTGCGCGCAAAAGAGGAGATATCCGATTTCGATTACGATATAAAACGTGCCGAGGCGGTCGAATTTTGGTGTCAGACGGCCGAAAAGATAACCAATCTCCCGAATACCGACGACGAAAGATATCTCGGCGTATACAAGCATTGTGCCGTTCAGTGTATGCAGATGATCTCGCGCTACGAGGGTCAGGAGACTATCACGGTACGTCAGGGAGACATCGCACGCTTCGTTTGGCCCTACGAGGGCGCGCAGGTGCTTGTAAATCTCGAGCGCGCGGGCATAACCGAATACAGCGCTGACGCTTACCGTGGATATTTTGACCGTTGGCTCGTCAAGGACGGCGAGGATAAGGGCAAGATCGGAAGTACTGCGGGCTGGGATAACTTTACAGGCTCGGTAATATGGGGACTCTCGGAGCACCTCAAAAACGTAAACAGCAGAGAAGAATTTGAAGAATTTTTGCCGTATCTTGTGGATATGCGCGATTGGATAGAAAGAAAGAGAATGTCGCCGAGAGAGAACGGCTACGAGCGTCTATTCCCCGCGGGAGTAGGTAGCGACTGGGCGGAAAGAGGACAGTTCTGGACGTTCACCGATAGCCATAACTGTATGGCGTTGCGCTCGATGTGCGAGGCGCTTAAGATGTACGGCTCGGATGAATACAAGCCTACCAAGGAAATGTACGACGATTACTGCAAGACTATCTGTGACATTCGCGACGAGCTCTTCAGCGGTCACGAAAACGACGAAATATATATCCTTCCTCACATGCTTGGAATACCCTTTGAGGACAGCGAAAACTACAGCTATTATACCGACGGTGCACCGTATTTGCTCTACACGGGCTTTATCGAACCGGGAAGCGAGATCCAAAAGAAAATGGAGGCATTCTTCATCAAGCGCGGTCAGTTTGAAAAGGGACTCACGGGCAGAATGACGAGCTGTGCAAGTATGTGGGACGAAGCCTACTTCGGCGGCTACGGTGACGTGTGGTACACCATGCAGAGTGAGACCTATTGGATAAAGGCTTGGGTCGCATGCGGCGAATACGAAAAAGCCAGGGAATCACTTGACGCGATGCTCTATTACGGAATGACCGAGGAGCACATCGTTGCAGAGCGTTATTGCTCGATAAACCCTTGGTATAACCCTTGGCAGCCCAACGGAAGCGGCTCGTCACGAGTGATCGAGATGATGCTTACGTTTTTCGGCAAAAAAGCTGAATTTTAGGAGATTTTTATGAAACCAAGCGATAAAATAAAGCAAGAATTTATCTCGCCGTCGGCAGAATACCGTGGCAAGCCGTTCTGGTCGTGGAATGGGGAATTGCGTGGCGAGGAGCTTGTCCGTCAGGCACATATTATGAAGGAAATGGGACTCGGCGGATACTTTATGCACTCGCGCGCGGGACTTATAACCGAGTATCTCGGTGACGAATGGTTTGATCTGATAAATCAGGTCGCTGACGCCGCCGAGGCGGACGGAATGGAGGCTTGGCTCTACGACGAGGACAGATGGCCGTCGGGCTCTGCGGGAGGAAAGGTCACCGTCGACCCGCAGTACCGTATGAAGTCGCTTTACGTCTACGAATCGGATATTGACAGAGTAGTGTGGGACGAGCAATCGATATCTTTGTTCGTTGCCAAAATTGACGGAATAAATATCTGGACGTACGAAAAACTTGACAAGATCACCTCGACGGATAAAGCTACAAAGGCACTTACCGAAGCCGTTGAAAGACTGTCGGACACTTGCGCCGATCTGCCCGGAAAATGGCGAGCGCTCCGCTTTGCCATCGTGCCTGATCCGTGCAACTCAAACTACAACGGAACGACCTACATAGATACGATGAGCCGCAAGGCGACCGACAAATTTATCGAAATGACCCACGAGGAGTATAAAAAGCGTTGCGGGGACCGTCTCGGCAGAAGCATCAAGGGCATTTTTACCGACGAGCCGCATCGCGGCCACTGCCTTGACAATCGCAGGGAAGTCGACGGAGTCATTTCCTGCGCGATGTGCTGGACCGACGATATTTTCGAGGAATTCCGCCGCCGCTACGGATACGATCCCGAGCCGATGATACCCGAGCTTTTCTATCGCCCGAGGGCAGAGAAGGTTGCTCCGATAAAGCTAAATTATATCGACCTTGCCGATTCGCTTTTCCTTGAGCGCTTTGCCAAGCCGATCAACGATTGGTGTGAGAAGAACGGAATTATATTCACGGGCCACGTGCTCCACGAGGACAGCCTTATGAATCAGACCGTTCCCGAGGGCTCGCTCATGCGCTTTTACGAATATATGGGATATCCGGGAATAGACTGTCTTTCCGAGCATAACCGCTGCTATTGGATAGTCAAGCAGTTATCGTCTGCGGCACGTCAGCTCGGCAAAAAATGGCTACTTTCGGAGCTTTACGGATGCACGGGCTGGCAGTTCAACTTCAAGTCGCACAAGGCAGTCGGAGATTGGCAGGCTTTGTTCGGAATAAATCTACGATGTCAGCATCTGTCGTGGTACACTATGGAGGGCGAATCCAAGAGAGATTACCCCGCGTCGATATTGCATCAGTCGCCGTGGTATAAGGATTATTCCAAGGTCGAGGACTATTTCGCACGCTTTGGACTCGTTATGTCAGAGGGAGAAGCCGACTGTGACGTTTTGCTTCTCAATCCAATCGAGTCGCTCTGGTGTCAGGCGTATATGGGATGGTCGAATTGGATATACAACGTCTCACAGGACGTCGCACCGTATGAGCAGAGATATGAACGTATCTTCCATTTTCTTGCCGACAATCAGGTAGATTTTGACTACGGCGAGGAAGAAATGATGTCGCGTATGGCATCGGTAGAGCTTGCTGAGGACGGCAAGCCGATCTTAAGGGTCGGAAAAGCCCAGTATCGCGTAGTGATAGTGACGAATATGCTGACTATAAGACCCACCACCATTGCGTTGCTTAAAAGCTTTATGGAGCAGGGAGGAAAGGTCATATTTGCAGGCGACGTTCCCGCATACGTCGATGCAGTAGCATCCGACGAGCCCGAAAAGCTTGCAAATTGTGTCGGCGCTATAAAAGTAGGCTTTGACGAACAAGAAATAGTTACGGCAGTGCGCGCAAACAGCCTCGCTTGCATCAATGTCACTAATGTAGACGGAAATACCGAAAGATCGGTCTTTGCCCAAGTGAGAAAAGGCTTTGGCGAGGACGGATATGCCGTTGTCGTTCTAAATACGGATAGAGAATCTCCAAAAGAAAAGCTGACGCTCGCGCTCTCCGTACCGAAGAACTATTACGTTGAAGAATGGGATCTTGAAACGGGCGAGAGATTTGACGCGTCGATCGCTTCAAAGTATGACGGCGGAGAGATCAGCGTTTACTTTGATCTCGAGGCGGCAGGGACGAAATGCTTTGTTTTCACTCCTGAAAAGGAGGATCTTAAGGCGCTCAATGCTTGGGATACCGTGGCAGAGGCTACGATAACCGGAGACTTCGAATATATCGCTGACGAGCCGAACGTCTGCGTGCTCGACTGGGTAAAATGGCGTTGGAAAGATGGAGAGTGGCATAGCGAGACCGAGGTCTTGCGTGCAGACCGCGAGATACGCTCGGATATCGGCATAGAATGGCGCGGGGGAGAGATGATCCAGCCTTGGTATGCCAAGCTAAACGACACGAAAAAATACGGTGAGCTTCAGCTTGAATACGAATTTTACGTTGACACATTGCCGGATGGAGAGATGTTTCTTGCAGGAGAGCGACCCGAATTCAATTTCTATAAGATCAACGGAGTCAGCCCCAAAAACGAGGATATAAACGACTTTTGGATAGACGATTGCTTCAAGCGCATGGTGATTCCCGAGGGTACGTTGAAGATCGGTAAAAATACTGTAACGGTCGATGTGGCCTTTATGCGTACTACTAACGTCGAGGCTTTGTATCTCGTCGGAGATTTCGGTGTGAAGACCGAGGGAAGAAAGAGAAGCCTTACCGTGTCGCCCAAGCTTATCGGATGTGAAAACTACGCAAGCTACGATATGCCGTTTTACACGGGGAGCATCACTTATCATCTTACCGCAGAGCACTATGCAGACGTTCTGGGCGCAGACGGCAATGAAGCTGACCGAATAGTCATTTCTCCCGAGCATTTTACGGGTAGCTGCGTCAAGGTGACGGCACTCGGCAAGACGACGGTTCTCGGTTGGGATCCGTACGAGGCAGACGTGACCGAAGCATATCGCACAGGCGCGCCTATCGACGTTACGGTGGTCGGCACGCGCCGAAATTTGTTCGGACCGTTGCATCAGTATCCCGCTATCGTGGGGGCTTATGGTCCGGGCAACTTTGTGACCGACGGTGACGCTTGGACAGATGATTACAGCCTTATCGACAGCGGACTTACAGGCATTGTGTTTAAAGCACAGAGCAAAAAATAAATATGTTTTTATAATCAGGAGCAAGGACGTGTGTCCTTGCTCCATTTCGCTTTTTTTGGAATAAAAATGTTCAATTTGTATAAAAATCTTATAATTTGTTTGTATTTTTCTATTGAATTTTTTGCTATTTAATGATATAATCATTAATGGACGTATAAAGTGAGTCTTTTCGGCTATATGATACGACTAAAAAATAACGCAAAATTCAAACGACGTTTTAGGAGGATCGTTTTTTATGAATGATACTAAAAATTTCGGATTTAAACATAAGGCGGGAGTGATCATGCCCGTCAGCAGTCTGCCCTCAAAGTACGGTATCGGCAGCTTTGGCAAGGCGGCACATGATTTCATTGATTTTCTCGACGCTACAGGGCAAAAATGCTGGCAGGTGCTGCCTCTTAACCCCACGTCCTATGGTGACAGTCCGTATCAGTCGCCCTCGTCTGTTGCAGGAAACCCCTATTTTGTAGACCTTGATATTCTCGCGAAAAAAGGACTTTTGTTCAAGGAAGAGCTTGAAGCGCAGAAAAACGATTCTGAAAAAATAGATTACGGAAGGCTCTTTAACGTAAGATATTTTGCTCTCCGTATGGCGCACTTCCGCTTCAAGCCCGATGCGGAATATAAGAAATTCGTAAAGAATAATGCCTCGTGGCTCGAGAACTACGCACTCTTTATGGCGCTCAAGACGCGCTACAACTATTGCCAGTGGACCTATTGGGATGAGGAGCACAGAAACTACCAAAAGGCGATCACCCACAAAGCTGAATTTGAAGAGGAAATGTCATTTTGGCGCTGGGTACAGTATGAATTCGCGGCTCAATGGAAGGAGATCGTTCGCCACGCTCACGAAAAGGGAATAATGATCATCGGAGACATGCCGATATACGTAGCTCACGACAGTATGGACGTCTGGGCGGCTCCCGAGCAGTTCTTGCTTGACGAAAATTATAATCCCACGGTAGTAGCAGGCTGTCCCCCCGACGGATTTTCTCCCGACGGACAGCTTTGGGGCAACCCGATATATAACTGGGAGCTTATGGAGAAGGACGGTTTTTCGTGGTGGATCGATAGAGTCAGATCGGCATTCAAGCTCTACGACATTCTCCGAATAGACCACTTCCGCGGCTTTGCGGGATACTATAACGTGCCTTACGGTGAGACTACTGCGAGAAACGGAAAATGGGATTCCGCGCCAGGAATCGCGCTCTTCCGCGCGATTGCCGAAAAATATCCAAAGGCGAAGATCATCGCGGAGGATCTTGGATTTATTACCGAGGACGTGCGTGAGCTTCTTACCGACACGGGCTTTCCCGGAATGAAGATGCTCCACTTCGCGTTCTACGACGAGGACAGCGAGTATCTGCCGAGAATGTTTGAGACCAAGAATTGCGTAGTATATGCCTCCTCCCACGATTCCGACTGTACTTATACGTGGGTAAGGAATCTTTCGGATGACGCTAAAAAGAGATTTAACGAGGAATGTCCTCACACCAAGGGACAGAGCCGCACGTACGATCTTATCGAATTTGCATTCAACAGCATCGCGAACCTTGCGGTAGTTCCCATGCAGGATTATCTTGAGCTTTCCAACGAGGAGGGAAGAATGAACACTCCCTCTACAGCAACGGGCAACTGGGCTTGGAGAATAAGCCCGCGATACAATACGGCAAAGCTCAGAGAAAGGATGCTCGATCTTGCCACCAAGACGAAGCGTAACAAATAAAAAAATCCAAAGATTAATATTTGTTGAAGAATGGAAGCCTGCATGAAGGTTACTTTCGCTTCAATAGTGAGGTATGCTTTTTCACGCGCGGATTTTGCCTTTGGGGCAAAATCAAACGATTATTCTGTAGCAGAATGGAGGCCTATATGAAAAAGACATTTCGTTACGTATCCCTGATCCTCGCGTTGTTAATGATAATATCGGTCGGCTTGACCGCATGTGATACGTCGGTCGGAGATGCAGGTGAAACGACCACGTCGAAGCCCGAGGACAACGTGCCCAAGGATGAATATAATCTTCCTTTGGAGGACGGATACAATCAACTTACTTTTTATTGGACCTATAATGGCACTTATGAAAACTGCGATATGTGGATCTGGTGGGGAGACAAAGCAGGTCAAGGCTACGTTTTTCACGAATGTGAGTACGGTGCCAAGGTCGTCATCAACGTTCCTGAGGATGTAGAGCAGGTTGGATTTATTGTACGTAGGGATTGCTCCGACCCGGGCGGAAGCTCGTGGGGAAGCGCCACCAAGGATTTTGAGGAGGACAGATTTGCCACGATCGAGGGCAAGGAGACCGTCATCTATTTGAAATCGGGCGTTCAGGATCAATTCAAAAGCTATGATGGAGGAAAAACTCTCGTAATGATAAGAGGATTTAAATTAGCAGGAATGGCAGACGAGCGAAAGATCAGCTACAGCATAACGCCCGCCGCTACTATTTCGAGTTGCGATCAGGTAAAGGTGTATCAGGGAGATCGCGAGATCAAGGTAACCGGCATCTCTACTATGGGAAGACAGTCAAAGACGGGATATATCGAGGTCGATGAAAGCCTTGACCTGTCGAAAACCTATACCGTCAATATCGAAGGGTATGGCGAGACGACTGTCATACCTATGGGCATCTTCGATAGCCAATATTTTGCCGATAATTATCACTATGACGGAAAAGATCTTGGCGCTGTCATAGATGGCGACACGACGACCTTCAAGGTGTGGGCACCCACGGCTTCCAAGGTAGTTCTTAACCTGTTTGAAGCGGGCGACGGCGTTGATGCCTATAAGACCGTTGAGATGGTCAAGGGCGATAAAGGCGTCTGGTCACACTCCGAGGAGTGCGGTCACGGCACGTATTATACTTATACGGTAACTACCGCTGTGGGAACTCAGGAGGCGGTTGACCCGTACGCAAAGGCGGCAGGAGTCAACGGCAATCGCGGAATGGTGGTCGATCTTTCTCTTACCGATCCTGAGGGATGGGAGAACTCAAAAGCGCTTGCAGATCCTATCACAAGCTATTCCGAGGCGATAATCTGGGAAGTTCACGTAAGAGATTTCTCAAACAAGATAGAGTCCTCGCAGTATAAGGGCAAGTATCTTGCATTTACCGAAACGGGACTTGTCAACGAACACGGTATGCCCGTAGGCGTTGACTACCTCAAGGAGCTTGGAATCACTCACGTTCATCTCCTTCCCGTATACGACTACGCGACCGTCGATGAGAGCGATCCCAACGCGCCGTTCAACTGGGGATACGATCCCAAGAACTATAACGTGCCCGAGGGAAGCTATTCCACGGATGCGTACAACGGAGAGGTCAGAATAAAAGAATTCAAAGAAATGGTGATGGCGCTCCATAATGCAGGCATCGGCGTCGTTATGGACGTAGTATATAACCACACCTACGATGCTAACAGCTCGTTTAACAGAATAGTTCCGTACTATTACTACAGATACACCGAAACAGGTGCAAACTCCTCCGCAAGCGGCTGCGGTAACGATACCGCTTCGGAAAGATATATGTTCGGTAAGTTTATGGTAGAATCAACTTCCTATTGGGTAGAGGAATACGGACTTGACGGACTTAGATTTGACCTTATGGGTCTTCACGATGTTGAAACTATGCAGGGAGTCGAGAGCGCGGTCCACGCTATCAATCCGAACGCGATCATCTACGGAGAAGGCTGGAAGATGGGCTCGACGATCGATTCAAGCCCTCAGGCAAATCAGTCCAATATAAGTCAGATAACTCCCACGGGCGATGCTATCGGCTCGGTCGCAGTCTTTAACGACGTTATGCGCGACGGATTGAAGGGAAGCGTATTTGATAAAGCGGCGCAGGGATACATCAACGGGGACGCAAACAGCTACAATCTCAAAAAGGTCATTTTCAGTATGGGCGGTGCGGCTACGGGCGGCTTCGGATGGCAGGTTAAGAATTCTATGGTCATAAACTATATGAGCGCGCACGACAACAATACGCTTTGGGATAAGCTTATGCTGTCCAATCCCAATGCAACCGACGATGCAAGAAATAAGATGAATAATCTCGGCGCGGCTTTGATTCTGATGTCAAAGGGAACCCCGTTCTGGCAGGCGGGCGAGGAAATGCTCAGAACCAAGGACGGCGATGAGAACAGTTATCAGTCGAGCGACGAAATAAACAACATTGATTGGTCTGTCCTTAAGGAAGGCAACCGCGAGTATGATACTATGCTCTACTATAAGGGCTTGATAGAGCTCCGCAAGACCTACGGTATCTTTATGAATAATGATACGGAAATAAGCTACGAGGAGCTTGGCAGCGGTGTTGCGCTAGTCACCTTTGACGACGGAAACGGCGGCAAGGCGCTCGCGCTCATCAATCCTCATTCGCAGAATCTTCCTTGCACCCTTGAGGGCGAGTGGAATCTTGTGGCTGATGGTGAGCATGCGGGATCGGCAGTGCTTGCTCGCGAGAGCGGCTCGGTAACCGTTGACGGAATAAGCGTAAGGATCTACGTAAACGATACTCTCATCAAGTAATTTTTTATAGTCCCCACCTTATATCAAAGAAGGTGGGGACTATGCGGAACGGAGAATATATGAAAAAACTTATCTTAAAGCTTATATTTTGCGCGATCTTCGTAGGTGTAACGGTGAGCTTTGCCGCCTGTAGCGACCAGAGTGACGATTGGAGACCGAATAAAATAAAAACGAACGTAAGCTCCGAGGCGCTCTACGTGGAGAAGGTCGAAAATCTTACCGACGAGTTCATTATGGGTATGGATGCGTCGTGCGTGCCGTCTCTTGAGGATAGCGGTGTTAAGTATTACGATTGCGACGGCACCGAAAAGGACGTGTACGAGATACTTAGCCAAAACGGCATAAATTATATCCGCGTTCGTATCTGGAACGATCCGTTTGATAAAAACGGAAACGGCTACGGCGGCGGAAACTGTGACATAGAGAATGCCATAGAAGTCGGCAAGCGTGCGACCAAATACGGTATGAAGCTGCTCGTCAACTTCCATTACAGCGATTTCTGGGCAGATCCCGCGAAGCAGATGGTTCCTAAGGCTTGGAAGGGAATGAATATTGACCAAAAATCCGAGGCTCTGTACGAATATACCAAGGAATGTCTCGAAATGCTTGCCCAAGCCGGCGTTGACGTTGGAATGGTTCAGATAGGTAACGAGACAAACGGATATATGTGCGGTGAATCGAGCAGCGCGCTCGGTGGTTGGAAAAAGATCACCCAGCTTATGTCGGCGGGATCAAAGGCGGTCCGTGAAGTCTGCCCCGAGGCGCTCGTTGTGATACATTTTGCAAATCCCGAAAAGGTGACTAATTATGCAAGTTACAGCAAGAACCTCGATTATTACGGAGTGGATTACGACGTTTTCGCGTCGTCCTACTATCCATTCTGGCACGGCACACTTGAAAATCTTTCAGAGGTGCTCTCAAACGTTGCCGAAACATATAACAAAAAGGTTATGATAGCGGAGACCTCCTACGCGTTTACGGCAGAAAATACAGACTTTTACGGCAACACTATAGGTGACGGTGGCGGAATAGTAAAGGAATATCCCTTCACGGTTCAAGGACAGGCAAATCTCGTCCGAGACGTGATAGATACTGCGGTCAATAAGACGACCAACTGTATCGGCGTATTCTATTGGGAGGGTACGTGGATTTCGGTCGGCAATGAAAGCTACGAATCAAATCTTGCATTGTGGGAAAAATACGGCTCGGGCTGGGCGAGTTCCTATGCCGCTGACTACGACCCCGACGATGCTGGAAAGTGGTACGGCGGATGTGCAGTCGATAATCAGGCATTCTTTGACCAAAACGGCAAGGCTCTTGAGTCGCTGAAGGTATTTGATCTCGTCAAAAACGGCAATAAAGTCGACGTGAAGGCAGACGCTATAGAGGACGTGGAGCTTATTATCGACCTCAACGGTGATATTGTTCTTCCCGATACCGTAAATGCGATAATGCTTGACAACTCAAAGCAGGAGATCTCTGTCGAATGGAAAAACGTAGATATTGATGCTATGAAAAACGGCGGAGTTGCTAAATATACTATATACGGTACCGCGGGCGGAATGACCGCAACTTGCTACATTTCTATGGTTGAATACAATTTCCTCAAGAATTGGAGCTTTGAGGACGGCGATGCAGACTGGACCGCCACCGCGATAGGTAGCTTTGATGAGCTGCACGTTGAGGACAAGGTTTCTGACTCTATGACGGGCACAAAGCACTATCACTTCTGGGGCGCGGCGGCAAATGCGGTCGAATTCACCCTCGAGCAAGAGATCGAAGGTCTTAAAGCAGGAAAATATAATTATTCGATTTCTATTATGGGCGGCGACGGCGGCGAGACCGACATTTACGCTTACGTCAAGATAAACGGTGAGATCGTTTATACAGCCGAGACCGAGATCACGGTGTACAACGAGTGGCACACCGCCACGGTAGAGAATATCGAATATAACGAAGGCGACAGTATCGTCGTCGGTATCTACGTAAAATGTGCAGGACCGAATGCTTGGGGCAAGATAGACGATGCGCTTTTCAATTCGGTAACTGAAAGATCAGGTGACTAAAATTATGAAAACTAAAATAATTACTTTATTTTTGGTGGTCTTTATGGTATTTTCCAATCTGGCGATGTCGGGTTGTAATAAAACGCCCGAGCCCAAGGTCGACCCCGTGGACGATAACTACAGAACCTTTTATCAAATATTCGTAGGCTCTTTTTCGGACTCTAACGACGACGGCTTTGGCGATCTTCGAGGCATAATCAACCGAATAGATTATCTCAATGACGGAAATATTAATTCGGGAAAGAGCCTTGGTGTGCAGGGAATATGGCTCTCGCCTATCTTCTCCTCGCCGTCGTATCACAAATACGATGCCAAGGATTATTACAAGATAGACTGGCGCTTTGGTGAGGAGTCCGATCTTGTTGAGCTCGTCGAGCTCTGCCACGAGCGCAACGTCAAGGTAATTCTTGATCTTGCAATTAATCACACCTCAAGTCAGCATCCATGGTTTGTCGCCTTCAAGGAGGCGAGAATGAACGGCGACGTCGAGAGTGAATATTACGATTACTATTCTTGCGTCACCGCAGAAGAAAAGGAGGGCGGCAAGTCCTATCAGAAGATTGCAAACGTTGATTGCTACTACGAGTGTAATTTCTCAGGTGATATGCCCGAGCTCAACTTTGATAACCCCAAGGTAAGAGAAGCAACGCTTGATATCGCCAAATATTACCTTGAGCTTGGAGTCGACGGCTTCAGATTTGATGCGGTCAAATATATATATTACGGAGATACCGCAAGATCGGTAGAATTCTGGGAATGGTATATGGAGCAGCTTAAGGCGATAAAGCCCGACGTCTATTGCGTAGGCGAATGTTGGTCAGGCGAGACCGAGATCCTTTCCTATTACAGCGCGATGAATTGCTTTAATTTTGCTATAGCACAAGCAGAGGGAGTCGTTGCAAAAGCTGCGAAGGGAAATAGCAACATTGCAAACTATACAAACTATATAGAGTCTTTTCAGAATAAGGTTCAGGCGGCGAACAAGGATGGAATGGCAATGTCGTTTCTTTCAAATCACGATATGGACAGAATATCGGGCGCATTCGTTACCGAAAGCGGTATGAGAATGGCGGCAAATCTCTATCTTCTCTCGCCGGGATCGCCGGTTATCTACTATGGTGAGGAGATCGGAATGCGAGGCTCAAGAGGTAGTGAGAATACCGATGCAAACCGCCGACTCGCGATGCTTTGGGGAGACGGAGATCCAATCAAAAATCCCGTAGGCTCGACCTATCCCGCCGATAAGCAGATCAGCACTACAGTCGCCGATCAGATTGAGGATGAAGAAAGCCTTTATAACTATTACTGCGAGCTGATTGCCATACGTCACAAATACGAGGCGATAGCGCGCGGAGATTACAACGCGGTCACGAGCAGCTCAAAGAATTTCGGCGGTTTTTATATCGAATACGAGGGCGAGGTGCTTGGACTATTTCACAATACCTCTGACGAGGAGATCTCGATAGATCTTGCGACCTGCTCGGGACTTGATGGACATGCGTTCAGCACTCTGTGCGAATACATCGGTATGGGTAAAGCTAAGCTTAACGGTACGGTTCTCACGATTGGTGCTAAAACAAGCGTTATAATCAAATAAAAATTCATAGATACGGAAAGAGAAGATATGGAAAATAAATTTATTGTCAATATCATTCACCGTCCCGAGCTTTCTCCCGAGTATGCCGAAAGGGCACTTGGGAAAAAGGACGGAGTTCGCGACGAATCACTTGATATATTCAGGTTTCAGCAGGACTGTGCGCACAAATACGGACTTAAGACCACTATCCAGATAACCTATGCTTCGTTGTTTTCCGACGTAATAATAGAGCTTGCAAAGGAAGATCACGAAAAATACGGAGACGAGATCGGACTTTCCTTGCTCGGTCTGCCGTGCCCCGAATTCAGAGAAAAATATCACACCGAGGATTTTTGCATCTGGATGTTCGATAAAAAGAGAAAAGAGGAGATCGTAGACGATGTTTTCGGAAAGTTTTACGAAAAATTCGGTTTTTACCCCGAGTCCACGAGCAGCTATTTTCTTGACGCGTACACCATAAATTATATCAAGAAGAATTATCCGAGCGTCAAGTGTGCGGTAGCGACCTGCTGGGAAGAGGGTCCGAAGGCATACCATACTTGCAATAACTCGTGGTATACCTTTATGGACGGAGGCCCCTGGAATCCTTGGATTCCCTCAAAGGTGAATTCTCACTGTCCCGCCTCCGACGCCGACGATGACTCGGGCATCGTAGCTATTCCTCACCTTTCTCGCGACCTTATGGCTTGCTTTGACGGAAACGGCTCAAATTTCGGAACTCACCCCCAAAATGTGCTGCGCGGAATGATCTATTACGGCGACAGCGGAGAATGGGAATATCCCTATCTTTACAATCTTATCGACCAGTACCGTCACCTCGCGAAATATAACGACGGATACAGCTATAATATGATGTTCGTAGGTCCTGGCTGGCTCAACCGCCGCGGACGTTGGGAGGCTCCGTACGAGCTTTTGGCAAAGTCCTACGACGACGGAATGAAGTACTACGGAAAGCTCAAAAAAGAGGGTAAGCTCTTCGATATGACTATGAGCGAGTTCGCAGACTATTATCGCGAATCGCACAAGGACTACAAGCGCGGAGAGTGTGCTTTATGGAAGGATATCCTTTACGGAAGCAACAAGGAATATTTCTGGTATGCAGACCCCGCAATGAGAACCTGCTTTGATTTCAATCAAGGCGGTGCGCTGATCGATCTTCGCCCCTACGTTGCAAGGATACCTCAAAAAACGGGAATTGGAACCGAAAACGTCTACGATGCGTCCTATCCTTATCTGATACAGATAAACTATCGCGCGGGCTATTTCACTCACTATGCGGGCGCAGGCACGGTAAGATCATGTAAGATAAGCTGTCGCGGCGAGAGTGCAGATCTCTGTCTGTGCAGAACTATGGCGGTCTACGAAAAGATCGACGGAGGAGTTCGCCTCACTGCCGATCCCGTTACCGTAACGCTCGGAGGACTTGATATAGTGATCCAGTCGGTCTACACTATCGTCGAGGGCGAGGGCGAGATCATCACCGAGCGCCGAATATTGAACGATATCGGCGATGAAAAGGTCACGTTCTGCGAATATTTCACGGGTGCGTTCGGAACGACCGAATACCAGGCTGATATGACGGGCGTTACCCTCGGTGTCGACGGCGAAGATATGAAATTTGCATATCTTGGCAGAAAAATAGTCAAAAACGACGCAAAGCGCACCTACGTTACGATTCCCGACGTTCAGACCGAGGTGGAAATGGGCGGCGACTGCGATGAAGCGGTGGCTGAGGAGGGAATAGCCTTCTCGCCCGTCTATCACATCGGCGTACGCAAGACTGTAAGTAAAGGAGAGGTAAAAACATGGCTCAAGCTACGAAAGGCAAATTGAATTTCAGATGTCCCTCCTGTTTTATGAGAGATATCGATATAGATATGTTTTTTGACGAAGAAAAAAAGGAATACTACTGTCTGCGATGCAGCTTTTCGGGCAAGGAGGAGGACGTTCTCCGTCTTAACGATATGGCGAGATTCAGATATCGCGCAATGACGAAGCGAGTCGTTGATTTCGGTGCAGATAATGAGCCCGTGAGGTTTGAAGAGCACGTCGGAGGGGAACAATGATACTGGGCGTTGACGTTTCGACTTATCTTGAGGAGCTTGAAAACGATGCAAAATACTTTGACGGCGACGTGCAGATAGATCCCCTCGATGCTTTTATAAAAAACGGAGTCAACTATATGCGAATAAGGGTCTGGAACGATCCTTACAGTCCCGACGGAGATCCCTATCTCGCAGGCGGGTGCGATATTGACCGATATGTCGAGCTTGGAAGACTTGCAAAAAGTAAGGGCTATAAGCTTTTGCTTGACTTCCATTACAGCGATTTCTGGGCAGACCCGGGCAAGCAGATGATCCCTAAGGCTTGGATAGATTACAACGTCGACCAAATGGAGATCGCAGTATATGAGTTTACCAAGGCTTGTCTTATAAAGGCGCGCGAGGCGGGTGTTGCTCCAGAGCTTATCCAGGTCGGAAACGAGATCACGAACGGCATGCTGTGGCCGCTTGGAAAGCTTGAGACCGACGGGAAAAGAGGAAACTACGAAAATTTCTGCCGATTTGTCAAGGTAGGATGTAAGGCTTGCCGCGAGATAACTCCCGAAGCAAAAATAATTCTCCACCTTGAGCGAAGTAACGATAAGGAGGTCTACCGCGAGTTCTTCACCGAAATGAAAAATGCGTCGGTTGACTACGATATCATCGGAGCTTCATATTATCCCTATTGGCACGGCACTCCCGACGAGCTTTTTGAAAATTTCGATGCTTGCCGACGTTTTGGAAAGGGAATTATGGTAATGGAGCTAGGCTACGGCTTTACCGCCGACTCCTATTTGCTTGACGGCGAGGCGCGACGACTCGTTATTGACTCGGAGCGTGCGTACGTTTCGGGAGTTACCGAAAAATATCCGATGACACCCAGAGGACAAGCTGATTTCGTAAGAGATTTTTTGCAAAAGGCCCGAGAACACGAAATAGACGGAGTCTTTTATTGGGAGCCCTTGTGGCTGCCGGGCAAAAATATATGCTGGGCATCGGAGGCAGGTCAGCAATATATCCACGAGGAAGGGAAATCTACCTCGAACGAATGGGCAAATCAATGTCTTTTCGATTATAATGGCAAAAAACTGCCCGCATTCGACGAATATTCAAATTAATTAGTTAAAGTTTGTTTGTCATTGTGTAATAAATATTTCAATAAATTTTGTTAAAAACGCCGAAAATCAACCTTTGGTTTATTATTATCTTGACAAATATGCTCAAAAATATTATAATAATATAGGTGCCGAGAGGCGCATAATAAAAAACATTTTTTAGGAGGATTACTTATGAAAATGAGTAAAATTTTAGCTGTTATTTTGGTTGCTATTATGCTCGTTGCATGCTTCGCTGCATGTGATCAGGGCGGTAAGGGCGACAACGACGGCAATACGGATCTCGCAGGTACGTACGACATTACTATGTGGGTTTCCGAAAAGGACGGCGTTGCTGACCAGTTCAAGCAGCAGATCGCAGCTTTTGAAAAAGCTAACCCCGGTATTAAGATCAACGCTTCTATCGAAGGCGTTACCGAGGCTGACGCAGGCTCGAAGGTAGTTGCAGACGTTGCAACCGCCCCCGACATTTACTGCTTCGCACAGGACCAGCTCGCTCGTCTCGTTCAGGCAGGCGCACTCGCTAAGCCCGGCGTAAAGGCAGCAGAGACCATTAAGGCAAACAACGATGCAGGCTCCGTAGCAGCAGCAACCGTTGCAGGTTCTATCTACGCTTATCCTATGACCAGTGATAACGGTTACTTCCTGTACTACGATAAGAGCATCATCTCTGAAGAAGATGCTGATAGCCTCGAGGCTATTATCGCAGCTTGTGAGAAGAACGGCAAGAAGTTCCGTTACGCTCTTGAGAACGCTTGGTACACCGCATCCTTCTTCTTCGCAACCGGTTGTCACTCCACCTGGACTATGACCGCTGAGGGCGAGTTCAATGCAATCGACGACGATTTCAACTCTGCAGCAGGCCTTATCGCAATGAAGGGTATGCAGAAGCTCGCTCAGTCTCCTTGCTATGATTCCGACGCAGACACATTCGCAGACGCTGGTGCTATCGTTACCGGTATCTGGAACGCAGGTGCAGCAGAAGAGCACTTCGGTGCAAATCTCGGTGCTACCGATCTTCCTTCCTTCGAAGTTGACGGTAAGTCTTATCACCTCGGTGGTTTCACCGGCTACAAGCTGATGGGTGTTAAGCCTCAGACCGACACTAAGAGAGCAGCAGTTCTTTCTCTCCTTGCTCAGTACCTCACAGGTGAAGAGTGCCAGCTCCAGAGAGCAACAGAGTTCCAGTGGGGACCCTCTAACCTCGAGGCAGCAAAGTCCGAGGTAGTTCAGTCCAACATTTCTCTTGCAGCGTTCGCTAAGCAGGCTGCATCTGAAAACTGCGTACCTCAGGGTCAGATCCACGGCGCATGGTGGGATATAGCTAAGGTTCTTGGTGCAGACGCTAAGGCAGCTAGCTCCGATGCAGCTCTCCAGACCGCTCTTGATAACTACGATGCAGCTATCGATGCAGTTCTCAGCATGTCTGACGAAGCAAAGCAGGCATGGAGCGTAATTGGCGACATTTGCGGAAGCAACTGGGATACCGACTTCCCGATGACCGCTGATGGCGAGAACACTTGGATTTCCGAGGTTCTTGAGCTTGAGGCAGGCAAGCAGTTCAAGGTTCGTCAGGGTGCAGCTTGGGACGTTAACTTTGGTGCTAACGGAGTTGCAGGCGGCGATAACATCGTTGTTGAGACTACCGGCAAGTATCAGGTTAAGCTCGTTTACGACGGCACTACCGCAAGCATTGAACTTATTCCCGTTGAATAATCAATAATCTTTTGAAGGCTATGGGGGCGCAAGCCCCCGCCTTCTCACAAAAAGGCATTGTTAGCCGATGCATAGGACGGACACTTGTCTTGTGTGTCGGCTAACAATGTCTTCTTGTTATAAGCACTCTGATTGGAAAGGAGTTATATAAACTCGGTTTATATTGGTATTATGAAAAGACTAAGCGATCTGGATTATTTAAAACTGAATAAATGGCAGGCTTTCTGGTATAAGTTTGCGTTATTTATTTGCGCTATTCCGTCGGCTATATGGAAGGGAATTAAGAAGTTAGGCGGATTCTTCAAAAACTGCGGTGTCGCGGTCAAGGACGAATTCGTTGATATCGGCTCGACCTTCAAGAGAGGAAACTGGGCTGTAAAGCTCTCATTCTTTATTTTTGGATTTGGAAATTTATTCTATGGACAGATAATGAGAGGAATATTGTTCCTCTTGTTTGAGATCGTCTTTATAGCATATATGGTTCTGCCAAGCGGAGGTGTTTATTGGCTGATAAAGGGTAACTGGTTTAAGATAGGCAGCACTATCGGTACGGTACAGCCCCAAAAGAACGTATACGACCCCATTACAGACCAGTATATAACTATATGGGGCGATGATTCCGTCAAGGTAATGCTTTACGGACTTCTGACATTCATATTTATCTTTGCCTTTATCTACACCTGGAGACTTCAGGTCAAGCAGTGCCGTATCTGTATGGATATCACTGCAAAAGGCAAAAAGATCAGAAGCGGTAAGGAAGATATGAAGTCGCTTCTAGATGATCAGTTCCACAAAACACTTCTTGCTCTTCCTTTAGCGGGAATTTTGGCATTTACCGTGCTTCCCATTATCTATATGGTGCTTATTGCGTTCACAAGCTACGACGCGGCACACGACGGATACTCCAATCTTTTCAGCTGGGTAGGATTTGAGCATTTTAACGAGCTCTTTAACTTCGGTCAGGGAGGACTTGGACTTACCTTCGGAGAGATCCTTTCCTGGACTCTAATGTGGGCGTTCTTCGCAACCTTTACTAACTATTTCCTTGGTATGTTCGTCGCGATCATGATAAACAAGAAGGGAATAAAGATCAAGAAGTTCTGGAGAACGGTGCTCGTTATGACCATCGCGATCCCGCAGTTCGTATCTCTGCTTTACGTTTCAAAGCTCTTTACGACCTCGGGTCTTATTGGTAGAGCTCTTGAGCAGATACCCTTCATTCACGACTGGCGACTTGCAAATAATTTTGTGTCCCTTTGGGATTCGCCAACAGTTGCGAAGATATTGCTCATCGTTATCAATATCTGGATAGGTATTCCTTATATCATGCTTATGGCAACAGGAATTTTGATGAATATTCCTCAGGACCTTTACGAGTCTGCCAAGATAGACGGCGCGAGCTCGGTCCAGCAGTTTACAAAGATCACGCTTCCTTATATGCTTTTTGTAACGGGTCCCTATCTGCTTACGAGTTTTGTAGGAAACCTCAACAACTTTAACGTTATCTATCTCCTCTCGGGCGGTAACCCGATCAAGGGAACTGCGGGAGGCGCGTCGGTAGGTCACACGGACTTGCTTATCACGTGGCTCTTTAAGATGACGCTCGGAAGTACCGAGAGTAAATACTATATGGCATCGATCATAGGTATTCTCGTCTTCCTTGTCGTAGCGATACTCTCGCTTATCGTCTACAACGTAATTCCGTCAACCAGAAATGAGGAGGATTACAAGTGATGAAAAAACAGAACGATAATAAAATCAAAAAAACGGGTCTTGGCGCTAAAGCAAGCCGTAGGATCAGCAACGCGATTATTTATTTCATACTCATCGTTATCACGATCGTTTGGCTTTTCCCCTTCGTTGGTATTCTTCTTGAATCCTTTAAGACAGAAACAAACATGCAGACCCCCTATCTTTTCCCGAAGGAATTCGGATTTGACCACTATGTCAAGCTCTTCACAAAGACCGACTTCCTTAAGTGGTTCGGCAACACCGCGATTATGGGTGTTGCTACCGCAGTGCTTCAAACTGTGTTTATCCTTTCTATGAGTTACGTTCTTTCCAGACTTCGTTTCAAGGGAAGAAAGGGACTTATGAATATGATGCTTATTCTCGGCATGTTCCCTGGATTCCTTACGATGATCCTTATATATAAGGTGTTTGCAGACGCAGGTCTTACAGAAAAAATGGCACCTCTCGGACTTATCATTGTCTACTGCGCGAGCAGTGCGATGGGATATTACGTATCGAAAGGATTTTTCGATACGATCCCGAAGAGTCTAGACGAGGCGGCAAGAGTTGACGGCGCAACGCGCTTCCAGGTCTTCTACAAGGTAATAATGCCGCTGTCCAAGCCTATCGTCATTTATACTATCCTTATGGGCTTTATGGCTCCTTGGGGCGACTTTATACTTGCAAGCTATCTCATTCACGAGAACAGCCAAGGTATGAACGTTGCGGTCGGTATGTATGAATGGCTCTCGAGAACCAATATGAACACCCATTACACGATGTTCTGTGCCGCAGGCGTTATCGTAGCAATTCCCGTAGTTGCAGTCTTCCTTGGATTACAAAAATACTATGTTGAAGGCGTTACTGGCGGAGCAGTAAAAGGATAATTGGAGGAAAATATGGCAAGTATTAAATTAACTAACGTAAAGAAGATATACGGCAAGGATACGGTTGCAGTACAGGACTTCAATCTTGATATTGCCGACAAAGAATTTATAGTATTCGTAGGACCTTCGGGATGCGGAAAATCGACCACACTTCGAATGATAGCGGGTCTTGAGGACATTTCCGATGGAACTATCGAGATAGACGGCGTTGTAGTAAACGACCTTCAGCCCCGCGACAGAAATATCGCAATGGTATTCCAGAACTACGCGCTCTATCCTCACTTGACTGTATTTGAGAATATGGCTTTCAGCCTCCGTCTCAAGAACGTTCCCAACGATATAGTTTACGAGAAGGTAACTCAGGCAGCAGAGATCCTCGGTATTACCGAATATCTCACCAGAAAGCCCAGAGCCTTGTCAGGCGGACAGAGACAGAGAGTTGCTATCGGTCGTGCGATGGTAAGAGATAGCAAGGTATTCCTTATGGATGAGCCTCTTTCCAACCTCGACGCGAAGCTTCGTAATCAGATGAGAGCAGAGATAATTCTTCTCCGTCAGAAGATCGATACCACGTTCGTATACGTAACCCACGATCAGACCGAGGCTATGACACTCGGCGACCGTATAGTTATCATGAAGGACGGATTTATTCAGCAGGTAGGAACACCCACCGAGGTGTTCGATATGCCTCTGAATCTCTTCGTTGCGGAATTTATCGGCGCACCCAAGATGAACACCTTCAAGACTAATCTCATTGAGCAGAACGGAAGATATTACGTCACTCCTTACGGCGCAAAGATTGAAGTAACGGGCGCCAAAGCAGATATGCTCAGAGAGAAGGGAATCAGATCGAGAGAAGTCATTCTCGGTGTCCGTCCCGAGCATATTACCCGTGCGGACGTAAGCGATCCTGCGGCTATTCCTTGCAAGATCAAGGTTAACGAGATGATGGGAAGTGAGCTCCACCTCCACGTTGAAGAGGATAACGGCGATAAGCTGATCGTTCGTATCCCCACCGTTTCTCTTGACGATCATGAGCGCAGAGCTATGGTTTACGGAAGCACGATCTACGTAACGTTTGAGGGCAAGGTAATGCATTTCTTTGATCCCGAAACGGAATTGAATCTTCTTGTTTAATAATTAATAATAGGGTCGAGGATCAATTCCTCGGCCCTATCTTTTATCATAGTAACAAAAAGGGCTGACCGAAGTCAGCCCTTTAATTTTAATTATTTTTTGATCGGCTTTTTGATCTTGTTAAGCTTTTTGTTCATCTTGAGGAGCTCTTCCTTAGTAAAGGAAATGTTCATCATACCCATCATACTTGTAAGTCTGAGTACGGTGAAGCCGCCCATCATCTGCATAAGTCCGCCGTCAGCCGAGCTGAGATCAACGTCAAATCCTCCGGATTTCTTCTCGCCGCCCTTCTTATTTGCGTTCATCTTCTTCTTTAGCTTAAGACCAACTCCAATGAACCACATCTTACCGCGCTTGGATTCCATAATGTCGGAGATCTTGTCGTTGAGAGAGAAGCGTCCCTCGGGAGCGCTGATATCAAACCAGTTGAGAACCGCGCCCTTTTCAACGAGAACGTAGTCCATATTCATCGTGTCGACCTTGCGGATAGTGCCCTCATCGGTAAGCTCGCCTGCCTTGGCAACGATCTTGCTCTCGCCAACGTTCTTAACGTCGAAGTAGAAGAAATGATCCTCGGCAGTCTTCTTGCCGATGCTCTCGCCGTTAACGAAGAGCTCAACCTCGGGAAGATTGGAGTAAACGGTCACCTTGGTCACGTCCTCAACTCTATCGATATATCTCTTGCCGCAAAGGTGAACGAAGGGATCGACCTCGGGAGAAACGAGCCAAGCCTTGTAAGCGTAGAAGGAATCCTTCTTGTACTTGCGGTCCATAGTGACCAGACCCTTGTGGTTCTGTCCGTTTTCACCGCCCTCTGCTCTCGCGTCAGCACCGAAATCGAACATATTCCATACGTGAGTTGCCCAGATATACTTACGTGTAAAGAGCTGCTTGATAAGCTCCTCGTGATAGAACGCCTGATATTCCTCGGTGTAGTCGCCCTGCTTGGGATCGCTTGTGTGCCAGTTGAGAGCCTCACAGCCGTACTCGGAGCAGCCTATCGGAATAGTGGGATGAGTTTCGTGGAATTTATCGAACCAGGGGCCGTTCATCGAGGTGTCGCCGCCGTACCAACCGAAATAGTGGTTGTAGGAAACGACGTCGGGGATGAGCAGGTAAGGATCGTCCATCTTGCACATAGAAACCGCCGCAATGGTGGTCAGACGGGTCTTGTCCATCTCGTGAACGAGATCGTTGAGGATGCGGTGATTTTCAAGCAGATCCTCATCAGAGCCGCCGATCGAGATCTCGTTGGAGAGACCCCAAACAACGATCGAGGGATGGTTGTAATTCTGAGCAACAAGCTCCTTCATCTGCGAAATGGTATTCTCGCGTCCGCCGGGCATGTGCTTGGAAATATAGGGGATCTCCGCCCAGATAACGAGACCGCGCTCGTCGCAGAGGTCGTAGAAGTACTGATCGTGCTGATAGTGAGCAAGACGAATGGTTGTAGCACCGACCTCGCAGATGAGATCTATATCCTCAACGTGATGCTCGGGAAGCAGAGCGTTACCAACGCCCCATCTGTCCTGATGGCGTGATACGCCACGAAGGGGATATTCCTCGCCGTTAAGGATAAATCCGTCGTTGGGATCGATCCTGAAGGTGCGGCAGCCGAAGCGATTGCATACGTTGTCAACGATCTCCTCGCCTTCAACTATCTCGACCTCACAGCAGTAAAGGTAAGGATCCTTTCTACCGTGCCAGAGATGTACGTCCTTTATCTCAAGAGTAGCTTTTGTTTCGGTGGTCTCTGCCTTGCAGATCTCGTTTTCATCCTTATCGTAAATGGTGTAAACGAGCTTTTGTCCGTCGGTAAGACCCTTGACGTATACCTCAACCTCAACCTTCGCGTCCTTGCCCTCGACTATGGGGGTGATAGCAAGTCCGGGCGCGCCGTAATAATCGAGATCGAAGTGAGTCTTGTTTACGCAGATAAGGTTGACGTCACGGTAAATGCCGCCGTAGAAGGTGAAATCTGCCATCTGGGGATATACTGTTTCGTTTGCGGAGTTGTCGACTACGATAGCAATATCGGTGGTGTCCGCAAGCTTGCCTGTGAGATCAACTCTCCAGATCGAGTAACCGCCGTCGTGATGCGCGAGCTTCTCACCGCCAACGTATACGTCTGCGGAGGAATTTGCGCCTCTGATCTCAAGATAGTAGCAGTCTGCCTCGGGCAGATCTGCCTTGTTAAGTGTTTTTACGTAAAGACACGAGCCGCGGAAATAATCGTTTCCTCCGTCCTGACCGTCGATCGCGTTCCAAGAGTGGGGAAGGTTGATCTTCTCACCATCGCGAAGCGAGACGTCGGTAGTGTCCTTGACAAAAAGCCAATTTTCGTTAAGATTTAAAATGTTTCTCACTTGGGTTCTCCTTGTTTTGTGTGATAACTTGATTGTACTACAAAAGTATTAATCTAATATAAACTTGAAAACGCGTCCGACCGCTTTTACGGTCGGACACTTAAAGATCAGATCGATTATTCCTCAACGGAAGCTTCAACGGAAACTTCAACGGGAGCTTCAACAGCTCTTCTTGCAGCAAGCTCTTCGTTCATCTTATCAAGAGTCTTCTTGTCGAGGTTGTAGATAAGACCAAGACCGATGAAGAGCATAACGCCTGCGATAAGGAACATGATTGCAACGAGGGAACGAAGCTCAAGTGCGAAATCCCAACCGAGCCATTCAACGTTTATAGCGTTGAACTTACCATTTACATCAGGAAGTCTGGTGTAGTTGCCATTTGCATCAAGGTTTGCATTGTTTACGTAACCCATGCCCTGCATGATTACAAGTGCAACTGCGGGACCGACACCCTGAGCAAGCTTACGGAAGAAAGAGTGGAGGGAATATACAACGCCTTCCTCACGAGTGCCTGTCTTCCACTCGTTGTAGTCGATAGCGTCACCCATCATAGCCCACGAAACTGTGGAGTAGATGCCAAGACCGAGAGACATGATAAGCTGAGCAACGATGTAAAGAACAAGGTCAAGTCCGGTATTGCCTTCGCTGATAGGAATAATTCCGAGAGGAGCAGCAAAGAGGACGGCTGCACCGAGAACGTAGCAAACAGAACCGATTATCGAGAGCTCCTTCTTACCGTACTTCGTAACCATCTTACGTGCAAGAGGAGTGAAGATAACGATTGGGAGCATTGCGAACATAGAGATAAGACCGGAAATTTCAGGATTCTTGAAATAGATCTGGAAAGTAACGGATACTGCGAGGTTTGCGCCCTGCATACCGATGAACATACCCATAGCTGCAAGAGTTGCACCAACAGCGGGACGGTTCTTGATGAAGTTGCCCATAGCCTTGAATACGTTAAACTTGGGCTGATCCTCGTTGACGGCAACGTCGGTGTCAACGCGGATCTCGGTGTTCTTGATCATAAACTGGAAGCAAAGGAATCCAAGACCACCCATAACGAGAGCTGCAACGAATACCATAGGACCGTTGAGAGACTTGTCCTCGTTGTAAATAAGGAAAGGAAGGATAACCATAGGAACCATGTTACCTATCATAGATCCGATAGATCTCCAAGCGGAGAGGGAAGCACGGTCAGCAGGCTCTTTGGATATCAAGGAGAGGAGCGAACCGTAAGGAACGTTTGCAACGGTGTAGAATGCGTCCCAGATTACGTAACCGGCCATAAAGATAATTATCTTTGCCCATTCGGGAGCACCGGGAACGGGGATAAAGCAGAGTGCGCCGCCGATGATAAGTCCGATAGATCCTGCCCAGATGTACTGAAGGAACTTGTTTCTCTTGTATTTGTGCTTATCGGCATCAACGATCGATCCAATAAGCGGGTCGTTGATTGCATCCCATACCTGAAGGATAACGATAAGTAAGGAGTACCATGCGCTAAGACCCATTACCTGAGTCCAGAAAAGCGGCATGATAGTACCCTTGAGCGCAAAGCTCATGTTACATCCAAGGTCACCGGCAGCGTAGGCTATACTGTCGCGTATACCAAACTTACGCTTGCCGTTTGCGTCGAGTTGTTTTTCTTTTTTCATTTTGTCTTCCTCATTTCTGATTTTTTGGGGGAGTGCGAATGAATGTTCCCGTCCTACAAGGGAACAGTAATAGTATTACTATTTAAGTATAAAGTATTTTGCAAAACATCGTGAGTAATTTTTTTGACTTCTTTTGTATTTTTTTAATATTAACCCAAAAAACACTGTTGCATTTACACAAAATGTGTGTTACAATATAGTGGGCGCTTGGGAAATATTGTGCAAAATGTGCCAATTTTATAGGAAGGGGGAATAGTAGTGATATACGAAAGAGAACTTGATTTTTTATGTGATACTCTTCGAAAATGTCATATCTGTGCCTCCGTTGTAACTCCGCGCGATCCTATAAGCTCGGTGATCGATCTTGAGCTGTACAGAATGCTCAACGCGCATATCGAATCCGATTGCTCGGTGCAAAAATATTTCGGCGATCTCGAGCCCAATACGATGTATAAGGTAACGAACGAGTTCAAGCTCTGCTACCTGTATTTTCTGATCCCATCGTCGCCTGAACAAAGCAGAATACTTTTTATAGGTCCGTATCTTTCTATCCCGCTTTCCTCGCGAGACCTTTTGGAGCTTGGCGAGAAAATAGGTGCGTCACCAAAATCTCAACGGTATCTCGAGGAATATTATATGAGTATTCCCGTAATATCGGAGGGGGATCGTGTAATGGTGATGATAGCTACGATCTGTGAGCGTATTTGGGGAAGCACAGCCTTTGCGATATTCGATGTGAACAGATCCTATATTCACCCCGAATCTCCGATAAGCGAGCCTGCCCATAGTGAAAGCTTCGACGATATCCTTATCAATATGAAGGCGATGGAAAAGCGATACGAATTTGAAAATGAGATCATAAAAGCCGTCTCGCTCGGTCAGATCCATAAAGAGACCATGTTCAGCGCAAGCTTTTCCGACAATCTCTTTGAAAAAAGAGTTGCCGATCCCGTCAGAAACGCGAAAAATTACGGAATAATAATGAACACCCTTTTGCGTAAGGCGGCGGAGAAGGGTGGTGTCCATCCTATATATCTGGACAAGATCTCATCGGAATTTGCACTCAAGATAGAACAGATATCCTCACTGTCCGATAATTCCGCACTTATGAAGGAAATGTTCCGTTCATATTGCAGACTTGTCCGCAAGCACTCTCTGCAAAAGTATTCACCCGTCGTCCAAAAAACCATTCTTATAATAGATACCGATCTTTCCGCCGATCTTTCGCTCAGTACCCTGGCAAAGCATCAGGGGATAAGCTCGGGATATCTCTCGACTATCTTTAAAAAAGAGACGGGTAAGACGGTGTCCGAATATATCAGGGACAAGCGTATACGCCACGCTACGCATCTGTTGAGCACGACTCATCTTCAAGTACAAACGGTCGCGCTCCATTGCGGAATAATGGACGTACAGTATTTCTCAAAGATATTCAAGAAACAAACGGGGAAGACCCCGAAGGAATTCCGCGAATCAATACGTGATTAAAAAATAGTGAAATAAATCAAGTTTTAAGGAGGCGATTTGTGTCTATGAAAATGACTTTCAGGTGGTACGGAGAAGGAAACGACCGCATAAAATTGTCCGATATAAAGCAGATACCGGGCGTAGAGGGCATCGTTTGGGCGCTTCACCACAAAATGCCGGGAGAGGTGTGGGGGCTCGACGAGATAGCCGAGGTCAAAAGACAGCTTGACGAATACGGCTTCAATATGGACGTAGTAGAGTCGGTCAACGTCCACGACGACATCAAGATAGGACTTCCCACAAGAGATAAGTATATCGAAAACTACAAAGCGACTATCAAAAATCTCTCGCAATTCGGCGTAAAGGTCATCTGCTATAACTTTATGCCGATATTCGACTGGACGAGAAGTAATTTGTTCCATCCCGTAGGAGACGGCTCGACCGCGCTCTTTTACGAGAAGAATATGATCCAGGACGACTACAACGCTATGGCGAAGTACATCCTTGATTTTACCGAAAAGTACAATATGTCGTTTCCGGGTTGGGAGCCCGAGAGAATGGCAAAGCTTGACGAGCTCTTCAAGGCATACGAGGGCGTTGATCACGAAAAGCTTTGGGCAAACCTCAAGTATTTCCTTGAGGAAATAATGCCCACCTGCCGCGAGTGCGATATCAAGATGGCTATACATATGGACGATCCGCCTTGGGACATCTTCGGACTTCCCAGACTTTTGGTGGACGAGCCCAGTATCGAAAGATTTTTGAAGATGGTCGACGACGAGTATAACTGCCTTACGCTCTGCTCGGGAAGCTTGAATGCAAATCCCGAGACCAACGTGTCCGATATCATCAGAAAGCACTGCGACAGAATTGCTTTCGCCCACATCAGAAACGTAAAGCACTTTGAAAACGGAGATTTTTCCGAGGCAAGTCACAGAGACTGCGACGGCGATACGGGAATTCTTGATATTATGAAGGCATATCACGATTGCGGATTTAAGGGATATATCCGCCCCGACCACGGCAGACATCTTTGGAGCGAGGGCCCGGGTAACGTCCGTCCCGGCTACGGCCTGTATGACCGTGCGCTCGGCATTATGTATATGCTCGGCGTATGGGATTACCTCGAAAAGTTTGATAAAAAATAATTAGTCAATAAGGAGAAAAGGTTATGATAAAACTTCCACTTAATATAGACTTTAGCGGCAAGGTCGTCGTTGTTACGGGTGCAGGCGGACTTATCTGCGGCGCTATGGCGCGTGCGTTCGCACAGTCGGGCGCAAAGGTTGCGGCTCTTGACCTCAACGAAGACGCGGTCAAAAAGCTTGCGGATGAGCTCAAGGCAGAGGGATTTGTTTGTGAGGGCTACAAGGCAAACGTGCTTGATTCCGAGGCACTTGAGGAGGTCCATAAGGCAGTAATTGCCGATCTCGGCGAGTGTGACATCCTTGTCAACGGCGCAGGCGGAAATAACCCCCGAGCAACTACCGATAACGAATATCAGCACGAGGCAAAGGAGGGGGGCAAATCCTTCTTCGACCTCGAAGCATCGGGCGTTGACTTCGTATTCAAGCTCAACTTCCAAGGAACACTGCTTCCTACCCAGGTGTTCGCAAAGGATATGGTTGCCAAAAAGGGCGGCTGTATACTCAACATATCCTCGATGAACGCATACACACCTCTTACCAAGATCCCCGCATATTCGGCGGCAAAGGCTGGTATTTCTAACTTTACACAGTGGCTTGCAACTCACTTTGCAGGTACGGGCATCCGTTGTAATGCGATTGCTCCCGGATTCCTCGTCTCCGCACAGAACAGAGCATTGCTCTTTAACGAGGACGGAACACCTACTGCAAGAAGCGCAAAGATACTGAAGGGAACACCTATGGACAGATTCGTTGACGCAGACGAGCTTCTCGGCGCAACGCTCTTCCTTTGCGACGATCGCTCGGCTTCCGCTATTACAGGCGTAGTTCTTCCCATAGACTGCGGCTTTGCGGCTTATTCGGGTGTTTGATTTAACTAATATAAAAAAGAAAAAACGCACTGCAAAGTGCGTTTTTTCTTATAGCAATAATCACTTTTCACTTTCCGTGTTTTGCTTTCTGATCGTTTCGACCCAACACGAATGACACATAGCCACGTAAGAGTCGTTGCCGCCGAGAAGTATCTGTCCGCCTTCGGTCACCACGCGGCCGTCCTCGTCTATGCGGGCGTTAACTATCGCTTTTCTTCCGCAAGCGCAAATGGTCTTGATCTCGGTCACGGAGTCAGCGACCTCGAAAAGCCTGCGGCTACCCTCAAAGAGATGGGTAAGGAAGTCTGTTCGCAACCCGAAGCAGAGCACGGGTATATCAAGCTCGTTGACGATGCGTCTGAGCTGATCGATCTGCTCGGCGGTAAAGAACTGGCACTCGTCCGCGATGATTACGTGGCAGTCGCCGTGAGCTTTGAATTCTTCAAATATATCGATATCGGGAGTAACAACGTAAGCCTGCTGCTCAAGACCTATTCGAGAACGGATAACGTCGGCACCGTCGCGAACGTCTATTGAGGGCTTGATCAGCCATACCTTCATTCCTCGCTCCTCGTAATTAAATCGGGTTATCAGCGCGTTAGCGGTCTTGGAGGATCCCATAGCGCCGTATTTAAAATATAATTTTGCCATTCTTTTAAAACCTCTGCATATACTCTGATGATCTGATTATAACATATTTCGTCATTTTCGGCAAGTGAAAAATGAAAATATCTTATTTTTTATAAAAAAACGACCTTTCTGTTGAAAAGCAGAAAAAAATATGCTAAAATAAGATATCGGGTCGTTTTATGCCCGATAAGACAGAACGTAAGGAGAATAAAAATGTCTGATTTTTTAGCTGCCGTAAAGGAAATAAGCCCAATACTCGTCTGCCTGCTCGTCTGCGCGGCGAAGATAGTTGAAATAACCATCCAATCCCTCAAGACCTGTATGATGGTCAAGGGACAGCGACTCAAGGCAGCAGGTCTTGGCTTTATTGAGTGTACTATATGGGGACTTGTCATATCCACGATCATCGGAACGCTCGGCGATAATCTCCTTCTGCTTTTGTTCTATTGTGTCGGTTATGCTACGGGACTTTTCCTCGGCTCAACCATTGAGAGCAAGATCGCTCTCGGCACGTCAAACCTCGAGCTTATCGCGAGCGACGACAGTACCAATAAAATAACAGAATACCTCAGAGAGCGCAATATGGGATACACCGTTTTCGACGGTCACGGCTCGAAGGACAAGATGAATATGATCTTCATCGTTCTTCCCAGACGCGAAACTTCCAAGACGCTCAGGGAGATACGGGCAGTGTGTGACAATAAGGTCTTCGTCGTTGCAAGCGAGGTCAGCAAATACGCAGGCGGATACGGAATGGTGAAATAGCGTGAAAGTAATGTCCGTCTGACAGTAAGATTTGCTTTTTCACGCACAAATTTTGCCTTCAAGGCAAAATTCATTGATTACTATTTGTGCCGCCGCAAGCGGCGGAATGGAGACTAATATGAAAAAATACATCTTGGCGCTCGACGAGGGTACGACCAGCGCGCGAGCAATACTTTTTGATAAGGAAGCAAACATAGTATCTATGGCTCAGCACGAGTTTCCGCAGTATTATACTCACGCGGGCTGGGTAGAGCAGGAGCCGATGGAGATATACGCAAATCAGTACGCATCGCTTACCGAGTGTATAGCCAAAAGCGGAGTAGATCCCGAGGAGATAGCCGCGGTCGGCATAACCAACCAGAGAGAGACCGTTGTGGCGTGGAATAAGTACACGGGAAAGCCTATCTGCCGCGCGATAGTATGGCAGTGCAGAAGAACGGCGGATATCTGCCGAGAGCTCGAGAAAAAGGGTTATGGAGAATACGTAAAGCAGACCACGGGTCTGCGAATTGATCCCTATTTCAGCGGCACAAAGATCAAATGGATACTCGATAACGTCGACGGCGCAAGAGAAAGCGCAGAGAAGGGTGAGCTGCTCGTCGGTACGGTCGATACGTGGCTTACCTGGAAGCTCACCGAGGGCAAGGTTTTCGTTACTGACCGCACGAATGCGTCAAGAACGATGCTTTGCAACATACACACGGGTGAATGGGACGAAAAAATGCTTGAAATTCTCGATATTCCGAGAAACATTCTCCCCGAAATCAGAAGCAGTAGCGAAATATACGGCTACTTTGAGTGTATGGGAACGGATCTGTGTATCTCGGGTATCGCGGGAGATCAGCAGGCGGCACTTTTCGGACAGTGCTGTCATAGCACGGGCGAGGCGAAAAACACTTACGGTACGGGATGCTTTTTGCTCACACATACGGGAGAAAAAGCCATTGAGAGCCATCAGGGACTTCTCACCACCATCGCCGCGGGAGAGCAGGGCAGACCGATAGAATACGCCCTTGAAGGAAGCGTTTTCGTGGGCGGAGCAGTCGTTCGTTGGTTGCGAGATGAAATGAAGCTGATAAGCGATTCTGCCGAAAGCGAATTTTTTGCGCGTAGCGTTGAAAATAGCGGCGGTGTTTACGTAGTGCCCGCATTTGCGGGACTCGGTGCGCCCCATTGGGATATGCATGCGAGAGGAACGGTAGTCGGTCTGACCTCGGGTACGGGCAAAAATCATCTTATTCGTGCCGCACTCGAGTCGATAGCATATCAGACCGAGGACGTTATCTCGGCAATGAACGCCGATATGACTGCAATCGGCGGCGAGGGTGTCAGAAGTCTTAAGGTAGACGGTGGTGCATCGGCAAACGACCTGCTTATGCAGATACAGAGTGATATTTCGGGTATAGAGGTCATCAGAGCATCGAATGCAGAAGCGACCGCGGCGGGCGCGGCATATCTTGCAGGTCTCGCAGTCGGATTTTTCGAGAGCCGCGACGAGCTCAAGCGTCTTGTGGGAGAAAGCAAGCGCTTCAATCCCGAAATGAGTGCAGAGGACAGAAGCAAAGCGCTCGGCGGATGGAAGAGAGCCGTAAAAGCTTGCCGAATCTTCACCGAGAACGAATAACTATAAAGTGAGGAGAGAATTATGTCTTATACCAAAAGGGAATTTACAGTTCCGTCCTGCGACGGCATACATAATCTTTCGGGAGTGGTCTATTTACCCGATGGCGAAAAGCGCGGATTTTTCCATATAGTCCACGGAATGACCGAGCATATAGGCAGATACGACCGCATAATGACCGCGCTCGCCGAGGCAGGCTATATCTGCTTTGGCTACGATAACCTCGGACACGGAAAGACCGTCAACGATAAAAGCGAGCTCGGATTTATCGCATCTAAAAAGGGCTGGGATAAGCTCTGCCGAGACGTAAAGATCTTTTCAGACGCTGTGAGAGCCGAATACGACGGAGATAATAATCTGCCATATTATCTTATGGGTCACAGTATGGGCTCGTTTATAGTGCGCCTTGCCACAGAAAAATACGCTCGCCCCGATAAGCTTATAGTTATGGGTACGGGAGGTGCAAATCCCGCCGCAGGCGCAGGCCTTGCTGTCATTGCTCTGATCAAGCTTTTCAAGGGCGAGAGACATATCTCCAAATTCGTCGACGACCTCGCCTTCGGTAGTTATAACTCAAAATTCAAGAGTGAAGAGAATTCAAAATCCTGGCTTTCGACCGATCTCGAAACACGTAATAAATATATCGGCGACGAGTACTGCACCTTCAAATTCACGGTCAGCGCGATGGGCGACCTTATGCGACTGTTGAAATATTCAAACCGCGCCGCTTGGTTCAAAAAGCTGCCGCGTATTCCCGTGCTTCTGGTCGCAGGCGAGGATGACCCCGTAGGAAATTACGGCAAAGGTGTGCTTCAGGTCGAAGCAAGATTAAAAAAACAGGGTCATAACGTCAAGTGTATCCTTTACAAAGGCGGCAGACACGAAATCCTTAATGATTTTACTTACGATACTGTTAAAAACGATATAATTGAATTTATCGGTTGAAGCGCACCGCATCAAATGTCGTAAAATGCCTTGATTTATTCACATTTTTGTGTTACAATTAAATATAACTGGAGAAACAACAAGGAGGTAGACCAATGACAATAGCATACAGCGTTATTTTTGCTTTGTCTCTTTTGTTGCCCGTTGGATATTATCTGTTCGTGCGCAAATCGCAAAACGAGCCTTGGCTATGTGTACTTTACCTCTCTGTTTGTGTAGTAAATCTCGGATATCTTCTCCTATCGCTTTCAAAAACGGTAGAGTTTGCTCTCGCGGCAAATAAGATCGCGTACTTCGGGCAGGTGTTCGTTCCGCTTTGTATGCTTATGATCATTTCCGGTCTTTGCGGATTTACCTACAAGAAATGGCTCAAATACGTGCTCATCGCTGCGGCTATGGTGATGTTCGGACTTGTGCTGACAACAGGTCACCTTGATTGGTACTATAAGAGCGTTGAGCTGACGTTTGCTGACGGCGCGGCAAAACTCATTAAGGAATATGGCTTCCTTCACCCCGTTAATCTGATATACGTTCTCGGATACTTTGTGGCAATGCTTGTGGTGATCAGCATATCGCTGAAGAAAAGTAGCGGAAAATCACAGAAGCTCGTAGGACTTATGTTAGCCGTAGTGATCGGAAACATTGGCATGTGGATCGTAGAAAAGCTCGTCACTTGGAATTTTGAGTTTCTTTCCGCATCCTACCTTATGAGTGAGTTCGTATTCTTCTTCGTATATTGGATGCTCCAAGATTACATACACGTCAGTGATGTTCCCCCTCGGATTATTGTAGAAGAAAAATCCTCGGTCATATACGTTGATTCAAAGGAACGCGCTGACAAGATCGAGCGCATACTTTCAAGCCTTCCCGAAAATACCACACTGACCTCAAGGCAGATGGACATTCTCGAAGGAATACTTGACGGAAGAAGCAGAAAAGAAATAGCGGTCAATCTTCATTTGTCCGAAAATACGGTTAAAATGCACACGACCTCACTTTTCAAAGCTCTGAAAGTAACGAGCCGCGATGAAATATTCGCACTTCTTGAAAAATAAGCTTTCACTCGGCGATGGCATCTGCCATCGCCT
>JAFXHH010000015.1 GCA_017536475.1 Clostridia bacterium
CCTGCGGCAAATGATGACGGCTTCGCCTAATGATGTTCGCTGCGCGAATGATGTGTGCCTTACGGCACATTGGGGCAAACATCGCATCATTGCGTAACGAAGTGGAGCAACATCATTTTGAGCGAAGCGAAAAACATCATATCGCCGCGAGGCGATGCATCATTTGACAAACATATGAATTTATGATATAATATTGGAAAAGGAGGTGCGATTATGAAAGAAAATAAGCTCGTCGAACTTTCTATGGACTTTTCGGTTGATATTATAAACCTCGTTAAATTTCTAAAATCAAATCACGAAACTATCATTGCTAATCAAATCGGCAGAAGCGGCACCTCAATCGGTGCAAATATTCACGAAGCACAATACGCACAAGGCACAAAGGATTTTATATCGAAATTTGAAATCGCGCTCAAGGAAGCAAGTGAAACGGGATATTGGCTTGAATTGCTTTATCGTACAAAATATATCGATGAGCAGACCTTCAAAACACTATCTTCAAAATGTACTTCTTTGAGAGTTATGTTGATTGCATCGTGCAAAACCGCAAAGGAGAATGCAAAATGAAAAAGTTGTTATTACTTGGACTTACAATTATCCTTTTATTAACTCTGACCGCTTGTAGCGGCTATAATGGAATTATGCGAGAACATCTTAGCAATGAAGCTAATTATCATGATATTGAGGCAACATTTTGCTCATATAAAGAAGCTGGCGACCGAATTTATCTGTATGTTTCCGTTGAGAACAAATCAGCTTTTGATTCTTCCGAAGCGAATAGTGAAGAAATCAGATTGGAATTAGTGGGCGATAACTGCAATGTTCTTAGCGAAGCCCTTGCAAAAGAAGAGATATGCGAGGGCAATAGTATTACTGTAAAATGCTCAACGTGGATCTATATGGATTCGACTTTCTACTATGTTGCGGAATTGAAAACCCAAAGCCAAACGTTTTTATCATTTGATGATGGCCTAAAAAACATCATAAAGTATGTTAACAATAATAAAGCTTTATTTTGATTTGTCCTTGTGAACCGTATTACGCACCTTTTTTGCGTTTTTACCTACTTCTACGCACCGTTTGCGCGTTTCTTCGCAAAAAAGCACATAGGCTTTATGCCTATGTGCTTTTTTGCTGCGGTTACGCCACAGGCGAGTAGTGAAGCCCTCTGCCTCGCCATAATGTGTTACGCCACAGGCGAGTAGTTAAGCCCACCTCTCCGTCGTGAGTCCACCACGCCAAATCCGTTTGCGGATTTGTGCAAGGGTCCTGAATCATACGCGACGCGCCATTTGGGGTTGTAACGCTTATTGACAAACAATCAGATCTATGCTACAATAAAAACACAATAAAAACAACAAGGACTACCGTTATGAATTTAAAAAATAAAACCGTCCTATTCTTAGGCTCATCCGTAACCTACGGCTCTGCCGCGGGCGGCGTTTCCTTTGCCGATCTGATGGCTCGGGAGTGCGGCATAAAATGCGTCAAGGAGGCAGTCTCGGGTACAACTCTGGCAGACCTCGACGAAAGCTCCTACGTCGCACGACTTAAGACCGTCGACAAAAGCCTCCCCGCAGACCTTTTTATCTGTCAGCTCTCTACCAACGACGCGGCAAGAAATATCGCTCTCTGCGAGATCGAAAAGGCGATCCGCGACATAATCGAATACGTACAGCGCACCTTCGCCTGCCCCGTCGCATTCTACACGGGCACGTATTACGAAAGCGAGCCGTACGCCAAAATGATCGACCTGCTCTACACCTTGAAAAAGGAGTATGACTTCTACATCCTCGACCTTTATCACGACGCGGAGATGCTGTCGGTCAGCCCTGTCGACTACGCACGTTATATGAGCGACCCGATCCACCCGAACCTCGTAGGCTACAAGGAATGGTGGACTCCGAAATTCATTGAATTTTGTGAGAGGTTGCCCTGATTTATTCACATCAAGCGGCGGAGAGCTTCTCTCCGCCCTATCAAACCGCAAAATACCGAGGCAAACCAACGCCTCGGTATCTTTTTATATAAAATTAATATTCCCTTTTTCTTTATTGATTATTTATTGATGATCGATTCGCTGAGCTTAAGGATTTCAGCGCCGTACTTCTTTTTGCGCGAATCAAGTATTCCCTTATATATAGGATAAGTGAGGAGCGCCATACCAAGTCCCACAATACCAATTGCGATTCCGGGAACCATTGCGCTTGCTATACCGACAATCGCACCGATGTCAGTCATAACAAGACTCATACCTGCGCCCATAACAACCGCAGAAATGCTTCCAAATACGTAAGCGAATACGTTTGCGGGGCGTTTTACCTTTGCGTCAAGCTCTCGAAGAGTATCAAGCTCCGAGGGAGTCTTTTCCATATACTGTGTGCGTATCTTCTGCGCCATAAACTGCTGATCATTTCTGTTCATTATGCTCTATCTCCCAAAATAAATTACTTGTTTTCGCTATCGGTCTTATTACCCGAAAGTCTTTTCTTTGCGTCCTCTACGCTCTCGCCTTCCTTGGCAAAAAGAACCTCTACGCACTTATCGGATACCTTTTCGAAGCCTTCAACAACTCCGTTCTCGATCTTTTTATATCCCTCAACGACGCCGTTCTCTATCTTCTTGTATCCCTCGACTACCTTTTCTGCGATCTTTTCGTTAGTTTCTGCAATTTTTGACATATCAATTATCTCCTTTTCGATTTTGTAGCTATATTATAATAGCCGTTTGTTTTTGATTGTTTTGTGAAACGTTTGCGTTTTGTTAATCCTGAATTTCTTTATCGTTTTATCAATTTATCTTCTTCGGTCACTTCACGAAGCACTCTGCAAGGGTTGCCGACTGCTATTACATTTTCGGGAATATCCTTTGTGACAACCGAACCCGCACCGATAATTGCATTCTTACCAATCGTAACGCCGGGAAGCACGGTCACGTTCGCGCCGAGCCATACGTTCTCGCCAATGGTGATAGGCTTATCGTTAAAGAGTCCCTTTAATCTTTCCTCACCGTCAATCGCGTGGTTGGTACAAATCAGCTTACAGCCGGGACCGATCAAAGCGCAGTGACCAATTTCTATGATGTTGGAGTCGAGGAATGTGCATCCGTAATTGATCATCGACATTCCCTTGAAGTGAATGTTTTTTCCGAACACACACTCAAAGCCACCCTCAATAAATACGTAAGGGTTATATCCCGAAACAAGCTCTTTGATAATCTCCGTTCTTCTCGTATCAGAGGGCTTGGTATGATTAAATTCAAAGCAAAGATCCTTTACACCCGCCTGAAATGCGCGAATTTCCGCATCCCTTCTATCAAATGCTTCGCCTGCCAATGCTTTTTCAAGTTCTGTCATATACAAAATCTCCTATTCTTATTGATGTTTCATTATTTCTTCGGACAAACGAAGAATTTCGGGTGTCAGCTCTGCCTTGGTTTTACGAGCGATTCGTCTGTATATCGGATAGGCAGGAATCATAATAAGAGTACCGATGATCATAAAGAGTGCCGAGAGCCACGCCGCACCTGCGAACACGTCGAGAAAGAAGCACAAACCGACACCAAAGACGAGTGCGCCTATGATTCCGAGGCAAAGACCTTCGACGGTACCCGCCATTTGCACGCGCAGGTCAAGACGCTTTAATTTTTCAAGCTTGCTTTCCTCTTGGGGCATATATTTTCTTCTGATGCTTTCGACTTCCCTGTTCCTTGCCGCCGAATAATTGTAGCTAAAAGTGGTGTTTTCCATAATACTCCTGTTTCTTGTCATTCATTGTGACCATATTTTACAATACCGACTTTTGAGTTTTGTTGGCGATTTGTTTCCGAAATGTTATAAAACAAATTTTTATAGCATCGGAGCAAAAATTCTGACGACAGAGCGAATCAACCGTGTGATAGGTCCTGTTTTCAACATGTCTGACGTTATCTCTATGGATTTTGCCATCGTTTCCTCAATATCATTTTTCATATCCTTTATGGACTCGCACCGATACATCCACACACCGTTTTCAAAGTGGTGCACAAGACTGCGGTAGTCAAGATTGATCGTGCCGATCATCGCGTACTCGTCATCGGCAATATAGCTTTTAGCGTGAACGAATCCGGGCTTGTATTCGTAGATCCTCACGCCAGCCTTCATCAAACGGTGATAAAAGCTTCTCGTCATACCGAAAACTATTTTTTTATCGGGAATATGCGGAACGATGATCCGCACGTCCACACCGCGCAAGGCGGCATTCTCTATGCTTTGACACAGATCGTTATCTATAATAAGGTAAGGCGTGGTCATGTACATATATTTTGTTGCTGATGAAAGCATATTCTGAATGACGCTTTTACCGACCCTGCGATCATACAACGGGGACGGACCGTCGCCAAACGGGATCACATACCCGTCAGCAAATATATCGCTTTGCTTTGGGTAAAGATCAAATTCCGTTTCGGGCAATTCCTTTACGTTGATGCCGTAATCGGTGAGAAACAGTCTTGTCAGCTCCCATACAGCCTCGCCCTCAAGACGAAGGGCGGTATCCTTCCAATGCCCAAAGCGCTCTATTTCATTTATATACTCGTCGGCAATGTTCACACCGCCCGTGTATCCCACCTTGCCGTCAATGACACAGATCTTACGGTGGCTGCGGTTGTTGAACTCGCTGTCGGCTTGTCCTCTCAGACGCGAAAACGGTCTTGCCTCGATACCAAGCCTTGCAAGTTGCTTGTGATAATTACCGGGGAGCGTACTCATACAGCCAATATCATCGTAAAGCACTCTGACCGTAACACCAGCAGCCGCTTTGCGCTTCAGAATATCGAGTATAGAGTTCCAAAACGTTCCTTCCTCAACGATAAAGTATTCCATAAAGATAAACATTTCGGCTTTTTCGAGGTCGGATAGCATCGCCTGCCACATATCCTCGCCAAGCGGATAATAGGTCTGTTTTGTATTTTGAAACACACTTGCCTCTGAAATGGAGCATAGCATTTTTGCCTGTGCAGAAGCGTGAGCATTCTCGCGCTCCAACTTGTCAAGGATCTCCTCTTGACCCCTATCGTACCGATACTTTTTCAGTTCTTCAAGACGGCGAATGAACTTCTTTTGAAGCTTTCGGGAGTAAAACAGAAAGTAGAACATAAATCCTGCAATCGGCAAGATAAGAACGAACAAAAGCCACGGGACCTTGTAATCGGGGTTGTCGTCCGACGCGATAATTTTTATAACGCAAAAGATCTCGGTTATCCAAGCCGCAATATAAAAATATGGAATGTAATAGCAGCACGCTACGACTATACCGATGATTGCAAGGATCTCGAAAAGCGTAATTAAAACCGCAATAATATAGCGAACGGGAATGTAATTATATTCGCGTTCGATCGTTTTCGTTGCGGTTTTGACCTTGTACTTTCTTTTCATGGCTCCACCTCCAAAGCACAGTTTGCCAATTTTACAACCGCATTATATCAAGGGCTTATTTTTAAAAGATTTAAATTTTGTTTGCGTTTTGTTAAAGTGTTTTTTATAAAAAAGATATCCTCCGCCGCTTTTTGTTTACCATTCAAAAAATATGTCCCCAAAACAGACAAAATATCCCCAATCCCTTGACAAAGCGAAAAAAATGTGATATACTGACAAAAAAGATGATAGAGGCGCATCAGAACAAGAGTATTTGCCGCGAAAAAGCCCGCGCAGGCGTTGCGGCGAAGAAAGGGTTCGGTGCCGAAGATCTCCCACGGCGCAGGGGAGTTCTGGCAACTCGGATAACATCCGTTTTGCTGTCGCAAATATGCGGAGTGCTATCTGTTCGATGTCAATTCGATGAGGATAGCCGTGTGAACGGCTGTTTTTTATTGAAAAGCGCGCGAGTAGAGGCACGGTCCTCTGCTTTTTTATTGCAAATACGTATAACAATCGGAGGTCTGCGTAAAAGTTACTTCCATTTGGTAGCAATATATACTTTTTTACGCACGAATTTTGCCACGAAGGCAAAATTCATCGATTAATATTTATGCCGCCTTGGCGGCAGAACGGAGATTAAAATGAAAAAAACTGTATTCACGGGCGCGGCAACTGCCATAATCACTCCCTTCAAGGACGGTAAGATCGACTACGAAAGCTTTGAAAAGCTCATAAATTGGCAGATCGACGAGGGCATCGACGCTATCGTCGTCTGCGGAACCACGGGCGAGGCGAGCACGCTGACCGACGACGAGCACAGAGACGCGATCAAATTCGCCGTCGATACCGTCGCAGGCAGAGTTCCCGTTATCGCGGGCACGGGCTCGAACGACACCGCTTACGCGATCGAGCTGACCCAGCACGCGTGTGACGCGGGCGCGGACGCAGTCCTCGTGGTCACTCCCTACTACAACAAGGCCACCCAAAAGGGTCTTATAAAAATGTTCACCGAGATCGCCGATGCTTCGACCAAGCCCGTTATTCTCTATAACGTGCCCTCGCGCACGGGCTGCAATATTCTCCCTGCAACCGCAGCAAAGCTCGCAGATCACCCCAATATCGTGGCGATCAAGGAGGCAAGCGGCAATATCTCGCAGATCGCGGAGCTCGCGCACCTCGTCGGCGATAAAATGGATATCTATTCGGGTAACGACGATCAGATCGTTCCGATCCTCTCGCTCGGCGGCAAGGGCGTTATCTCGGTTCTTTCCAACCCCATGCCCCGCGCCACAAGTAAGCTCTGCCACGATTTCTTCGACGGTAATCACGCCGAAAGCCTCAAGGCTCAGCTTGATCTCCTCCCCCTCATCAATGCCCTTTTCTGTGAGGTTAATCCTATTCCCGTTAAAGCCGCTATGTCTATGATGGGCTTCTGCGAAAATTCCCTTCGCTCCCCCCTGTGCGAAATGGAGCCCGAGCACGAAGAAAAATTGGCAGGAATTATGAAGGATTTAGGGTTGATTTGAGGAAGTTACTGATGTAGGGATTTCTTAGGGAACTTTTTGGGAAAAAGTTCCCTAAAACCCTCAAAAACTTTCGATATTTTGGGTTCTAACAAGGGTGAATTGACGCTGATTTTGCGGCAAGCCGAAAAATCAGCCTACTGAGATAACAAACGCCCTGCCGTATTGAACCCGAGACACATCATCTAACTTAAACTTAAAGAGACTCTAAAATAAGTTGCACAACATCGGCTGGGTTCTAAACCCTTATAACCAATAACCGACAGTGAGGGCTTTTTTCGAGACCTGTCGATGAAAAAAGCCGCGTTTTCAGCTTGCTGAAAACAAACACCCTAAAAGGACCCAAACTATCGGGGAAGTTTTTTGGCTCCACCTTTTTTCCAAAAAAGGTGGAAAAATCGCTTCCTTCGCTAACTAAAAAAGGAAAAACAAACAATGAAAATACTAATAAACGGCATAGGCGGCAGAATGGGCGCCGAGGTCAAGAAAATAGTAAAAGAAGGCTACCGCGGCGCAGAGCTGTGCGCGGGAGTAGACGTGATCGTGCCCGAGGGCGCGGACTGCCCCGTATACACGAGCTGGAGCGAGGTCAGTGAGAGACCCGATTGCATAGTCGACTTTTCGCACCATAGCGCAACGAAGGCACTGCTTGAATACGCGTGTGAAAAGAATATCCCCGTCGTGCTGGCGACAACTGGTCACGATGACGTAGAAAAGAGCTATATAAGAGAGGCGGCGAAGAAAATTCCGCTTTTCCACTCGGCAAATATGTCACTTGGCGTGGCATTGCTTTGCGAGCTCGCGAAAACGGCGGTCAAAACCTTCCCCGACGCAGACGTTGAGATAATCGAAAAACACCACAACAGAAAAATAGACGCACCCAGCGGCACGGCGCTCCTGCTTGCACAGTCGATACAGAAAATACGCGAAAAGGCGGTCTTCACGTTCGGCAGACAGGGTCAGGCAAAGCGAATGAAGGACGAGATCGGCATCCACGCGATCCGCATGGGCAATATCGTCGGCGAGCACGAGGTCATAATCGGCACGGACACGCAGACCATCACGCTCAAGCACGAGGCACATAGCCGTTCGCTCTTTGCCGAGGGCGCGATAGCTGCCGCGGACTTTATCAAGGACAAGAGCGCGGGACTGTACGATATGTATAGCATGATCGACGGATAATAACGTTAAAAGGAACGAAAAATGATCTGTAAGAACTTATCAGTAAACGAAAATAACCACCTCACGCTCGGCGGTGTCGACACGGTCGAGATGGCAAAAAAATACGGCACGCCCCTCTATCTTTTCGACGAGGACCGCATCCGTGAACGTTGCCGCACCTACGTCTGCGCAATGAAGGAGGCATTCGGCGACGACGCGCTTCCCCTCTACGCAAGCAAGGCGGCATCCTTCAAGCAGATCTACCGCATCGTGATGGAGGAAGGAATGGGCACCGACCTTGTGTCGTCGGGCGAGCTTTATACCGCGGCGAGCGTCGGATTTCCGCTTGAAAAGGCTTATTTTCATAGCAATAACAAGACTGATTTCGATATCGCATACGCGATCGACGAAGGTGTGGGCTATTTCGTAGTCGACAACGTCGAGGAGCTTGATGCGATAGACAAAATCGCGCGCGACAAGGGCGTAAACCAGAAGATTTTGCTCCGTCTCACCCCGGGCATCGACCCCCATACATACGCGGCGGTCGCCACGGGCAAGGTCGACTCTAAATTCGGCTCTGCGATCGAAACGGGTCAAGCCGAGCAGATAACGAAGTACGCCACGGAGCTTGAAAACATCACCCTTTCGGGATTTCACTGTCACGTCGGCTCGCAGGTCTTTGATTCGGAGGTCTACCTCAGCGCGTCCGAAATAATGCTCGATTTCATCGCGCAAATGAAGCAAAAATACGGCTTTGAGACCGAGATCCTCGACCTCGGCGGCGGCTACGGAGTCCGCTACCTTGAGGAGCATCCCGAGATCGACATCGCGGCGAATATCCGCGAGGTTGCCAAATTTATTAAGGCACACTGCCAAAAGCTCGGCATCAAAATGCCCTCGATCCGAATGGAACCGGGCAGAAGCATCGTTGCCGACGCGGGTCTGACGGTCTACACCGCAGGCACGGTCAAGCGCATACCCGGATACAAAAATTACGTCTCGGTCGACGGCGGTATGGCGGATAACCCCCGCTTCGCGCTCTACGGCTCGCCTTATACCGTATGCCTTGCAAGCCGAATGACCTCGAGTGCACCCACCTTCACCTGCTCGCTCGTGGGCCGCTGCTGTGAGAGTGGCGACATATTGCAGGAAAACGTCACCCTGCCCGCCGACATAAAGCGCGGCGACGTGATCGCGGTGCTGACCACTGGCGCGTACAACTACTCGATGTCCTCGAATTATAACCGTCTCGGCAAGCCCCCCGTGGTAATGCTGCGCGGCGGCAAGGACTACGTCGCAGTCAAGCGCGAGACCTTAGAGGATATTTGCAGGAATGATATTTGATCAATACAAAACCCCCGACGGACTCCGTGCAAGGAATCTGTCAGGGGTTTTATTGTTGGTCAGGTAAAATCGATCTCAAAGCGTTCGCCGTTTGAAAACAGAATTCCGCTTTCAAGCTCAATACGGAGAATACAAGTGTTCACGTCGGCAAAATTGTTGTGCCCGTTATCTATCCAAGCCGAAAAGACCTGCCTCATTTTGTTTGCGATGAAAGAGTTTTCAGGGCTTCCGAAATATCCAAGGTTGATGCCCTTTCCTTGAGCAGTAAACCATTCACCGGATATCGCAACAGTCGGATTTTGTTCTATTTGCCTCATTTTACCCGACAGAGCGTGAGTAAGCACGTAAAACGCGCGGTTTTCGTAAAACGCATCTACGTTGCGAACGTAAGGCGTGTTATCAATGGCAGTCGCAAGCGCAATGATGCTGTCCTTGCCAAATCTCTCGACCAAAATCGTCTCTGTCTTTTTTGAAAGCTTTCCCATCATCATTTCCTCCTGCAACGTTTTATATCTTCTTTTAGTTCATTATACCACAAAATCGGCAGAGGCGCAACCCTCTGCCAATTTTAATTTGTCCCCTCTTATGTGGCAACAATAATTACAGTAACCTTTTTATTCATGCGCCGAGCATATTCTATCGTAGATTTAGTGCCTCGCGAAGCTCCGTCCCACACAACAAGTACCTCGTCAGCCATTTCCACCATCTGCTCGTTTCTTTTTATAGGTGCGGCTATACCGTACAGATCGTATTGAGGACGAACGACCGTTATCGGAATATTGTGATTGGTTGCATACTCGTTTGCAACCGTGTCAATTCCCTTTGCTCCACCGCTTATGATCATTTCCGTGTCCTTTGGCACGTGCTCGGATAGGTCAAAGTCCATAATTCCGCGCGATCCTGCAATTAAGAGTTTCATATATATCTCCTATTTAAAATATATTATCATTTTGTTTTTCTTATATTTTACCTATTGTTTACTATATTTTATCATATTTTAATTCTGTTGTAAATAGGTTATAATATTTTTAGAAAATAAAATTCAGGAGAAAAATATGCTTGAAAGTCAATATAAAATGAATGTTATAAAGATCGGCTTGAAAATTGCATATTACAGAAAGCTTCAAGGTATGACACAAGAGGAGCTTGCGGAAGCATGCGATCTGTCTGTGGGATATATATCACAGCTTGAAGCTCCCGGCAGTTGCTTTTGCCCGTCGTTAAAGACCTTGTTTACCATTGCAGAGGTGCTTGGAACAACCGTCTCCAAGCTTACCGATATTGAGGATTAACTCTAAGAGGAAACCTTTTCGCCCCTGCAACTTCAGCGGAGAAAAAATGAACACCACCAAGGAATTCACTTTGGTGGTGTTTTTAAAGCCTCCCTTGTGTAAAGGGAGGTGGCTTGCGGCAGTGGTTCCCCGAAACGAATAAAATGAGTTTTGGGGGTTCGCTGCAAAGCAAGACGGAGGGATTGTTAAAGCAGAGATTTTGTAAAACAATCCCTCAGTCACCTTCGGTGACAGCTCCCTTTGCACAAGGGAGCCTTTACCATAAGAACATTATTCGCTGACTTTTTGTTTGTTTTCTGTTCATCGGCAAAGCTTCTTTCGAACCACGCGACTATCTCATGGTTTTCGGGTTACAAAAACAGCAGAGGCGCAATACCTCTGCTGTTTTTATTAAAACTTAAACTTATCAAGCCTTTTGACCAGCATACCGCCGATAAGACCGATAACCACACCCGCAACCGTTCCCGAAATGAGAAGCACGGGCAGATACGTGGCGACCCCGATCGTCTGGGTCACCAGACAAGCCATAGCGATCTGTCCGACGTTGTGCAAAACGCCTCCCACAACGCTGACCGCGATGCATGAGAAAAGCTCAAGCTTTTTGAGCAATATCATTCCCGTCAAACTGAGGACCGCGCCTGCGATACTGAACGCCATAGTCTGCACGTTACCGAAAAGCATCGAAACGAGCGCGACACGGATAATACTGACGATAACGGTCTCCTTCCAGCCAACCTTATAGAGCAAAAAGACCATAACGAGATTGGGAAGACCGACCTTTATGCCGGGAATCGCAACAAGCGCGGGTATTTGGCTTTCCACGAAGGAAAGGATCATCGCAAGCGCGATAGAAAGCCCCAAAAAAGCTACCTTTTTAGTTTTCATGCCGATCTCCTTTCGTTAATAGTAGTTAGTGAAGCGGATAATTTACCTATTCCCCTTCACTAAGGCTTCTTTCGTCCGTTTTAATTTTTGACCTCGGGCATTTCGCCCGAGGTCTTTTTCTATAAGTTAAATCAGCCTATAAGCTCAACGTCGGGATCTTCAGCTCCATAGACAGTAACCACAAGTTTATTTATTCGACAAGTGATTTTTTCGGTTGTTCGGCTTATCTTTCCCTGATGAGTGCAACGAGTTTTTCCAAGTGTTGGACAATTAGCCCAAACCATATAAGCTTCCCCATTTTCAATTTTCAAAATATTGGTTCCGCCGTTCAACTCGTATTCGCCATCCTCGGCAAGACTGTATCTCGCCACTTCCTCACCTGCAACGGTGACGACCACGTAAGCGCCTTCCTCCTTAGCAAGTTCTAATGCACCCCACGATAAAAGTCCAATCGCAAGAATAGCGACAATGAGAATCAGATCTCTCTTTTTCATTAAAACTTAAGTGCGAGAAGCGCAAGAGCGATCATGCCTGCGGTGAGAAGCGCGATGGGAAGACCGCGGAAGGACGCGGGAATCGCATCCTCATCGACCGTAAGATCCTTGAGCTTGCCGTAGAGAGTCATAGTGAGCGTGAAGCCAACGCCAACAGCCGCAGCGGTGATGATCGCCTCAAGGAAGCCGTGCTCGGTGTTGTGGATACAAAGACCGAGAACCGCACCGTTGACCGCGAATTTCACGAAATGGGAGTGGCAGTAGTTGTCGAGCAGCTTTCTTGCAACGAGGTGCATAGCCTCGGAGATAACGAGAACGACTGCAACGAACGCTATGATCTGGAGATATTCAAGCTTCGCGCCAAGCACGAACTTGTTGATCGGCCAGGTAATAAGCGTTGCGAGAAGCATTACCAGCGTAGTGCCCGCGCCAAGCGCGAGAGATCTCTTGGTGGAGCGCTCGTTTTCGATGACTGCGCCCGTTCCGAGACATTCGATAAGAGCATAGTTTCCGGAGAGTATGCTTGTAAGGATAATACCAAGAATAATTTCAGGTGTCATTATCAGTTACCCTCCTTTTCTTCGTTTTCATCAAGATGATGGTGAAGACCCGTAATCTTGTTGATCACTGCCATAACGATAGCGAGCACGACGTATCCGCCGAACGCGCCTGCGAGCGCGGAGATCTTATAGTCCTGAAGGAACGCGATGGGCTGACCCCAGATAGAAGCGTTGCCGAGGACCTCACGGATAAGCGCGCAAACGACCATAATAACGGTGAAGAAGACGCCCGTAACGAGAGCAGTCTTGATCGTAGTTCCCTCTCCGCTGTGATCGGCAACCTCCTCGCAGTCACGGTAAACTACCGCGCTGACCGCGAGAGCCGCCAGATGAACGCCGAGCATATTTGCGACCTCGGGGAAGAATGCCTTCATAAGCATCGAGATGAGGGTCACAAAGCCGGTGATTATCATAACGTAAGCAGGGATCTTTGCGTATGCGGGGATTATCTTGTGGATCGCGGAGACCACGATCGAGGAAAGAAGCATGGAAATGAGCACCGCCGCACCCATACCGAGTGCCTCGCGGAGATCCTCGCTCGACGCCATAACGAAGCCTGCGCCGAGAACGAGAAGGATCGAGGGAGTACCTCTGAGGAGATACGATGTTTTAGTCTTTTTCATTACTGTTCTCCTCCTTTGATAGAATTAAACGCTGCGAATACGTCAGAGGTTGCAAGCTTAACTGCGGTAGAAGAAATCGTTGCGCCCGAAACGAGAACGTCATCGGAAAGAGTTCCTTCGGTAATGCCGTTAAATCTGTCAAGATATTCTCCGTATACGCTTCCGGAAGCATCCATAAGATCCTTGATACCGGGCATATATTCAACACCGTGTCCAAATGCCATCTGCTTTACGTTCTGGTCAACGATCGCGCCGTTTTCATCAATTACGGTGCAGATCTCCATTGCGTTGTCGCCGTAAGTCAGAGGACGAGAGTAGAATGCGTAGTAGGTGCTCTCACCCGTCTTGAACGAGCAAGCGTAAACAACGTTTCCGAACGTTGTGAGCTCTATGGGAGTTATTTCCGAAGCATCAGCAAACTTTGCGCTAATCATCTTTGCGGCAGCCTCGGAGAAGTCAACTGCTTCGGTAGCCGCAAGAGCCTCCTCGGCAACAGCTGCGTTTGCCTCTGTCACGTCGGCACCCGTGGTGTCGTAGACCTTGCAAGCGCCCGATGCATTAACTATCGCAAGATAGCTTGCCTCACCGTTCTTGACTATGAACGCGTAGCCCGAGCCGTTAAGTGCCTTGTAGCCTTCAACGATATTTCCGCTTGCCGCAACAGCCTCTGCCTTGAGCATACCGCCCGAGGTAAGTCCGGTGTGGAGCGAGGGGATCATTTCAGCAAGGATCTGCGCGTCGGACTTAACGCCTGCCGCGATAAGATCGTTCTCGATAAGCACGCCCATAGCGCCCTCAACCGCAGACTTGAACGCGGTCGACGAGTAGGTAGCGCCCGATACGGTGCCAACGTCTGCGAGAGCAGAGTCCTTACCGATGTAAGAATTAAGGTAGTTTGCATCATTGTCGCGGAAGTCGACCGAATCAGAATAGGAGTCGAGCTGGATTCCGCAGATCTTACCCTCTGCATCGATACCGATGGTGATCTCCATGGGAGATTCGGAGTAAGAGGACTCAGCGGTGCAACGGATCGCAAATCCGAGACCGTTTGCTTCCTTGTAGACCGAAAGAACGTTAGCGGGAACGTTTACGAGAGTGGAAGCGGAGGGATCAGCGGAGCTGTAGATAAGAGCATCTCCGCCAAAGGAAGCACCCTCGGGCATTACAGCGAGAAGCGGAGCAAGCTCTGCGCCCGCGTTGTTAGCCTCGATCATGGGGCCCGTAATAAAGTTAAGTCCGAAAGCCGCCGCGCCGAACACAACCATAATAACGAGAAGAATGGCGGTGGTGATAAGAAAATGACGAATCTTCATTATTTAACACCTCCGAGAGTTCTCTTCTTGGTCCAGTCGTAGATGAAAGGAGTAAGAAGGTTCATAGTAAGTATAGCGATCGAAACGCCCTCGGGATAGCTTGCAAACTGTCTGATTGCGAAGGTAAGAAGACCTGCGCCGACACAGAACACAATTCTACCGAGATTGGTGGTGGGAGTCGTAACGTAGTCGGTTGCCATAAAGATAGCACCGAGGAGCAGACCGCCCGCGAGAACGTGCTGGAGAGCAAAGGTAACGTCAAATCCGCCGAAGATGAGGTAGCAGACGAAAACGGTCGCTACGAAGGACGCGGGAACGTACCACTTGATGACCTTTCTCGCTACGAGATAAACAAAACCGAGAAGAAGTGCGATCGCACAGGTCTCACCGATAGCACCGCCGTGAGCACCAACGAGAAGCTGGAGAACGGTGGGAGCATTGGCAGCACCCTCAACGCCTGCGTTAAGAGAAGCGAGAGGAGTTGCACCTGCGGCGATCTCGGGAACGGCGTTTCCGAGGAATCCGAGATCAAACAAAGGAGCGATCTTGGAAACGGCTGCGACCGAACCGAAGGTAAGAAGCATGAACACACGAGCCGCGATAGCGGGGTTAACGATGTTCTTACCGATGCCTCCGAAGAAGCACTTAACTACAACGATAGCGAAAACGCTACCGATAACGCACTGCCAGATCTTTACCTCGGTGCTTAGGTTGAGCGCGAGGAGCAGGCCCGTAACAACGGCGGAAAGGTCGCCGACAGTCTGCTTTTTGTGAGCGCAAAGATTGAAAAGGAACTCGGAAACAACTGCACTTGCAACGCAGGTGAGAATGATCCAAAGCGCCTTGAGTCCGAAGAAGATAACTCCGACGAGAGCCGCGGGGATCATCGCGATGATAACGTCGAGCATTACTCGATTTACCGATGCACCCTTTTCGTGAATATGAGGTGCGGGAGAGATATGAAGCTTACTCATGCCTTTGCACCTCCCTCTTTTTCCTTCTGTGCGGCAAGGTATTTTTTAATATAGGATCTTGCCTGCTTGTTGATCTCAAGCAAGGGACGGTTTGCGGGGCAAACGTAAGTACAGCAGCCGCAGTCAACACACTGACGAACGCCGGTGTCGATAAGGAGCTTTACGCGTCTTTCTTCCTTTTCAACCGACATTACCTTGTCGACCATAGGCACGCTGATGCCAACGGGACACTTTTCCATGCAACGACCGCAGTTGATGCAGGGAGAAGCCTCGGGAAGAACCGAATTCTTTTCGTCGAAGATAAGGACCGAGTTAGAGATCTTAACGATAGGATCGTCAGCCGAGCAGATAGCAGTACCGTTCATAGGACCGCCCATAACTACCTTGCCGGGCTCGCTCTTAAGACCCGTGTACTTGAGAAGCTCGCTTACTCTCGTTCCGATAGGAGCGATAAGGTTCATAGGCTTCTCAACGGCAGGACCGTCAACGGTAACGATCCTCTCAACGAGGGGCATACCCGTGTTGAGATATTCAGCCATCTTTGCAAGAGAGGAAACGTTTACGATAAGCGCTCCGAACGAGGGGAAACGTCTGCCCGCGACTGCAACTCTGCCCGTAGCGTTGTAAAGCATTACCTGCTTTGCGCCCTGAGGATAGATGGTCTTGAGCTCGTGAATAACGACGTAATCCTTGCCCTCAAAGGTCTTCTTGAGGACCTCGATAGCGTCTGCCTTGTTCTTCTCGATGCAGATCATAAACTTGGCGTTGCCAAGATATTCGTTCATATATTTGCGAAGATACTCGATACCGTCCGCGATAAGCTCGGGATGTGCGAGCATCATTCTGTGGTCACTTGTGATGTAAGGCTCACACTCTGCCGCGTTAACGAGCACGGTGTCGACCTTGTAATCGGGGTTTTTAGCCTCGTTGAACTTTGCCCAGGTGGGGAAAGCTGCGCCGCCGAGACCAACGATACCGCCGTCTCTGACTGCCTGAAGGAAACCGTCACAATCGCTGAACTCGGGAGCCTTGACCGAAGGATCGATCTCCATAAGACCGTCGCTCTCGATGTGGATAGCGAGAGTCTCGCCGCCTGCGACCTCCATAGCAGAGATCTCGGTGACAGTACCCGAGACCGTCGCGTGTACGGGAGAAGAGAATCTACCCTCTTCCCTTGCGATGAGCTGGCCGACACGAACGTGATCGCCAACCTTTACGATGGGTTCGGCATCGTGACCCGAATGCATATTCATCGGCAGTATAACTTCCTTCGGCGTTTCGATACGCACGGGAACGCAAGCCGCAGTATGCTTATTGTGGGGCACGTGCAAAGATGAAATATTTCTTCCCAAAATAATTTCTCCTTTTCCGTGTTTTTTATTTAGATTAATTGTTTTAAATATGAATATTCAAACAAATTGCTTTCAAATTCAATAGCCGCGCGTGCGGCAAAATTATTCGCCGACCAGAGCCGCAAAGCCCTCGGTCATATATTGGGTGCCGTCGTTGGCTACCCAGAACACCTCAACTCCTCCGATCGACTGAACGAGCGCAAGACCGTCTTCATAGCTCATACAGAACAGAGCCGTGGAGAGCGCGTCGGCAAGTCCGCTGTCGGAAGTGATGACCGTGACCGAAGCAAAATGCTCGGACGGCATCAGAGTGTCCTTGTCAATAACGTGGTGATAGCGAGACCCGTCAACGACGAAATATCGCTCGTAAATACCCGAGGTCACGCAGGACACGTCAGAGATCGTGATGCGCTTAGCGTAGGACTCGGGATCAAAGGGGTCCTTAATTCCGGTCAACCAGCCCGAGCCGTCGGGTTTTTGACCGATTATGCGGATATTTCCGCCGATGTTGAGCACGTAGCTGCTCACACCGTTCTCTATGAGATACTGCGCCGCCTTTTCGGTGGCGTATCCCTTGCCGAGCGCGCCGACGTCGATCGATGCCTCGGGATCGGTTATTCTGACCGTCAAATTCTGTTCGTCTATCTCAAGCAGAGAAAAATCAACGTGCTCTGCCGCCTCGTCAAGCACCTCTTGTTCGGGAATAGACGCATTCGCCGAATTAGTGCTCACCGCTTCCCTGCAATCGTGCCAGGGGCGCAGCACGGCACCCATCATTATATTCATCTCGCCGCCCGTGAGCGTATACAGCTCCTCGGCATAGAGCAAGAAGTCGATGAGCTTTTCGTCAACGACCATTGCCTCCCCGCCCGCGTTCTTATTGAGCGTGCACAGGTTGACCACGCCGCTGTACTCGTGATAAATATCAAAAAGGCGATGGTATTCTTCAAGTATCTCTGAAACACCCTCGCAATTCTTCCCGAATTGCTCGTTCGTTTCCACTTTGTAGCTGTAAATATAGGAAACCGTGTCAAAGAAGGTGAAATAAACCATTCCCTTCGGTTCTGCCTTATTCGCAGTTTCAGGGCAGCCCGTCATAACGACGAGCAGCCCCAAAACCATGAATAGACAGAGTAGGGTTTTGATAAGCTTCAAAATTCCTATCTCCTGAATTATTTAATTATCTAGCGTTGTTAACAGCCTTTGCAACTACTGCCTTGATAGCGGTGATCTGGATAGAGCATCCTGCATCAAGAAGAGCCTGGTCAACAGCGATCTGGTGGCCGCCTGCTTCCTTGGTCTCAAGTGCAGCAACCTCAGCAGCGGTCTTACCAACTACGAACTTGGAGAACTCAGCAGACTGCTCGAACCACTCCTTGGTAACACCGTTACCGTCGTTATCGATCTTAACAGGAGCCATGCCGTACTCGCCCTTAAGCTCTCTCTTGGTTGCCTTGTAAGCCTTCTCAACGATCTCGCCTGCAGCGTTGATAGCGATGTTGGGCTGGATAGCGTCGTTAAGAGCAGCAACGATCTTGCCGTCAACAACAACGGTTGCAGCGAAATCGGTGTACATCTTTACAGTGCCGTTTGCCTCTGCGGTAGCAGCGGTGGAATCAGCAGCGGTGGTGGTTGCAGCTACGCCGAGAGTGAACTCGGAAGCGGTCTTGAAGCTCATGCCCTGCTCATCCTTGCAAGCCTTAACAACTGCAGCGATGAAGTCAGTGATCTGCATGGAGCAGCCGGCGTCGAGAAGAGCCTTATCAACAGCGATCTGGTGGCCGCCTGCTTCCTGAGTCTTGATAGCCTCAACCTCAGCAACGGTCTTGCCTACAACGTAGGACTCGAAAGCCTTAGCCTGCTCGTACCACTCCTTGGTAACGCCGTTTCCGTCGTTATCGATCTTAGCGGGAGCCATACCGTAAGCATCTCCAAGCTCCATCTTGGTCTTGAAGGTAGCAGCGGTGTCAACTGCACCGTCGGTAACGTCCATCTTGCTCTGTGCAACGTCGATGCGGCAAGCAACGATCTTACCGTCAGCATCGGTTACAACGGTAGCAACGGTAGCGTCGACCTGAGCATTGCCGGTCTTGGAGCTATCCATGCTTACTACAACGCCCATACCGAGCTTGTAGTCAGCTTCTTTTGCAGGAGTGTCGCAAGCAACGATTGCAACTATCATGCAAAGGCAGAGTAACATAGCGAAAATTCTTTTCATGTCTTTTCCCTCTTTTATATTGTATTTTTTTGAGTCACACCAAGCTTGTCCTCCCGCACGGAAGACCCGACCGAAAAGGTCTCGTCTTTAGTCCGAAATCGCCAACTTCGGAGCAAACTCATTCCTGTACATTATATCATATTATATGTCAATAAGTCAACAAGATTTTGATATTTTTTTGTCAATTTTGCGTTTTTTCACAGATTGCACAATATTCCCAATGCATAAAAAACCATTTTTATCAATATTGTCAACCAATTTCAGCCAAAAAAATCACTTTTTTACCTTGATCATCACACAAACGGCGGCAAGCCCCAAAACTGCCGTTTTTTACCTCCTCAAAACCGCAAAACAGACAAAAAAGCGGGAAATTCCCGCTTTTTTATCAAAGAGTTTTCAAGTCGTACGGCGTCGACTGATAGACGAAATAATTAAGCCAATTTATAAACAAAAGGCTTCCGTGCGACCTCCAACGAACGACAGGCTCGTTATCGGGATCATTGTCACGGTAATAGTTCACGGGCGGCTTGATCGGCAAGCCTGCCGCGAGGTCTCTCTTATACTCCGCGTCAAGCGTCAAGGGATCGTATTCCGAATGTCCCATTACGAAGAACTGACGTCCGCCGATCTTCGAAACGATATGAACTCCCGCCTCGTCGCTCGACGCGAGAATTCGCAGGCAATCAACAGCCTCGATGTCTTCCCTGTTCACAGCAGTGTGGCGCGAGTGAGGAACGAAAAATTCGTCGTCAAAGCCGCGCAAAAGCATCGACTTCTTGTGATCCGCACGGTGTGCAAACACGCCGAAAAGCTTTTCGTCAAGCACGTGCTTCTTAATGCCGTAATGATAGTACAAGCCCGCCTGCGCGCCCCAGCAGATGTGCATCGTGCTGTGTACGTGCGTCTTGCTCCATTCCATGATCTCGCAAAGCTCCGCCCAGTAGTCGACCTCCTCGAATTCCATCATCTCAACGGGCGCACCCGTGATGATCATTCCGTCGTATTTCTCACCCTTGACCTCGGGAAAGGTCTTGTAAAAGGCAAGCAGATGCTCCTGCGCCGTGTTCGTCGACTGATGCGACTGCGTTCTGATCAAGGTCAGCTCTATCTGAAGCGGTGTGTTTCCTAAAATTCGCGAGATCTGCGTCTCGGTCTCGATCTTCTTCGGCATAAGATTGAGCAATAATATCTTCAGCGGTCTTATGTCCTGCGTGATCGCACGAGTTTCCGTCATCGCAAATATGTTCTCGTCTGCAAGCGTCTGTACCGCAGGCAGATCGTTCGGTATCTTTATTGGCATTTCGTTCTCCTGATTGGTTTTTTTGGAAGTTACTGATGTGACGAGTTCTTAGGGAACTTTTTGGAAAAAAGTTCCCTAAAACCCTCAAAAACTTCCTGTATTTTGGGTTCTAACAAGGGTGAATTGACGCTGATTTTTCGGCAAGCCGAAAAAGTCAGCCTACTGAGATGACATACACCCTATCGTATTGAACCCAAGACATATCATCTAACTATAACTTAAAGAAACTTTGAAATAAGTTGCACAGTATCGGCTGGGTTCTAAACCCTTACAATGCAAAAAGGTCAGTGAGGGATTTTTTTAAGGCTTGCCGAAGAAAAAATCCTACGACACCCTAAAAGCACCCAAAAATGCGGGGAAGTTCTTTGCCAAGCTTTCTTTCAAGAAAGCTTGCCGCCGGAGGCATCCTCTCACTCGCTACCTTCTCTTTTTCTTACTCTCAAATCTTATCCAAAGCCTGCTGAATATCAGCGATCAGATCGTCGGCGTCTTCAAGACCGCACGAGAGACGCACGAGGTCGGGCGCAACACCCGAAGCGATGAGATCGGCATCGGAGAGCTGACGGTGAGTGGTGGTCGCGGGATGCAGACAGCAGGAGCGCGCGTCAGCAACGTGAGTCTCAATAGCGATCATCTCAAGTGCATTCATAAACTTGGCAGCAGCGTCGCGGCCGCCCTTAACGCCGAAGCTGACGACACCGCAAGTGCCGTCGGGCATATATTTTTGCGCCAGCGCGTAGTCCTTGCTCGACTCAAGAGAGGGATAGTTGACCCACGCGATCTTGTCGTTCGCCTCAAGATAGCGAGCGACCGTAAGACCGTTCTCGCAGTGGCGCTTCATTCTGACGTGTAAGCTTTCGAGTCCGAGATTGAGAATATAAGAGCTCATGGGCGCGGGAGTAACACCGAGATCGCGCATAAGCTGTGCGGTCGCCTTGGTGATGTACGCGCCGCCGAGACCGAATTTTTCAGCGTAGGTAATTCCGTGATAGCTGTCGTCGGGAGTGCAAAGACCGGGGTACTTGTCAGCGTACTTGAGCCAGTCGAACTTGCCTGAGTCAATGATCGCGCCGCCGACCGCGCTTCCGTGACCGTCCATATACTTTGTCGTCGAGTGCGTCACGATATCAGCTCCCCACTCAAAAGGACGGCAGTTTACGGGCGTCGGGAACGTATTATCGATGATAAGCGGAACACCGTGCTTGTGCGCCATATTTGCAAATCTCTCGATATCAAGCACGTTGAGCGCGGGATTTGCGATAGTCTCACCGAAAACGAGCTTTGTGTTGGGTCTGAACGCCGCCTCGAACTCCTCGTCGGAGCAGTCGGGCGCGATAAAGGTCACGTCGATACCCATTCTCTTGAAGGTGACCGCAAAAAGATTGTACGTGCCGCCGTAGATCGACGCGCTCGAAACGATGTGATCACCGCATGAGCAGATATTGAAGGTCGCAAGGAAATTCGCCGCCATACCCGACGAGGTCAGCATAGCCGCGCTTCCGCCCTCCATCTCACAGATCTTCGCCGCGACCGTGTCGCAGGTCGGGTTCTGCAAGCGTGAGTAAAAGTAACCGCTTGCCTCGAGGTCAAAGAGCTTGCCCATCGCCTCGCCCGTGCTGTATTTAAAAGTGGTGCTCTGAATTATCGGGATCTGTCTGGGCTCGCCGTTTCCCGGTGTGTAGCCGCCCTGCACGCACTTCGTTCCGATCTTTTTGTTCTTCATAAAAATTTCATCGCCTTTCGTCGCCGCTGTATCGCGGTCAGATTTCTTATTGCCGTGCCCGACTTCATAAATTACAGCCGAACACATTTCCCTATTTTAATTATACCATTTTTTCTCTCAATGTCAAGCACTTTAAAAGCAAAAGCACTTACGACAAACGATTTTATTCGCCGTCATAAGTGCTTTTTATTAAATTCAATTATCCGATCGCGCTAAATTGCCGATCCGTTCACTGTTAAAGCTTAATTTCTCGTCCAATCGTATGCGCGATACGTCGACTTAAGCAGCGTTGCCGCAACCGAATAATTTTCAAGATTAGTGCTTAAAATACTCGTGCCGTTCGAGATCTCCCAACCCGATGTGTTTTCAAATATCGCACTCGTAAGGCGCGTGCAATCAGCGAAAGCCCAACAACCAATTCTCGTAAGATTATTGGGAATAGTTATGCTCGTCAGGTTCGTGCAGCAATTGAATGCATACACACCAATGTACGTAACGCTGTTAGGTATAGTTATACTGGTGAGATTATCGCAGCTGTTAAACGCAGAATCACCAATGCTTGTAACGCTGTCGGGTATAGTTATATTCGTAAAGCTATCGCAATCGGAGAATGTCATATAACCAATAGTCGTAACACTTTCGGGAATAGTTATGCTCGTAAGCGCCCAACAACCTGCAAACGCGCTATCACCAATGCTTGTAACGCTATCGGGAATAGTTACACTCGTAAGGTTCCAGCAACTTTCGAACGCATTATTAGCAATACTTGTAACGCTATCGGGAATAATTACACTCGTAATATCATAGCACTGTGAGAACGCATAGTCACCAATGCTTATAACGCTATAGCCCTCGGGAGAAACTGCAGGGATAACGATCTCAGTATCCTTGCAATCGCCTACTCCGATAAGGCTGCAGGTACCGTCGCCGTTATACAGGAACGTCAATCCCTCGCTTTCGGAAACCTCGGGCTCCTCGGGAATTGCGGGAGCCGCGGTAGTCTCCTCGGGAACATCGATAGCTTCGGGAACGATCACGTCGATCTCTACCATCTCGACAAGCTTCTCCGAGTCCGCGAGTCCTGCTACGTAAACCAAAGTTACAGTCTGACCTGCATACTTTCCAAGATCGATAAGCTCATCCGCGTTGTTGGTCACTCTGTAAGGAACGGTGCCTGCACCGTATCCCATATTATTTTCAACGTGATTTATTACGCCTTCCTCGGCAGGATTGAGCCCAAGCTCTACAGTTTCAATAAGAGTTCCGTCTTCTGCATAAATCCTGCAGCTCCAGCTATCAATATCATATCCGTCAACGACGAGCCAACCGCATGCAAAGTATACGTATCTCGCAGTTATGGAAGGATATGAGCCTTCGCTGTTCCTAATGGTGTTGCTGGTGTTGGTGTTGCCGTCGTAATTGCCAGTGTTTGCATACATGATCTCAACGTCCACGTTGCTGAAATCACCATTCATCATGCCGTCCATGTTGCCATCAATGTCGCCAAGAAGGATATCCACAGAGCAGTGCCAATTTCCCTTATATACGTCAGGATCCTCGGGAACCGTAACGCTTATCTTGAGAATATTTACTACCTCGTCAGAGCCCTCGAGATCCAACTCGCAAGCCACGATCACGGTGCTGTTTTCATATTCGGTCAGATCAATTATAGGAGAGTAATATCTGTATCCAACGGTGGATTCAGCATATCCCATACTATTAAGAAGGTGATCCTGCACACCCGACTCGGCAACGTAATATCTGCCGTCGGATTCTTGATCGTTAGCGAAATAAATAGTTTCAAGAAGATCTCCGTGGCTCGCGTAAATCTTAACGCAAGCACCCTCCAAAGAATATCCGTCAACGCCTAACCAACCGCCAAAACAGAGATAACGCGCGGTTATGCCCGATTCAATTTCGGAAGGAACGTTGCCATTTGTATTACTAGTGGACCCGTAGCCACTACTATGAATATCAGAATAATCAGATTTGGAAGCATAATCGATAGAATCCTGACAAGCGATCCAATTGCCCTCAAACGTATTTCCCGCAACGGGAGTGGTCTCCTCCTCGGGCTTATCAACGTCGGGCTTATCAACATCGGGTCCGGGATATGCGACGTTCGCACTGAAATCAAGCAAAGTGCAGGCAATCTTCTCTCCCGCCGAGTTGTGCTGGAAGCAGAAGCCAACGTACGCATAGCTCTTGCTTCCGCCCCACTTATTATTCATATAATCAATGATCGTTTGGGGTGCGGAAACGCCGTTGATAGTGTATACGAACGTGTCGTTAGCCTCGTCCCAAGAAAGCTCTACGGTAAGATAATGTCTTCCCTGTCCGTCAACGTCCTGCGGAACGTCTTTGTGATCCTTCAAAGCCTGAGTAAATTCCTTGTAGTACCAATAGGTCACATTGTTGATGCCGGGACGAATAAGATTCTGAACACCCTGACCACAGCTGGTATCTCCGGGGAGCACGTACTGCTGATCACAGAACATAACGTTAAACCAAGAGTCAATCCCCGGGCTATAATTAAATTCGTCGATCCTGATCTTCATATAAACACCCTGCTTGAGATCAACGGTGTTCTCGGTTGTCATTCTGACCCAAGGTCCGTTCTCATCACCCGAAGAACCGAAGGCATGAATGCCCTCATTTGTAAGCTTCGCCGACACTTGTGTCTTATAGTTGTCCGTTTTCGCGGAATGAATTTTCCAACCATCAAGTATAATTTCACTGTAATTTTCGTGGGGCACCGTCACGTTGATCCTGATCATCTCAAGGTCGGCGTCATAGTCAACAACGCTTGCCTCGTAAACCACCGCCACGGTCTGTCCCGCATAAGCGGTAAGATCGATAACGGACGGAGAATCGGTGTCGATTCTGTAAGGAACGGTACTATCGGAATAGCGCATATTTTTTATAACGTGATTTACAACGCCGGTCTCTGCTTTACGCAGATTGCACGCGATAACGTCAAGAAGAGTTCCGTCCGCCGCGTATATCTTGCAGTTCCAGTCATAAATGTCGCATCCGTCAATAGCAAACCAACCGCCTGCCAGGCAAACGTAGTTGGCAGTTATGGAATCATAAGCAACCGAAACGGTCGAAAGATGAGTGCCGACCAGATTATTGGTTATAGCCGATTTAATAGTCTTTCCGTTGGAAAGATCAGATGCCTCACCATACTTGAAGGAATCGACAGCCATGTGCCAGTTTCCTGCGAAGTACTCGTCAAGAACTATGGTTTCCGTTTCCGTGAGATCAGTCGTGTCCTCAAAGATCACGGTGTCTTCCGCCGTTTCCACGGAATCGGTCTTGTCAACTTCAATGGAGGTAGTTTCCTTTGGCTTATTGGAATTCTGAGAACCGGTAACTTCACCGGGGACTTTATTTCCTCCGCCGTTAATTACACCGCCTACTGCGTCGCCGATCAGATCGTCACAGCCGACAAACGTCGGTAAACAAAGAGCGATAACGAGCAGAAGCGCCAAAAATGATGTCTTTTTCATTGCAAACTCTCCTTAAATAAGAAATAAAAGTATGTCAAAACACCTTTCCAATTATATTCTACCACTTTTTTCCTCGTCTGTCAAGTTTATAGACTAAAAATAGCAAAAAAGCTCTACTGCAGCGAACTGCGATGCACCTGCGGCGATTACACAAGGTCGGGAAAAGATGCAATGGTGAAAGGGAGTTGTTTTTTATCCCTAAAAACACGAAAAGCCCTTGAAAATCAAGGACTTTTGTGTTAAGGTGCAAAATAGTTGTCCCATTATGTGTTCATAGTACAAAAATGCAACTTGCGTTATTCTATATCATACCATTCTTCATCAATTTCAAAATATCTTACAGGTTCGTTCGTAATGAAAAAGAACCCTTCTTGAAGCTCATATTCTACACCTGATATCGTAATCGTTGTAGCTGTAATCAACTCGCTGGGAATATCCCAGATTGCCGGCGTCCCCGGCTCCTCGGCTTTATATATTCCGGCCTTATCGATTAGATTGTAATACCCATCTTCTCCTTTAATGGTATAGAGCCTTCCAACAACGTAATTGTCTTTGGTAAACACCTTGTAGGCATAGTCATCTTCTGAAACAGTACTCCCCCAAAAATGCTTTTTTACAGGTTTAAACCCTTGCAGATCAGACCAATGTCTGCCATTCTCCCAGTCGCCCCCGAATGTAAAATAATAAATTCGATAATCTCCGGTGTCAATATACGCATCATCAGCGTAACTTCCGGCAGCCATATCCGGAGTAAAGCCGTACTCTCCATTATGTATTGCAACCGGAAGATAAATCATTGCGATAAGCAAAACAATGGATGCTGACCATAAGATAATCTCACCTATAACCCGTAGCCTTTGATTCTTTTTTACGATTACTTTTTCAGGCTCTTTGGTGGCAAGCTCCGATGCGCTAATATCAAAGAGTTGCTCTAACAATGCCATAGATTCAGGATTGGGCAGTCCCAGACCGTTTTCCCATTTTGCAATAGTACTACGACTAACAAAGAGTTTTTCTGCCAATTGTGCTTGCGTTAGTCCTTCGTTCATTCTCAACCGCTTTAGATTTTCCTTAAATTCCATATCATATCACCTCCGCGCATCTATATTATACCACAAATCACGGAAACGCGTTGTTACTTTTGTGTTACTTTGATGTCATTCCTCGTTTTTGGTATGTTACTATACTTCAACTATACAAATCGATACTAGAATTTGAATTTTTTCAAAATCCGGCTATAGACAAATCCAATGGCAGAATACGTGAAAAAGTATTGAAACATAAGGCTTTTTGATACAAAAAAGACCTTGCATCTAAATCGTAATGGTTCGGATTATAAGGTCTTTTCAGATGGCTCCCCTTGGTCGAATCCCACCGCAAGCGGTGGGAACGGGTTCCGAGTCGTGTAGTATGGACGATAAAACAAAAACACCGTATCATTGACACGGTGTTTTGTTTTATGGTGCACCTTCAGGGACTCAGAACCCTCACGTGAGCCAAAGTTTCACTTGAAATATAGATAAATTAGGCGCACGTCGAATCCCACCGCAAGCGGTGGGAACGGATTCTGAGTCGTGAGATATACAAGATAAAGGAAAAGAGAGTAGCAACGCTACTCTCTTTTCCTTTATGGTGCACCTTCAGGGACTCGAACCCGGGACCCACTGATTAAGAGTCAGTTGCTCTACCAACTGAGCTAAAGGTGCATTTGGCTCCCCCTGCTGGACTTGAACCAGCGACACCCTGATTAACAGTCAGGTGCTCTACCGACTGAGCTAAGGAGGAATATGAACGAAGTGAATATTTCTCCTTGTGCGAAGTCGGTCACAACTCAGCTTGCTGAGTTAA
>JAFXHH010000016.1 GCA_017536475.1 Clostridia bacterium
CCGAAGTTTCCGGCTTCAATAAACTTCTTCGCGTTGTCCCACGCGCCGCCGGCGTTTGCCATAAATACGGCAAGCATGATCGCCGAAACGAGACCGCCGATAAGAAGTCCGCCAAGACCTGCCGCGCCGAGAATAAGACCTGCAACGACAGGAGCGAGAATTGCCAGAAGACCGGGAGCGATCATCTCGCGCAGAGAAGCCTTTGTCGAAATATCGATACAACGGTTGTAGTCGGGAGCCTTTTTGCCCTCAAGGATCTCGGGATTCTTTTCAAACTGGCTTCTGACCTCCTCAACCATCTTGTTCGCCGCCTTGCCGACCGATGCGATGGTCATAGCAGAGAAGAGATAGGGGAGCATTGCGCCGACAAGCATGCCGACCAGTACCTTGGGGTCGTTGAGCTGAATGCTGAAGAAGGGTACGTGAGTTTTTACCGCCTCGATAAAGGAAACGATAAATGCAAGAGAGGTCAGAGTAGCGGATCCGATACAGAAGCCCTTTCCGATAGCCGCGGTGGTGTTTCCAACCGCATCGAGCTTGTCTGTAATGCCGCGAACGTCCTCGGGAAGACCCGACATCTCGGCGATGCCGCCCGCATTGTCTGCGATAGGACCGTAGCCGTCAACCGAAACGGTGATACCGACGGTGCAGAGCATACCGACCGCTGCAAGAGCGATACCGTACGCGCCGCCAAAGAAGTAAGAGAGCGCGATAGCAGCTCCGAGGCAGGCAATAGTGAGCCAGGTAGACTTCATACCGACTCCAAGACCTGCTATGATATTCGTGCCGTGACCGGTTTGTGATTCCTTCGCGATCTGCTTGACCGATTTGAATTCATCCGACGTGTAAAGCTCAGCAACGAATCCAACGCCAATGCCCGCCAAAAGTCCGGTAATAACGCTGAACATATACTTGTATTCGCCAAGATAGAAGATCGAAAGCAGGACTGCCGCAACAACGACAAGTCCGGTCGCAATGTATGTAGCAATGTTGAGCGCCTTGTGGGGATCAGCCCATTTTCTTGCTCTGACGATAAGGACCGAGACCACGGAGGCAAGAATACCGACTCCGCAGATAAGAAGAGGGAACAAAAGATGCTTGAAGGTAAGGCCTGTAAAGAGCGCCATGGTCAGACAGGAAATGATAGATCCGACGTAGGACTCGGTAAGGTCAGAGCCCATTCCCGCAATGTCGCCGACGTTGTCACCAACGTTATCTGCGATCGTAGCAGGGTTTCTGGGGTCATCCTCGGGAATACCCGCCTCAAGCTTGCCGACGAGGTCTGCGCCAACGTCAGCCGCCTTGGTGTATATGCCGCCTCCGACACGCGCGAAAAGTGCGATAAGCGAGCATCCAAGGCTGTATCCGGTCAGGATCTGTACGGGAGCAGAGTAGTCATGTGTGATAAAGTAGACTACAAGGAAAATTGCAACAAGTCCGAAAAGACCGAAGCCTGCAACCGAAAGGCCGAGGACTGCTCCGCCGCCGAATGCGGTCTTGAGCGCGCCTGACATGCCCTCCTCGTACGCCTTCATAGCGGTTCTTGCATTTGCCTTTGTAGCGATAGACATTCCGATCCAGCCCGCAAGAGCAGAGAAGAGAGCGCCTATGACGAAGCAGATAGCAGCCTGCCAGCCGATACCCTCAGCGCCCTTGAGCGCGGGGATGAAGCCGAGCACCGCCAAAAGTGCGCCGACACCGAAAACAAACGGAATGATAAGCTTGTATTCACGGGTCAGGAAGGTCATAGCTCCCTCGTGAATGTAGTTTTGAATCTCCTCGACCCTCTTGTTCGCTATTGCAAGACGGGAAACCCTGCGAAACAGTACGAATACGTAGCAGAGAGTCACTACCGCAGCGAAAGCAACGAGAAGCAGAGGAAAGTATACGTTAAATTCCATAATTATCTCCTTTCAGATATCAGTAATTAAAGTATATCACAGTATGTCCGTTTTTGCAAGAGCTTTCATCATTTTTTGCTGTTTTTTCTCATCGGAGCGCATCGGAAAGCAAAAGCCCGCGGCAGTTTTGAACCGCCGCGGGCTTTGTGATTTAAATGTATTGCAGAGATTATTCGTTTTCAAGCAACGAATGATAGAACTCGGCAACGTCGGTGCGCTTCTGCTCGGTGTATGCGATCGCCTCGCGCGGATGACGGTTGAGCAGACCCGTAAACATATACTGAATATCATAGCCCCAAACGACTCCGTTTTCGCGGAGCTCTGCCATATATTTTTCCATAAACTGAAGCAGGGGATAGAGATTATATTTCGGATTTTTCAGGAAACCGAGCAAAAGCTCGATCTGGCAGTTGCCTGCACCGCGGCCCATACCCTGAACCGACGCGTCAAGGAACGAGGTTCCGTAGGAAAGAGTCTCGATTGTGTTCGCGAACGCGAGATTCTGATTGTTATGCGCGTGGAAGCCGATCAACTTGTTCGTTCCCTCGACTATCTTCATATATTTCTGTGTGTAGTCCGCGGTGTTCTCTGGATAGAGCGAGCCGTAGCTGTCGACGAGATAAATGACGTCAACGTTCGTTTTGACAAGCATCTGAAGCGCCTGCTCGATCTGATCTGAGCTTGACTGCGAGATCGCCATAATATTGCAGGTGGTCTCGTATCCGAGAGAGTGAAAATGTTCGATCATCTCGATCGCCGCAGGGATCTGATGAATATAGCACGCCACACGCACCATATCTATCACGCTTTCGCTCTTGGGCAAAAAGTCGGTCTTGAAATCACAGCGGCCAACGTCTGCCATGACCGCGATCTTCATGTCGGTATTGTTTGTGCCGACGATCGCGCGGATGTCCTCCTCATTGCAGAACTTCCACTTGCCGTATTCATTCTCGTTAAAGACCTTTTTGCTCGCCTTATAGCCGAACTCCATATAATCTATGCCGGCTCTGACGTTCGTCTTGTAAAGTCTTGAGACGAACTCGTCCGAAAACTCAAAATTATTGCAAAGACCGCCGTCGCGGAGAGTAACGTCAAGAACCTTGATGTCATCTCTGACGGACAATAAATTACCTTTTCTTGCTCCCATATCTTTTCTCCTTGTTTTCCTCGAGAATAAAATAATTATTATGATTTTACCACACTTTTGCTTGCTTGTCAATGCTTTTGACAAGATTTCATCGTTTGTTGACACATTCCAACTATTGCCATTTTTTGTAAATAATTTGCTCTTTTTTGAGAAAAGCTCTTGCAAAAAACGCGTTTATGAATTATAATTGATTCAGACGTTTAATATTTACTTAATAAATTCAACGGTGCCAAACACACGGAGAAGTGGTATGAGTAAGAAGGATAATAAGAAGAAAAAATGGATAAAGCCTCGTCATAGGGTGGTCAGAGAGATCTTGAACCTTGTATTGAGGCCTTATTCGTATTTGAAATACGGAGTAAGGGTGCAAAGATTCAAGGAGCAGGAAAAGCGCCCCTATCTCGTTTTGTATAACCATCAGACCGCCTTCGACCAGTTCTTCGTCGGAATGGCATTTCGCGGTCCTGTCTATTATCTCGCCACCGAGGATATTTTCTCAAAGGGATTTGTCTCCTCAATTATCCGATATCTTGTCGCACCGATACCGATCAAAAAGCAGACCACAGACATCAAAGCTATAATGAATTGCATCAAGGTTGCAAAAGAGGGAGGAACTATCGCGATCGCACCCGAGGGCAACCGTACGTATAGCGGCAGGACGGAATATATGAGCCCCTCGATCGCACCGCTTGCGAGAAAGCTCGGTATGCCGATCGCCTTGTATCGCATCGAGGGCGGTTACGGAGTTCACCCGAGATGGAGCGACGTCGTTCGCAAAGGAAAAATGAAAGGTTATGTTTCAAAGGTCATCTCTCCCGAGGAATATGCCAATATGACCGACGGCGAGCTGTTCTTCGCGATAAAGAACGAGCTGTACGTCAACGAAGCGGTCGCGGATGCAATTTTCAAGCATAAAAAGAGCGCCGAATATCTCGAGAGAGCTATCTATTACTGTCACGATTGCGGACTTTCAACCCTTGAGAGCCACCGTAATATAATAGAATGTAAAAATTGCGGCAGAAAGGTAAAATATCTGCCCACCAAGGAGCTTGAAGGAGTCGGATTTGATTTTCCGTATCGTTTCGTCGCCGATTGGTACGACGCACAAAGCGATTTTACGAATGGACTCGACGTGCTTCAGCACGTGGAAAATCCAATGTGGTGCGATATTGCAGCCTTACGTGAGGTCATACCGTATAAGAGAAAAGAACTGCTTTGCAAGGGCGCAGAAATGTCGCTATACGGCAACAGAATAGAGATCGTTTCGGATGACGAGCTTCTTGTCCTCCCATTCGACAAGCTTAAGGCGGTCGCAGTTCTTGGCAAGAATAAGCTGAATATCTATCATAGGGACAAGATATATCAGATCAAGGGAAACAAGCGATTCAACGCCCTCAAATACGTACATATCTATCACAGATACAAGAATATGATAAAAGGAGATGCGGATGGAAAACTTCAATTTTTGGGACTCTGAGGTCTGGGGCTTTATACTTCTTTTTGCGGTATTGCTCGCGAGCCTTCTCGCAGGAAATATACTTAAAAAAAGCATTCCTTTTTTGCAGAAATCACTTATACCGACCTCCGTCGTCGGAGGCGCGATATTGCTCGTCGTTTCATGGATATATAAAGCAATAACGGGTGTCGTTATGTTCGACACCGCCGCGTTTGGAGGAAACGGCACCGCAAATCTCGAGATCATTACGTATCACACTCTCGCACTCGGCTTTATCGCATCCGCGTTCAAAAGCGGAAACGGAAAGATGACAAAAAAGAGAACGGCCGAGATCTTTAACACGGGCGTTACCACGGTCGCAACCTATTTGCTTCAGGCATCCGTCGGACTCGCCGTAACGATAGTCGGCGCTTTGGTCATAGATGGCTTTTTCTCGGGCAGCGGCATTTTGCTGGCATTCGGATTTGGTCAGGGCACGGGACAAGCGCTCAACTACGGCGGAATATACGAGGCAGATTACGGTTTTATCGGCGGTAGATCCTTCGGTCTGACCGTAGCGGCGATCGGCTTCCTTGTCGCCAGTGTCGGCGGAGTTATTCATTTGAATATTCAGAAGCGCCGCGGCAAGCTCGTGCTTTCAAAGAGGACCGACGGCAGTGCAACCGAGAAGGTCGAGACCATAGGTGAGATACCGATGCAGGAGAGCGTCGATAAGCTTACCGTGCAGATCGCGCTCATCGTGGTCGCGTACGCGGCGGCATATCTTTTGATGTATGGACTTGGTAAGCTCTTGCCGGGAATGAGAGCAGTCGTATACGGTTTCAACTTCCTGCTCGGCGTGCTTACAGCGACCGTGATAAAGACCGTTATGAATTTTTTGCGTTCAAAGCACCTGATCAGAAAGAAATACGTCAATAATTTTCTCATGACCCGTACGAGCAATTTCTTCTTCGATCTTATGATAGTTGCGGGTGTTGCGGCTATCCGTCTCGATTCTCTCCAGAATTATTGGGGGATCCTCATTATCCTTTGCGTTGCGGGAACGATCGTTACCTACATATATAACCGCATCGTTGCCAAGGTTTTGTTCCCTGAATACGTCGAGGAGCAGTTTATGGCGATGTACGGTATGCTCACGGGTACGGCGAGCACGGGTATAATCCTGCTCCGCGAGATAGACAAGGATTTTAAAACTCCCGTTGCCGACAACCTCGTGTATCAGAATTTTCCTGCGATCGTTTTCGGCTTGCCGCTGATGTTTTTGGCGATCCTCGCCGCAACGGAATCGCTTCTCACGCTCGGCATACTTGTCGCATTCTTCGCCGTTATGAATATCATTTTGTTCAGAAGCAAAATATTTAAAAAATCGACAAGAAAAAAGGACGGCGAATAAACGCCAAATTTTTGAAAAACGCAATCTGTATAAAACCGCAGAAAAAGACAAAAATAATATCAGCCCGCTTTTTTTCGGGCAAAGTGTGGATCACCAACTAATATTATTTTGAGGTTTTTTGTTATGTTAATGGACAGAATTGCTCTTATCTTAACGGTGGTCGGAGCTCTTAACTGGGGAAGCATAGGAATTTTCAATTTTGACATTGTTGCGTGGATATGCGGCGGTCCTATGTCTGTTGTCAGTAGGATCATTTATACGGTAGTTGGTCTTGCGGGAATCTGGTGCATTTCGCTGATCTTCCGTGCAAGAGAAAGCTTTGATGCGATAGAAGAGAACTGATCGCCCTGAATTTATAATGAGGATACTTCCGATCATGGAGGTATCCTCTCTTTTATTTTTCAAAAAATATTTCCGCATTTGTATAAAAGCCACATTCCTGGCAGAAAATATGACTGTAACCACCGATTCCTTGTGGTACAGACATAAAAATAAAGGAGATTTTATCATGTGGGAAAAATTTAAGGAAAGCAATTTTGCAAAGAAGTGCAAGGAACTCTCGCACAAGGGAGGATTTGTGGCAACGGTAGTTTGCCTCACTCTTATCGTAGCAGTGGTTCTTTCAGTAAGCATCGCGACTAATCGCGCAAAGAAGAAGTATGCTGTCGATCCCGACGAAACGGGAAGTGTTGCAACCGAGGGACAGACCGCGGGCAAGGGCGACGTGACCGAAGAAGAGGTCGGCGACGGAACGGTTGAAGCCCCCGTTTATAAGGACGAGAGCGAAAAGCCCGCGGGCGCTGATACCGAGAACTTTGAACTCGCGCTCCCCGTAGATAAGGGATACGTTGCAAAGGGACACGACGCAAGCATTCAGGTGTGGTCCGAGACCTACGGCGCATATAAGGTGCACCTTGGTGTTGATATTGCCACCGACCTCGGTGCAAAGGTATATGCGTCTGAGGACGGAACCGTTGCGAAGGTCTGGAACGATGCTCTTATGGGCAGATGCGTTTCGATCGATCACGGCGACGGCATCTATACCTTCTATATGAACCTCAGCGCCGATGAGGTAGAGGGAATTAAAGAGGGCGCAAAGGTTACTGCGGGCACACAGATCGGATACGTTGGAGAGACCGCGATTTCCGAGCTTGCCGACGAGCCTCATCTGCACGTTGAAATGACTATGAACGGAATTTCCGTTGACCCTGCCGAATATTTCAGCGACGAGGCACTTGCAACTCTTGCTGAAAACGACTCTTACGAAGCGGGCGTAAATGAAGAAGACACAATAGACTGAGTTTCACCTGATCAAAAAAAGGGTTGTCTCACACTGTGAGACAACCCTTTTGAGTATTATTCAATAACCTCGACCTTTTCGATGACAACGGGATCGTAGGGAACGTCGTCGTACCAGCCGCGGCTGAAGGTTCTTACGCTTGCGATCTTGTCGACCACGTCAATACCTTCGATGACCTTTCCAAATCCCGCGTACTGTGCGTCAAGATGGGGCGCATCCTTGTGCATGATAAAGAACTGCGAGGACGCAGAGTTGGGGTCGTTTGTTCTCGCCATGGAGAGAACGCCGCGGGTGTGGCGCAGGTCGTTGGACATAAAGCCGTTTGCGATAAATTCGCCCTTGATAGCAGCAGCTTTTTTCTGATTGAAGCTTTCGTCAAAGCCGCCGCCCTGGATCATAAATCCGCTGATTACGCGGTGGAAAATAAGTCCCTCAAAAAAGCCCTTGTTCACGAGAGAGAGGAAGTTCTCAACCGTCACGGGAGCCTTTTCGGGATAGAGCTCGGCGGTTATCTCGCCGTAATTCTTGATTGTAAATTTGATCTTTGGATTGCTCATTTTTGTTTCCTTTCGAGTATTTTATGTATTGTTTATTTATTCTTCATTCTGATCCTGCGCGTATGCCGCCGAGAAAAGCTCGCCTATGCGTTCGCTTTTTCCCTGAAGATGAAGGTAACCGAACAATACCTCCATCCCCGTAGCAGCGCGGTATTCAGACATAGTCGCGCTTTTTGGAACGTTACCGCCCGACATATTCCTGCCGCGCTTGTAAACGAGTGATTCGTCTTCGGAGAGCAGTGGGATTATTTTGTGCATGGCAGCCGCCTGCGCGGAAGCCTTGACAAATGAAAGGGAGGCGCGATTGAGATCTCCCGAGCCCGATATGCCCTGTTCTACGAGCAGCTCGCGCACCTTAAGCTCGATGACTGAATCGCCGAGATATGCCAGCGCCCCGGTTGATATTTCCTTTAAATTCTTGCTCAAATCGACACCTCACTTCAGATACAGTCTTGTCTGATAGATAGATTTTATCACAATTTCGGCAATTTATCAAGAGCTTTGCGTAAATATGCCCCTAAAAAGAGGAAAAAGTTTTGAATTTCAAGAAAAATTTGATTTTCCACTTGATTTTTTTGGCAAAAACTTATATAATAGTATTTATGATAGAATTTACTTGAGAAAATCAATGCAAAAAGGAAATTAGACTATGAAAAGAACTCTTATCAGAGAAATTTACGCCGACAAGGAAGCGTTCGGCGGCAAAGAGATCACTGTAGGCGGCTGGGTCAGAAACCTCCGTGACAGTAAAGCATTCGGATTTATAGATCTTAACGACGGCTCGTATTTCAAAAGCGTGCAGGTCGTTTTTGAAAGAGATATAGTAAATAATTACGATGAGATCGCATCCCAGAACGTCGGCGCGGCGCTCGTCGTTACAGGAATACTCACGCTCACCCCCGAGGCAAAGCAGCCCTTCGAGCTTAAGGCTACCAAGGTAGAGATCGAGGGAACCAGCACCCCCGATTATCCCCTCCAGCCCAAGCGCCACTCGGTAGAATTTTTGCGTGAGCAGGCGTATCTGCGTCCCAGAACCAATCTGTTCTCCGCGGTGTTCAGAGTAAGAAGCGAGGTCGCTTACGCGATCCACTCCTTCTTTAATCAGAGAGGATTTGTGTACGTTCACACACCTATAATAACTTGCTCGGACGCAGAGGGTGCGGGCGAGATGTTCAGAGTCACCACTCTTGATATGGATAACCTTCCCAAGACCGAGGACGGCGCGGTAGATTTCTCGCAGGACTTCTTCGGCAAGAGCGCAAACCTCACCGTTTCGGGTCAGCTTGAGGGCGAGACCTACGCTATGGCGTTCGGCAATATCTATACCTTTGGCCCCACCTTCAGAGCAGAGAACTCCAACACCGCGCGCCACGCGGCAGAGTTCTGGATGATCGAGCCCGAGATCGCGTTTGCAGATCTTAACGACGATATGGAGCTCGCGTGGGATATGATCAAATATATCATAAATCACGTTATGGACAACTGTCAGGCAGAGCTTCAGTTCTTCAATAGCTTCGTAGACAAGGGACTCCTTGCTCGTCTTACCGCGCTCCGCGATGCAGACTATGCAAAGGTGACCTATACCGAGGCGATCGAGATACTTGAAAAATCCAAGGCAGACTTCAAGTTCCCTGTATATTGGGGAGTTGACCTCCAGACCGAGCACGAAAGATACCTCACCGAGCAGGTATATAAGAAGCCCATTTTCTTGACCGACTATCCCAAGGAGATCAAGGCGTTCTATATGAGACTCAACGACGACGGCAAGACCGTAGCGGCAATGGATCTGCTTGTTCCCGGTGTTGGCGAGATCATCGGCGGCTCGCAGAGAGAGGAGAGACTCGACGTTCTTCTTTCCCGTATGGCAGAGTGCGGACTTGACGAAAAGGACTATTGGTGGTACGTAAACCTCCGCAAGTACGGCGGAACAAAGCACGCAGGCTTCGGTCTCGGCTTTGAGCGTATCATAATGTACCTCACGGGCGTATCCAACATCCGCGACGTTCTTCCTTATCCGAGAACGGTCGGCAACGCCGAATACTGATAAAACAAAATTTGAGGGGAAGGGCTATGCTTCTTCCCCTTGTCATATCATTGATATAAGAGGACAGCGTGAAAGTTACTCCCGCTTTAATAGTAAAGTATGCTTTTTCACGCACGAATTTTGCCGCGTCGGCAAAATTGTCGATTACTGTTTGTACCGCCATACAGGAGGGTAGTTGGCGGCGGAATGGAGATTAGAATGATTTACGAACCTAACGCTCCCCAAAAGGAGATAACCCTGAAAATAAAAACGCTCGTCATCGACGAAGCGGATCCCGCTAACATTGCAAAAGATCTTGAAAGACTGTTGGCACGCGCTATCGAGGACGGAGAGCTTTCCGAGAAGGAGGTCGACCGAATGCTCGAATTTGACGAAGCAGACGAGATCGAGCTCTGCACCGAAGCGAAGATAGAGACCAACGAAAACGGACAGATAGAGATATCCTATAAAGAAAACGAGGACGATCCCCAGATGTCAACGATCTCGAAGATCATATTCCACCCTGACCACAAGGAGCTTCTGGCGATGTCCAAGCAGGGCGCGATAAGCACGGTCTTGTCGTTTGAGGAAGGGAAGATGCACGTCTGCGCCTACGATACGCCGTTTATGCCGTTCAAGGTGTACGTCAATACGAATAAGCTTGATAACAGACTGCTGGAGAATGGCAAGCTCAAGCTTGAGTATGTTCTGAATCTGAACGACACAGCGCCGCAGCATTTTATAATCACGGTCAGCGCAAAAGAGGTGAACGAGGATCCCTTGAAGGATTTTCTTGCATAAAAAGTGCCGATCAAGCCGCGCCACGCATACACTTGAAAATAAAAACACGAAATTTTTTGCAATTTTTCGACAAAACTCTTGCAAAATGCATTCGAGTGTGATATAATAATCCCATTAAAATAAGAGCGAATTTGCAAAACGGTGAAATTTCATTTTTGAAAAACTGCAAAACTTCACAAATCCGCCCAATTTACATACGAAAGGAACACACATCATGTCCAATTATGTTCAGAACGTTCTTGCGGATCTTATCGCAAAGAACCCCGGTGAGCCCGAATTCCATCAGGCAGCAA
>JAFXHH010000002.1 GCA_017536475.1 Clostridia bacterium
CCTTGACGAGAACAGAAAACGCATTGAACAAGAGGAAAAGGAAAAAGAGCCGTCCTGCGTTATGCTTACCACCGATATGACGGATGAAGAGCTTATAAAGAATATCCGCACATACGAAAAGCAGCATGGTGATGCACACATTACCTTATATCAGGACGAGGATGAGTTGTACGACGAGCTATTTGACGGAAAACGGTAGATTTTTTCATAAATTTATGATATAATTATAAAAACAATATAAAACCCAAATTGTCCTTTGCAAATTCGGTTATGTAAGTGAGGTGAAATGATTGCGCTTCGTTGAATACGGGAAAGAAAGCCTTGAAAAAATCGTGCTTTTGCACGGTGGCGGCTTATCGTGGTGGAACTATGAGGACGTAGCAAAGTCGCTTCAAAATGAATATCATATCATTTTGCCAATACTGGACGGTCACGCCGAGAGTGATAAACCTTTTACCACAATAGAGGATAATGCTAAGGAGATTATAGAATATATTGACACGCGTTGCCAAGGCTCTGTTTTACTGATCGGTGGTTTATCCTTGGGAGGACAAATTTTGTTGGAGGTTCTATCCGAGCGGAATGATATTTGTAAATATGCTATCATTGAAAGTGCGCTCGTCAGACCGTCAAAACTAACATATTCTATGATCAAGCCGGCGTTTGGCAGCTGTTATGGCTTGATAAAGCACAAATGGTTTTCCAAACTTCAATTCAAATCACTTAAAATGAAACCCGGTTTGTTTGAGAGTTATTTCAAAGATACTTCTGCCATATCAAAAAAAGATATGATTGCTTTTATGCAAGCCAACTCTTTGTATTCTCTAAAGGAATCGATAAAGAACTGCACCGCAAAGGTTCATATATTTGTTGGTGGAAAAGAAAACAGTTCGATGATAAAATCTGCTGAAGATATTCATAGAGCATTGCCGCAGAGCCTGTTGCACGTACTGCCCAAATGGTATCACGGTGAGTTTTCCATAAATCACAGTGAGGATTATGCAAGCAAAATAAGAGAAATCGTCCACGATTGATTTATAAACATATGAAATAAGGAATCAAATTCAAGAATAAGGAGGAAGGGCTTATGAAAAAAACGAATACGAAAGAGCATGTTCTCGTGTGCCTTTCCTCGTCCCCGTCAAATGCGAGAATCATAGAAACGGCATCAAAAATGGCAAAAGCCTTCGGAGCGAGCTTTACGGCATTGTACGTGCAAACACCTGCCTCCGAGCTTATGCTTGATGCGGATAAGGCTCGTCTTGCAGATAATATTCGCTATGCTGAGTCACTTGGAGCGAACGTGGCGACCGTCATCGGAGATAACGTTGCGTTTCAGATTGCCGAGTTCTCACGGCTGTCGGGTATCACCAAGGTCGTTCTCGGAAGAAGCGTAGCTCCGAAGAAGCGACTTTTCAAAAAGCAAACGCTTACAGATCAGCTTATCGCGCTTGCTCCGAATCTTGATGTACATATCATTCCCGATATGACTGTCAAGCAGAAGGAGCAAAAGGCTCGGTTGTTCGGTAAGAGAACACTCTTGTCTACGCTTAAGGACTTTGGGATCAGTGCGCTTATTTTGGCAATCGCATCGGGAATATCCTTTGGGTTGCATTATATGGGCTTTACCGATGCCAATATTATCACGGTATATATTCTTGCTGTTCTCGTCATATCGGTGCTAAACGAAAACAGATTTTGTTGGGTTATCAGCTCTGCCGCAGGCGTTCTGTTGTTCAATTTCTTCTTTACCACCCCGAAGTTCTCTCTGATGGCTTATGACAAGGGCTATCCCGTAACATTCCTTGTGATGCTTGTCGCTTCATTGGTAACGGGCAGTATAGCCGCAAGAATGAAAAACCATGCCAAGCAATCGGCGCAGACGGCTTACAGAACGAAGATACTGCTTGACACCAACCAAATGCTTGCTAAAGCAAAGAGTTCAGACGAGATATTTGAAATAGCTGCCTCGCAAGCTAAAAAGCTGTTAGCGCTTGATGCCTTTGCGCTTCGTGATAATGACCTGTCAAAGCTCGGCATCACAGGCACGAGTCTATGCAAAACCGAGTCCTGCACCTATTATCCCATACACGCAAGCAATACGGTTTACGGAGCAATCGGAATACAAAGCACCAAAACGGTCGATGCCTTTGAAAACAGTATTTTGCTTTCGATCCTTGGAGAATGTGCCTTGGCACTTGAAAGCGAAAGAAATGCGAGAGAAAAGGAAGCCTCGGCTATCCTTGCAGAGCAAGAGAAGCTACGCGCAAATCTGCTCCGCACCATATCTCACGACCTTCGCACACCGCTGACATCGATTTCCGGAAACGCAGGTAACCTTCTTGCCAATGATGAGATATTCGACATAGAAACGCGCCGTCAGATCTATGCCGATATTCGTGAGGATTCCGAGTGGCTCATCAGCCTTGTGGAAAATCTTCTGTCGGTATCCCGTATGGGAGATGGCAAGAGCGACATACGGATGTCCGCCGAGGTTGTTTCCGATGTTATTGATGAAGCAGTCAGACGCACCGAGAAAAATGCAAGCGAGCATAAGCTCACCGTCAAGGAAAACGACGGAATACTGCTTGCGCGGATGGATGCAAGACTTATCGTTCAAGTCTTGATCAATCTGATTGACAATGCGATCAAATATACACCGAGTGGTTCTGAAATAGAGATCTCAGCAGTCGAAAAGGACAATGAAATTGCAATTACCGTAGCGGATAACGGACACGGAATTGCAGACGAGATAAAGCCCCGTGTGTTCGATATGTTCTATACGGGTGCTGAAAAAATTGCCGACAGCCGCAGAAGTCTCGGTCTTGGACTTGCGCTCTGCAAGTCTATTGTAAATGCTCACGGCGGCGAGATCACCGTGACCGACAACAAGCCGCACGGTGCGGTATTTACCTTTACATTACCAAAGGAGGAGGTGGAGATCAGTGAATAAACCCTTGATACTCGTAGTCGAGGACGATGCGCCCGTTCGTAATCTGATTACAACGACCTTAAAGGCGCAAGACTATAAATTTATAACGGCACAGAACGGAAACAACGCTATAATGGAAGCATCCTCGCACAATCCCGATATCGTTCTGCTGGATCTCGGTCTTCCCGATATGGATGGCGTTGAGGTTATTGAGAGAATACGCACGTGGTCGGATATGCCGATCATCGTCATCAGCGCACGCAGTGAGGATAAAGACAAAATTGATGCCCTTGATGCAGGCGCGGATGATTATTTGACAAAGCCCTTTTCCGTAGAGGAATTACTTGCAAGACTTCGTGTAACTCAGAGGAGATTGACGGCTAACCGTAGCGAAAACACAAGCTCGGTATTCACAAACGGAGCTTTGAGGATCGACTATGCCGCAGGCTGTGCATATCTCGGAGAGAATGAGTTGCATCTAACCCCTATCGAATACAGAATACTGTGTCTGCTTGCCGCAAACGTCGGCAAGGTATTAACGCACACCTTCATCACGCAAAAGATATGGGGCGCGGCGTGGGAGAATAACGTAGCCTCTCTCCGTGTCTTTATGGCAACGCTCCGCAAGAAGATCGAAGTAGCCCCCGACTCGCCGCAGTATATCCAAACCCACATCGGTGTTGGATACAGAATGATGAGGGTAGAATAATATGTCACAGTAAAACCGATAAAACAAGCCCGCTATGTAATCTCGCAAGAAAAGCATAGCGGGCTATTTGATTATTTAATTAAAGCAACGGCAGTATCCGTATCGACATCGAACTTGCTTTCGATGGGAAGCTCTGAATCTTAAGCAGCGCAGATATAGCGTATTCTTGCAAAACTGTCCTTTAGTATCTGCCATAAGCTTCTCCGTTTTTTATTATCCAACGTAAACCACGCCGTCACAGTGCTTGATCTCACCCTCGAGCCGCTGACAGTGAATATCACCGCCGCAATTCGTGATAGTGTGAACGTCTCCACAGGTCACATCGTCCCCTGCCGTAACCGAAGCACCAACGTTGCCGCAATTAACGCCGTCGCCTGCGTGAACCGACATTCCTACGTTTCCGCAGTTTACTCCGTCGCCTGCGTGAACCGACATTCCTACATTACCGCAAGCAACTCCGTCACCCGCCTGAACCGACATTCCTACGTTTCCGCAAGCAACCCCGTCTCCTGCAGTAACGTTTCCGCCTATATCTCCCTCAATATGCGCGTTTCCGACTATATGAACGTTCACCGTTTTTCCGTCTCCAATAGTTTTGTCGTCAATAGCCAGCGGAATAACCACGTCACGCTTGTAGTCATTCTCTCTGATAAGTTTTCTGCCCACAAACTGAAGCACGCGCAGATCCTTGTCGTCAGGCAACGCGTCAAAATAATAACGCCCGAGAGCGTCACGTCGGTCAAAGTGCTGTCCTTCTCCGTCGGGGTTCTCCTCACGATCGCTCTCCCTACGACCTATATCAGTATCCTTGTCAAGCAAAAGCTTGTCAATCGTGATCCCGAAAAGCTCCGACAAAGCGATTATTGAATCGATATCGGGAATAGAAAGCATGCACTCCCATTTGCTGACCGCCTGCGATGTCACTCCGAGTCTTTCCGCCAGCGCCTCTTGACTGAGGCAGAGTTCTTTTCTATATTTCTTGATGTTGTTAGATATGTTGCTCTGAATATCCATAAAAAATTCCTTTCTCACCTTCGCCGCGTCCGACGTATCGGGATAATCGATTTCCTTTACTATATTGTAGCATATTTCCCACAAAAACACAACATACCGTCCGTTGTATCACCGATTTTTTATACAACTGACAGTTGGATTTTGCTTTTTTCACTAAAAAATATCAAACCCCCTTGACATTTCCCCCATAGAATGATATAATATAACCAACACTTGAACAATTATTCAATTATCGAACGAAAGGACGCCCAAATGCATCAGGATCAAGAAAAATTGCCCATGTGTGAGCACGAGTCGGCTCACACCACCGACCAAAGCCCCGCCGTCAACATCTCCCTTCCCGACGACGAGCATTTCTTCGACCTCGCCGAATTTTTCTCGGTCATCGGAGACAGCACTCGAATCAAAATTTTGTACCTCCTCTTTAACGGCGAGTGCTGCGTCTGCGACATCTCCGAAAAGCTCGGAATGAGTATGTCCGCGATCTCCCACCAGCTTCGCGTCCTCAAAAATTCGCGTATAGTTAAATACCGCAAGGTCGGCAAATCCGTCCTCTATTCCCTCGACGACGACCACGTCAAAACCATTATCAACATGGGCGTCGAGCATATAGAGGAGTGAGGGAAAGGGATTGCGGAACCTTTCTTTCGCAGAAAGGTTCCGCGCCTCCAAAGAACTTCAATTAGGATAGATGAAGCTACAGACGTTTTGGGGTTTAAAACGGTGGAGCATATAATTTTTGTTTAACCCATGTGGGAAGTTTCTTTGCTTCTTTCTTTTCAAAGAAAGAAGAGAAAATCCATGCACAAACTACCTAAATACGAAAGGATAAAATCATGAAAAAAACATTCACACTTGACGAAGTAGACTGCGCGAACTGCGCGGCGAAAATGGAAGTAGCCATTAACAAAATCGAGGGCGTCAGCTCGGCAACGGTCAGCTTTATGACACAGAAGCTCACGATCGAGGCAGACGAAAAGGATTTTGACAAGATACTTAAGGCGGCTCAGAAGGCGATCAGGAAGATCGAGCCCGACTGCCGCATCGTGATTGACTGAAATGCGAAAAAAGGACAAAAAGCAACTGCTCAGAATCATTATTTCGGCAGTTGCACTGATATCAGTCGCGCTGACCGACCGTTTTGACCTGATCCCGAAGCTTCTCTGCATAAACGGCTTCGATCTGCAAGCACTTTTGCTTTATATGATCCCCTACCTCATAGTCGGCGGCACGGTTCTGATGCGCGCGGCAAGGGGAATTTTGCACGGTCAAATGTTCGACGAAAATTTCCTGATGTCGATCGCCACGATAGGCGCTTTCGCGATCGGCGAATACTCCGAGGCGGTCTTCGTTATGCTCTTTTATAGCGTCGGGGAGCTTTTCGAGCACGTCGCAGTCAATAAGAGCCGCGGCTCGATCAAGGCACTGCTTTCGATCCGCGCAGATACGGCTTTCGTCGAAAACGGCGACGGCGAACTTGTCGAGATCCCATGCGAGCAAATCGCAATAGGCGACGTAATTTGTGTCAAGCCGGGCGGCAAGATCGCGCTCGACGGCGAGATAATTGAGGGCTCGACTTCTATCAACACCGTCGCACTTACAGGCGAATCGCTCCCCCGCGACGTAAAGGAAGGCGACATAGTGCTCAGCGGATGCGTCAATATGCAGGGCTTTATAAAGATCAAGGTCACCAAGCTCTTTGGCGACTCGACCGTCTCCAAGATACTTCAGCTTGTCGAAAGCTCGGTTGAAAACAAATCGAAAAGTGAGAATTTCATCACGAAATTCGCTCGATTTTATACCCCTGCGGTCGTCGGCGCGGCGGCGCTTCTGGCAATCCTCCCTCCCCTTATCATCGGCGCAGATAGCATTGACGTCTGGCAGAATTGGGTGGGTCGCGCAATGACCTTCCTCGTCATAAGCTGTCCTTGCGCGCTCGTCATCTCGGTTCCGCTTTCCTATTTCGGTGGAATCGGCTCGGCATCCTCAAAAGGAATCTTGGTCAAGGGCTCAAGCTATCTTGATGCACTCGCCAAGTGCGACACCGTAGTTTTTGACAAAACCGGCACTCTCACCGAGGGCAATTTTACGGTCACGGATATAAAGACCGAAAACGGCATTGACCGAGAGAATCTGCTCTCCCTCGCATCTGCCGCAGAAAAATATTCAACTCACCCTATCTCGCTTGCTATAATCGCCGCCGCAAACGCCGAAATTTGCGCCACAGGGCACGAAGCGACCGAAATAGAGGAAGTCTCGGGCCGCGGAGTCAAGGCTCTTGTAGAAGAAAAGCTCCTGCTTGTCGGCAATGCCGAGCTAATGAAAGAAAACAACGTTTTCCTGACCTCTGACAGCCTCGCGGAGCGCGGAGTGACGGTACACGTAGCACACGGCAGCGAATACATCGGAGCGATCACAGTCTCCGACTGCCCCAAAGCAAAGGCAAGCTCTGCGCTCGCAAAGCTCCGTAAGCTTGGAGTCAAAAGGACGGTTATGCTCACGGGCGACCGCGCCGCAGAAGCCAAGCTGACCGCGGCAGAGCTCGGCATTGACGAATATCACGCAGAGCTCCTCCCCGCCGACAAGGTGACCGCGATCGAAGATCTCCTCCGCGAGAGTAAAAACGGCGCAAACGTAGCATTCGTAGGCGACGGCATCAACGACGCCCCCGTCCTTGCGAGAGCCGACGTCGGCATCGCCATGGGCGCGCTCGGCTCGGACGCGGCAATAGAAGCCGCCGACGTCGTGCTTATGAACGACGACCTCGACAGAATAGGCGATGCCATTTTGCTTGCCAAGAAAACACGCCGCATCGTGATACAAAACATCGTTTTCGCGCTTGGTGTCAAGGCAGGCGTGCTCGCGCTCGGCGCACTCGGACTCGTAGGACTCAACGCCGCAGTCTTTGCCGACGTCGGAGTCGCAGTCATTGCGATCCTCAACTCAATGCGAGCTCTTAGATGATCAGATATTTCACACAAAAAACGCTTGTGAATACTCACAAGCGTTTTTTGTTTTATTATCGAATAGCCTTGTCCAGATATTCGAGAGAAAGCTTTACCATCTTCTCACCTAGCTCGGCATTTGCCCTCTCGGCACTCTTGGTAAACCAATGAGGTCTTTCACCGATTCGGTCAAGCTCCACGCAATCGGGATAAAGCGCCATAAGTATCGAGCACTCAAACTCGCCCGCGTGGTCGTAGCCCGTGGCATTTTGAACCGCGGTGCTCATCGTGGGAATGACCTTGATCCAGTTGAAGGGGTTGTTGTCGCCCTCAAGCTGCTCGTAATAATTAGCGTAGCTTTCACTTCCCCACCAGCCCTGACCGAGCGTTTTTTCGAGATATGCCATAGTCGCTCTTTTGGCCGCCATACGGTAGCAAAGAGTCATCGGCATCTCGCTCTCCTGCTCAAACTGATGGTGAATGACCACGTAAATATTGCGGTATCCCGCCGAAAGCAGACTCATAAACACGTAATAAACGTAGTTTTCAAAAGCCCTCTCCTCAACGTGAACCGTGCCACTCTTGTCGTCACCGACCGCATAGCTCGAGGGGCTGTAGCTGATGGTGGGCGCAAGCATGATCTCCTTTGTCTTCATCAACTCCTTGATCAAGCCCTCTGCAACGAGGGTATCACAGCCGTAGGAGCAATGAGGACCGTGATATTCAACTGTTCCCGCGGGAATGACCAGCGGTATGTTCTCCCTTTGTGCGCGTTCAGCCTCTCTGGGAAAAGAATGATCCAAAATCATAATAATCCTCCTTAAAAACCCAAGCCCTTAAAACGCAAGGGTCGTGTAATACGCGAGATTGACCTGACGGTTGTCAAGACGGCCGTACTGCACTACGATCTCGGTGGAGCTTTCGAGCTTCATCGCGTACTGAGTCTCCTTCTCAACAACGTATCCGCACATATCGTCGACGTTGTTCATACGGAAGCACTTGACTCTCTGGGGCTCAACAACCCACTCAATGTCGGTATAAGGCTCTTTGTCCACAAAGAACAGCTTTACCTTGATGTGCGAGGTCTTGTCGGTGTCGTTAACAACGATCACGCTCTCGTGGCCCTTAAGCTCGCCCTCACCCTCGGGAGGAAGCTCGCAATCGGGGATGATCCAATTTTTCTTTCCGCAGACTTCCATATCAGAACTCCAATTCTATAATGCCCTTCTTGAGGTAATCGGTATAGCTCTCGATGCCGTCCTTCTTGATGGCAACGCCCTTTTCCCAACGGCAACCGAAGGTAGGTCCGGAGATAAAGGTATCGATCTGGAAGGTCATATTCTCCTCGAGCAGATAGTCGGTGCTGGTCTCCATCCAGGGGGCCTCAACCTCGATCATACCTGTTCCGTGGCAAGGACCGTAAACGTAGTTCTTCTCATATCCCGCATCCTTGTACTTCTGAAGGAATGCCTTTGCAACGTCACTCGCCATAACGCCGGCCTTGAGATTTTCGCCGGTCCACTCGTGCATCTGACGGCAGAACTCAACAAGCTCACGGCGCTCGCCCTCAAGCTTGCCCATAATAACGGGAAGTCCGATACTGGGAGAATAGCCGTCTATCTTCGCGGAGAGGTTGAGCTGGACGATATCGCCCTTCTTGATCTCTCTGTAACGCGAACGGCTGATAGCGTGACGAGTGCTCTCCTCACTGAATACGTACATAGGAAGACCCTCGTACTCTGCGCCGTTTTCATAAATAACTCTCTGAGCAACGCCAACCATCTGAAGCTCGGTAACACCGGGCTTGAGGGATCTGATAACCTCGTCAGTAGCAAGCTCGATAATGCGGAAGCCCTCGCGGATACAAGCAAGCTCGTTAGCGCTCTTTATCTGACGGAGAGATACCATAATATCGTTGCACTTCACTATCTCAGCCTTGGGATAAGCGTCCTTAAGTCCCTCGTAAATGGGGAGAGTGCACTCAACGTAGCTTCCAAGACCGATCTTGATATGCTCACCGGTAACGCCGATAGCCTTGAACACATCGTTAAAGGTGCTTGCCTGAAGCTCGGGATAGGAGGGGTCTGCGGACTCACGGAATTCGCGAAGAACGAATACCTTGTCGATCTTACCGAAGTCCTTTCCGAAAACTGCGGACTCGGGACCAACGAGAAGCGCCGCGTCACCGCTTGCACTGATAGCAACGCCCGCTCTTTCAAAGAGAGGCCAGAAGCCCGAGAAATATCTTGCGTTAGCGTAGTCACTCTCGGTGGAAGCTACGATCATAACGTCAAGTCCGCGATCGCGGAGCATCTTGGCTGCCTTCTGGATTCTTTCCTTATATTCCCAATCGGGTATGCATACTCTGTTCATGGTTATTCTCCTTTTTTATAAAATTATTTTCATTTTCATTATACATTTTTTCGCACCTTTTGTATTTGCATTATCTTCAATATATTTTGAACTTTCGTAAATTTTTTTACTAAATTAGATAATGCTATTGACAAAACCGCGACATCTGCTATAATAAAAATATGGAATATATCATAAAAAGACTTCAAACGAACCTTAACATAACGGGCATCGTGAACATTCACTTTTTCGAATTTGACAAGAACTTTACAACGGCTGACGAAAGGCATCCGTTCTACGAGCTGGTTTTTGTCAACACGGGAAAGCTGCAGATCATCTCCGAGAGCTACACGGGAAAGCTGTCGAAGGATCAGCTCATCATTCACCGCCCCAATGACTCTCACTCGCTCCGTTGCAGCGACGAGACCAACCCAACCGTCATCATAATCGGCTTCGAATGCGACACAAATGCGCTCGAGGTCCTGGCAAATACACCGATAACGCTTAACGAATCGGCTATCAAAAAGCTTGCCGAGATTGTAAAGGAGGCGCGCAACGTGTTTGCCCCTCCCTTCAACATCCCGACGCACAATATGAAAAAAAAGAAAAAGCAGAGCTACGGAGCCGAGCAGATGCTCAAAATACTGCTTGAGTATTTTCTTCTTAAGCTGGTCCGCGAGTATTATTACAACGAAAATATCGAAGAAAACCTAAGACCGCCACTCAGTCAAAGCGAGCTGGTGGAATACGTAGATCTCAACTACCGCGAAAGGATCACGATAGAGGAGCTGGCGTTTTTGTTCAAGACCAACCGTTCAACGCTCTGTAAGGAGTTCAAGGCGGCAACCGGCAAAACGCTTGTCGAATATATCAACGAAAAGAAGATCGGCAAGGCGAAGAAAATGATCGCCGAGTCAAACGACAGCTTCACAAAAATCGCCGAGGATCTGCACTTTGATAGCATCCACTACTTTACCCGCCTTTTCAAAAAGCTCTCGGGAATGACCCCGACAGAATACCGCGCCGAGCACAAAAAACAGGCGCAACCCTAATAAAAAACCACGGCCGTCACGGTCGTGGTTTTTGTTTGAGTTTTATTTTTCTGTATTAACTTCAGGCTTTGCAACCAAAGCAGAGTTTCCGTCCGCGACCTCAATTCCGTCGCAATCAACGGGAGTAAGCGAATCACAGCCCTTGAAGGCATCCTTGCCGACAACCTTTACGTTGTTCAATTCGACCGAAGCGAGCGACTCGCAAAGCGCAAAGGTTGAGCTTCCGATCTCTCTCACCTTGTCGGGCATCGCGACCGACTTAAGCGACCTGCATCCGTAAAACGCCTGCATACCGATACTCTCAACACCTGCTCCGAAATCAACAGCCTCAAGATTGTCACATCCGAAAAACGCGTCGTCACCGATCATAGTAAGCGACTCGGGCATATCGATCGACTTCAGCGAGCGACAGCCGTAAAAAGCTCGTACGCCAACGCTCTCTATTCCCTCTCCAAGCGCAAATTTCGCAATATAAGCGCAGCTTGCAAACGCTCTGTCGGGGATCTCGTCACAATCTACCAAGGATAGCTCGCGCAGACTCACGGGAACAAAATCATCGTTGTAATCAGCGCTCTCCGCACCGAAAATATAGCCAAGGAATCGGTTGCTCTCGGCACTTTCTCCAACGACCGACAAGGTCAGCGAGTATAGCGACTTGCCACCGTAAAGCGCGCCGAATCCAATTCTCTCCGCACCCACAAGCGAGAGCGAAAAGAGCGACGAACAATATCCGAACGCATAATTCCCGACCTCTGCGACCGAGCCGCCAAGATCGGCATAAACGAGGCCGAAGCACTCGTAAAAAGCAAATTTTCCAATAGATCTAACGGTGTTCGGGAGCACGACCGCACAAAGCGACTTGCAGCTTGCAAAAGCATTCTCCGCAACAGACTCCGCCGCGCCTACTATAACGACCTCAAGCGTTGCAGGCACCTTGACCGCGTGGTATTCGTAGCTGTCAGCCCCGAAAATATAGCCGAAATGACTATTCTCCCCACCGTCGCCAATGAAAGGAACGCGAAGCGTGACCAACGCCGATGCGCCTGCAAAAGCACCCTTTTCTATTGATCTGACGCTGTCGGGCACGTAGACCGCGCGAACGGTAGCGTTGGCAAAAGCAGCCTCTCCGAGAGCAACCACGGCAGCACCGCCGATCTCCTCGGGAATAACAACAATGCTCTCCTCGCCGATATACGAGGTTATCTTGACCTCATTTTCTCCAACCGACTCGATCTCAAAGCAGGCCGCGTCGGTGACCTCGTTGAGACCAAACGCAGAGCCGACCTTGTCCTTATATTCCTCGTGCTTTAAAGCAATATTCGCCACCTGCTCGCTCATGCCGTCGGCGGCGGTAAATTCCTCCTTGCCCTCCCATTCGCTCTCCTCAACGGGCGCCTGAATACAACCGACGCACGCGAAAGCAAGACAAATAGCCAGGCAAATCATTAAAAATTTCTTCATCTTAATTTCCCACACGCTTTTTCTCGTCACCGTTCTCCTGGAGCTCCTTCTCCTCGCTTCCGACGCGAACCGAGTGATAAGCAATAAGCACACAAAAAGGAATTATCTGTGCAAAGAACCACTCCGCACCGATATCCCAAAGCGTCTCTACCTCCTCGACCTCCTCTGCCGACACCTCTCCCTTTTTGAGAAGAACGTATCCGAGCATAGCCGTGTAAGTGAACGCCGCGACCACACAAGCAATAAAGACCTGCTCCTTGCGGCTGTGCACGAGCTCGTATTTTTCCCTGTTCGAATAAAACACCGCAATGACTAACGCGACCAGCGGAACGGGAAAAATTGCGGCTGCGTGATCAAGGAGCCATTTAAGATTTGTGTATTTTCCCTCGTCGGTCAGCTTTTGAACGAATTCGGGTATCCTTTCGCAATATAAATAGAATGATATAACGAGCAGAACGCACGCCACCACGATACACATCACTATCTGAAACGTATCGTGCTTTATCTTTTTGTTTTCCGACATTTTAAAATCCTTTGCCTTTATCAATTTTGTTTCTGTACGCTCTTATACTCATCATAAAAGCGATAATAGGGACATCGTCCCGTGTTTCTGCCGAGAAAATCTATCATTTCGTCCTCGTCAAGCGAGATAGAGCAGATATATTCGTCCCATTCCTCGTCGTAGTCGTAAAACTCGCAGGTCTCGCAAGTTCCGACCGCGCGTTTTTTGTTATCTGAAGCATTGTTCATCAGTCGTCACCCTTTAACACGAACGTATCGGGCAAAAGCTCTCCAAGTGTTCTCATAACGGGCTTTTCTCCGTCAAAAAGAACGATCTTGAAGTCCGCGCCGCAAAATTCGGACATAAATTGTCGGCAAATTCCGCAGGGAGCACATATCTCCCCGATCTCGTCGCCATGTGGCGCTCCCACGATAGCAACCGCCTCAAAATCGCGCTTACCCATACTGATCGCGGCTAAAAACGCAGATCTTTCAGCGCAAATAGTTCCGCCAAACGAGGCGTTTTCCACGTTTGCTCCGCGAACGATCTGACCGTCCGAGCAAAGCAGCGCCGCACCCACCGCGAAATGCGAATAGGGCGAATGAGAACATTTTCTCGCCTCTAGGGCCTCACGTATCAATTCTCTTTCGTTTATCATATTTTACAAGCCTCGGCACATCGCCGAGAATCCTCCAAGCCTTATTTGTTCGAGCCCTCGATGAAGTAAGCTGCCTCAGTGTCGGCACAGTTGAGGAAAAACGCCAAGGGGAACATCTCAAGCGCCTTTCCGACGTTTCCGGGGTCCTCGTTGCCCGAGAATCCCATGTGATAGCGGATCGCAAACGCCTCGTCGCGAGTCAGTCTCATATATCCCGATGCGATATATACCGACTTTTCTCCGTGGCCGTAGGGCAGATTGTCCTCTATGGTGTAGTAAGGCACAGATTCCCACTTGCCCTCGGGGTTTTTGACGTTTCTGAAGCTGACCTTGTAAAAATTCACCTTGCAGATATCGTGAAGCAGAGCCGCGATAGCAATGCTCTCCTCGTTGTACTCTATGCCGTAAGCTTCCTTGATCCTCGGACGCGAGAGAATATCGCAAAGGCAGTCGTAGACGTTGAGCGTGTGCTCAACCAATCCGCCCTCGTAATTTCCGTGAAAGCGCGTCGATGCGGGCGCGGTAAAAAAGTCACTGCCCTCGGAGCAAAGATATTCAAGCAGTCGGTCTGCACCGTCTCTTTTGATCTTTTCCTTATAGATTGAAATAAATCTTTCTCTGTTTGTCATATTCTGCCCCTTTCGCGTAAGCATAAAACTCTACATTTTATATTTTAACAAAATAACGGAGATTTGTCAAGTCCGCAACACAAAAAACCGAGGCAATGCCTCGGTTTTTATCATATCATTAAAAAATTATTCTGCGCTTTCCTCGGTCTTTTCAGCCTCAGGTGCAGCGGGAGCAACGGTCTTGCCGCAAGGAACGCCCATAAACATCTCGTCCTTCTTAGCAGCGAACTCTTCGTCGGACATGCAGAGGATCTTGATACCCATAATGATACCCATGATCTCGTTGATAAAACCGATAATTCCGCAGGTAACAACACCGAGAACGATACGCCAAACGCCCGTCTTAACCTTTCCTGCCATAAAGCAAGGAACGCCGATCGAGTTGAAAATGATAGTCATAACGCCAAATAAAATTCTGTTTTCCATACGAAAAACCTCCTTTTTGATGATAGATCAATTATACCATTCAAATATCAAATTGTCAATAACATTCGACAAAAACCTTAATTTTTTGCCAAGATCAATACCCTTTCTTGCCAAAGATCGCCCTCCAAAGCAGCTTTCTCAGAAGATCCGCGGGAAAAACGAGCAACGCGAGCAAAAAGGTCGTCATAAGCTCCTGCGCGAGCAAGGGCGCCGTTCTCAACACCGCACCTCCAAGATAAACGAACAGTATCTGAATGATCAGCACCGCCGCCATAATACCAATAAAGGCTCGGTTTTTCGTGATATTTGCCAGCAATTTTATCCGATCGGTGCGCGCGCAGAAGCAGTTGAATACCGAAGCAAAAATAAAGAGCGCAAAAAATGCAGTCAGAAGATAGATATTATCCCCCGACACTCTGAAGCGAGAAAGGATCTCGGGTACCTTTAAAAATGCGATACACAGCGCCACGGTAAAGCCACCGCCGAAAACGATCTGATAGATCATATATCCGTTCAAAATCGGCTCATCTCTCCTCTTGGGCTTTTCCTCCATACACGACTCGAGCGCGGGCTCGCCTGCAAACGCAAGGCCGCCGAGCGTGTCCATAATTATGTTTATCCAAAGCATCTGCACCACGGTCACGGGCGCTTCATATCCCAAAAAAGGACATATCATCGAAACTCCCACCGCGCAGAAATTCATCATAAGCTGCAAGGTTATAAATTTGCGAATACTCTTGAAAATATTGCGTCCGTAAAGCACCGCCTTGACGATACTCGCAAGATCGTTGTCAAGTATGATAACGTCACCCGCATCCTTCGCGACCTGCGTGCCGCTTCCCATGGCAAAGCCCACGTCGGCGCGCTTGAGTGCGGGCGCGTCGTTGACTCCGTCGCCCGTCATACCCGTAACGAGCTCAAGCTCCTGCGAGATCCTGACAAGCCTGCTCTTGTCGGCGGGAAGCGCGCGGGCGACCACTGCAAGCCGCGGCAAAAGCTCCTTTAGCTGCGAGTCCGAAAGATGAGCAAGCTCGCCGCCCGAAAGAACTACGTCAACGCCACCGCCAAGGATCCCGCATTTTGATGCGATATATCTCGCCGTGTCCTTGTTATCTCCCGTGATCATCACCACGTGTATCCCCGCGCCCCGCAGAGAAGTGACCGACCTCGCCGCCTCGCGCCTTATTCTGTCCTCAAGCGTAATAAGACACAAGAGCCGCAGATCACCAAATTCGCCCCTCTCAAACCTCGCCCCCATATAGTCCGACTCGCATTCGGCTATCATCAAAACTCGCTTGCCCGAGCTCGTCAACGTACTGCAAAGCTGCTGAAAGCGAGAGCATGAAAAAGGCATTCTCTCCCCATTTTCTCCGACACATGAGCGCACGTAAGGCATCAATCGCTCGGGCGCTCCCTTGACGAAAAGCCGTCTTCTCTTGCCCTGCGTCACAAGCGCCGCCGAAAATTTCTTTTCGCTGTCAAAGGGAATGTTTTTGACCGCCTCGAATTCGGGAAGCTTCTTTTCCCTGCCGATAACGAAATTCATAATAGCCCTATCGGTCGAATTACCCCCCACCGCAGTCCGTTTTCCGTGCGAAAGCCCCGCCGCACTCGTCGTGTTGCCGACCGCCGAAAGCAAAAAATCACCGTATACCGCCGTTTTCGCAAGCCTACCAATGCCGTCTATCTCTCTGCCGTCGCCGAGAAATATCTGCCCGACCGATAGCTTCCCCTCGGTCAAGGTGCCCGTCTTATCGGTAAAAAGAATATTCATACTCCCCGCCGACTCTATCCCGACGGGCTTTCGCACGAGCACGTTATCCTTTACCATTTTCTTGATATTTGACGATAATACCACCGCGATCATCATCGGAAGCCCTTCGGGGACTGCAACCACTATGACCGTCAATCCAAGCGTCAGCGCGTGAAAAAGATTTGCAAACAAAAAATCAAAGCTTGTCAGCTTGTATTTGATCACCGCTACGTCAAAAGCGCTGTCCACGAAAAACGTATTGAAAAGATAGACCAGCGCAACGAGCACCGCCGCGACGTACCCGACGGCGCTTATCTGCTTTGCAAGCTTTCCCAGCCGTATTTTCAGCGGACTTTCTCTGGTCTCGGTCTGAATCTCTCGCGAGATCCCGCCAAGAAAGGTCTTATCTCCCACAGAGGCGACCTCGATCTCACCCTCGCCCGAAAGCACCGTGCAGCCGCGCAAGCAGTAGTAAGACGAAGAGGGCGTCATATCCTCGCCCTGCCCCATTCTTCTCGGCGACTTGTAAGCCTCCTTGCTCTCGCCCGTCATCGCCGACTGATCGCAAGCGATCGCACCCGAGATAAGCGCCCCATCGGCTGATATCTGTTCCCCAGCCCCAACGAGAGCAATATCCCCGACGACGACCTCGCGAATATCGACCTCGCAGACCACTCCGTTTCGCCTGACTCTGCACCTCTGCTTGCCGCACTCGGCATCAAGCCTCTCAAAAGCCGCTGCCGAGCCGTATTCTGACGCCGTTGAGATCAAGGTCGCCAAAAGCACCGAGATCGCGATCCCCGCCGTCTCAAACCAATCGGCGTTTCTAAACGTAAATATAACGTTGATAATAAGCGCACCTATCAGTATCTTTATCACGGGATCTCCGAGATTGGAAACAAACTGCCGCAAAAAGCTCTTTCTTTTTCCTCTCGACAAGGAATTATCTCCGTGCTCTGCGCGCGAGCGCGCAACCTCTGCGTCGCTTAATCCCCGAGCACTCCCATATCCGATTTTTTTATAAGTATTCGTAACCGTATCCCTCCCTTGTGCCATCCTAAAACAGATATATGCAAACGGGCAAGGATTTAGCCCCAAACCGCAAAAGTCAACAAAAAAGACTGCTCTACCCAAAGTAAAGCAGCCTTTTCTCCGCAAAAGCGGAAATTTATTTATGCCATCAACATCTTTCGTCCATCGCAACGTAATCTCTGGTCTTGGAGATACACTTGTAGGCAGGACGGATGATCTTGTTCGAGGTGCAGTATTCTTCCATACGGTGAGCGCACCAGCCCGCAACTCTCGCGATCGCGAATAGGGGCGTGTACATCTCGGTGGGAATACCAAGCATGCGGTAAACGAGACCTGAATAAAGGTCGACGTTCGCACACATATCCTTGTCAACTCCCTTATATGCTCTGAAAAGCGAGGGAGTGATGGTCTCGATCTTCTCAAGAAGCTCGAAATCCTCACCGTAGCCCTTGTCGTAAGCCAGCTTCTTGGCGTATGTCTTGAGCATAACTGCACGGGGGTCGGACTTGGTATAGATCGCGTGACCCATACCGTAAATAAGACCCGAGCCGTCGTTAGCCTCACCGTTAAGTATCTTAAGCAAGAAGGACGCGACCTCGTCCTCGTTGTTTATATCCTTTACGTTCGCCTTGATGCAGTCGAACATCTCCTGAACCTTGAGGTTCGCGCCGCCGTGACGGGGTCCCTTGAGCGCACCTATCGCCGCGCTGATCGCGGAATAGGTATCCGATCCCGAGCTTGAAAGCACACGGCAGGTAAAGGTCGAGCAGTTACCACCTCCGTGCTCGGCATGAACGACGAGACAAAGGTCAAGCAGCCTTGCCTCCTCCTCGGTGTAGCTCTTGTCCGAGCGCAAAACTCTCAAAAAGTTCTCCGCAGTAGAAAGCTCGTCCTTGGGGTTGTGGAGATTGAGGCTCTTGTCGAAAAATGCGTTCTGATAGACCGCGTAGGACTGCGCCGCGATAACGGGCAGTCGAGCAAGCAGCTCCATGCTCTGATGAAGCATATTTTCAAGTCCCGTATCGTCGGGATTGTCATCGTAAGCGTAGAGAGAAAGCACCGCGCTCGCCATCTTATTCATTATCGAAGCAGAGGGCGCCTTCATAATTATATCCTCGGTAAATCTCGGGGGCAGACGGCGGTATGCCGCAAGAATATCGTTAAATTCCGCAAGCTCCTGCTCGTTGGGCAGATGTCCGAAGAAAAGCAGATAAGCACATTCCTCAAAGCCGAATCTGCCCTCTTTTACGAAATTATTTACAAGAGAGGTGATCTTGTATCCGCGGTATTCAAGGCTTCCCTCGACCGCGCACTTCTCTCCCTCGTTCATAACGTAACCGTGCGCGTTACCAACTCTCGTAACGCCTGCGACTACACCCGAGCCGTCAAGCTCTCGCAGACCGCGCTTGACTCTGTATTTATCAAACGAGCCCTTGGGTATAACGTAAGCCGACCGCGCATCGTCGAGCATCGCCTGAAATTCTTTTTCAACTGTCTCGTCGTGGTCGCTTTTATATTTTTTAGAATTAAGCTGCATTCATATCTCCTTTCCGCCGCGTGCGGCGCAAATTCGCAAGTAATTTTTGCACAGATCCTCAAGGGGATCACGCAAAACAAGTATATTTATACATTTTATCACCAAATATCAAAATTTGCAATTAACAAATTGTAAACTTTCAATTTTCGGCACAATTTCCCGCGCCGACCTTTGTGTTTTGCAAGAATTCTTCGTCTCGAATTCAAATATTCAATCAAACACCACCCCGACGATCTTGCAAAAAACAGCTGAAGGGCATTGACAAAAAAACCAAACTCCTTTATAATGTTATTATAACTCGTATGCTTTCGCAAGACTATGATATCAACAAGAGCCTCTTTCCGACAATAGCGGAAGAAAGGACAAAAATATGACAAAAGAATTCTTTCCCGACGGCACAACGCCTATCGACGATTGGTTTTACAATACCCGTATCCCCAACCTTTCGGAGCTTGGAAAACCTTATAAAATAACCGATTTCGGCGCCAAAAACGACGGAAATATATACACAAAAGAGATTCAATCGGCTATCGATACCGCACACGCAAACGGCGGCGGCGTTATTATCATTCCAAAGGGCAGATTTATGTCAGGCGCACTCTTTTTCAAGTCAGGTGTAAACCTCTATCTCGAAAAGGATGCCATACTTATGGGTAGCGACGACATCTGTGATTATCCTCTTTGTTGGACGAGGATTGAGGGTCAATGTCGGTTATATTTTCCCGCCCTCGTCAATGCCGACCGTAACGACGGCTTCACTCTGTGCGGAAGGGGAGTGATAGACGGCAATGGATTTAAAGCATGGCGGGCATTCTGGCTTCGCTGGGAGTGGAACAAAAACCTTTCAAATCTCGACGAGCAACGTCCTCGGTTGCTCTTTGTTTCCAATTCAAGCAACGTAACCATCGCCGAAACTACCTTTCAGAATTCTCATTTTTGGTCAACGCATATCTACAAGTGTGACCATGTAAAATATCTGAATTGCAATATCCTGGCACCGCACTTCCCTGTCAGAGCGCCAAGCTCGGACGCTATAGACGTAGATGTCTGTCACGACGTGCTGATCAAGAATTGCTATTTCAACGTTAACGACGATTCGGTGGTGCTTAAGGGAGGCAAGGGTGTAAATGCCGAAAAGCTTTCCGAAAACGGTGAAAATCAGCGCGTTTTGGTTGAGGACTGTCACTACGGCTTCTGTCACGGTGTTCTGACATGCGGCTCGGAGTCTATCCACAACAAAAACGTCATCGTCCGCAACTGTCACGTAGACGAAACGATATATCTGCTTTGGTTCAAGCTCCGCAACGACACCGCACAGCACTATGAATTTATACGCATAGAAAATATCGGCTGTGATAGCGCAAGAAGCTTTATAAATCTAAATCTTTTCGGCGATCAAAGCGACAACGGCCTTTCATCGAAGGTCAATGACGTAACCGTCAAGGATTGCTCCTGCAGCTGTGACGTTTTCTACGACGTAACCGTCACCGAAGGCAGAACCTCTGCGCAAAATTTCACTCTTGAAAACCTGCAGATCAAATGCCGCGAGAGCAGATTTGACAAGGATCTCGTGAGGAATACCGTCGCAAAAAACATCGTCGTAAACGGCGAAATTCAATAATTCCACCGTCGATCTCCGCCTGATCCTTGCGCTAGATCATTCATACCGTAAACAACTCAAGCAAGACCCCCGACAGACTGCATTTTCAGTCTGTCGGGGGTCTTTTATCAGCACCTATCCACGTTAACGACGATAAAATGATCGGGCTTTTCTTCTGCTATCTTACCTTGGACAGCAGCCTTTATCTCGTCATCGGTCAGCTTGACCTCAAACGGTACGCTGATGTCAAAAAGCAGATTGGTGTGACTTTTTCCTCGAACAAATCGGAAATCATGTATCTCAAGCCTTTCGTCTACGATCTTAACGCGATCCATAACGAAGGCTCTCATATTATTGATCTCCTCATCGTCAACAACGATGGGGTCCATGTGAATGTTCGACTGTATTCCAAGCTCGGCGTTCAATCTTTTCTCAATAAGATCGATCATATCGTGAGACTCAAAAATATCCTTCGAGCCGTCAACCTCAACGTGCAGATTTGCCACAAAGCGACCGGGACCGTAGCTGTGCACGACCATGTCGTGAATACCGAGCGCATCGGGAAATTCGGCAACTATCGCTTTTATTCCCTCAACCACCTCGTCGGACGGTGCCTCTCCGAGAATAGAATTTTTTGTGTCGTTGAGTATCTTGATGCCCGCGATAAAAATGACAACCGCAACCGCAACGCCCATGTATCCGTCTATGTCAACGCCCGTAAATTTGAAGATAAGCATAGCGATAAGCACCGCCGTGCTCGCGCCCGCGTCAGAAAGACTGTCCGCCGCCGTCGCTCTCATTACCGCGGAGTCGATCTTCTTCGCGATCCTTCGATTGAAAAGCACGAGCCAGAGCTTAAAAAGTATCGACACCGCCAAAACGGCGATCATCAACCAAGAAAAGCTCGTTTCCTGGCTGTCATCAAATATCTTATCCAAAGACTCGCGCAGCAGATTCCAGCCCACAAGCATAATGAAAAACGAAACTATCATACTTGCCACGTACTCAATGCGTGCGTGACCGAACGGGTGGCCTCTGTCGGCAGGCTTTGCCGCCATTTTAAAGCTTATCAGCGAAATGATCTGCGAGCCCGCGTCCGACAGATTGTTAATACCGTCACCCGCCAAGGATATCGCTCCGAATAAAATACCGACCGCGATCTTGCCCACCGCCAAAACTATATTTACGATTATACCCACAACGCTTGCAAGCGTTCCGTACGCTCGTCTCACCGCAGGGGATTTTATATTTTCTCCGTCCTTAACGAACAGTCTGCATAAAAGCTCTGTCACGGGAAAGTCCTCTTTTCTCTGAAATCTTTTTACCGACCCTTACTCGTCGTCGGTTCCCCAATATTTTCTGTCAAGGCTTCTGAACTGTATCGCCTCGGCAATATGCTCTGCACGGATCATATCACTCTTGTCAAGATCGGCAATAGTCCTCGCAACCCTCATAATGCGGTCGTATCCGCGCGCGGAAAGGCCCATAGAATCGTACGCCGAGTGGAGCAATTCCATCGCATCCTCGTCTGCCTGACAGTATTTTCTGATCCCGCGCGAATCAAGAGAGGCGTTGTTGAGATATCCGTCCTCTCCCATTCTCTGCTGTGCAAATTTGCGCGCCTCGATAACTCTCGCTCTGACCGTCGCACTGCTCTCACCGACACCGGTGTTGCTCGAAAGCTCGTCGTAGCTCAGAGAAGGAAGCTCTATCTGTATGTCTATTCGGTCAAGCATAGGACCGCTTATGCGCGATATGTATCTTTTCACGTCAGCGCTCTTGCAGGTGCACTTTCTGGTCGGATGACCGAAATATCCGCATCGGCAGGGGTTCATCGCGCCCACGAGCATAAAATTGCACGGGAAGGTCACGCGGCCGTTCGCTCTGGTGATGGTCACCTTGCGATCCTCAAGCGGCTGACGGAGCGCGTCGGTCACCTGCTTTGGAAACTCGGGAAGCTCGTCAAGGAACAAAACTCCGTTGTCGGCAAGAGACACCTCTCCCGGCATAGGATTTATACCGCCGCCCACAAGGCTGACCGCGCTCATCGTGTGGTGCGGTGAACGGAAGGGACGAACCGATAAAAGCGACACGCCGTCGGGCAGAGTGCCCGCGACCGAGTGCACCTTCGTGGTCTCAATAGCCTCGGCAAAGGAAAGCGGAGGCAGAATAGTCGGCAGACGCTTCGCCAGCATCGATTTGCCCGTTCCGGGAGGTCCGATGAGCAGAATATTGTGTCCGCCCGTAGCGGCGATCTCCATCGCACGCTTCGCCTGCGCCTGACCCTTAACGTCCGAAAAATCTATTCCGTAAGTATTCGCCGCATCGCAAAATCCTCCGCGGTCATAGACCTCGGGAGTGATCGGCTCGGTTCCGTTGAGGTGAGCCACAAGCTGTCTCATATCCTTGACCGCGTATACGGTTATTCCCTCTACCGCCGCAGCCTCGCCCGCGTTGTCGGCAGGCACGAAAAACTCGCGAAATCCCGCGTCTCTCGCCGCCACGCACATCGAAAGCACGCCGCGGATCGATCGCAGAGCGCCCGAAAGCGAAAGCTCGCCCACGAAGCATTTGTCGGATACGTCAATGTCCGATCTCACGATTCCCGCACACTTCATAATGCCGAGCAATATCGCCACGTCGTAAGCCGAGCCCTCTTTTTTTCGGTCAGCGGGCGCGAGATTGAGCATAAACGACATTTCGGGAAATCTGAACCCGCTGTTGATGCACGCCGTCCTGACTCTCTCCTTTGCCTCCTTGACCGCCATATCGGGCAGTCCAACGAGCTCGAAATTAGGAAGTCTCGGCTGCGCGTCAGCCTCCACGGTGACGATATATCCGTCAATTCCGAATATTCCCGCACTAAATATCGATGATAACATAACAATCTCCGTTCCGCCGCACACGGCGGCAATATCAAGACCCGTGAAAATAGTCCTCGGTACAGCTTTTAAAAATAAAGCTGATCATTAAATCAAGTATACCACATTTGCCGTAAAATTACAATAAAATATTGCAAAAAATACCCGATCTTCCCTAAAAAGCCCTCACTTTTCGCGATTGTTCACAAAATTTGTTAAAATGTTTACAAAAGTTATCTTCAAACCGCCGATAAACCTATTGACAATTTCATTGAATTGCGGTATAATTTTATATGTATAAATTTGTAACTATAATCTCTCGGAGGTCTGATATGAAAAAAATAGCTCTGATAGTCCTTGCGGCGTTGTTGGCACTTTCGCTGATCGCTTGCTCGAATTCGGGCGGAGACAACACTTCTCTTGATGAATATATAGCTCCCGACTATACCTGTAAAATAACTACGGGAACGCTCACTTTTGAAGACAGTGTCGGTGACACCGCGATCATTACCGACTATGCGGGTCTGTACAAGGCTCACGAGGTCGAAATACCCGAAAAGGTATCTAACGCCACGATCGATGAGCGTACCGTTGTCGGCATAGGAGATGAGGCGTTCCTCTCCTGCACCTCTATAACCTCAATAGTTATTCCCAACACAGTCACATATATCGGAGATTGGGCTTTCGCAAGATGCACCGGACTTGAAACGATAGTTATTCCCGCGTCTGTAACCTCTATCGGCAACGGCGCGTTCAGTGAGTGCACCAGCCTTAAGACCATCATTTTTGAGGAAGGCAGCCAGCTTACCTCTATCGGAGACTATGCGTTCAACGATTGCTCGGCTCTCACCGAAATCTCTCTTCCCGAGGGCCTTACCTCTATCGGATTCTTCGCATTCAACGGATGTTCCGCTATAACTTCCATGGAGACTCCCTCCACCCTCAAAACTATCGGCGACCTCGCGTTCTACAACTGTGCAGGCCTTAACGCAGAGGGCGCGCTCGTTCTCAACGAAGCGCTGACCTCTATCGGCAAATTTGCTTTTGCAGGAATAAACAAAGACTATATCGTAGCTCCCGAGGGCTCTTATGCTGCTAAATACGTCGAAGCGATGATCGACCTTGAGGAAGAAGAGGAGACCACCGAAGACGTTACGGTTGGACCGGGTGAGGATACCACCGAAAGCTCCGCCGAGGGCACAACCGAAGCAACCGAGGACACCTCCGATGACACGACCGAAGCAACCGAGGACACCTCCGATGACACGACCGAGGTGACCGAGGACACTACCGACGGCACTACCGAGGCGACCGAGGACACCACCGACGGCACTACCGAGGCGACCGAGGACACCACCGACGGCACTACCGAGGTGACCGAGGATACTACCGACGGCACTACCGAAGTAACCGAGGATACTACCGAGGATACTACCGAGGATACCACCGAGGACGCGTCCACAGAAACCGAAACCGCTTAATAGAAATAATGATACAAAAAACGCTTACGGCGCTGCCGTAAGCGTTTTTTTGCTTTATCCTATTTTTTATCCTTCGGAAAATCTGTGCTCTACCGCGACTACGACCGTCATCTCCGCGGAAAGTATCGAGTCTGCGCTGACCGTGCAGCCCGCCGCACGAATATGACCGCCGCCACCGTAAAGCGCGCATATTTCGGACACGTCAAAATCGCAGGACGATCGCATCGAAACGCGGAATCGGTTCTCTGCCGTGGGTTGCTTGATCACCGCGGCGACCTCAACTCCCTTAACGCATCTCGCAACGTCGATAAGCGTCTCAAGATGCTCATCCTCTGCACCGTATTGCTTTTTCAGATCGTAAGGAAAGGTTATCACGGCCAAGCGACCGTCGCAATAAAAGTTCATTCGCTCAAAGCCTGCGTGCTCTACCTGCATCTGCTTTAAGGTCTTGATGCCGAAAAGCCTGTGATTGATCTCGGCAGACCGAGCGCCGCTTTCAATAAGCTTCGCCGCCAGAGCGTGAGTGCTCGGGGACACGTTACTGTATCTGAAGCACCCCGTATCCGAGCTTATAGCGGTATATATCAGGTCCTTGACTCTGCGCGGGAGCTCACAAAAACCACGCTTCTCCATAACCGCTGCCAATACCTCGTACAAGACCTCGCCGCAAGCCGACGCCTCGGGACGAACGTAATTGTCCGCGTATGCCGTGCCCTTTCCGTGATGATCTATCATCAACGCGATCTTATCCTTGTAGACCTCGTAAAGCTCGCCGAGCTGGGATGGAGACGCCGTATCGACCGTAACGATAAGAGTCGGCTCAAATCCGTCAGGTATCGACGACGGCAAAACGCTCGTCTGCACGCCCTCGCAAATAAATGCCAGTCTATCGGGTAGCTCGTCAGCGCAAACGCACCAAGCTCGCCCGCCGCAAGCCTCGATAAAAGCGCGCAAAGCAAAAGCAGAGCCCGCCGCATCTCCGTCGGGATGAACGTGGAAAAGTATCAGCACGTCATCGCTCGAGCAGAGTATATCTGCCGCCTCATCCGCCGAAAGCGCACGGAATCGGTTCATTTCATCAATCATTGTTTTCTTCTCCGTCGACAGCGACCTCGTCTTCGGGATCGGTAATGGTTATACCCTCAAGTATCTTCGAGATCTTAGCCCCGTATTCTATCGAGCCATCTTCAATAAAGGCTATTTCGGGAGTGATACGAAGATTCATTCTGCGAGCGATCTGACTGCGTATAAAACCGTTTGCCGCCTGCAAGCCCTTCTTTATCTCCTTTTTATCTCCCGTCAAAGAGGAATAGTAGACCTTTGCGTTTCGCAGATCGGGCGTGACCGTAGCTCCCGTAACGCTGATAAACGCTCCCGAGACTCTTGGGTCCTTAACGTCGCGCAAGATCATTGCTATCTCCTTTTGGAATTCATCGTTGATTCTTCCCTGTCTGTATTTTGCCATGTAAGTCTCCATTCTGCCGTAGTCGGCAAATATAGTAATCTATGAATTTTGCCGTCAAGGCGAAATTTGTGCGTGAAAAAGCATATTTCACTATTAGATGAACATAACTTTCACGCTGTCCTCCTGCCACCTGGGCAATATTCTATTATTGTACGTAAATAAGTTGATTTATTCTTAAACTCAGCAAAGCTCGCCAAGCTCTTCAATTCCGACGGAGCCGTCGTCCTGCTTGACTCCCACAAATCCCACGTCGGCATAAAACGGCGAAAAATTGACCGTCACAAGTCCCTCGTGGAATTCATATCCGAAATCCATACCGTGCTTTTCGTGTGCGATCCTTAAAAGCAGCTCAGCGCCACCTTCCCAACCGTCGTCGAAAGCATCAAACTGAAATTTCAAGCGAAGATAATCGAATCCGCCCACGATCTCACAGCTCAGCCTTCGATCGCGCGAATGTGCACGGGCGATCATCGCCAAGGTCAAAAAGCAAGCCGCGCAAAATCGTCCGTCAAATATTTCGGGGCGCTCAAAATAGAGCTCTTCTCCGTCGGCAGCGACTGCCTCACATTCAATCTTGACTCCGACAAACTCCGCAACAGAGATCATACAAGTACGTAGCGTCCCGACATGCTCTGCGTTTCTTTGAAGCTTCAGGCACGACAGGGTCTCTATCTGCCCGATCACGCTCGTGAGATAGTCGTATATTTCCTTCTCTTCCCTCGCCGAAAAGCGTCTTTCGGCAGATGCGGCGGCTTTCAATCCCTCCGAGACCGCAAAGCTTTCAAAGAAAAAGCCTCGCATTATGACCGAGACCGACTCGGTCGGCAGATCGAGTGCGACCGCCAAGCAAAGAGAAGTGTCGTAAGCAAAGTATTTAAAGAAAAGCACCGCCTTATCCTGTCCCATCGCGGCTATACTTGTTTTTCCGTAAGCGTTCAGCTCACTTTGAAAAAACTCGATCTCCGAGTGTGGCATTCCAAGATGCTTGTATATGCTTTTGCCGATCACCTCGGACGAATCCTTCGCTCGGCACGCCACTATCCTGCCGTAGCCTTCTCTCGCAACACTGAATATGTATGCATCGTCCCGTAGTAATCTCAAAACAAACCTCCTAAGTTGATTTCCGAATCACTCTGCCGTCGCGGTACAAATCAACCCATATTATATTATAGTTGATTTTTGCCCTTTTGTCAAGTCATTTGCCGCCGTCTCGAGCTCCAAGAGATAAATTTCGGGCCTGTGAGCGTCGACCCGCGAATATTTACCCGATCTTCCCACGGTTATTGCCTCTCCAACGTGGCGGTAACCAAACAGTCTTGGGGGCAATCCCGTCACGACATCCCCCGCAACACTCACTCTGTAAAAATTCTCAAAGCGCTCCGCCGCATCGGATACCCTGCCCCAAATAACTCTCGGGCAGCCGAGCCCATAGCTTTCGCACTCCCCACGAATATCCGCCCGCTTCGAATAAACGTAGCTGTGACAAAGGAGAGAAAGCGCCGCACCGTGACTGTATCCAACGGAAATTATGCGTCTGACCGAAGGGCTCAATATAAACCTCTCAATATACGGCAAAACGCTTTTCCAGACCCGCAAAAACCCCTCGTGGCAGAAAAAATCGCCCTCGCAGTCGCAATCCGCCGCGCGATAGGAGAGATTGTTTTTCCAATCCTCTCCCCCGTTGCTCTTTTCAAAAAATAAGTATAAAAGATCTCCGTCGCGTACAATCGCAAAGCTACCGCCGTTCTCGACCTCGCGGTAATCGGCATCAAGACAAGAGCTAAAAAGCTCGTACAAATAATCAAACTCCATAGATACAAAAACCCTCCGTTTTTATATCAATATATGCAAGATCTTCTCCTTGGGCGAATAATCTCCTCACTTGCAAATCCCTACCGACGCAGAAGGCTCACCACCGCGAAAACGCGGCGGTGAGCCTGAAGTTCATAGCTGCTATTATTTGTCGGTCTCTTCCTTAAAAAGCGCTATCTGTCCTGCAGACAAAAAGAAAGTATAGGTCTTTGTGTTGCCAACCTTATTCTCTCTCTCTCCAACGGGGTCGGTCAGCGATGTCGGGCGACCAAAGCGGTTGCCAAAATAGCACCTCGATATCTCCGCACCCTCGTTGATCGTCAAGGATACGCAGGTGGTCGTATCGGTCGTGTTGTTGCATATCGCGAAAAATTTCTCGCCCTCGTCGTTGTGATAGCCCGACGCGATCAGCGGCACGTTGCCTCTCGATTCGATATTCGCAACACAGCCAAACGGCTTGAACAGCGGCACGCCGCCGTAGGACTCGCAAACGTGATAGCATTCGTCAAGCGTCAGAGCCGCAAAAACCCTACCGTGATACTCGTTAAATGTCCTGTTGACCTCGCCCAGCGTGTAATACTCGGAAGTTCTCTCGCCGAGCAGATTGATCGGCGCGTTTCTGTAATTATGTCCGTCGGGAGTATCGATAATAAACCACGAAACACCCTTCGCGCCGTGCGCGACCGAGGTGTTGAGCTGCCAGAGAAGATCGTCCTTGGTCGGACACATGTAATCGTAGTGCCCCGTGCAAAGCACGATGTTGTAAAACGGCACGTTGTTCCTCTTGCTTGCAAGGCTCTGCTCGCGAAGATTGTTGAAATAATCGTTGTAGCCAACCTTATTTGCATACATCTGTGTGTAGCAGTCGTATGAGAGCAGTTTGAGCTCTCCCTCCTTGACCACCTTATCAAGATAGGGAGCATACTCCTTTGTGCCCATTCTCTCGGCGATCCAATCAAACCACGGTAGCAGATTTATATACGCCGTCAGATGAGGCGCGAGCTCGTTGTTGATACGGCACGCCTTCAGCGTATCCTCCAGATTGTCCACGTGAGGCTCATCGGTAACGTAAAAGCCAAAGGTCGCAGGGTGCGAGCCAAACTCGTCAACAAGCTTTTTCATGCTCTCGCGATAATGCTCCTCGCCGTTAACGATCAGATTGTCCACGTTAGCGCCCCAATCCTGAATGATGAGCTTCATTCCATGTTTGTGCGCCTCGTCAAGCAGAGCGTGCGTCCTTGACCAATCTTTGCTGTCGCTGTACGCTATCATGAGCGTCAATCCAAGATCATGCCACTCCTTAACCACCTCGGCAGGTGAGTGGTTCCGTCCATGGCTGCTCCACGCTCTGCAGCTCCAGCCCGATATCGTAAAATTCTTCGTGTATTCCATAAAAAACACCTCCAAAGCCGAGAAATCGCTGCTTTTAAAAAAATTTTGATTTAAAGTATTTTGCCAAGCGCCTCTATATCTTCCCGTGTGGTCGCCCAGCTCGTCGCAAAACGCACCGCGCAATGCTCCGCGTCAACGCGCTCCCAAACCTCAAAGCGTACTAAAGGCTCCAGCTCTGCGATCTTTTCGTCCGAAAGAACGATAAACTGCTGATTGGTCGGCGAATTTTTGAAAAATCTGTATCCCTTTTCACAGAAAAGCTGCTTGAGATCCTCCGCGCGATCGATCGCGTTTCTGCTGATCTCAAAATAAAGCCCATCGGTAAAAAGCACGTCAAACTGAATGCCCAACAGCCTTCCCTTCGCCAAAAGCGCTCCGTTTTGCTTCACGGTAGTGAAAAAATGCTTCGGCGCATTGTTGTGCGTAAAGACCACCGCCTCGCCGCAAAGCGCGCCCACCTTCGTGCCGCCAATATAGAAAACGTCGCAAAGCTCGGCAATATCGGTAAGCTTAACGTCGGTCTCGCGGCTCATAAGTCCGTATCCAAGTCTCGCGCCGTCAAGGAATAACGGAATAGAATATCGACGGCAAAGCGCCGAGATCTCCTTCAATTCTTCAAGCGTGTAAAGCGTTCCGTACTCGGTCGGATGGGAAATATAGACCATTCCGGGAAAGACCATGTGCTCGTGCGCGCCGTCGGCGTAAAAGCTCTCTATCAAAGCCTCCGCATCGGCAGCGCGAAGCTTTCCGTCATATCCGGGTACGGTCAACACCTTGTGTCCCGAAGCCTCGATCGCACCCGCCTCGTGAGCACTGATGTGCCCCGTCGTCGCGGCTATCACTCCCTCGTAATTCTTTAACATCGAGTCGATCACGATTCGGTTGGTCTGCGTGCCGCCGACAAGAAAACGCACGTCCGCATCCTCTCTGCCGCACGCCGCGCGTATTTTCTCGCGAGCCTGCTCTGTGTAAACGTCGTTTCCATAACCCTTGCAAGCCTCCATATTCGTACGCACAAGCGCCTCTAATATCCTCGGGTGAGCACCCGTATTGTAATCGCATTCAAAAGATAGCATATCTGCCTCCACGTTCATAAAACTATTACATTGATTTTACCATAAAACCTCACCGTTTGCAACACCAAACAGAAAAAAAGAGCAGACCAAAGTCTGCTCTTTGCATCAATCTTACTCCTCGACCTCAAAAGCGTCCTTGCCAAGACCGCAGACGGGGCACTCGAAGTCCTCGGGAATATCCTCCCAAGCCGTTCCGGGAGCGATGCCGTTGTCGGGATCGCCGATCGCGGGATCATATTCATATCCGCAGGGGCATACGTATTTCATAGGAAAATCCTCCTTGTTATCATATATATCAGAGATTGTTCCCGCCGAAAAATTATTCTATTCGCACGGGAAAGTAAATGTTTGTTTCGATTTTAATTACAGAACAAGACTCGGCGCGCTGTAAACTCTGCCCGCATACTCCTGATCGAGAGCATACAATCCCTTAGGATCGCTTCCGAAAAGCTTGTAGCGGTTGATCATCGAGTCGGCATTGTCCTCTTCCTCCATCTGCTCGTCAACGAACCAGTCAAGGAACTTCATCGTGCGATAATCTCTCGCCTCGTAGCACTCGTGGTAGATCGCGTTGATAAGCGAGGTTACGTATCTCTCGTGCTCTGCCGCTGCCTCAAGAGGACCAAGAATACCCTCGTATGTCTTGTCGGGTTTAGCGATCGCCTCAAGCGTGACCTTCCAGCCGTTGTTCTGCATATATTTTAAGAACAGAAGGGCGTGATCGCGCTCCTCTTGCGCCTGGATCATGTAGTAATTAGCATATCCGTCGAGATCGAGCTCGTCGTAATGATTGGCAATATCAACGTAAAGATACGCGCTGTAAAGCTCCTTGTTGATCTGTTCGTTAAGCAGTGCCTTTATCTTATCGTTCATAATAATCTCCCTTCTAATTTTTTATTTAAAGTTTTTGAGGGGAGCGCGAGGGGAACTTTTTTCAAAAAGTTCCCCTCGCGCCGCGTCCCATCAATCAACCAAAGTATCTAGCAAGCAGACCCTCGAAAGCCTTGCCGTGTCTTGCCTCGTCGCGAGCCATCTCATGAACGGTGTCATGAATAGCGTCGAGATTAAGCTGCTTAGCCATCTTAGCGAGCTCGAACTTGCCCTGAGTTGCGCCGTTCTCTGCTTCAACGCGGAGCTCAAGGTTCTTCTTGGTAGAATCGGTAACGACCTCACCGAGAAGCTCAGCAAACTTTGCAGCGTGCTCTGCCTCCTCCCAAGCAGCCTTTTCCCAGTAAAGACCGATCTCGGGATAGCCCTCTCTGTGAGCAACTCTTGCCATAGCGAGATACATACCAACCTCGGTGCACTCGCCCATGAAGTTAGCGCGAAGACCCTCCATGATCTCCTCGGGAGCGCCCTGAGCAACGCCAACTACGTGCTCTGCAGCCCACATTCTCTCCTCTTCCTTAACCTCGTTGAACTTCTCGGCAGGAACCTTGCACTGGGGGCATCTCTCGGGAGCAGAATCACCTTCGTGAACGTAACCGCAAACAGAACATACAAACTTTTTCATAATCAAAATCTCCTTTTAAGTAAATAAAAAATATTTTTTAGTTTTTTATAATATCGGCTATATCGGCGTGACTCACGTTTTTGTCGTGAAGCATCCTCACCGTTATAGAACCGAGATTTTCAATGAGCTTGTCGTTTATCGCATCAAACGCGACGTGCATCTTGCAATCAAGCTTGCAGGGGTTTCGCGAGCACTCGTGATCGCATTCGAGACATTTCGAGATCCGCACAGGCCCGTCGATCAGCTCAATGATCTCAAGCACCTTTATCTCGTCGCCCGAGCGCGTCAGCTCGTATCCTCCCTGAACACCCTTGTAAGACCTGACGTACCCTGCCGTGTTCAGCTTGCGCAGAACCTTCAGCGCGATCTTCGGAGTAATGCAGGCGATGTCGGCCAAGGTTGCCGCGCCCGTTTTCTCTCCTATACTGTCAAGGATCAGACACATTCGGATGGCATAGTCGGCTTCTTGTGTAACCCTCATATTGACTTGCCCTCCTTTTCGAATGTCTACCTCTCGGGTACACATTGATTATAACACATCAAAAACGACTTGTCAATAGGTTTTTGAAAAAAATTTCAAAAAATTTTTACTAAATCGGTACACATTCGTAAACCCCTTATAGAATAAGGCTTTTCAAAACACAAAAAGAGAGCCAAATCATAGATTTGCTCTCTTTTGTTATTATCAGCTCTCTAAAAGTGCCTTTTTGTCGAATCTGAACTGACGAATGCATCTGTTCCCTTCACCAAGTGAGTCGAACGAGACCAATGTGCCGTCGGGATTGAATCGGTCGTGCAGATCGCATCTGCAATCGGTGTTTCCCGTGTCCTTGGAGTAAATGCTGGCGATCTTGACGCTCCTCTCGGTCTCAAAATCGTAAAGCATAATGTCTCTGTACGGCGTTTTTTCGGGATAACCGTCACCGATAAAGCAACTCCTATCGGGATGATATATGCAGTGAATATCCGCGCGATCGATTGCAGGGTCGCCAAGCAAACGACAAACGCCCGTAATATCATCAATAAAATATATGCCCCACTCGGGAAGCTGCGCGTAGATCATTATCTCGCGGTCATTTTTCCAATGATAATGAGAATTTCCGCAATAATTAGTCAGATTTCTCATTTCCGACCCGTCGCGGTTGGCGGTGACGAGAATAGTCCCCCACTTGTCCCCCGCTTTTTCGGGAAAATCGCGAAGCAAGAACAAAAATCTCGAAGCAGACGGATTAAACGTAATGTGATTGACCACAAGCTTTCGGTCACAGTGCGGCTTTTCGGGAAACGCCTTGCTGAGCTGCTTGTAGCTGATGATCAGTCTTGAGGTGTTGTTCTCAACGTCAACAAGAAAAATTCCGTCGTCCTCGGGAGCATTCTCATCATAATGACGGTCTCGGTAGTTGCAATAGCCGTAGCCCGGACGAAAATTCCAAATTCTCGGGAAGTTGATCGAAAGCCCCTAGCGCCTGTCAAGCGAAAGATGCGCAAGCGGAGCGCACAAAACACGCTCCTCACCGCTCTTGATGTTCTTGATCACACTGCAAAATTCGCCGTCTCTATAATCGTTGTAAATAACGCTCTCGTCGTCAAACCACTGCAGCAGACTGCCCTGCTGAAAATTCCACGCGCGACTCTCGGCAACCTTGTGAAACCTTTTGTCATCAAGCGTTATGTAACCGATCTCTACAATGTCGTCCGCATTCGGTATCCTGTCGTGAAACCTCACACGGTGCGCAAGATGCCGCTTCGAGTCCTTGTCGTAAGGCTGAAGATCGTAATACGCAAAAAAATAGTCAAATTCATCATCGGGACTTATAGTCTCTATCTCAACTCTCGAAAATTCCGCCATTTCGTCCTCCTTGAAGTCATTTTGACTTCCATTATACACATTATACCGCATTTTTCTCGCCACTTCAACCACTTTTCTAAAAACTCCCGCTTTTCGTATAACAAACACTGCCGTCCTTCTCTTTCCCGAAAAGTTTTTGGAGTGGGTAGGGGGTGTTGCACAGCAAGCTGTGCTGCGAGTTTTGCTCGCAAAACATCGCTACGCTGTCGGCAAAGCCGACAAGCTAGGGGGAGAGGGCGGCTTTTCCAAAAAGTCACCCTCTCCCCCTAAATTAATCCTTTATCTTACTGTGCCGCATCAACCAAAGAAATATATATCGGACGCCCCGGAGTCGTAAATTACTCCCGTTTTTGGATAGTCACCCAATATTCTTTTAACGTCGGATTGCGAAACGAATTGATTTCCGGCTCTCGTAGGTATCTCTCCGTATATAGCACGGTAGATCATGTGCGCGCCTACATATCCTGCCATGGGAGTGCTGTGCAAATGCTGATCGTCAATACAGAAATCCCATTTATTTCCGCCATTGTCGATAAAGGCCTGCACCTCATCCTTCCAATTAAGAAGATAGACTCCTTTAACCCTTTTATGAGCATATTTTACAGATCCCGCTTGCTCGTTGTGTGCCGGGAACATAACGAGAGCAGTTTCCGAAGCGTCGCAAGCCTCCTTCAAAACCGCAAGATGCGTTGCCTGATCGTTGCTGTAAAAGCCGCAAATAAACACCGCGCCGTACATCCCGCTTCTGATGTCATCCATAATAAGCTCATCGTAAGCGAAGGTTTCAACGAGAGCGTATCCGATGGATATGTGATCCACAACTGTATGCTTCCCGTTTCGGTCGATCATTTCCTGCAAAATGCTTCCGACCCTTGACGAGTGGATAAAGCTGTTTCCCAAAATAAGAACCCTGTCAGCGTTGCTATTTTCTATATCGATAATACCAAACTGAGGATCAGATCCTACCTTTTTGAATTGCGCGTATGTCTTTATCTTGTTTATGGCTGCCTCGCTGAGCTCCTGATAGTCGACCGTGAGAGCTATCCTTTGCGTCTCGTCGTTTACAGAAAAGTCAAAACAGATGCGATGCCTGTATGCTCCGCTTGAAACAGACTTTTCAATACTTATACTAATGTCCTGTTCGCCCGAATCCTCGGAGTAATTAGACAACTCCTTCCAATCGGAGTCCTTGCCGTCCGAGCCGAAAATAACTTCGCCGATATGTCTGCCGTTGGTGTATATATTGAAGATGCTTTTGGATTGCTTTTCAAATCTCCAATCCTCAGGCATACGTAAGGATAGCCCAAACGCGCTTCCGTCCGCCGCAAAGCAGCTGGTTATATAATCCTTCGGCTCAACTCTGTCTATTTCAAGATAACCCGTATCAGACTCGGCAGTCTCGGTTTCCGTCAGAGTAGTTTCAGCCCCTGTCTCATCAATCGTCCCGACGGTCGTTTCGATCCCGTCGCCATCGCCCGAGCCGATACCGCAGGAGCAGAGCAACAGGACAACAAGCAACAAAGCTGCGAAAACACTTTTTGTCATTTTCGCAGCCATAGCCTTTGTTATATGCTTATTATAAAATACCGCTTTCATCAGTAAATATCAAAAAATCTCAAATCACTGTGCCGCTTCAACGATAGCCGCGAAAGCCGCAGACTTGAGCGATGCGCCGCCGATAAGACCGCCGTCAACGTTCTCCTTGGAAAGAAGCTCTGCAGCGTTCTTGTCGTTCATAGATCCGCCGTACTGAACGGTAGTAGCCTCTGCAACAGACGCTCCGAACATCTCGGCAACCGCCGCGCGAACGTAACCGTTACCCTCGTCAGCCTGATCAGCGGTAGCGGTAACACCCGTACCGATAGCCCAAACGGGCTCGTAAGCGATGATAACGTTCTTCATCTGCTCTGCAGTAACGTTTGTAAGCGCCATCTTGGTCTGGAACTTAAGAAGAGTCTCGGTGTAGCCAAGCTCTCTCTGCTCAAGAGTCTCACCAACGCAAACGATAGCCTTCAGACCTGCGTTAAGAGCCGCAAGAGTGCGGAGGTTAACGGTCTGATCGGTCTCGCCAAAGTACTGTCTTCTCTCGGAGTGACCGATAACAACGTACTCAACGCCTGCCTCAACGAGCATCTCTGCGGAGATCTCGCCGGTGTAAGCGCCCGATGCCTTGAAGTGAACGTTCTCCGCACCGATCTTTATGTTAGAGCCTGCAGCAGCCTCGATTGCCGCGGGAACGTCGATCGCGGGTACGCAAAGTACCACGTCGCAGTTGTCCTTGCCTGCAACGAGAGGCTTCATTTCCTCAATAAGCGCCTTTGCCTTATTGGGAGTCATATTCATTTTCCAGTTTCCTGCAATTACGTATCTTCTCATTTTAAAATATCCTCATTATGTATTTTTTGAAAGTTTCGCTCAAGCCTTTTCAAAGGCTTGGCTGAGCCGCCGAGCTCGGCGGTCGCTCGTCGCAACGAGCGAAAATCCCCTATCCTTTCTAAGCGCCACGGAGGGGGAATTTCCAAAGCTTATCAAGCTTTGGAAAGGGGGAACCACACAAGTGGGGGGTTCCCCTTTCATCTGCATATATCTTACTTATCCTGAAGTGCTGCGATTCCGGGCAGCTCAAGTCCCTCAAGGAACTCGAGAGAAGCTCCGCCGCCGGTGGAAATGTGGGTGATTCTGTCAGCAAATCCGAGAGTCTCACAAGCCGCCGCAGAGTCGCCACCGCCAACGATAGTTGTAGCATCGCTGTCAGCAAGAGCCTGAGCAACCGCAATAGTTCCCTTTGCGAGAGTGGGGTTCTCGAAAACGCCCATAGGACCGTTCCAAACGACAGTCTTTGCAGCCTTGACCGCATTTGCGTAAAGCTCCATAGTCTTTGTACCGATATCAAGACCCTCCTTGTCAGCAGGGATCTTGTCAGCATCTACGATCTCAACGTCAACGGGAGCGTCGATGGGGTTCGGGAAACCATCAGCAACAGTGGTATCGATGGGAAGAAGAAGCTGAACGCCGTTAGCCTCTGCCTTAGCCATCATTTCCTTGCAGTAGTCGATCTTCTCAGTGTCAAGCAGAGAGTTACCTACGCCGTAGCCCTTAGCCGCGAGGAAGGTGTACGCCATACCGCCGCCGATGATGAGGGTGTCGACCTTGCCGAGAAGGTTGTTGATAACGTTGAGCTTGTCGGAAACCTTTGCGCCGCCGAGAATAGCAACGAAGGGTCTTTCGGGATCTGCGAGAGCCTTACCCATAACGCCGATCTCCTTGCCGATAAGATAACCGCAAACTGCGGGAAGATAAGCCGCAACACCTGCAGTGGATGCGTGTGCACGGTGAGCAGTACCGAACGCGTCGTTAACGTAGAGGCCGCCCTCGCCGCAAAGATCAGCAAGTGCCTTTGCAAATTCAGGCTTGTTCTTCTCCTCGCCTGCGTCGAAACGAACGTTCTCGAGAAGCACGCAGGTTCCGTTTTCCATAGCCGCGATCTTCGCCTTGGCATCGTCGCCGATGATATCGGTAGCGTGAACTACCTTGCCGTCGAGATATTCGTTGAGCTTGTCCGCAACGATCTTGAGGGAGAACTTCTTGACGTCCTTCTTTGCCTTTTCAAGATACTCCGCGGTAGCCGCAGCCTGCTCGGACTCGGGAAGCTCTGCAACCTTCTTAAGCTCCTTCTTGGTGAGCTTGAAATCAGGGGTGAATACGTTGTGAGGCTTGCCCATGTGGGAAGCAAGAATAACCTTTGCGCCCTTAGCCATAAGGTACTTGATCGTAGGAAGCGCCTCAACGATTCTCTTGTCAGAGGTGATAACGCCATCCTTGCTGGGTACGTTGAAATCGCAGCGAACGAACACCTTTGTGCCGGGATTGATAACAACGTCTTCAATAGACTTCTTGTTGTAGGTCATGATAAATTCCGCCTTTCTTATTTTGATCGGCATTTCGCCAAAATTTTTACCAAATTATAGTTTACCACAAATTTATATATTTATCAAGTGGTAGAAAGTAAATTTTTGCGTCTAGACGACGATTTTTTTGTTGCAGATTGCCAAATACCCCGTCAGATCGCCAAGCTCTCGGTTTTTTCTGCCGCATCCGACATCAGCCGCGCGTTGCGTTTACGCACCATTATCCTATAAGCCACCACGCAACACGCAAAATGCCCCAATATCGTGATCGCCCACGTAACGGGATAGGCAAGATACAAAACCGAAATGTTTCCCGGGAATATCGGGCAGACCGTGTATATCCAAACTATACGCAGCAAGCACGAGCCGAATATCGAAACTCCCATCGGCAAGACAGACTTGCCCATTCCGCGAAGCGTGCCGCTGAGCACCTCCATTATACCGCACAAAAAGTACGTCGTGCAGATCATACTCATTCGGTTAGCTCCCGCCTGCCGTATCGCAACCTGTATCGGCGCTTCTCCGGGCTTGTATATCTCAAGAAGCGGCTCGTGGAAAACATACGCAAGCGTTCCGAGAAGCACGCCCAAAGCAGTTACTATCAGCACCGATAAAAGCACTATCTTTTTGATCCTTTCGAGCTTGCCCGCGCCCACGTGCTGGCCCACGAAGGTCAGCGTCGCCTGATATACCGCGTTCATCGCCACGTATATAAACGACTCGATGTTGTTAGCGGCGGTATTGCCCGAAACGGCAATATCGCCGTACTGATTAATGCTCGACTGGATAAGCACGTTCGACAAAGAGAACACCACGCTCTGCACGCTCGCGGGAACGCCCGTGCGAACGATATCGGCGAGCTCGCATTTATACGCCCTGACGTCGCGAATCCGAATTCGGCAAGGTCCGCTTGTCCTCATCATAAATACGACGATCATCAAAGCAGACGCAACCTGAGAAGCGCTCGTGGCGATACCGACTCCGACAGCTCCCATGCCAAATCCGAGAACCATAACCAGATTCAGAGCTACGTTGATTATTCCCGACAGCGCAAGGAAGATAAGCGGTCTTTTGGAGTCTCCCGACGAGCGTAGCGCCGCCGCCAGAAAATTGTATATCAGACCCGCAGGAATACCAACGAAATAAGCCTTCATGTACGGCACCGCCTCAACGAGCAGGTTTTCGGGTGTCTGCATCATAAGCAGAAGCGGCTCTGCCATAAAAAACCCAAAGATACCAACGGCTATTCCGAAAACGATTCCGAGGAAAAGCGACGTGTGAACAAGCCGCCTGACCTTCTCATCATCCTTCGCGCCGATCGCGTGTGCCACGCAAATGCTCGTTCCGACGCTAAGTCCGATAAACGCATTCACTATAAGATTGATAAGAGATCCGCACGCACCGACCGCCCCCATCGCAAAGTCGCTCGCAAATCTTCCCACCACGATCATATCCGCCGCATTGTAAAAGACCTGCAAAATTCCGGTCGCAATAAGCGGCAGAGAATATTTTATAAGCTTCGGGAGCAACGCCCCTTCGGTCATGTCGTATTGCTGTTTAGCTTTCGTCGCCATCCAAAATCGCCTCCACCGCGCAAACGTCCGCAAAATATCTCATTTTAATTATAGTACCTGAAAAACCAAAGGTCAAGTCCTTTCGGAAAAATAAATAAAATTCTTTCCCCGCCCCGCGTTGACAAAAGGAGGCGCGTGTGTTATAATTTTTTATAGAAAAGAAAGCAAAAACCCGAAAGGAAGAAAAACTATGATATATATGTTTTTAGCCGACGGCTTTGAAGAGGTCGAAGCGCTTTGTCCGCTTGATATCCTCCGCCGCGCAGGACTCGAGGTCACCACGGTCGGCATCGGCAAGGATACTATAATCGGCGCTCACGGAATCACCGTGCAAGCCGATATCCCCGACGTTATGTACCGCGATTCAAGCCCCGATATGATCATTCTCCCCGGCGGAATGCCCGGATCGAGCAATCTCGACCAGTCCAAGACCGTCGACGCCGCGCTCCGCGCCGCATCACGAAAGGGAGCATATCTCTGCGCTATCTGCGCCGCACCTATGGTGCTCGGCAAACGCGGATATTTGAACGGTAAGAGAGCAGTCTGCTACCCCGGATTTGAACAATACCTTGAGGGCGCAACGGTATCAGAGACCGAGACCGTAGTCCGCGACGGCAACGTGATCACCGCAAAGGCCATGGGTGTCGCACTCGAATTCGGACTTGAGCTCGTCCGTGCGCTTAAGGATGACGAGACCGCCAACCAGATCAAAAAATCGATCTTCGCAAAGTAAAAGAATGAAAAACAGAATAAAGAAGATCAAAAAATCGATAGGTGATATCCCCGCCGCCCCCGACGCGAGAGCATTCTTGCCAATATTGCTCGTGACCGTTTGTATGGCGGTCGCATTCTTAGCGGTGATCATCGACAGATTCATCTATCCCTTCGGCAAAGACCTGCTCTCGCCGATCATAGCGCAGCTTATCGCTATGCTCATCCCCGCATATCTCTGTATGCTCATCCTCTGCCCCGAGAAAAAGCTCTCCGCGCAGCTTAAGGGAGTAGGTATGGCGAAGATCGGGTACGAATACGTGTTTTTCCTTATCTTCGCTTCCCTTTTTCTCGTATCCACGGCGCTTGTGCTTAATATTATTTTCGGCGGAGTCTACGCCTCATCCGAGGGATTTACCCTGCTTGGCGCCTTCACCGCAGGAGAGAACGAATATACCGTAAATACACTCTATCTTATCATCGTGTACGCGGTTATTCCCGCAGTCGTCGAGGAGCTGGTGTTCAGAGGGATAGTTTATAGCGAGCTTTCCAAGATAAGCGAAGGACTTGCGTGCTGTGTGTCCTCACTCTTGTCAGCACTGTTCGCCTTCACGCTCGGAGGATTGCCCGCCGCGTTCTTCTGCGCCCTCGCATATTGCTTTGTCAGATTTACGACGGGCTCGCTGATCTCGTGCATGATACTGCACTTCATCTATAATCTCTACGGACTGTTTATCAATACGAACGTCTCAAAATATTTCATATCGTCTCAAAACAACGCCCTGCTGATCGTCATAATAATCGGCGCGTGGCTTGTAAGCACGGCTCTATTCGTGTCCGAGGCGGCAAGAGTATATAGAACGAAGGCGGCAAGAGTGGCAGACGGAGAAGAAAGCTCACGCGTGCCCAAGATCAAGCGTCAAGAGCTGTTTGGAGAGATCAAAAGCGCGTTTGTATATACTCCTACCCTCGTTTGCGCCATCGTTACATTTGCACTCTGTATTGCAATAACGCTTATTGGATTTTTTGCATAAATAAAGATCACCACAGACCAATGGAGGCATTTTTGCCCGACATAAGCCCGTGGTGATCTTGTTTTTTTCGATATCTGAAGCACTTCTTGCAGAGAATTCAACACAAGTCCCCCCAAAGCAACGGTTTTCTCGCCGCAAGCCGAATTCCAAGCCAAAATCGCCGCCAAAATTTTTAAAACCGCTTGAAAACCAAATAAAAATATGCTATAATGATTCGTACATGAAAATCTACCCGTGGCACAGCTGGATAGCGCGTCAGACTCCGACTCTGAAGGTCAACGGTTCAAATCCGTTCGGGTAGGCCAAAAGGGAAAGAGGGGCTCGTCCCCTCTTTTCCTTTTGGCTTGCTCGAAGCGGTACAGAGAAACGTCTCACCACGACCGCAGGTCGTGTGTATGGGTTCTGAATCCGTTCGGCATTTTTTAATGTGCCCTCTTGTATCATTCACGGGGCTCGCCCCCTTCTTTAATTTTTTGAGTTATCCGAATGTCAATGAGAATCGTTCACCACAATCGCTTGCGATTGTGCGTATGGGTTCTGAATCCGTTCGGGTAGGCGCTTGCTTCCCAAATTTTGCGTTCCAAAATCATTCTCCCCTTTTGTTCATGTACTCGTTGCCGAATTTAAAATTTTCAAACACCCCTGCCAAATTCCCCAAGCACACCGCCTTTCTGTCCTCGGTGTCAAAGTGATGTTATTCGCTTTCGTAATAAACATTATAGCAAATTTCTATTCCGAAAAAATATATTCCATATCCCTTTTGGTAATATACTCCGCCATTGTTTTCATCGACCATTTCCACATTATAAAGGTACACTTCATATATGGGAATGATTGGTCTTAGATATGTCGTCCCGCCGTCCTTTAATTTCTCTGGAACAGGAATTACGCAACTCAGCAGAATGGCTATAAATATACATACGATTACAACTACTTTTCGTTTTTTCATAGCCTCACTTCCCTTCTGAATTTATTGTAGCATAGGTTTTACAGAATGTCAACTTCTATTTGACGCGGCAGATACAAAAAAGCCACCCGATTGGGTGGCTTCTACTTGTGGTTGACTATCGTCTTATATGACATTGCTTTTAGAAGAATTCAATTTAACGTGTTTAACAATAGATACGATTTCCAAAATAAAAATTGTCAAATAATAAGCGTTCCAAATATAAATATTGATTCCAAGACCGCCGCCTACAAATAATGCCATAGGAATCGCACCAATAAGCATAACGGCAAGAACTGAATTAAAGATGGGATGGATCTTGCGGAATATCTTTATTACAGATAATACCGCATCTACAAAGTAGAAAATCAAGCTGAAATAGGCAACTATCATTCCCCAAAACCAAAGGGCAAAGGAACGGCTAACTCCATCGTCAGTCGGCATTTCGGTTAACATTGCTACTAAAGAAGCGATCATTAATCCAAAACTGACAAGACTGATCGCCATAGCAACTATTGCATGAATTTTTATAGATGTTTCTCTCATATTTACCACCTTTCTGTTTTTATTATAGCATATATAGTGAAAAAAGTAAAGCTATCTATCGTAAATACGGGCAAAAAAACAAATTATGTACAGCAAACCGGTTGTCAATCTCAAACAACATCACAGGGATTCTGAACCTTTACACACGCTTCGCGTGGTGCAGGATCAGAATCCTCTGTGGCTCGAGCCATAAAAATAGAGCAGCACGATGTGCTGCTCTATTTTTATGGCTGGGGCACAGGGATTCGAACCCCGGAAATGTCAGAGTCAGAGTCTGATGCCTTACCGCTTGGCGATGCCCCAAAATATTCCATTGATCTTGACGACCTATGTATTATATCAAAAAGAAATCGGTTTGTCAATAGCTTTTTCAAAAATTTTTTAAATCTTTTTGCGCTTCCCTATCATTATCTCCCAAAAAATCAAGCTATATTCTCCGAAATCCGCCCCAAATGCTTGATTTTCATCACCAAAACCCTTAAAAATCAAGCAAAACAGCGCAAAAATTTTCCACAGTTTATCATAAGTTTACATTTACATTATTTTTTCGTTACATTTTTTACACTCAATATGGTAAAATAAAAAATGGGTGTGTTTGCACCCAATATAAAAATTTGAAAACAAGTCAACATACGCAAAAAAAATGAAAGGATTAAAAAATGGGACTTTTTGAAATCTTGGAGCTGGTCTGCGGTCTTGCCCTTTTCCTTTACGGAATGGACGTAATGGGCAATGCGCTCAAAAAGAGCGCAGGACGCAAGCTCAAAACCATCTTAGGCAACCTGACCTCAAGCAAGCTCAAGGGCTTCCTGCTCGGTCTCGGTGTCACGGCAATAATCCAGTCCTCCTCCGCTACGACCGTAATGGTCGTCGGCTTTGTAAACTCGGGAACAATGCTGCTCTCCCAGGCAATAAGCGTCATTCTCGGAGCAAATCTGGGCACCGCCGTTACCGCTTGGCTTACCGCGCTTAACAGTCTCGGAAACACTCAGGCCCTATCCGCGATAGCCTTCCTCGACTACCTCACCCCTGACTTCTGGATGCCCATTCTCGCTATCATCGGAATAGCATTCATAATGTTCTCAAAAAGAGACAAGCAGAAGGACGTCGGTACGATCCTGGTAGGCTTCGCAGTTCTTATGGTAGGTATGAGCACTATGTCGGGTGCGGTCTCGGGACTTAAAAACGACCCCGAATTCGCAAAGATACTCACCATCTTCTCCAACCCCATAATCGGTGTTATTGTCGGTGCCGTCCTCACCGCGATAGTTCAGTCCTCCTCCGCATCGATCGGTATCCTCCAGGCGCTCTCGGTAACGGGCGGAATCAGCTTTGGTATGGCTATCCCGATCGTCCTCGGTCAGAATATCGGTACATGTGTAACCGCAATGCTCTCCGCGCTCGGCGCAAACAAGAACGGTAAGAGAACGGCAGTTGCCCACCTCTTCTTCAACGTCATCGGCGTGATCTTCTGGCTCTCTATGTATTATCTCGTCGGTTGGATCCTCAATCTCGCAGGAGTAATTGATATCTTCCATCTTGCCGAAGCGGCTATCGATCCCTTTGGCATTGCCATTGTCCACACCGTCTTCAAGATCCTCGCTGTCGCTCTTATGTGCCCCTTCACCAAGCTCCTCGAAAAGCTCGCGTGCGCTATCGTCAAGGGCGACGACAAGAAAGGCGACGAATACACCTCTATGCTTGACGACCGTCTGCTCGACACTCCCTCGGTTGCACTCGACCGTTGCCGTGTTGTAGCGGCTCATATGGCAGAGCTTTCGATAAACCCCTTAAATCAATCAATATCGCTCCTTGAAAACTACGACAGCAAGGTAGCAGACGAAATACGCGCAGCCGAAGACAAGGTCGACGTGTATGAGGACGCGCTCGGCTCTTACCTCGTCAAGCTCGCATCTCGCAGCATGTCGGAGGAAGACAGCGCAGAAATAACCAAGCTTCTCCACATGATAGGCGACCTCGAGCGAATCTCCGACCACTCGGTCAACCTTGTCGAATCCGCAGAGGAGATCAAGGATAAGAACGTCACGTTCTCCGATCAGGCAGTGCGTGAGCTTGAAGCTATGTATGGCGCAGTCAGAGAGATCAGTGAGCTGACCGCAGATGCATTCGTCAACACCAATATGGAAAGCGCTCTCAAGGTAGAGCCTCTTGAGGAGGTAGTAGACGACCTCAAGGATCAGATAAGAATAAACCATATCATCAGAGTGCAGAAGAACCAGTGTACCATCGAGCTTGGCTTCATTCTTTCGGATATCCTCACCAATCTCGAGCGTGTATCCGACCACTGCTCCAATATCGCAGGATGCCTCATCGAGATCTCCCGTCACCACGACGCGCTTGACCTCCACAATTATATGCACGAGCTCAAGGAAGCAGAGGGCACTCACTTCAACGAGCAGTACAAGATGTACTCCGACAAGTATTCCATCAATTCTTAATCGCATAAAAAATAAAAACCGCTTGCGGATCTCCGCAAGCGGTTTTTGTTATATGATCTTATCCAAAATTGTGCGCCGAACCACACGATAGCTCGGCTTTTCATGATCTCTGTAAGCTTCACTATGATGTACCGCAGGCATTCCCGCCTCGGCGTATCTTTCAAGAAAAGCGCGCCACTCGTCAAGCGAAAAATTCAGCTCAAGCTCACCAAAGCAAGCCTCTGCATCGTTGAGATAGCAGCCAAGCACCTCTCTGCCGCCGTTTTTCACGCTTGCCGACTCGGCAAACGCATCAAACAAAGCCTCCTTCGACAATCCGCGCGACTTCCAAACGCTAAGATCGACCCTGCAAAGCTCGTCGGTCAAAAATTCGACCAAATCTCCCTGCCTTTCCTCAACTCGTTCGAATTCCGCGTCAAAATATCTCCGCGCCGCCGCGAGATCAGCAAGTAAATGCTCCGCGCCAAGCGCCGCCTGATAGCAAAACTTCGCCACGTCCTGCGGCATTATACTCGGATGCTTTTTCGCGTGCAAAATAAAATAATCTTTAAAATCCATAAAACCCTACCAAATACCGACGAATTTCCTTATCGCTTCACCACACGGCACTTTTCAATCCCATAATATTTAAAGCAAGCGATCGCATGCTCGTCTATCCTCTCACCGCAAACAACGATCGGTATCGCAGGAGGACATGAGACCGTTGCCGAGGCAAGCACCTCGCCGCAGGCATCCTCAACCGCAACCTCTCGCGAGGATGACATCAAAGCCTGCCTTACCGACATAACTCTTTCAGCCCCCGCTACGCTCGGCGCTCTTTCGAGTATCTCTTCCCTCTTTTCGATCGAGCAAAGCGCGTCTAAAAGCAACTTAATGCCGCCTCTGTCGATCTCGGGCGTGAACATCATAACAACGTAATCGGGATCCGAAAACTCGCACGCGATCCCCTTCTGCAAAAGCATCTCGGCGATCTCATGCCCGTAATAGCCATAGCCTTTCGTAGCCAAGGCCAGCTTTGTCGGCTCGTCACCGATAACGCAAAAGCCTTTTTCAACAAGTACTTTTTTTAAACTCGCAATCTCGCCGCAAATCTCGGCAAGTTTCTCTCTATATCCGTCGCAAATATACAAATTCGCTATATCAAGCGACTGTAATATCAGATAAGAAGGGCTTGTCGAAGCAAAAAGCTGCATCGCCTGCTCCGCCATTTCAGAAAACAGCTCGGGGGCACGACGGGAAATATGCAAATACGCTCCTCCCGTCAGCACGGGCAAAGTTTTGTGCGCCGAATCACAGCAAATATCCGCGTCGAGATCGATCGGATGGCGCGACTCGGGCAAAAACTTCAGATACGCGCCGTGCGCGTTGTCGACCGCCAATATAACACCGTGTCTGTGGCAGACCTCTGCCAAGCTGCGTATATCCGCTACGTTTCCGAGATAATCGGGGCTCGTTACGTAGACCACCACGGGTTTTTCTTCCATTTCGCAGAGCTTTTTCTCAAGAGCCTCCGCACTCACGCGACAGCTTACAATGCCCTCATCATCGTGGGAAAATAGCCATTCAACACGCGCGTCCAGAAGCGCCACCGCAGACAAAAAGGTCTTGTGCGCATTTCTCGCCGCCAATATCAGCGTCTCCCTGCCAAGCTCCTTAGCCCGCATAGCGCACAGATACACCATCGCCCGAATACAAAGCGACGAGCCCTCTGTAGAATAAAGCGTCTTTTTCGTGCCAAAAAGCGAGCTTGCGTTGCACTCACTCTCGGCAATAATGCCATTCCCTTCGGAGTAAAGCACGTCAGCTCCCTCGACTTCGGTAATATCTCTCTGCTCGACACCGAGAAAGCAAGCTCCCTTATGTCCGGGCATATGTAAACGAAGAGCGCCGTCGGCGCAGTATTTTTTCACGAAATCACAAATCGGAGCTTTCATAAAAACAACCTCGCACAAACGGCGTTCCTTTCAAGATATATCTTAATTTTCTTCTTCGTCAAGCGTCTTGGCAACTTCAAGCATTATGGCACATTCCATTCTCTTCTTGAAGAGCTCGCAGCCGTACTTGTAAACTCCGCGCACCGAGCCTGTCGAATGGTAAGCGTTCGCCGCGCAACCGCCCGAGCAGTAAAGGCGAGCCCAGCAATCGCGGCATTCGGGGCGTGAGTAGACGTTGCAAGATGCAAAATCGCACTGCGCTTCGTGGTTGGTAACGCCGTCCCAGACGTTTCCAAGCTTGAACTTCTCCTCGCCAACGAACTGGTGGCAGGGATAAAGATCTCCCCACGGCGTGACCGCCATATATTCGGTTCCCGATCCACAGCCCGAAATACGCTTGTAAATACAAGGACCGCCCTTGAGATCGATCATATAGTGATAGAAGGTAAAGGGCTTACCCTCTCTGTGTCGCTTGAGCATAAGCTCGGCAAGCTTTTCGTACTGATCGAGCACGATCGGCAGATCCTCACGCGTCAGCGCGGAGGGATCGTCCTCTGCGGCAACGACGGGCTCCATGGAAAGCTCGGTGAAGCCAAGCTCCAGCATCTTCTCAATATCCTTCAAAAAATCGGGATTGGCGTGTGTAAACGTGCCGCGCATGTAATAATCCTTGCCGCCGCGCGCCTCAACAAGCTTCTGGAACTTGGGAACTATCTTCTCCCAGCTTCCGTTACCCGCGTAGTCGACACGGTAGCGGTCGTGGACCTCTTTTCTGCCGTCGAGGCTGAGCACGACGTTCGAGCATTCTTTGTTGGCGAACTCGATCACGTCGTCGTCGATCAGAACGCCGTTGGTCGTGAGAGTAAAGCGGAAATTCTTGCCCGCCGCCTTCTCGATCGAGCGCGCGTAAGCAACAAGCTCTTTGACCACGTCAAAATTCATCAAGGGCTCGCCGCCGAAGAAGTCGACCTCCAGATTGTGTCTTCCCTTCGAGTTTTCAACAAGAAAATCAAGCGCTCTCTTTCCGACCTCAAAGCTCATCAAAGCTCTGTCGCCGTGATATTTTCCCTGACTTGCAAAGCAATACGAGCAGTTGAGATTGCAGGTGTGCGCGATGTGCAGACAAAGCGCCTTGACAACACCCGCGCTCTTTTCCTTGAGCTTGCCCGCCATCGACTCAAAATTGTCGGGAGAAAAGAGCTTGCCCTCTCCCTTCAACGCCTCAATGTCCTCAAAGCAGCCCTCGAGCTCCTCGCGAGTGACCGTATCGTCGGATGCGTACTTTTCAAGCATCGCCGCGATTATTTCCTCTTTCGAGTGATCCTCATACATAGCGATCACGTCGTAAACAACCTCGTCGACAACGTGCACCGAGCCCGAGCAGATGTCAAGCACGATATTCAGCCCACCCAATTTATAACAATGTACCATATTTAGTAACTCCAAATCAAAATCTTATAAAACAGTGCTATGGGGGAAGGATTGCCTTCCCCCATAAAAATCTTAAGAATTCACGAAATCGATAAAAATTCGCGCAGGCAAGGCGCTTGCCGATAGGCAAGCGGTCAGCAAGCCATAGCTGCGTATCGCACCACAGAAAGCAAGGCGCAGGCATAGTTTTTCTACGTCAAGCCGCTTGCAAGGAGCAACGAAGCATACGCGGATTTTTAGAAGGTCGAATTACTTCTTATTTTCGCACTGCTGGTTTGCTATTCCGCAAGAGGTCTTGCAAGCAGACTGGCAAGAGGTCTGGCACTCGCCGCAACCACCGTTCTTAGCGGTCTCGCAAAGATTCTTGGTTTCAATAGTCTTAATACGCTTCATAGCATTTATCCTCCGATAAATTAGATTTACGGATACATTATATCACAGACTTTCGCATAAGTCAATAAGATAAAGACAAATTTCTGAAATTTAATTTAACAAGGAATGAATCGGGCAATAAGTTGACAAACCCTTCGGCTTGTGATAAAATTAAATCAGAAATCTTTGAGGGGATAAAAATATGACTAAAAAAACCAAACTATCCAAACGCTTCTGGATCTCATTGGCGCTCTTTGGCCTGATGGGACAGATCGCGTGGGTCGTTGAGAATATGTATCTCAACGTCTTTATGTATAAAATGTTCAACGCCTCGGCGGCGGACATATCTAATATGGTATCTGCAAGCGCGATCGCGGCAACCCTGACCACAGTGCTCGTAGGAGCTCTGTCGGACCGAGTCGGCAAGCGCAAGGTCTTTATCTGCGGAGGATATATCCTCTGGGGACTCTCGATCTTTGCGTTTTCACTGCTTAAAATCGATCTTCTCGAAGGCATCTTCCCTGCAGTAAGCGGCGCGGCACTCGGCATCACCTTGACGATCGTGCTTGACTGTGTGATGACCTTTTTCGGTTCGTCGGCAAACGATGCGGCATTCAATGCCTGGCTGACCGACAGCACGGACAATACCAACCGCGGCAGCGCGGAGGGCATCAACGCAATGATGCCGCTGGTGGCAATACTCGCCGTGTTCGGCGGCTTTATGGCGTTCGACCTGAACAAAAGCGAAAGCTGGACGCTCATCTTCACGATCATCGGTGCTGCAACGCTCGCTATCGGAGTCCTCGGCATCTTCATAATCGAGGAAAAGGCGGTCAATCCCTCCGAGACGGGATATCTCAAAAACGTCATCTATGGCTTCCGCCCGTCAACCGTCAAGGCAAACCCGAGCTTTTATTTCTACCTCTCCGCATTCATAATCTTCAATATCTCAATACAGATATTTATGCCCTACCTCATCATATACTACGAGGTATCGCTCGCTATGACAAACTACGTTCTGATAATGGCACCCGCCATCATTATTGCCTCGGTCGTCACGGCGTTCTGGGGCAGAGTTTATGACAAAAAGGGCTTTTCGCTCACCTGCTTCTTCTCTCTGCTCTGGCTGTCGGTCGGATATATCGTACTCTTCCTTTTCCGTCAGACAGTGCCCGTATTTATCGGCTCGCTCCTTATGATGTGCGGATACCTCGCGGGAATGGCGGTGTTCGGCGCAAAGATCCGCGACCTGACCCCCGAGGATAAGGCGGGACGGCTTCAGGGCGTAAGAATATTCTCACAGGTGCTCGTTCCCGGCGTGGTCGGACCCTTTATCGGAAAGACCATACTCGCAAACGCCGAAAAGATAGTCAACAACGACGGCACCGAGTCCTTCGTACCAAACGCAAACATCTTCCTCGGTGCGCTGATCCCCATAATCCTGCTCGCACTCATTCTCCTGCTTGTAAAAAAAAAGCCAACGCTCAAAACCGATCTGAAAACACCCTTTGAGGACGACGAAACAAGCAACTGGATCGAGCACCCCCACCCGCAGATGAAAAGAGACGGCTATATGTCGCTCTGCGGCGATTGGCAGCTCTCCGTAGTCAAAAAAAGCAACAAAACCGACCTTGGCATCATCAAGGTCCCCTTCCCACCCGAATCAAGACTTTCGGGCATCCACCGAGAGCTGAAAAGGGGCGAAAAATACGTATACCGCAAAAGCTTCTCGCTGCCCGAAAATATGCAGGGCAAAAGAACGATCATCCACTTTGAAGCGGTCGATCAGGTCGCCGAGGTCAACCTTAACGGAGAGCTCGTCGGCAGACATGTCGGTGGCTATCTCCCATTCTCGTTCGACATCACCGAATATTTGTGCGACGGAGAAAATCTGCTCACAGTCGAGGTCACAGACAACTTTGACAAGGATCAGGCTTGGGGCAAGCAAAGAAAAAAGCGCGGAGGTATGTGGTACACCGCCACAAGCGGCATCTGGCAGGCGGTCTGGCTCGAATCCGTGCCCGAAAATTATATCCGTTCGCTCAAGATCACCCCAACACTCGACAGCGTTACGATCGAGATCGAAGGTGGCGAGGACGAAAAGCTCCTCACACTGACAAGCTCAGGTACCTCCTACAAATTCAACGGCAACAAAGCAACTGTTGAGATCGATTCCCCTCGCCTCTGGTCGCCCGATGACCCATACCTCTACGAATTCACACTTGAATGCGGCAACGACCGTATAAGCTCATATTTCGCACTCCGCACCGTCGGAATTGAAAAGGTCAACGGCAAAAACTATATCTGCCTCAACGGAAAGCCCTGTTTCTTCCACGGACTTCTCGACCAAGGCTACTTCAGCGACGGCATCTACACCCCCGCCACCCCCAAGGGCCTTGAAAACGACGTTTTGCAAATGAAAGAGCTCGGATTTAACATGCTCCGCAAGCATATCAAGATCGAGCATGCTCTCTTTTACTACTACTGCGACAAGCACGGAATGATCGTATTTCAGGATATGGTCAACAGCGGCGGCTACAGCTTTCTTCTCGACACCGCCCTGCCCACCGTCGGCTTCAAAAAGGGACTTGACCGCCCCGCGCCGAAAGGTCGCCGCCAAGTTTTCGAAGAAAACAGCGCCGAGACGGTCAATATGCTCTATAATCACCCCTCGGTCTGCTACTACACGATCTTCAATGAGGGCTGGGGGCAGTTCGACGCCGACGGAAACTATAAGCGACTCAAAGCGCTTGATCCCACAAGAGTCTGGGACGCAACGTCGGGTTGGTTTATCGAAAAAGAAAGCGATGTTACAAGCGAGCACGTCTATTTCAAAAAGCTCGACCTCAAAAATGATCCCGACCGCCCCCTCGTGCTTTCGGAATTCGGCGGCTACGCCCACAAGATATCCGGCCACTCCTTCAATCTCGATAAGACCTACGGATATTCGATGATCTCCGACGGAGAAAGCTTCGCCTCGGCGCTTGAGGCTCTCTATCGTAACGAGGTCATCCCGATGATAGATCGCGGGCTCTGTGCCACGGTATACACGCAGGTCAGCGACGTCGAGGACGAGACCAACGGCCTCATTACCTACGACCGTCAGCACCTCAAGGTCGATCAAGCAAGAATGAAGGCGCTCTCGAACGACGTTTTCCGCGCCTTCAACTCGCAATTTGACCGCTAAAATCGAAATTTTTCCCAAGCCCCGAAAAATCGGGGCTTTTTCAACCGTAAGTTGTCGTAATATAAATATAAATATATAAATTTATATTGACTTTTCCCCAAAAGTGTGTTAAAATCGAGTTTAATAGCTTTATTTTTCAGAACACAGATAGGAGGGATTTGTTTGATATTCGGAAAGCACATAAACCGATATTATCTCAAATACTTGCCCATGCTGCTATTGGGCGCACTTGCGCTTGTCCTCGTGGACTATATGCAGCTGGTCATCCCGGAGCTTTACGGAGCAGTCATCGAAGGAATCGAAGACGGCTACGTAATCGATTCTTCAACTAACATCAAGTATATCTTCAATTTGAATTACGTATTAGACCATATCTGCAGACCCATGCTCTTCGTCATTCTCTCGCTCGTATTCGGCAGATTTTTATGGCGAGTCTGCTTCTTCGGCGCAGGTATCAAGCTGGAAACAGACCTCAGAGACAGAATGTTCGATCGCTGTAAGGATCTCTCCCAGCAGTATTATCAGGTCAACAAGGTGGGCAATATGATGTCCTTCTTTACCAACGACCTCGACACCGTACAGGAGTGCTTCGGTTGGGGAATAATGATGTTCTTCGACGCAGTCGTGCTCGGCATACTCGCGATAATAAAAATGCTGAGAATGAACCCTCTGCTTGCCCTGCTTTGTATGATCCCTATGGTTTTGCTTCTCGTCTGCTCGCTTATCGTCGGCAGATACATGAGTAAGAAATGGGAAAAGAGACAGGAGGCATTCTCGATGCTCTCCGACTTCTCGCAGGAGACCTTCGCGGGTATAGCGGTCATCAAAGCCTTCGTTAAAGAGGCTCACGAGCTGCTTGAATTCAAAAAGCTCAGCAAGATCAACGAGGACAGAAACGTCGAATACACGAAGCTCTCCGTTCTTCTTCACGTAGCGCTCACCCTTCTTATAGAATCCGTAGTCTGCGTTATCCTCGGTTACGGCGGATATCTGGTATATACCGAGACCTTTAAGGCGGCACAGCTCGTCGAGTTCATCGGTTATTTCAACGCGATCATCTGGCCCATTATGGCAGTATCCGAGCTTATCGGTATGCACGCGCAGGGCAAAGCGTCGCTCAACCGTATCAGCGAGCTGCTCGACTCCACCCCCGACGTATTTGACAAGCCAGACGTAGAGGACATGCCCGAGATCCGCGGAAATATCGATTTCAAAGACCTCACCTTCCGCTATCCCGACGGCGAGTTCGACGTGCTCCATAACGTGAGCTTCTCTATAAAAGCGGGAGAAAACGTAGGAATCATCGGACGCACGGGCTCGGGTAAAACGACTATCGTCGACCTGATCCTGCGTACCTACAACGTCCCCGAGGGAACGGTATTTATTGATGGCAAGGACGTCAATCATATCCCGATAAAGACGGTCCGCGCAGGTGCGGCATACGTCCCACAGGATAATTTCCTGTTCAGCGACACCATCGAAAACAACATAAGCTTCGCAACCGACGGAGGAAACTACGACGACGTCGAGTATGCCGCAAAAATGGCGGACGTACACGACAACATCGCCGAATTCCCCTTGCAATATCAAAGCGTCCTCGGCGAGCGAGGAGTTACCGTTTCGGGCGGACAGAAGCAGCGAATTTCTATCGCACGCGCGCTTATGAAGAACGCACCCATACTTATTCTCGACGACTCTGTCTCGGCAGTTGACGTTAAGACCGAAAAGGCGATACTCGGAAATCTCCGTCAGATCAGAGGCGGAAAGACCACCATACTTATCGCGCACAGAGTCAGCACGGTAGAACAGATGGATAAGATAATCTTCGTAAACGAGGGCGAAATACTCGCGGTCGGAAGCTACGAGGAGCTCTGCCAGAGCTGTCCCGAATTCAAAAATCTCGTCGACCTGCAAAAGCTGGACGACGCAGACGATAGCGAAGGTCAAAAGGAGGTAGAAGAAAATGCATGAGTTCTATCCCATTTTGATCGTAGGCGCTATCATCGGCGCATTCGCAACAATATTTATTATCGCATTCGCGACTATGAAGGACAAAAAGGAAGCCATCGGCTTTGAGCGTGACATGAAGGACTCGGTCATAATCAAGAGACTTCTGAAATACGCTAAGCCCTATTGGCCTCAGTTCCTTTTGGTTCTCATTCTTATGATCTTCTCGATCGCACACGAGATCATCTCCCCTCTTATCATGGGCGATCTCATCGATATGGTCGGCGAGGGAAGCTTCTCTCTTTCAGATCTTTACGTTCGCATCATATCTTACGCGGCGATACTGTTAGTCTCGCTGATCAGCACGTATTTCCAATCGATCATTCTTCAAAAGACGGGACAGCGCATAGTATCCAATATCCGTGAGGATCTTTTCCATCACATCGAAAATCTTTCTCACGATCAGCTCAATAAGATACCCGTCGGAACTCTGGTCACGCGAGTTACCAACGACACCAACGCCATCTCGATAACCTTTACCAATATTCTCGTAAATCTTATCAAGAATATGTTTATCATAATCGGCGTTCTCGGAGCGATGCTCCTGCTCAACTATATGCTGACGCTGGTAGTACTTTGCTTCGTGCCCTTCGTCGTTCTCTTCACCGTAATCTTCCGTAAATTCTCGCGCCGCGCTCACCGTCAGGTAAAGGACGGCACGACCGATATCAATATCTTCCTCTCTGAAAACCTCTCGGGAATGAAGATCATTCAGATCTTTAACCGCGAGGAACGCAAAAAGGAAGAGTTCCAAAAGAAAAACCGCAAGCTTGGCAAGGCAAAAATGGGTCAGATGTTCGTGTTTGGCATATTCAGACCTATGGTCTATATGCTCTACATCTCCTCCGTACTCTGCCTGTTCTACTTTGGAGCAAGAGGCAAGCTTGAGGGCTGGGAATTTCTTGGTCAGGCGATAGAGGTCAACGTGATCGTTGCGTTCTATCAGTACATCAATAAGTTCTTCAACCCCATACAGAACCTCGCCGAGCAGTTCAACCGTCTTCAAGCGACCTTCGCCTCCTCGGAAAAGATATATAAGATATTCGACATCGTTCCCGAGGTGGTGGACGAGCCCGATGCGATCGAGCTTGAAACCGTCAAGGGAGACATCGAATTCAGAAACGTATGGTTCTCCTACCTGCCTGACGAGTGGGTGCTCAAGGACGTCTCCTTCAAGGTCAACGCGGGCGACACCGTAGCCTTTGTCGGCTCAACGGGCTCGGGTAAGACCACGATCCTCTCGCTCATCTGCCGCAATTACGACATACAAAAGGGCGAGATCCTGATCGACGGCATCAACATCAAAAAGATCAAGATCAGCTCCCTGCGCCGTCACTTCGGTCAGATGCTTCAGGACGTATTTCTCTTTGCGGGAACTATCCGTTCCAATATAATCCTCGGACTTGACAACGTCAGCGACGACGAGATAAACGCAGCCTGCAAATACGTCAACGCCGATAGCTTTATAAACAAGCTCTCGGGAGGACTTGACGAAGTCGTAAGAGAGCGCGGAAACAACTTCTCCGCAGGACAAAGACAGCTGATCAGCTTTGCAAGAACGATCATCCATAAGCCCTCCGTCATGATTCTCGACGAGGCGACCGCCAACATCGACACCGAGACCGAGGTGCTCATTCAGGATTCGCTCGAAAAGATGATGAACATCGGAACTATGCTTATGGTAGCTCACCGCCTTTCCACGATTCAGCACGCCGACAATATCATCGTGCTCTCTCACGGAAGGATAATAGAGCAAGGCAACCATAGCGCTCTGCTCCAAAACAAAGGTCATTATTACCGCCTCTACACTCTCCAATATCACAAGGAGCAGCTTGGCGGGAAATAACTCATGAATAAAATAAATGTAAATTCAAAGAAATTACCCCTTAACCTTTGGAGTAAGGGCTTCTGGAGGGCGGCGTTGGCACTTGCCCTGCCCATAGCCTTTCAGAATATGCTGGCATCCTCCTTCAGCCTGGTCGATACCTTAATGGTCAGTCAGCTTGGCACAATATCGCTGTCCTCGGTCAATATGGCAGGACAGTGGAGCTGGCTTTTCAGCATGGTCATCTTCGGAATCACGTCGGGAGCGTCGGTTTTCGCCTCTCAGTACTGGGGCGAGAAAAACGTCAGCGGAATACACAAGATCCAAGGAATATCGATCATCTCCGCGCTTTTCATCTCCCTTATATTTACCCTCGTGGCGCTGATAACGCCCGAGTGGGTGATCTCACTCTTCAACGATGACCCCGACGTAATAGCGACGGGCTCTGAATATCTGCGCTTCGCCTGCATCTCCTTCCCCGCGATCGCGCTTACTCAGGTGTTTGGCGCGATACTGCGCGCGGTCGAGCGTCCTATGCTGCCGACCTTTACTACGGGATTTTCCGCCGCACTGAACGCCTGCCTCAACTACCTGCTCATTTTCCCCGCAGGAATGGGTGTCAGGGGCGCGGCGATCGCCACGGCTATCTCGTCGTGGATCTCCCCATTGATCATCATCGCAGTATCCCTGATACAGAAGAACATCCTGATCGCTCCGCTTCGCGAGGTGTTCGCCTTTGACCGTAAAACCATCGGCCAATTTTTCAGAAAAGCGTCTCCCGTCATCGCAAACGAATCAATGTGGGGACTCGGCACCACGGTGTATAACATGATATTCGCCAACATCGGATATGAGGAATACGCCGCCATCGCCATAGTAAAAACCTTTGAAAACTTCGCCTTCTGCTTTTTCATCGGAATCTGCACCGCCTGCTGCGTTATGGTGGGCAAATCGGTCGGTGCGGGACAGATCAGAGAAAGCATCCGCGATTCAAAGCGATTTCTTATCATCATGCCCATCGTTTCGATCATTGTCGGTGCGATAATGATCTTAGCAAGAGATCCGCTGATCTCCTTGTTCAATATGGGCAACAATATCTCTCAGTACTCTCTGGACCTTGCCGGCAAGATCGTTATCATCGTCAGTGTCTGGTCGGCGGTGAGAAACATCCCCTATATCACCGTTGTAGGCATATTCCGATCGGGCGGAGACACCACGATGGGAACGATCATAGAGCTTGTCGTTCTCTGGTGCTTCTCAGTGCCGATGACCTTTATCGCCGCTAACGTCTGGCATCTTCCCTTCCTTGCGGTATATGCAATTATGTATCTCTGCGAGGATATCCCCAAATCGATATTCTTCCTAATATATTGGCGCTCGGGCAAGTGGATCCGCCCCGTAACCGAGGCAGGCGTACAGGGACTACAGGAAATTTCACAGTAAAAATCAAAAGAGGCAAGCCTTATGGCTTGCCTCTTTCTTTTTGTAAACAGATTAAAACATTGCTCCGAGTATCATTGCGATCACTCCGCAGCCAGTAAAAATAAGGTCACTTGCCTTGAGCCTGAAGCTTCTGCGATAAATGATATATCCGATCACCATAGCGATAAATATCAGAACGACCATAAAATCAAGCGAATCGAACTCAAGCCAATCGAACAGCATAAGAAGCGAATAGCCGTAAATTGGGATAAGCAGCTTATATCCGAACAGCGAGCTCGATATCTCTCCCGCCTTCTCCGCGCCCTTCTTGACGAAGGCAACGACGTAGCCAACCGCCGACGCGATGCCGATAGCCCCCCATACGAAGAACATATACATCTGCGATATATATCTGGCAGCATATCTTGCCTGACTATTATATTCAAGCGCGTCCTTGTTGACCTCAATAATATCTTGGAATATAACCGTCAAATTGTTGATCGGCGCGTAAGCAATACCCCAGCCACTCAGATCAATCACACTTTCACGGTCCTTTGCAGCTAAATAGGGTATCACTACCTTTCCCGTAATTACAGCAGAAACGATGCTAAGAACAAACATCCATAGTATGCACATCACAACACCGTCCGCCACCGTGTTTGCCTGACCGAAAATGAAGCTGAAGAAGGAATACATCACAAATCCGAGCAGGATCGAGAACAAATAGTACAGAGGCATGTATCCAAGAGCGAAATAGTCAGTATTCGCCGCAAGATAGCCGTAAGCGATGAAAAAAGTCACCGAATAGATAAACAAAATCTGAATAAATCCACTCAAAAAGTGAACCGTCGCCATTTTCCAGCGCTTGATCGGGAAGAAATAAAGGGTGTCGAGATTTCTGCGGTTTTTAAAGCACATTGTCTCGAGGATCGGGATCACAGTGCATATTATTCCAAGAATCGTCGCGAGAATATAAAGTCCGGTCGAGTTATATTCCACTGCCCCATGATCGATGCAATCCGATATGGTGTTTTGAGTGATTATGACCGAAATAATCGTGAAAACAACCGTCCTCAACGCTGAATTTTCGAGTCTGTATAAAAGATATCTTCCAAAAGTCTTCATTTCAGATACCCCCTTCCCTCGACCTCGTGTATAAACATTTCCTCAAAATCCATCGGCATCTGCTCGATTACCGCAGGATTCAAGGCTTCAAGCATCGATTTCATCTGCGCCTGCTGTCCCTCGAGCACAATGCGTACAAACCGTCCGTTTCTCTCAAGCGAAACCACGGGAAGCGCCGAGAACATAGCGTCCGAGATCTCGTTGGTAAAGGCAAGCTGGAACTTGCAGTAGCGGTCGACTCGCTCGGCAATATCTCCCGACGATGCAACGGTCATCTTGTCAATGAGTGCATAGCAATCGCAAAAATCCTCAAGCTCGCGCAGCGAATGGCTCGAGATGATAACGCCCGTACCATCCTCCTCAACCGCCTTGTTTATCGCCTTCTTGAAGGCAAGACGCGCCAGAGGGTCAAGACCGTCAAAAGCCTCGTCAAGCAAGAGATATTTGGGTCTGACCGCAAGCGCCAACGCTACGTAAAGCTGGCGTCTCATTCCCTTCGAAAAGTTGCGTATCGGCTTCTTTTCGTCAAGGTCGAACTCGGTCATATAGCGATCAAATACCTCATAATCCATCTTGGGATAAAAGACCTTATACATCTGATATAGGCTTCTGCCCGTGGTGTGGATCGTGTAGTACGGGTCGTCGGGCAAAAAGAATATCTTGCCTCTCGCGCCTTCTTCTGTAAGGCTTTCGCCGTCGCAGAGGAACTCGCCCTCCGTGGCGGTGTATACTCCCGAGATAAGTCGCAGAAGCGTGGTCTTTCCCGCGCCGTTTATTCCGACAAGACCCATTACGCTGCCCTCGTTAAGCGAAAGGTTAACGTTTTCAAGTATCTTTTTCTGACCGATGAAATGGGTCAGATTTTTAATCTCTAACATTCGCCGTACACCTCCTCTATCCAATCAATAAGCGTTTGTTTTTCTATGCCCATATCGCGAAGCGCCGCTATCACCGACCGCTTGTCAGGCTGCTCTGCGGCCTCCTCTTTTCCATACGTAACAAAGGCTCCCTTCTTCGGCAGCGAGCAAATAAGCCCCTCTTTTTCAAGCGTTGCATAAGCTCTCGCTATCGTGTTGGGATTTACTCCAAGCTCTCCTGCCGCCTCTCTGACCGAGGGGAGCTTATCGCCGTTTTTATAAATTCCGAGCTTGATATATTCCTTGAAGCGCGCGGCGACCTCGAGATAAACGTCCTGTTTTCCCGAAAAATTCAGCTGCATTTTCCAAGCCTCCCTTCTTTCAAAATTGTTAATCTGTATTATCTGTATTATCTGTTTCAACTGTATTATAGCATACTGAATATTCATTGTCAAGCCCTTTTGAAAAATTTTTTATAGATAAGGGGTTTGTGGGCAAAAAACACCCGCCGAGGCGCTCTCGGCGGGTGAATATTCAATTTGCTGTTCGTTTGGTTGATGCTGCACAGATAGCCGTTTTCCTGCCACTTTGGCGGAATTGCTTTCTTGCGTCTCATTTTTCTCAACCAAGCTGATCGAGCGAGGCAACGACGACCACCTTCACGGTCTTCTCTGTCTTGTTGCCGGTCGAGTCGGTGGCGGTTATCGTGAGAGTGTGCTCACCTTCGGCAAGTCTGCCTCGGTTGTCGAGCGCGCCCTCGGACCACTCAAAAATCGTCTCAAGCTCGCCGTCGGTGTCATCGGTCGCGGAAATATCAAGCAGACATCTCGTGCCTACAAGCGCGCTGATCGTCTCGGCTGTCCAGTTGATCTCGGGCGCCGTTACGTCCTTTTTGCCTACGGTCACGATAAGCGTGATCTCCGAATGGTTGCCTGCCGCATCGGTCGCCTTTACGGTGCAGGTGTGCTGTCCTGCAACGAGAAGCCCGTTCTCGTCAAGCGCTCCGTCCGACCAGATATACTCGGGAGTGATCGCTCTCTCCTCGTATTCGTCCCAGACGGTGAGATCGAGCTCGAGAGTCTTGCCCTCGGTGGTGCTGATCGCATTCTCTCCATTATAGGTAATAACGGGAGCAACGGTGTCTGCTTCCTTCATATTAAATGTTATGCTATCGATATAAACGGTGGTGCTTTCGTTATCTGTGAAACGGAAGCCGAAGTTGACGGGCTTGAAATATCCGTTCTCATCGGCAAAGCAAGCCATGCCCTCCGACTTGGATATATTATCTCCGTCCTTGGTAAGAGTGACGTCGATCCACGCCTCTGTTGCAGACGGCACCACTCTGGAGATCCAAGAATAACCTGCGTCATCGGTGATCCTGATCTCTTTGACGTTAGCCGTACAGTAGACTCTGAACGTGATAGACTCGATCGCGTTAACCACGACCTTTTTCTCACTCAGATCAAGAGTGATACCCGTGGCTGCGGTATTGGTCAACGCAAGAACGTAACCCGAATAGCCCTCGGGAACCTCTGCCGCTGCCGCCTCCTCGGCGGTCATCATATTAAAGCCGTTGACATGCAAGCAAGTGACACCCTCAAGCTCTTCACCGTAGGGGATCTCTTCCTTGCCTGCTCCGTCCTCAAACGACGCGGCGTAGATCGAAACCGAAGAAAGAAGCAGCGAAAGAACAACAATAGTTGCAACAACTATTCTTCTCATATTACTTTGCCTCCTCGAGAAGAATGTCGCGGATCGCCTGGATCTCCTCTGCGGTTATTCCGCAGGAGAGCAGATAATTCTCTACCTTTTCGGCAAAGGAGTAACCCTTGTAAGAGGTGTTAAGATAGTTATAGGTTGCCTGAATATTGCTTCTGATCGCCTCTATACTTGCATTGTCGAGCGTTCCCGTTACCGAGAAGATCGAAAGCTCGTAATCCATCATAATATCGTTCTTGCCCACTCCAACAAGTCCTTGAAGCAGCAACACGATGGTTCCCGTACGGTCGCGTCCGAGCGAGCAATGGATATATACGGGATAATTTGCGGGGTCGGTGAAAACTCTTATCTCATCGGCAATTATCTCTTTGCCCTTTTTGTCGGTTATTCCCTTGTCCCCGATATAATATCTTCCGTCGAGGTTGACATACTTTATGTCATCTCCAAGAGGAGATTTAACACCTGCGCCGCCCTCGCCTACGGTACGAAGGTCAAGGTCGGTCTTTATTCCAAGAACGTCGTGGAAGGTAGCAATGCCGTTGGCTGTGATCTCCTCAAGCTTGCCTCCGCGATAGATCATTCCCTGCTTCATTCGTCCGCCGTCGAGCGTGTCGTGTCCGCCCGCATCTCTGGTGTTGCTCACTCCCTCGACCTCGATGGTTCTGGGACTCTTCGCGGTTCTGAAGGAATGCACCGAGCTTCTGACAGTTTTCTCTGCACCCACTGCATCTATCTGCCAATAATAAGTCTTACCTGTAAAGAGCGTGGATACTGTGAGCGTATTTTCGTTTACAAGATAGCTTTCTACCTCGGACATATCCTCGTCAACAGAAAGATACACTCTGTAATAATCTGCCCATTCAACCGCTTCCCATTCAAGAACGACGGGGATCGGATAGTATATATCTGCATGCTGATAAAACTCGCTGGAATCGGTCTTTTTCCAGTTGAAATCTTTCCACCAGCCGTATACGTTCTCGTTCGCGAGAACTATCTTGGAATTATCCTCGGGCGATATCACGGCAATATCCTCGGCGGTCTCCTCTGTGGTCTCGCCGCTTGTCGTGCCCACTGCGGTGGTCTCTTCGGTGGTCGTTGCTTGAGTAGTCATATCGGTCCCCTCTCCTTGTCCTTTATCGCAAGCCGCAAATGAGAGCAGCATCGCCGCAGACAAGATAAAAATGAGTAGTTTTTTCATACCCTTGTTCCTTTCAAAAAAAACAAATTAATTCGGGATGCAGGTAGGTCATTGCTTCATAGTCATTTCGCCGTAGGACGGCAGAGGCCAGGTCTTTGAGGGTACTATTCCCTCCATTTCGTCGACGACCTGTCTGAGCTCGGTCATTATCGGTCTGACATTCTCTTTATAAGCCATAGCTGACTCGGCGTAATGCTTTTTATGTGTGCGCTCGCGATCTGCCGACATTGCAGCCGTTTTCAGCTTTTCGGCAAGGTCGTACGCTCTCGCATTCAGATCTGACAGCTTACGGATTATCGTCTTTTCAAGAACTGCTCCGTTATTTGTCTCAAAGATCTTCATTTTGTTCTTGGCGATCTCAGCAAGCTCACCTACGTACTCCTCGACTGCGGGAATTATCTTCTTATTGGCGATATCGACCATGGTCTTTGCCTCGATGTCTATCACCTTTGAGTAGTTTTCAAAATATATCTCTTCTCTTGCGCGAAGCTCGACCTCGCTCATAACTCCGAATTCGGTAAAGAGCTTGACGTTCTTTTCTGCCGTCAGACACGAGAAGGAATCCACGCTCGTCCTCATATTGAGAAGTCCGCGGCGCTCTGCCTCCTCGGGCCAAGCCGACGAATATCCGTTGCCGTTGAAGATTATTCTGTGGTGCGCCTTGAAGGTCTCCTTTATCAGCGCTCTCGCCTCGGTCTCAAGGTCGGCTGCGCCCTCAAGCTTGTCGGCAAAATCCTTGCACACCTTGGCAACCGCCGTATTTATGACGATATTGGACATTGCGATATTCTGCGACGAGCCTACCATTCTGAACTCGAACTTATTACCCGTAAAGGCGAACGGAGAGGTTCTGTTTCTGTCGGTCGAGTCGTAACGGAAGGTGGGAACGCTGGGAACTCCGAGGTCCATCGTCTTTTTACCCCTGCTCAAATAGTCGGTATCTCCCACGATCGCATCGATAAGCTCCTCGAGCTCGTCTCCAAGGAACATAGAAACTATGGCAGGAGGCGCCTCGTTAGCACCGAGTCGATGATCGTTTCCGGGCGTTGCCGCCGACAGACGAAGAAGGTCCTGATAATCGTCGACAGCCGCTATAACTGCGGCAAGGAAGAGCAAAAATTGCGTGTTCGACGCAGGGTTTTTGCCTGCAGACAGAAGATTTTTGCCCGTATCCGTTCCAATAGACCAGTTGTTATGCTTACCCGAGCCGTTTATACCCGCATAGGGCTTTTCGTGAAGCAAGGCAACAAGCCCGTGTCGCTCTGCAACCGTTTTCATAGTCTCCATAATTATGAGGTTCTGGTCAACGGCGACGTTGGTATTGGCAAATATCGGTGCAAGCTCGTGCTGTGAGGGCGCTACCTCGTTGTGCTTGGTCTTGGAATTGATTCCAAGCTTCCAAAGCTCGCGGTCGAGATCCTCCATATACGCGCCGATCTTGGTCTTAAGGTGTCCGTAGTAATGATCCTCGAGCTGCTGCCCCTTGGGCGCGGGGGCACCGAAAAGGGTTCTGCCCGTATAGAGCAGGTCGTCGCGTTTGTCGTAATATTCTTTGTTGATAAGGAAATATTCCTGCTCTGCGCCGACCGAGGTATTGACTCTCGTTGCGGTCGTATCGCCAAAGAGGGCAAGAATTCGCAAAGCCTGCTCGCTTATCGCATCCATAGAGCGCAGAAGCGGTGTTTTGGTATCAAGCGCATCTCCCGTATAAGAGCAGAAGACCGTGGGAATATAAAGCGTTCCGTCCTTTATAAAGGCGTACGACGAGGGATCCCACGCGGTGTATCCTCTCGCGTTACAGGTCTCGCGCAAGCCTCCCGAGGGGAAAGACGACGCGTCCGACTCTCCCTTTATCAGTTCCTTGCCCGAAAACTCCATAACGACCTTATCTCCGCCGATGGGGGAGATGAAGGAATCGTGCTTTTCCGCGGTAACGCTGGTAAGAGGTTGGAACCAATGAGTATAGTGTGTAGCTCCCTTTTCTGTCGCCCAGTCCTTCATCGCGTTCGCGACGACGTTGGCGATCGAAACGTCTATCATTTTTCCTGTTTTTATCGTTTCTGTAAGGGATTTGTATACGTCCTTCGGCAGTCTTTGACGCATGACCGCATCGTTGAACACCATACAGCCGTAAATCTCGGGTATATTTGTCATTTCTCCGCTCCTTAAGAGTTTAATCAAAGTAATTATATACCTATATCCTGATTTTGTCAAGCAAAAGTTGGCTCAAAACGGCTTGCGGGATAAAAAAAGCAGGAGACCGCGCAGGTCTCCCGCAATAAGCACGTAAATTTTCATCCCACAACGACCACCGACACCGAAATATCGTCTCTTTCTCTGCCGGGGTCAAGGTTTCTGACCGCCTCGTTCAAAAGTTCGTCGCGAAGTCGCTCGCAAAGCTCCTCGCCGACCGAAACGCTCTTTTTCCTTTTTGACATATAATTACAAAGATACTCGACCAGCCACGTACAATCCTCGCTGTCGGGACAGCAACCGTCGCTCATCATAATTATAATATCTCCCGCCTTGGTATCAAACTTGGTTATTCTCGCATCAGCGTTTTTGATGATACCCATAGGCATAGTCCGCGAGCTTATCTTATAGACCGTGCCGTCTCTTGCTATATACGTCGGCGCCGCACCGCTTTTAACGAATGCCGCAGTTCCACTCATCAGATCAAGCTCAAGCAGATCGACCGTCGCCGAGCATTCTCTGCCGCAGCCCATATTCTCGGATCTTATCACGTTATTGAGCATTCGGAGAGTTATATCCGCGCGGTTGCCCGCAGAGAGCATCTTCTGCATAAACATCGCACACACACCCGAGGTATACGCCGCCTCGGGACCGCTTCCCATTCCGTCGCTTACGAGAGAATAGAAATATGAATTGTCGGTTACGAACGCGTCGGTCATATCTCCGCAGGTCTCGTCCTCGTCGTCCTCTATCGGATCGGGGATCGGTACGTCCTCGGGGTCGCTTGAGGTCCATTTTCTGCCCGACCTTGACAGTCTTCCGTGCGAGCAGGTCGCCTTGACCGTCGGGCGAGAGTGTATGAGCATTACCGCGCCGTCACGTCCAACCTCGATCACGGGATCGGAGAGATCTGCCCCGATCATACTGCCGATCCGCTTGCTTATCTCCGACGCTTTCTGTGCGCTCAGCTTGTCCGACTGCGAAACTCCCTTTGCCACGACGTGCTTGCATCTTTTGCCGTACACCACTACTCCGTTTACGTGAATTCCTTCCGAAAAAAGATACTCAAAGACCTTTTTCCCTGCATCAAGGTCACACTCGTATTCCTCGGAATCACTGCCCAGCGCGTCCTTAAGTATTGCGGTTATATCGTCGTAATTTGCCGCAAAGAAGTTGGCTTTTCCGCCGTTTATCATCTTTTGGGTCGTTTCGGATACGGTTGAATTGACCTCGTCTATAATTCTTTCGCAGCTTACGCATTCCGACGTAAATTTTTCGGGCAGGTCGCTTTCGGCAACCGTTCCCTTTGTATGTAAAGCCGAAGTTACCCTTCTGACCGCTTCGAGCGTGTCCGAATAATCCGCACCCCAGCATCGATCTCGATTTCTGCACCCCTCACACACCTTTTCAAATGCCGAGTCGGTTATTTGTCTTATGCCGAGAACGTCGGGACGACGGAAACGGTTACTCAATTTATAAAAGGTCTCCGAAAGCGATGAAAAGGTGGCTTCAAGAGTCGACAGCCTGTCCTTCACTGCGGCGTTTTTGGTCTTTTCCGTGACCGCCTCGGCAAAATACAAGCCTCCTGCCGCATCGGCGCGTGCGTAAGGCGCGTTCATCATCTCTCGGTATTTGTCAACGAGCATATAGATCGGAATTGCCAAAAGCATAGGCGGCAGCACCCGTATCAGCCCCTGCTCTCCGCCGATATAGTAGCACCAGACCACGATAAGTCCGCAGACCGCCGCAACTCCCGCATTCCTTTTGACCGCTGACACGATACAGAAAAGCGCCGCCGAGAGCACGAGCAATATTATGTACGTCGCATCAAATGCCACTCCGCACAAAAGGGCGGCGACTATTCCGAAGAATATTCCCTTATCAGCTGCAACGCAAAGGGTCAAAAGCATTGCCAGAAACGGTGCCATCGGCATTCCGAGAACGGTTTTGCCCACAGATGCGAGCACTGACAGCAAAATAATAGCCCCTATTGAAACGTAGGCATACCATTCCTTTTTGTATCTTTCCTCACCCAATACGCCGCCGAAAATAAGCGTGGCAAGGGGCGGCAAAAATATCAAGGTCAGCATCCCGCACAAGCTAAAAAATGAGAAATCGTCGCGCAACACCAAAAACACGCCGCCGATCGCACCGCCAAGCGCCGAGCACAGCATCTTTACGTGTAAAGTCTCTGAAAAAAGACCGCCGAACCCTACGTCGTCCGCGGGCTCGTCCTTTTTCTTCTCTTTGACGCCGTATTTTACGATCTCCTTGCTTTGATCCCCTCTGCGACCGATCGTCTCGGAAAACACCATCGGTAAAAGCGTCGAAAGCATTCTTATCAGCAGGACCGCGATACAAATATACCCGTAAACTGTCGGCATACCGCCGATCACCGCCGCTAAAAGTCCCACAGCAACTGCCGAAAGATGCTTTTTTGACGAGCAAGCGAGTGCTATTCCGATCGGGTACGTTCCAAAAAACAGCCTTGCGCCGCCGAGCAGATACGACAGCGCCGCCGTCATAAAAAACGATACCATAGCACGCAGTCGCCGTCTTACCTCTATTTCATCCTTTCCCGTAAGACGCTCCCTCAGCTCCTCACGGCGCCTTTGGAAAAAGCCCTCTTCATTTTTGCCCTTTTCTCTTTCAAATTTTTCATCCTTTTGCATTTTGTTCTCCTTATACGCGGCGATCTTTTCGATACGAGTCGTATTTGCCGCGCATTTATATTATAATACGGCTCGCGCGCACAACAAGTCGTTTTTTGGAGCGCGTTTTTTTGCTTTGTTTGTCGCTTTTGAAGGGTTGGGGGGGTGATTTAGGAGTATTGATCGACGGTGGCGCGTTTTTTAGGCTTTTTTCGGAGTTTTTGCAGGGTAGCGTCGAACGATTTTTGAAAAAACTTGTAAATTCCCGAAAAGCCTTCGTCTGATAAAATTTTTTTGTTTTTTTCAAAAATCTATTTACAAATGCGAACACTTGTGCTATAATTAGATCATATTAACGCGAAAGGAGCTCCTTATGAGTATGAACAATTCAGATCCTGAAATAATGACGGTCTGTTTTACGGGTCATCGCAGCATCCCAAAGGAATACGCCTTTTTGCTTCCCGGGGCACTTAAGTGCGAACTCGAAAAGCTCGTTGACAGAGGCGCTCGAAAATTTCGTGCGGGCGGTGCGATCGGCTTTGATACTGTGGCGGCGCTATGTGTTCTCGAATTAAAGGAAAAATATCCGCAGATAGAGCTTGACTTGATCCTTCCCTGCAAGGATCAGACGAGGGGCTGGAACGAGCTCAGCGTCAAGACCTACGAATATATTCTCGCTTCGGCAGATCGCGTGGAATACGTTTCCGATCATTTTACGTCCTGGTGCATGCACGAGCGCAATCGCAGGCTCGTAAGGGGTAGTCAGGTCTGCGTTGCTTATCTCGCTCACAGCGGAGGCGGAACGGCTTACACCTATGCCTTTGCGCTTGAAAATGAGCTTGAAGTTATAAACGTTTACGATATTTTAAAAAAATAACAAAAACTTCTCCACCGCGCACTCGCACGATGGAGAAGTTTTTTTATCTTGTTTTCGTTTCCCTTACGCTGACCTCGCCGCTTTGGACGACGGTCACGTCGGATCGTCCGTCTGGCAGGAGCAAAAGCCCGCCGTCGTCGTCGACGCCAATGACTTTGCCGCCTCCCTTTCTTTCCCCGCCGATCATAAGGTCTACGGTCTTGCCTGCAAGCATAAAGCGCTCGCGGTAGACTGTCATATAGGATCGGTCCTTCGGATTTTCGGCGCAGGACAACAGACCATCGGCGATTTTTGCGATCAGTAACCCTTCCTTCCCGTCAAGCTCACCGATCGAGGCTGCTATACCTTGTATTTCTTCGGGGAAATCAGAAGCTCCCGTATTTATTCCGATGCCGACTATCACGGCGGTTCGCTTGCCGACGGGCACTGTCTCGGCAAGTATTCCTGCGACCTTGCCGTGATCGTTATAGATATCGTTGACCCATTTTATTTTCATCGGCGCTTCGACGACGGATTCGATCGCCTCTGCGACGATCGCCGCCGCGGCGGTCGTGATCGACACCGCATCGCTCAAGGGCTTTTCGGTAACGTAAACCAAAGTCATATATATGCCGCCGAGATTGCTGACGAATCTCCTCCCAATTCTGCCTCTGCCCAAGGTCTGCTCCTTGGCTATAAGAAGGGTCGGGACAAAAGCGTCTTGGCTATCGTGTGACAGCGCAATTCGCTTGGCTTCGGAATTAGTGGAGTCGATAACGTCGAAAATCTTTACGTTCAGATTTTCATTCTTCAGGTGCGCTTTTATCGCCTGCTCGCTTATCATTCTTAGCCTCCCTTCGTTATCGGATAGATTTTTTCGCTTTTGTTTACATTATTATACGATAAATTCGTCTTTGTGTCAAGAAAAAGGTCAAATAACGAAAAAGTTTTCAATTTAGACTTGAATTCGCTATTAAAATAGGGTATTATATAGGATAGTGTGCAAAATTACGTACAGAAAGGCTTAAAAAATGAAGTTTACAAAATTATTGGCAATTATTCTCGCCGCCCTGACCTGCATCAGCGTTTTTGCGGCGTGCGACAGCAAGGGAGACTCCGAGGAGGAGACCACCTCTAAGGGAGAGGTTGAAAGATTCGACTATTCTTCCGCAAATATGAGCGAATACGTCACTATTGACAGTGCGCTCTACAAGGACTCGAGCGTTACTATCAATTCTGAATTTCTGGTAGACGACGCTGCAGTCGAAAAGTACATTCAGTCCGCGCTCTATAAGTACAGAAAGGTACAAAACAACGCGGCACAGGTTACCGACAAACCCATCAAATACGGCGACACGGCATTCATCTACTACAGAGGCGAATTGGACGGCAAAGAATTTGCGGGCGGCTCTAACTTTGACAACGCGAAGCCCTACGAGCTTGGCATCGGTTCGAACAAATTTATCGAAGGTTTTGAAGAAGGTCTTATCGGCGTAGTGCCCTCGGAGACCTCGAAGGATAAGCCCTATGCGCTTGAGGTCACCTTCCCCGAAAACTACGGCAAGGAGGAGCTTAACGGTAAGGACGTTATATTCTACGTTTGGGTGGTTTACAAGGTCGAATACGAGCTTCCCGAGCTGACGAACGATTTCGTAACCAATACCCTCAAATTCAAAACGGAAGAAGAGGACGCCGCAGCTGCTTACAAGCAGAATATCAAGGAGGGTCTTGAGCAATACAGAGACGCGGAGGTAAAGAACGCTCTTTGGGAAACCTTGCTCGACGAGGCTGTGCTTATCAAGTATCCTCAGACCGAGGTCCAGTATTTCTACGATTCCTACGTGGACCAGTACGAATATTACAAGTCTTATTACGAGAATTACGGCTATACGTTCAAATCGTTTGACGATTTCGTGATTCAGTATCTTGGTCTTGACAAGGATGCAGATTGGAAGGAAGAGACCCTTGCAAACAGCCAGCTCGACGTTCTGCAGAATCTGGTCTCCCACGCTATTGCTCAGCAGGAGGGCATCGAGGTGACCGCCGAGGATCGTCAGGACGCTATTGATTACTATATGGAGTATTACAAAAACTACGGTCAGAAGGTGACCGAGGAGGAGCTTATCGAGGCCGTCGGCGAGCGACTTCTCAATGAATACGCGCTCTTTGAAAAGGTCAACAAGTTCCTCGTTGATAACTGCACTATCTCTTACGAGGATTGATAACTTCATAAGTATAAATATCCCGTGTCGCTTTTGCCTTATTGATCTTAAAGGAAAAACACAAAACACAAAGCCGCAGATTGAATATCTGCGGCTTTGTGTTTTATTTAAAAATAAACTACGCGAGCTTAATTATTGTTTTTCTTTTTGAACCACGCAAATCCGATCGCGCCTATCATAGAAACAACAGCAACGAAATCAAAGCCAATCGCGCTCGAGCAACCACTTTGAACGGTGTCATCCTTTTCGGTTTCGGTAGGATCATAGGTGGTATCGGGGGCTTCGGTGATTTCCTCTGCCGTAGTTTCGGAGTTCTCAGTCACTTCTGTGGTTTCTTTCTCTATATCCTCAATGCCATAGTTGTAAATTATATTGGCTCTTGTGAGATATTTATTATTATAGGCAATGTGAACCGCCTCCCACTGCTCCTCTGTGCCCGTATAATACACGGTTTCGAGGTTGTCACATTCATAGAATGCTCCTTCGCAAATAGACGTAACGCTATCGGGAATTTCTATACTCGTAAGATTTTTACAGTCGGAAAAAACATAGATATCAATGGAAGTAATACTATCGGGGAGCTTTATGCTCTCAATGCTTGGGCAATAGCGAAATGCCGAGTAGCCAATAGTCGTTACATTGTTTGGAATTTTTACGCTCGTAAGACCGTTACAAGCGGCGAATGCCCACTCACCAATGTACGTAACGCTGTCGGGAAACTCTATGCTCGTAAGGCCGTCGCAGCCGTAAAATGCAAAATTGCCGATAGTCGTTACGCTGTTGGGAATTTCTATGCCCGTAAGGCTGCTGCAACCGTAAAATGCCCTCTCGCTGATGCACGTAATGCCGTTGGGAATTTCTACGCTCGCAAGACTTTCACAACCGGAGAAAGCCCTGTTGCCAACAGAGGTTACGCTATCGGGGATGTCTACACTTGCCAGACTTTTGCACAAAGCAAACGTTTCCATTCCGATAGACGTTACGCCGTCGGGAATTTCTATGCTCGCAAGACTTGTGCAGTTGAAGAATACGTAGTCGCCAATAGTCGTTATGCCATCAGGGATATTTATGCTCTCAAGGCTCGTGCAGCAGTAGAATGCGTCTTCGCCAATAGTCGTTACGCTATTTGGAATTTCTATGCTCGCAAGACTTGCGCAGTTGTAGAACGTTCCTTTGCCAATAGACGTTATGCCTTCGGGAATTTCTATGCTCGCAAGACCGGCGCAACCTAAAAATGCATGGTCGCCAATGGACGTTATGGGAAGACCTTCATATATGCTCGGAATTACAATTTCGTTCGGTGATCCGGTATAACCGGTTACTATGTACGCTGTACCCGCAGGGTTGAGAGTAAATTCAAATTCGTACTCAGCGACTTCAGTAGTATCTTCCTCGGGAGCTTCAGTTGTTTTAGAAATCTCGGTCGTTTCGGGAACTTCGGTGTCGGTTGCAACCGCGGAAAGCGTTGCAACGGCGAAAACAAACAGCATTGTTAAAAAAACAAACAAAACAGAAAAAACCTTTTTCATTCTTCCCCCTTATAAAAAGTTTCTCATATTTAAAATACAAATCTCTAAGTTTTGATCATACGATCATATTTACTTGAACACAAAACGCAAACATCATCAGTCAGCAAGCGCCTTGACGATATCTACGTACATATAGAGCGAGCCGAGGCAGATGATGGGTCGATGCGTTGCTTTTGCCCACAAAAGAGCCGCGGTCACGGCACTTTCTATCGAGTCGCAGGCGGTGGCGTTTACTCCGAGCGAGGAGAACACTCGGGCATAGTCCTCGGAGGGCAACGCTCTGGGATTATCGGGGGTGAGACAAAATACGTCCGAGGCGACCTCCGACATTCTGCTTGCCATATATTTGTAATCCTTGTCCGCCATAACGCCTGTTATTATTCCGACCCTTTCGTTCGAAAAATAGCGTTTGACACTCTCTATCGCGCCGTCGACGCCCTCGGGATTATGTCCTCCATCGGCTATGATAAGAGGGTCTTTTTTTATCACTTCAAATCTTGCGTGCCAAGTGGTGTTCGCAAGTCCTTTGCGGATAGCGCTGTCGGATATTTCTATCCCCTGCTCCCGAAGAGCATCTATCGCAGTCAACACGTTCGTTGCGTTGATGGGCTGATAGCTGCCGAGCAAGGAGAGCGAAATATCCTTTCTGTCTTTAAAATCAAAAACCGTGCCGTCAAGGGTCATTTCTTTTATTTTAAGCGAGGATCGGTCAACGACAGTCACGGGAGCGTTGAGCTTTTCCGCCTGCGCCTTTATGACCTCATACGCGCCTTCGTGCGAGCCGCACCAGAGCACAGGAGTATCACGCTTGATAATTCCCGCCTTTTCCGCGGCGATCTTTTCGTGTGTGTCGCCAAGTATCGCGGTATGGTCGAGCGCAATTCCCGTTATTACGGAAAGCAGCGGAGTTTTGATGATATTCGTGGCGTCAAGCCTGCCGCCAAGTCCGCATTCGAGCACAACGTAATCGCATTTTTTATTTGCAAAATGCAGAAATGCGAGCGCGGTGATAAGCTCAAACTCGGTCGGCTTATCCTCCATTTTGTCGGCGATCGGCTTTACAAGCTCGACGAGCTCGCAAAGCTCGCGCTCGGATATATTCTCGCCGTCAACTCGCATTCTCTCGCCAAACTCGAGGATATACGGAGAGGTGAAAAGTCCGACGCGGTAGCCCTGCGCGCGCAGGATCGAATCAAGCATCGCACAAAACGAGCCCTTGCCGTTAGTTCCCGCGACGTGAATGAATTTCAGCTTATCCTGAGGATTGCCAAGCGCCGAGCAGAGCTCGGTCACTCTCTCAAGTCCCGGATTGCAAAAGGTCCAGTTGACCGAATGGATATATTCGATGGCTTCATTGTAATTCATTTTACAGCTCTCCCCCTCCGTCGATAAGCTTTTTAGCCGCAGAGTTGCGGCGCATAGCGCAGATCAGAATGATCTCGATAGGCGCGATCACAAGATATATCGGAACTCTCCAAAGCACTGCCCAGCCGTAAAAGGCGAAAAGTCCGATCGGCTTGATGATCATCGAGCCGACTACGTGTGCTGCAAGGCAGGAGAAAACTATCCTTGCACTTGTCTTTTTTCTGAGAACATATCGGGATACAACGCCCGAGACCAAGCCTACCGCCGCCGCACCGAAAGTGACCGCGAGATTTATCGGATAGGTCTGGGGCGACAAAAGATAGCTTATGATATCGGTCGCCGCGCCGACGACTCCGCCGACGAGTGGGCCGAACATTATGCCCGCGAGCAATATTGGCAGGTTTTCAAACGTGATCCTGTAAAGCCCCTCTCCAAAATTGAGAAAGCTTTTACAAAAGATGCCGATAACCACGCTCATAGCGGTCAGCATTGCCGCCATGGTCATGACCTTGAGGCTTCCGAACAGTGAAATTTTGGTGCTTTTCGTGTTTTTTTGCATAAAAAATCTCCTTTCCTCACAGCATAGGGCAGGAAAGGAGAAA
>JAFXHH010000003.1 GCA_017536475.1 Clostridia bacterium
AAGCCGTCGACCCGAGGACATAATTGCCGAGGTGAAGGGCTTGGTTGAAGCAGGATACAAGGATATAACACTGCTCGGTCAGAACGTCAACAGCTACGGCAAGGATGCAAAGAGCGACGACGGCGAGATTTACGATTTTGCCGATCTGCTTGCAGACATTGACAAGATCGAGGGCGATTATCACATCCGCTTTATGACGAGTCATCCGAAGGATGCGTCGGACAAGCTGATCGACGTGATCGCATCCTCAAAGCACGTGGCGCATCAGTTCCATCTGCCGATGCAGTCGGGAAGTGATCGTATTCTCAAGGCGATGAACCGTCACTACGACACAGAAAAATATCTCCGTACGGTTAATTATCTTCGTGAGAAGGTGCCCGACGTTACGATCTCGTCGGATATTATCGTCGGATTCCCCGGTGAGAGCGACGAGGATTTCGAGGCGACACTTGAGATGCTCCGCAAGGTCAGATTCGATATGACCTACTCGTTTATTTATTCGCCGAGAAAGGACACACCTGCGGCGGCGATGGAGTGTCAGATACCCGACTCTGTCAAGGGCGAGCGAATGAATCGCTTGCTTGAAACCCAGAACGAGATCGCGCTTGAGAAGAACAAGCCGCTTGAAAATAAAATTTTAAGAGTTCTTTGCGACGGAAAGAGCAAAAACAACGAAAAGGTTTATTCGGGTCGTACGGAGGGCAACAAGATAGTGCTTTTCGACGGAAATGAGAGCGACACGGGCAAATTCGTTGATATTTTGATCACTCGCGCGGAGACATTTGCGCTTTACGGCGAAAAAGTAGAAAAATAACGGAAGGAATTAAGAAAATGAGCATATACGCACTTGCTGCCGAGCTTGGCAAAGCAATCAAAGCGGACGAGAGAATGATCCGCATGGAAAAAGCCAAGGAGGCATACGAAAAAAGCGAGAAGATCAACAATCTTCTGATGGAATACGGTATTCAGCAGCAGGCTCTTACCACTATGGGCGACTCGGCTGACATTGATACCGATGCGCTTGCAAGAATTCAGGACAGGATAGACGAAATTTACGCGATGATCACTACCGATCCGCTTTTCGTTGAGCTTGACGCAGCGCAAAACGATGTCAACGAGCTTATGGAGACTGTCAACAACACGATCATGTTCAACGCGACGGGAAAGACCCCGTGTACTCACGATTGCTCGACCTGCGGCGGTTGCCATTGATCAGAACGCTAATTTTTCCAAATACCGCGTTGTCGCTCAAAAGCGGCTCGACTTACGTATAAGTAAGCCTTCGCCTTGCTTTTTCCGCTACGCCTTGTCTTTGAAAAAATTATTCGTCCTGCTCCTTTCTACGGGAAAGGATTGAAACCCAGTTAAACTTATAAAAGAGAGGTTCTCGCTATGACTCCGATGATGGAGCAATATTTTGAGATAAAAAATCAATACAAGGACTACCTGCTTTTTTACCGTCTCGGTGACTTTTACGAGATGTTTTTTGACGATGCTATCGTCGCATCCCGTGCTCTTGGACTCACTTTGACAGGTAGAGACTGCGGCGAGGCGGAGCGTGCGCCGATGTGCGGTGTTCCGTTTCATTCGGTCGACACCTATATCGGTGAGCTTATAAAGCAGGGCTTTAAGATCGCTATTTGCGAGCAGATGGAAGATCCCGCTCAGGCGAAGGGAATAGTAAGGCGCGACGTTATCCGCGTTATTACTCCCGGTACGCTTATTGAGTCGGATCTGCTTCCCGACAAGAAGAACAACTATCTTTGCTCGCTTTACATGGGCGAGTTTGAATACGGAGTTTGCTTCTGCGATATTTCCACCGCGGAGATCTACGCGACCTCGTTTTCGGGCACGAATATGGATTCGAGGCTTCTTAACGAGCTTGGAACATACATGCCTGCGGAGATAATTTCTAATCTTGGCGCATCCAAGTTTAAGGAGACTGCCGAGTTTATAAAGAATCGCATAGGCGCGATGCTGAACGACAATCAGCCCTTCAGATTTGAGCTTGACGCTTGTCTTGACAGAGTAAAGACTCAGTTTGAGGAGACCTTGCGAGAGGGAGATCTTGACGACAGAGCGCTTGTTTGCGCGGTCGGAGCGATGCTTGATTACGTTCGCGACACGCAGAAGAAGGACGTTGGATATATCAACAAGCTCAATATTTATTCCGACGGTCAGTATCTTGAGATGGACGTTAACACGCGCAGAAATCTCGAGCTTGTAGAGTCTATGAGAGCGAAGGAAAAGAAGGGAACGCTTCTTTGGGTGCTCGACAAGACGCGTTCTTCACTTGGTGCACGCTTGCTTCGCAAATGGGTGGAGCATCCGCTGATCAACGCCTCTGCGATCGTCAAAAGGCAAAATGCGGTCGAGGAGCTTTACAACAGCTTTATGCTTCGTGAGCAGATAAGCGAGCTGCTTGATAACGTGCTCGATCTTGAGAGACTTATAACCAAGATAGTCTACGGCTCGGCAAACGGAAAGGATCTTCGTGCCGTTGCCAACACGATCCGCATACTTCCCGAGCTTAAGGCGCTCATATCCTCGTGCACATCGGACGAGATGCGCAGAATATACGGAGAGCTTGACACTCTTGAGGATATCTGTTCACTTATCGACCACGCGATTAAAGAGGACGCGCCCTTCTCGGTCCGCGAGGGTGGGATCATCAGCGACGGATACGACGAGAGAGTCGATGAGCTCCGCGCGATCGTTGAAAATGGCGACGAGTGGAAAGAGCAGATAGCCGAGCGCGAGCGCGAGGAGACCGGAATCAAAAACCTCAAGGTTGGTTACAACAAGGTGTTCGGCTTCTACATAGAGGTCACGCGCTCTCAATACGAGCTCGTTCCCGACAGATACATCCGCAAGCAGACGCTTGCAAATTGCGAAAGATATATTACCGAGGAGCTCAAGGAGATGGAGTCCAAGGTGCTAGGCGCTTCCGAGAAGCTCTGCTCACTTGAATACGAGCTTTTCTGCGACGTTCGTGCGACGGTTGCCGACAACAGCGTGCGTATTCAGAAGGTGGCGGCGCTCATCGCCGAGACCGACGTTTACTACAGTCTTGCTACCGTTGCTGCGAAGAACAGATACGTTCGTCCCGAGGTGAATTCCTTGGATGATATAGTTATTAAGGATGGACGACATCCCGTGGTCGAGCAGTTCGTTAAGGATTCGTATTTCGTTCCCAACGACACTAAGCTCAATATTACTACCGACCGCTTGCTGCTTATTACCGGTCCTAATATGGCAGGTAAGTCGACTTATATGAGACAGGTGGCTATTATTGTTCTGATGGCGCAGATGGGATCGTTCGTTCCTGCCGCAGAGGCGACTGTGGGTATTACGGACAAGATCTTTACCCGTGTGGGAGCCTCTGACGATCTGGCATCGGGTCAGTCGACCTTTATGCTCGAGATGAACGAGGTGGCGTACATACTTAAGAACGCGACGAGAAAGAGTCTTATCATTTACGATGAGGTCGGACGAGGTACGTCGACCTTTGACGGAATGAGCATCGCACGAGCGATCGTTGAATACACGGCAAGCCGTAAGATCGGCGCAAAGACGCTTTTCGCTACTCACTATCACGAGCTGACGTCGATGGAGAAGGAATTTGACGGCATCGTCAACTACAACGTCGCCGCGAAGAAGCGCGGAGACAGTATTACCTTCCTTCGTAAGATCGTCCGCGGCTCGACTGACGACAGCTACGGTATTGAGGTCGCAAAGCTCGCGGGACTTCCCAATGAGGTCATAAAGCGCGCCAAGGAGGTGCTTGCCACCGTTGAGGAGAGCGCGAAGAACATCAAACTCACCGACAGAGAGGAAAAGACCGTCGAAAAGGATGATACGCTTATCACCTTTGACGACTGCTTATCCGATCAGGTTATCGCGGAGATCAAAAACACAGACGTGAATACGCTCTCGCCCTATGAGTGTATGTCTTTGATATTTGATTGGAAAAAGAGACTCGGTTGAGTTATTTATAGAATAAATTTTGAAAGGAGGCGGATACAATGGGAGTTATAAACGTACTGTCCTTTGAGGTTGCTAACCTTATCGCCGCGGGCGAGGTCGTTGACAGACCTGCTTCGGCTATCAAGGAAATGATCGAAAATTCAATAGACGCAGGTGCGAAGCACATTACCGTTGAGATACAGAATGGCGGAATTACCTTTATGCGAATATCCGACGACGGATGCGGAATGGATCCGACCGATCTGCCTCTTGCGATCAAGCGACACGCGACGAGTAAGATCAAGAATGCGGAGGACCTTGACGGTATTTGCACTCTCGGATTCCGAGGGGAAGCGTTGGCTGCCATTTCGGCGGTCTCGAGGCTTCGTATTATCTCGAAAACTCGTGGGTCTACTATGGGTGCGGAGCTTGTTGTCGATTGCGGTGAGCAGATCTCGCTCAGCGAACGCGGATGCTCCGACGGAACTACTATTATAGTTGAGGATCTTTTTGCTAACGTTCCCGCGCGCCGCAAGTTTTTGAAGCGCGACGTGACCGAAACTACGGCGGTTTGTGCTAACGTGGAAAAGATCGCGCTGTCTCATCCCGAGATCGCTTTCAGATTGATCACAGACGGGCAGATAAGGCTTGAAACCGCAGGCGACGGCAAGCTTTTCAGTGCGATATATGCCGTCTTCGGCAGAGATTTCGCTAATAGACTGATCGAGGTCGACGGAGAGTTTGACGGTATTTCGGTCAAGGGCTTTGTCGGTCGCTCGGACAACGTAAAGAGCAACAGAAACTACGAGAATTTTTATATAAACAAGCGTTTCGTGAAAAGCAGGACCGCAAGCGCGGCTATTGAGCAGGCATTCGTGTCGTATATGCCGTCCGAAAAATTCCCCGTATGCGTTCTGTTTATTTCGCTTCATCCGGGACGTGTGGACGTAAACGTTCATCCTGCGAAGCTTGAGGTGAAATTCTCAAACGAGAAACCCGTCTTTGAGGCGATATACTATGCGGTCAGACAAGCGCTCGAGCAAAACACCGCGCGACCTGAGATCGAGATGCCGAAGGGTACTTCGGGTGGGGTCAGAATGTCGGACGCTTTTATGCCCGTTGAGCGCGAAAAATCCTTGAAATCAAGGCAGATATCGATAGAAACACAAGGCGCGATCAAGCCTGACTCGGCTATTAATGGTTACTCTAAACCAAGCGTTCCCGTTCAGACACCGCTTAAGCCAAGCGTTGCTCAAGCCGCTGTGCACGAAGCTGCGGTTGTAAAGCAAAGCGAAAAGCCGACGTTTATGAAGATCACAGCGGAGCAGTACGTACGAGAGATAATGCAGTACGACGACGCGCCGACGAATACCGAAGAAACTCCAATGCCTCTGCCTAAATCGGAGGCTGACGAAGTTAAAGTTAAAGACGACATTAAAAAGTCAGAGGATACTCACGGCGCACCGATGATGCAGTCAAGGGTGGAGGTTCCCGTAAGTGCTCCCATAGAAGCGGAGCCAAGCCAAGCACCTGAGCCTGTAAAGATCGAATACCGAATAGTTGGCGAGGTCTTTAATTCCTACATATTGGTTGAGTTGAGCGAAAAAATGTTGATAATAGATAAGCACGCCGCACACGAGCGAATTATCTTTGAGCAACTCAAGAAAAATATGTATTCGCAAAAGCTGTCGTCGCAGCTTCTGATGATTCCTATCGACGTTATGCTTATGAGCGATGAGGTTTCTGTCATTGAAGAATACCGAGGAGAGCTTGAGGCGGTTGGATTTGAGTTTTCCTGCTCGCGCAATACCGTATCGGTAACGGCTATTCCCGTCGGAATAGAGCAGGAAGCGGTTGGCGATATGTTCGCGGTCGTAGCGGATAGGATCAAAAACGGTACGGGTAAGGTTGAGCTGACGAGAAATATAATTTTCGAGAAGGCGCTTTATCAGGCATCGTGCAAGGCGGCTATAAAGGCAGGCAGGGAATACGCCAAGGGACACGGCGAATGGTTGGTAGAGAAGCTTATGGAGCTGCCAGACATAACCTTCTGTCCTCACGGCAGACCCGTTGCGATGGAAATGTCTAAAAAAAATATCGACAGACAGTTTGAAAGAACTTAAGCTTTGAGGATTTGCTCAACACAGCGATATAATGCGCCTTGTTATGAGTGAATGCGAGAGGTTACTTAATAAAAATACCGCGTCACTTTGGTTTGTGTCTGCGGAAAAAGGAGCAAAGTTATGTTTGAACTTTTAGCACAAGACGGCAGAGCGCGCAGAGGCGTTTTGCACACCGTACACGGCGATATACAAACTCCCGTGTTTATGAACGTCGGTACCTGCGCCGCTATCAAGGGCGGTGTTTCTACCGTGGAGCTCAACGACGAGCTTGATTGTCAGGTTGAGCTTTCTAATACCTATCACCTGCATATTCGTCCCGGTGATAAGCTTATCTACGAAATGGGCGGTCTTCACAAGTTTATGAATTGGAAAAAGCCGATCCTTACCGACTCGGGCGGATTTCAGGTCTTTTCTCTGGCTCAGCTTCGTAAAATTACCGAGGAGGGAGTGAGATTTCAGTCCCATATCGACGGTAAGAGAATATTTATGGGTCCCGAGGAGAGTATGCAGATACAGTCTAATCTCGCGTCGACCATTGCTATGGCGTTTGACGAGTGCATAGAGAACCCCGCACCCTACAAGTACGTGAGGAATTCGATCGACAGAACGACTCGTTGGCTCGAGCGCTGTCGCACCGAGATGGATCGACTCAATTCGCTTCCCGAGACCATCAACAAGCATCAGATGCTTTTCGGTATCAATCAAGGAGGAACTTACGAGGATCTTCGTATCGAGCATATGCAGAGAATTGCCGAGATCAACTGCGAGGGTTACGCTATCGGCGGTCTTGCGGTCGGTGAGGAGACAGAGGAGATGTACCGTATTATCAATGCGGTCGAGCCCTTTATGCCCAAGGACAAGCCGAGATACCTCATGGGTGTCGGTACACCCTGCAACATTCTTGAGGCGGTGCACATGGGAGTTGATTTCTTCGATTGCGTAATGCCCTCGAGAAATGCCCGTCACGGCAACCTTTTCACTTGGGAGGGAAAGATGAATCTTCTCAATGAAAAGTACGCCAAGGACCCAAGACCCATTTCGGAATCCTGTAACTGTCCCGCGTGCCGTAACTACAGCCGTTCTTATATAAGGCATCTCATAAAGGCGAAGGAATCGCTTGGTATGAGGCTTGCGGTAGCGCACAATCTCTATTTCTACAACAATCTGACGAAGGAGATAAGAGAGGCGCTCGACGGCGGCTATTTCGAAAGCTTCTATCAGAAATATCACATAGCGCTTGGAGAGCGAAATCCCGACTGATATGATAAAATACGTAATTTTTGATATGGATGGGACTCTTATTGACACGGAGCCGTTATATGAGAAGGCTTGGGTCGATATAGGAAAAAAGTGGGGACTTTCAGGCATGAAAGAGAAGTATCCGCTTATCGTTGGCAGAAGCATTGAATCTATATGCCTGATGATGAAAGAATGGTTTGGCGAGGACTTTGACGCGAACGGATTTTTCGCAGAGCGAATGCAATGCTTCGTCAGGCTTATCGAAAGTGAGGTTCCTTTGAAGAAAGGGTGCATTGAGCTGCTTGAATATTTGAAGCGGCAGGGCATACCGATGGCGATCGCGACCTCAACCCCTATGTATATTACAAGCGGCAATATGGAAAAGACGGGGATAGGAAAATATATGGATGCGGTGGTTACCGCCGAGTCGGTCAGAAACGGAAAGCCCGAGCCCGATATTTTTCTTGAAGTTGCAAGACGAATCGGCGCAGACCCTTTATACACGGTCGTTTGCGAGGATTCGATAAACGGCATACGAGGTGCGTACAGGGCACAGATGAAGCCGATAATGGTCGTTGACCGATTATCTCCGACCGAGGAGACCGACAGGCTGTGCTTTGCAACCTGTAAGGACCTTCTCGAAGTTAAAGAGCTTATAAAAAAAGAAAACAAATAAATTTAAATTCAATTTTTGGAGGATATCATTATGAAAAAACAAGGTGTATTTGGATTGGTAGCAGGAATCACTATGGGTGTAGCTGCAGCAGTAGCAGGCGGTCTTGCAGCCGCAAAGGTCGTTAAAGAGATCAGAAGCGATCTTGATCAGACCGACTTCGTTTCTCCCAACGGAGACAACGTAGTCACCATCAAATACGGTGCGTCTGACTTTGCCAACGGTCTTACTTTGGTAAAAATACAGGCTTATACCGAAAATTCCGATGATAGTTGCGATTTTGCTCTGCTTGCAGGCAAGAACTCGGGTGCTTTCAGCTGTGAATGGGAGGATAACGAACATTTCGAGCTCCTGGTTGGATCCAGAAAGCGCAAGCAGTGCTGCGAGGTTGATTTTGAGGGCGAGGAGATCGTTATCAGCTACTATTTGAACAAGGAAGTTGATGAAGCTCCCGTACAGGAATGCGACGAGGTTGTTGAAGAGACAGCTGAAGAATGATCGATCTTTTCGAATCATAAATTCAATAAATTGAAATTTGATGAAATTCGAACGGAGGCAAATAAAAATGATTTCAAGAATTTTATTGGAAGATGTCCTTGCTGTTGCAATGTCTACAGGCGCAGACTTTGCAGAGATCTATGCGGAAAAGACGAGAAATAACGGAATCCGCTTTCTTGACGGCAAGATAGACACTGCAAGTGACGATATGGTTTCGGGTGTAGGTATACGTGCATTTATAGGAACAAGAACGGTTTATGCGACTACCACTGATTTTTCGCGTTCGGGTCTTATCCGCTGTGCAAGAGCAGTTGCAGATGCTCTCGGAGAGAGCAAGGCTTCGGTCACCATCAACCTGACAGAGAGAATTTTTCCCAATATTCATCCCGTTAAGATCGTTCCCGGAAGCACTCCCATAAGCACGAGAACCGACATTCTCAAGGAGGCTTGCTTTGCGGCGAAGGAAAGAGACGAGAAGATAAAGCAGGTCATGGGAAACCTTTCATCTGTTGATCATACAATTCTTGTTGCTAACAGCGAGGGACTTTACACGACCGACAGACACGTCAGAACAAGAATTGCGGTAAGTGCGGTCGCAGTATCGCCCGACGGCAGCGACAATCAGTCCGGCAGCGCTTCTCCCGGACGCGGAATGGGTCTTGAGATGTTCGATTTCATCGATCCCAAGAGCGTCGGTATCAAGGCGGCGGATCAGGCTCTCGTCAATCTTCGCGCGGACTACTGTCCCGCAGGACAGATGACCGTTGCTATTGAAAACGGCTTCGGCGGCGTTATCTTCCACGAGGCTTGCGGTCACTCGCTTGAGGCAACCAGCGTTGGTACGGGCACTTCGCAGATGTGCGGCAAGCTCGGTCAGCAGATAGCTAACGTTAAGGTCACCGCTATCGACGACGGAACTATCCCTGGTGCGTGGGGCTCGGTCAACATTGACGACGAGGGTCATCCCACGCAGAGAAATGTGCTTATTGAAAACGGTATCCTCAAGAGCTATATGATCGACCGTCTCGGTTCTCGCAGAATGGGAATGGCTATGACGGGTAACGGCAGACGTGAAAGCTTTATGTACGAGCCTACCTCGAGAATGACCAACACCTTTATCGCTAACGGCCCCGACAAGAACGAAGATATTATTGCTTCCATTGAATACGGTCTTTACGCAAAGAGTATGGGCGGCGGATCTGTAAATCCCCTTACGGGCGAGTTCAACTTCGGCGTAAGTGAGGGTTATATAGTAAGAAACGGCAAGATCTGTGAGCCTGTGCGCGGCGCTTCGCTCGTCGGTACGGGATCCCAGATACTTATGGATATCGATATGGTCGGACAGAATCTTGAAACTGCGCAGGGAATGTGCGGTTCTTCAAGCGGAAGCGTTCCTACCGACGTAGGTCAGCCGCTTATCCGCGTATCAAAGATCACAGTAGGAGGTCGCTGATATGAATTTTACGGAAATTAAGGATATTATCATTTCTGCTTGCCAAAAGCACGGAATTGAGGAATATGAGGTTTATTATACCGTTGGAGAGGATATCTCTGCCGAGACGCTTAAGCAGGAGGTCAGCGCCTTCAGCTCGGGCGAGAGTGCAAAGGTTTATTTCCGTTGTCTCGTAGACGGTCACATGGGTTATGCATCCAGTAGTTATTTCGATGCTGACGAGCTTGAGGCACTTGTTCTTCGTGCAGCAGATAATGCGAAGATCATTGAAAATAATGACGTTGTAGTTATCTTCAAGGGCTCTGAGTCCTATGCAAAAACTACTGCTCCCGAGCCTGCGGCTATCGAGGCGGCAGAGCTTAAGAAGTGTGCTCTTGATCTGCAGAAGGCAACTTACGCCGTTGACAGCGCGGTTGTTGATGGAACGCAGTCGATCGCTATCTCCTTCAAGAACGAGATGTATCTTTACAACTCGCACGGTCTGGAGCTTTCAAACCGTGTTGGTATGTCAGGCTGCTACATTGCTGCAGTCGTAAATAAGGACGGCGAAGCAAGAGATAATTTTGAATTCGCTGAAAATATTTATAGCGAGGCTGCTAAAAATCTTCCCGCAAAGGCAGTTCAGGGCGCGCTTGACAAGATCGGTGCTTCCGAGATCCCCACGGGCAAGTATAACGTTGTTATCGACGGCGCTCAGATGCGCTCGCTCCTTTCTGCCTTCTCGTCTGCATTCTCGGCTAAGAACGCGCTTCTTGGAATGTCCAGACTTGCAGGGAAGGAGGGTCAGAAGATCGCCGCAGATATCGTTACGATCACCGACGATCCTATGAGAGAGGGCTGTCCCGTTCAGACCAATTTTGACGACGAGGGTGTTGCTACCTACAAAAAGACGGTAGTTGAAAACGGCGTTCTCAAGACAATGCTTTACGACCTTACCACAGCTATCAAGACCGGCAAGGAGACTACGGGTAACGGTCGTCGCGGAGGCAATATCGCTCCTTATAACTTCGGAATTTCTGCGGGTAGTGAGACTCTTGACGAGCTTTTCGCCAAGGCGGGCGACGGAATCTACGTAACTGGAGTCAAGGGACTTCACGCGGGCGCTAACCCCATTACGGGTGATTTCTCGGTTGAGAGTGAAGGCTTTATCATCAAGGACGGCAAGAAGGCAGGTCCTGTTAAATCCTTTACGATAGCAGGAAATTTCTTTAGTATGCTTATGGAGATCGACTCGCTTTCGAATGAAGTTAAATGGGGAATCCCAGGTGGATTTACGGTCTTCGGTTCTCCCGACGTGCTCGTCAAAGGTATGAGTATTGCAGGAAAATAAAATATAAATTGTAAATTCTTTTGAAATTTTACAAAAAATAGGCGTTTTGTCAGTAGTCTGTGAAAAAAGCTATTGACAAAGCGCCATTTTTTTTGTATAATTAAGTAAGGTGTAATAATATATTATTTAAAATGCGGTAGTTTTTTAACAATTACGGATTTTAATGGTTATTATTTGATTGAGTCGGTATGATTCATATTTTTTTATTGGATATAGCCGTTTTCAATAAATTACGCGGACCGCTTGAGGCGGCGTGCCCGTGCGATATGCCTGATCTTGCCTTAAATAATTACAAATTAAGGAGGTGTAAAGAGGGGAAATGAAAACAGAAATAGTGATACTTATCAGCATTATTTGTGCTGTTGTTGGTATTCTTCTCGGATTCGTCGTAGGTTTTCTTATCAGAAAGAAGCTTGGCGAGGCAAAGATCGGCTCTGCCGAGGCCGAAGCCAAAAAGATTCTTGATGAAGCGAGAAAAAATGCGGAATCTGCTAAAAAAGAAGCTTTGATCGAATCCAAAGAGATCATTATGGGACAAAGAAATGAGCTCGACAGAGAGATCAAGGAAAGAAGAAATGAGATATCCCGCACTGAAAATCGTTTGACCAAAAAAGAAGAAACGCTCGACAAAAAGTCCGAGGCTCTTGAAAGAAAGAACGAGGTTCTGGACAAGAAGATCAAGGATTACGAGGTTTTGCAGGACAAAGCTAACGAGATGATCGGTGAGCAGATCAAAAAGCTTGAAGAGATCTCGGGTTATTCTTCAGAGAGAGCCAAGGAAGAGCTTATTGAAAGAGTTGAGTCCGAGGCTAAGCACGAGCTTGCTCAGAAGCTTGACGAGCTTGAAACTCAGTTCAAAGAAGAGGCTGACGAAAAGGCAAAGAATATTTTGTCGCTCGCTATTCAGAGATATGCTTCCGATCACGTTTCCGAGGCTACCGTTTCCAGTGTGGCACTGCCCAGTGAAGAAATGAAGGGTAGAATTATAGGACGTGAGGGAAGAAATATTCAGAAGATCGAAACTCTTACGGGAGTCGAGCTGATTATTGACGATACCCCCGAGACCATAACCTTGTCGGGATTTGATCCCGTCAGAAGAGAGGTTGCAAGAATTGCTCTTGAAAGACTTATCTCCGACGGACGTATTCACCCCGCGAGAATCGAGGAAATGGTCGAAAAAGCTCAAAAGGAAGTTGACTTGTCTGTTAAGCAGGCGGGTGAGAGAGCTACCTTTGAGGTTGGAATTCACGGAATCAATCCCGAGCTTGTGAGATTGCTCGGAAGACTTAAGTACAGAACCAGCTACGGACAGAACGTGCTCAAGCACTCTATCGAGGTTGCGTTCCTTGCAGGAATTATGGCTGACGAGCTTGGACTCGACGGTACTCTTGCAAAGAGAGCAGGTCTGCTCCACGACATCGGTAAGGCATTCCCCCACGACGTTGAAGGTTCTCACGTTGAGATCGGCGTAAATGCTGCGAAGAAGTATAAGGAGAGCAGAGAGGTAGTTCACGCTATCGAGGCTCACCACAACGACGTTGAACCCAAGACTATCATTGCAGTGCTCGTTCAGGCTGCCGACGCTATCAGCGCAGCAAGACCCGGTGCACGCCGTGAGGATATGGAAAATTACATTAAGCGTCTTGAAAAGCTTGAAGAAATAGCAAAGGGCTTTGACGGAATCGACAAGGCATACGCTATTCAGGCAGGACGCGAGATCAGAGTTATGGTCAAGCCCGAGGAGGTAAACGACGCAGGTATGAAGGTCATTGCTCGCGAGATGGCGGCAAAGATCCAGGCTGAAGTCAAGTACCCCGGTCAGATCAAGATCAATCTTATCCGCGAAAGCCGCGCAGTCGACTACGCTAAATAATTGAATTGATCTCTCGAATCAAATATGCAGAAATCTCTGTAATCTTTGTTCCTTATTTGCAGTTAAGGATTTATATATATTTAACATAGAACACAGATGAATGTAAGCACGATGAAAATCGGATAAAATATATTTGATAAAACCCGCTGTTGCACCAAGGCGCAACAGCGGGTTTTGCATATATTGACAAGATGAAGGAAATGTGTTAAAATTTATATATAAGGTGTAACGTTTTCGATTTTTTGGCGACATATCGTATGAAGGGGTAATATAAAGGAGGACTGTTTATGAAAAAGATATTTGCTTTTATGTTGATTATTTTTTCATTGGTCGCTTGTTTGGTCTCGTGCGATCAAGGGACTCCCGAGAAAGAGCATGAGCACACATATGAATGGGTTACGAGTAAGGAAACACATTTTAAGCAGTATACCTGTGGATGCGCTTCACCTGATGTTGCGGAAGTGCATTTGGATGAAGACGGGGATCTTTATTGCGACGTTTGCAACTATTACACGTCGAAGCAAGAACATATCGGGCATACGTACAAATGGATCACGACTGAGGAAACGCATTTTAAACAGTACACCTGCGGATGTTCTTCTCCTGATGTTGCAGAGGCGCATTTGGATGAAGACGGGGATCTTTTTTGCGACGTTTGTAATTATGCGTACTCGTTCTGCGGATTACCTGAGGTTTATTATCTTAGTACGTATGAGAATTGGATAGAAACGCTAACTGCCGAGAACGTTGCGAAGGTCAGAACTATTTCTGAGTACGTGGGTGTAGCGCCGGGAAGTCTCAAGACGATCGAAAGCTCTACTGATAAGGGTGCTATTTCACGCATTATTGAAGAGTATATGAAGTTGGAAATGTCGCCGATCGCACCCGAAGAAGCTCTTGTGGTCGGAGGCAGTGCCTTTACGATCGAGTTTATACTGAATGACGGAACGGTTAGATCGCTATACTTTAACAATGGAAATTACCACAATAATTGGCAATGTTTTGAGCTTTTATCTGTTCCGACGTTTAGAGAGGATGATAAAACTTGGACTTCTTGTGGGTTCATTAGTTATAGCGGTGTGGGAACCGTGTGCTCATACGTGCCTGAGATGTCGTTTTATAACCCCACGCCAATTTGTCAGATTCCGCTTGACGAACTGGAGTTTCAATATGATGTTGATGTCGATCTTGCAGAGATTGAGCCTTACAATTTATTGGTGCAGACCGATTTTGGTGATCTTACCTTTATCACTCCCGATATTTTTTATATAGACGGAGGCGTGTGCTGTGTTCTCGTAGGTAAAGATCTTGACGAGCTGATTTCTGAATATTCAGAGAGTAATGACGAATATTATTGTACGGTTTTGATAGAAGCCTTTCGGGAGAAAAATCCCAATGCAGAATTCGTTTCAATCAGAAAATATTACGGAAAATTTGAAAGCGGCGCAATAGTAGCTATGATAGATTCCGGAGGTTATACCGAGGCATTATGGGAAGAAATCATTGATGACGTCGTGATACAATATACCGACGGAAACCGTATAATCGTTTTATATAATAATGAATTCTACACCTTAACGGAAGCGTATGATCAAGGATATATCACCGCAGATGAGCTGAACGTAATTGCCGACTTGCACAACTATGAGGATATTGACGACGATACAAGCACTTTTGAAAACATTGGCGATATTGAGCGTTGTGTTTCTGAGCAGTGGACATTGATGAAGAATTTCAAAATTATAGAAATTACTGTGGATACGGTTGATAGTCCTGAGCACGAAACAAATTTGTTGGGTATTAAGTACTCGTACACGGTCGACGGGGATGTAGAAACGAACTTTATCATCTATGAATTTTCATACGATGAGTTTTTGATGCTGTATGATGACAACCATGACTTTTTGGTATATAGCTTGACTGACGGTATTGTTGATAGTATTGAGTCCGATTCGCTTGTTGTTATTTGGGGCGCTATAGAATGGTATTTTAATGCCATCGAATGGTAGTTTTAAAGAAAATTAAATTATTTCCACTGATTTATTGCAAAAACCAACCGAATGAATCAACGAGGTTCATTCGGTTGGTTTTTTGTTATTCAAACTCCTCGAAGATCAGTTTTATCTGATTTTCTGCCTCGTCGGCGCGGAGCTTATCTGCGGCGTAGGCTTTACGGAGTAGGTCGTGGGGGATATAGTTATCATATTTTTCAAAGACAGGGATCTCACCGTTTTCGACGAGAGCCTCGCAGCTTATGCCGTCACGCTCGACACCGTCGAGCAGTCTTGAAATAAAGTCGATATCCGACGTTTTTTCCATCTTGAAGGTGATATAATAGCAACCCTCGAATTCTATAGAGCTTATTCCGTTTGCCGCGGCATTTTTCTTTATATATTTGCGCAGGGTGCGGAACGAGCGTGTGCCAAGCCAAGGAAAGAGGCACCACGAGTAGCCGCCGAGATGGACGAGAGAATGATTGAGCATACCCGTGTTTTGTGCGGTCTTACGCGCTTGAATAAGGCGCTTGACGGCATTTTCTTTTAGATATGGGTAAATCGTGTCTTCCTCGAGTATCTGCTTCATACGGCGCAAAATTTTGGTATGTATCTCACCGAAGTCGCCGGGCCAGGATATCTCCATTTTGCCGTCGACCTTCTTGACGTATATAAGCTTTCTCGTGACGTCAAGCTCCTCGACCTCCCAAACTCTGCCCGCCAATGCGAAGCGGTCGCCCACGGGGGGAGGGGTGGTGATAGTTCCTATCTCGTCGGAGCCGCAACGGACGGTAAAGTCTTCGCTGTCCTTGAAAACGGCATAGAATTTAAAGCTTTTTAGGAGTCTTTCGCCCATAAGTCCGACTATAAGACCCTTTTCCTCGGTCATCTCTAAAAAGTCGTTGTTGAGCATCGAGACGATGAGCGTTTTGTAGTCTTCCTTGCTTACGAATCTGAAGGGCGGGAGCGAGAGGACTCTTTGGGCAAGTCTTGCCGCGGTCAGCTCGCCGCAGGATGCGAGCATAGAAAGCGTTTGATGGAAGAGCAGGCTGAAGGGCATTTTTTTGCGTGAGGGCGGCTCGATAAAGCGTTCCTCAATATAGAGCTGAATGATCGCAATACCTCGCAAAAGCTCCCACGGGATAAGTTGGGGAAGTGGGGTGTTGGGAAGCGCCTCTTCTTCACGGAAGACCATCATCATCTCCGGGGTCTGACTGCGTCTGCCAGAGCGACCGAGTCTTTGGAGAAAATTTGATACGGTGTTTGGAGCTTCTATCTGAACCACGCGTTCAAGCTGACCGATGTCAATACCGAGCTCCATTGTAACGGTCGCGCAGGTAACTGCAAACTCCTCGTCGTCGCGCATCTTCATTTCGGCTTCCTCACGGAGTGATGCCGAGAGATTGCCGTGATGAATGAGAATATGACTATCCTCGTCGCCGCGAAGCCTTGCTATCTGGCGCAGCGTGGCGCAGATGTATTCGGTCTCCTCACGGGAGTTGGAAAAAACGAGGGATTTTTTATCTCTTACGCAGTCGTAGGCATATTCGTAGCCCGGGTCGATGGCGTACGGCTTGGCGCCTCCGACCTGTTTGTAGTTGTCGGTTTGTTCGTTTTTTTGAGGAATATCCTCGGTCGGCTCTACCGAAATGGTGATATCCGAAGTCGCGCTACGCACGGCTTTTTCAGTCTCCTGCTTTTGCTTTTCTGCTTCGGGATTCTGAATATAGAAATGCTCAAGTCCGAGTCGCCATTTGATCTTTTCCTGGCTGAACGTGGGGATGTCGATGTCTCTGCCCGTGTCGGCGGTGAGCCATTCTGCCGCAAGGGAGGGATCTCCGATCGTTGCGGAAAGAGCTATACGGCGCGGATGGAAGCCGATCAGATGCGCTATTCTCGAGAGCAGACAGATTATCTGATTTCCGCGATCCGTTCCCGTAAGCGTGTGTATCTCGTCGATGACGATGAAGCGCAGGTCGCCGAACAGACGGGGGATGTCGTTGGAACGGTTGATGAGCATAGCCTCAAGCGATTCGGGGGTTATCTGTAATATGCCCTCGGGCTTCTCAAGCAGCTTTTTCTTGTGCGACATTGCTACGTCGCCGTGCCAATGAGTAACCTTTACGCCCGTCATATCGAGCAGCTCCTCCATACGCTCAAACTGATCGTTTATAAGGCTTTTAAGAGGAGCAATATAGAGCACGCCGACGCTTGAGGGCGGATCCTCGTGGAGCAGGGAGAGAATGGGGAAGAACGCCGCCTCGGTCTTTCCGCTTGCCGTGGAGGAGGTCAGGAGAAGATTGTTGTCGGTATCGAATATGGTCTTCGCCGCCGCGACCTGAACTGCGCGCAGAGATTCCCACGAGTGCGAATAGATATATTCCCGTATAAAGTCGGGGAAGCGTTCGAATATGAGATCTGCTTGTGTCATTGTTATCCTCCGAGTGTGTCTCTACCTTGGGGTAGTAGAGGCCTTAAAATTCAATATCGTTTGCGGTGAATTTGCGGTTTTCTTCCTTGTTAGTGGGCTCAGCGACGGGAAGGCCGTCATCATCTGATCTGTCGGTCTTGAGGGTGACGTGAGTTCCTATAATATCGTCGAATTTCGCATCGGGATTCTGCATCAGGATGTTGAGGACGGTCATATAGTCACGGAGCATCTCTCGGGGGGTTATCATACTGTCAGCTCCTGCTCTTGATAAGCAAATATTTAAGAATTTGAGCTTTTCTTCGGTGGTAACAGAGCATTCCCAGTTGTAATACTGCGAATAAAGCACAGTAATACGCTGGATAAGGGCAAAAAGCTCGTCGTCGGTAAGTCGGCGAAGACGAATGACGGGACCTATGAGATTTTTGAAGCCGTCAAGCGCGAATTTGCTGTCACAAAGTCTTGATCGCAGAGCCTCGTAGCTGAAAAGTCCGCGTCGGGTATCCTCAAGGAATTGCGGGGTGCCGCCGAAGACGATGTCAAGCCCCGGGGCGCGTCCCTGAAGCGTGTCGTTGAACATAGAGAGTATCTTTTCGTAGTTGTTCTCACGGCTGACGCGGTGGGGGATCTTATAGAGATTGACGCACTCGTCAATAAAGACGACGAGTCCGCGATATCCCATTTTTTTGGAGAGAACTGCCCAAAGCTTCAAAAAGTCATACCAGTTATCGTCGTTTATGATGACGGAGACCGAGAATCCAAGCTCTTTTTTAGCTTCTGTCTTGGTGGAGTATTCGCCGCGAAGCCAACGCAAGCAAGCACTCATTTTCTCGGTTGCATTTTCGCTATCCGAGGTACTCGCCTTGTAGTATTCGAGAATAACACGGGCAAAATCAAAGCCTCCGACCAAAAATTCAAGCTCGGAGAGTTCGTTATATATGCGCTTTCCAAGCTCACGCTCGAATATCGCGTCGTCGGGGGAGATATTGTCGGACATAAGCTCGCCGCGGATCTTGCCGATCCAACGGGAGATTATTTTTGAAAGCGCGCCGCCGTCGGGGGAGGATTTGGAGGCGAGATTTTTCATCAGCTCGCGGTAGGTTGCGATCGCACTGTTTCCGCTTCCGCTGAGCTTTCTTTCGGGGGACAGATCGCAGTCGGCGGTGAGAAAGTCGCGCTCGAGCGCGTAGCCTCTTACGAGCTGGATAAGGAAGCTTTTTCCGCTTCCGTAGCGTCCGATGAGGAAGCGCATGGCACCACCGCCCTCGTTGATCTCCTCAAGGTCGGAGAGAAATGCGGCGATCTCGTCCTTTCTGCCAATAGCGATATAGGGTGCGCCTGCTCTCGGTACTACGCCTGCCGAAACGCTTGAAAGCAGGGAAGACAGAATTCTTCTCGGCACGGCGGTCGGGGACGAGCCGTTTTGATTTATATTGTTTTCGTTCATATCTGTTATCCTCCTCTGTCAGAGTTGATCTATATAATCTTCGATTATTCGGTATGCCTCGCCGTCGTTTTCGAGAATGATGTCTCCAAAAATGTCTACGGCGACTTCGTTTATGCGGTCTGCCAGCTCGTCTGTCGAGAGCTTATTTGCAATGGCAAATTTGCGTTGCTCGGCAGATGTACCGCCTTGGCAGAGCTTGATAAATTCTGCCGCGTTGCCGAGTGATTGCTTGATTTTTTCGTAAAGACCGCCTTTATCGTTGATATTTTCGGACACGTCGGGCGTTTTGGGGGGCTCGGACGTTGTGACGGGCTGTGCGGTGGTTGTTGATTCGGTGGAGATTGACTCGTTTATTTCATCAGATTCGTCAGCGAATGCCTCGGTGAGAATTTTGGTGGTTTCCCAGGATTCGCGCTCGATCTCCAAAGCGTGCTCTGCGGAAAACTCACGCTTTGGAACGTCGTAAAGCTTATCGTATTCGTGGGGTTCTGCTTCTTTTGCAGCTGCGGAGCGTCTTCTACGGTCGACTATCGGCATAGGCGGATAGTTTGCGGCAAAGAAGCGGTCGATAGCCTCCTTGACGAAGGGGTTAACCGACATTACGTTCAGCTTGCTTTTTGATCCAAGATGCTCGCGTATCTTGTTTTCGGAGTATCTGACCGCATCGGTTACCGCTGCCTGAAGCGTTGACATCTGAAAATACGTGATCTCAAATTTGATGCTTCGGTTTACGATATTTATCATTCGTGCGAAGGGTCTGCGCTCACAGGTGATGCTTCCGTACATTCCCGAGGTGAAGGAGATTATCGCGCCGAATGCCTGCTCGTCGGCAACTACTGCGGCAAGCGCGCCGCTTATGGCTTTTTTGAAGAGATCTTTGTTTTCCTGTGTGTAGAATTTGCTGCGCTTATAATCGTACATTGAAAGTGACGACAGACCGAGAGTGGCGATGCGGTCGCGGTTTTCGCCCGAAAAATCGATAAAGAATTCGGGCAGAAATGCGCTTGAAAGCAGTTGACGGTCGAGTCCTCTCAATTTTTCAATGGGCGAGGGGAGCTGATGGAGCAGACAGAAGTCGCATATCATATCGCGTATCATCATTCTGAAAACTATGCTCAGATTTTTTTGATTGTAATTGCAGAGAAGCGCGCAGAGCATATCGAGTGATTTTTGCTTGTCCTCGGTCTCGTCGGTTGCCGCAAGCTCGTATGCGTAAAGGATTATATAGGACTCGTCGGTTTCAAGAAAGATGCCGTTTCGCGTATTTTCTCGCCACCAGAGGTACCAATTAAGCTGTCCACGGCTCATTTGCGAATATCTCGGAGAATGAGAATAATACGCAACGTGAGGACATTCGCGTGCAGTACGATTCAAAAGGGCGCGGCGCTCTCGGATGAAGAGATTTGATTCAACGAATAATTTTTCGTCGGGATTTTCGGAATAGATCCTTACGTTTTTTATAAAGGGGTTTTTAGGTGAATATTCGAAAATAGTATATTTTTTAGCGAAAGCGGAGTCGTTGTGCAGAGGAATAAAACGGGTTATCTGATCTTTGTCGTGCGACAGGGAAATGTCGGCGAAATTATGTGGATCGTAGCTTTTGACAGTGGACTGTATTTCTACTGCAGAGGTCGATTTATCCGAATTGCGCCTTGTTATAGGTGTGGGGCGCGAGGTCTTGGGTACGAATTTGTCAAGATCCCAAAAGCTATCGTCTCCGTAGCTGCTTTTCTTTTCGTCGCTCATAATTTCACCTCCCGAGATCAAAGTTTATCGTAATATATTATTATACCACGAAAAATACGTTTTGTCAAATATAATTAGGGTGCTTTATGAATTTCGGTATTTTTTTTTGACAATTAAAGTTTAAACCCCATCGGAATTGTCCGATGGGGTTTGGTATTGTTTTTTATTTTTCAATGGATTTGAGATATTCGGTTGTGTCATCGCACATTCCAACGAAAGCTATGTCTATCGAAAGACCGGTGGGAATTCCTCCGGATCTGTTAAGTGCGTCAAGACGGATATATTTCGCCACGTATTCTTGGTTTGCATTAGGTACAAAGGTGTCGCCGAGAGTTGACGCATCGAATACGATCACTTGCCACTTGCCGTCTGCTACAAGGCTTTGTTTACCAAGCGTGTTGATATAGTCTTTATCGGTTGCTCCGCTGTTTTTTGTACTCGTGAAGCATTCAAGGAAAAGATCGTTAGAAATGAGCCCTGCATGTTTTGCGGGAATTCGGTATTTGACTACGATGTATTGTCCCGTTGGCTTTGTTCCGTCTGAATATATGTTGAGGAAAGCCTCGGAGATGCTTGTGCTCGTGCCAATAGTTACGTAACTCTTATCGTTCGCAAGAGTCGTGGTAACTCCCGCGTTTTTACTTGACGAAGCAATAGCAGAGGCATTAATGAAAAGATCGAAGTAGTTTGCTTCATCCGTAGAAATCTTCTTCTCATCCCAACCCGCGAATGCCTCGGAGGCATCTACCTTGAAGGTTCTGGTCTGGTCACCTGTGAGCGTGGTTACGAAGGAGTAGGAGAAGGTTCCGTCTCCGTCGTAGTGCACGGCATAGCCGTCGTAGAGGTGAGCGTTGCCATATTTGTCGGGAGTCGTCGCGGAGCTTACGTCAACGAGTACCCATTCGCCGTCAACGAGCTCGTAAAGCTTGGGAGCTGTGAGAAGATCAAATCCGTATACACGGAAGGTCACGTTGTTCTCTCCGCCCGAGAGGGTGAAGGTTGCGTCCTTGCCGTTGGTGGTCTTGATCATAGGAAGGAATTCGCTTTCAAGAACGGTTGCGTTCTCAACTGCGGTTGCTTTGAAGGGATCGAGAAGTGAGTTTTCACGAACGTCTCTTACGTTCTGGTCGGGAGCAACGGAGGTGTCGCCGTTTCTGTACGCCTGATTCCACCAAGGCATAATGATCGCGTAGATAGTGATCGTGTCTCCCGCTTTAAGAGTTACTTCACCATTAACGTTGAAGGAGAGGCTTGCGCGTCGATTTGCTACGTTTACGATGAAATTGGTATCATTGGTTATCTTTCCGCTTGCAACATCAGCCTCATAATCTAGGATAAGGAAGGATACGTCTGCCATCTGTGTGCCGGGCGTGTTTGAGGTGGCGTAGAGATCGAAATAGGGGCACTTGGAACCAAGCACATACGACGCTGTTACATCTGTAGATATGTCACATACGGAACCGTTTGTGCCGTAATATCCGAGTTTGGCATATCCGTCTCCGTATCCGCGTACCGAATAAAATGAGAACTGGGAGTCAAAGTCAGAGATAGTAACGTCGTCAAGCACCCTATACTCCATTTTGTAGTATGCTCTGTTCTCATCAAGCTGAGGCATTTCCATGTGAGTGTAGGTTACCTCGATCTTACCGTCGTCGGAAAGATAGGTAAGGTCGATCTCGGCGTAGGTAGGGCCTGCCGCTTCGATATTGTTGATGATGTTATCGGAGGAAATGATCTTGCCTGCGCTGTTGGTATACTGCAGGAAGTAGTGGAATCCGCCGTTGTCGTGCTGAGGATCGCCTGACCAAAGGGGAGCAGAAGCTGCTCTGTGGTCAGGGAGGGTCTGAAGATCCTTACCGTGAACGTAGTAGGAGGCGATACAGTTACTTTCGGTTACACCTGTGGAGAGGTGATAGTAGGGAGCGAAGAACTGGATGGAGGATATCTGCTTGAGAGGATATTTACCCCAGTTCATATAGAGCTGAAGCACGGTGAGCTTCTGAGTTTCGCCTGCCTTTACAGCCACGGGGAATCTTACTTCACTATATTTGATGTCGCCCCAAGCCCAGATCGGCTCTTCAAACTCGTTGGAGAAGTTTTTGGAGACCTCTACGGGTATGGGAAGCATCATATCCTTGCCGTCGAGCACTGCGCCGCACTCAATGCTGGTAGAGTATGTGTATGCGAGAACGTACATATTACGGTCGCGGTCGTCTCCCGTTACAGAGAAGGATACTGCACCGTGGAAATTTTGTGCTTGGTAATAAGCAGTGTTAAAGTTTGTGTTTTCAGCTACGGTGAACGCGTAGATTCCGCGGAGACCGTCGTAGCCGTCGAAGGTTGCATTTGCGGTTTTATTTGTGTTGATGACGATGTTCTCGCTTGTAAGGGGATTGCGCTCTATATATGCTTCCGCAAGGAATGCCGCGAAATCGTGAGAAGCATCGGTGTATATTCTCTGACCGAAGAAGTAGTCGGTCTTGGAGCTGTAGATGTCGGTGCTGGTGCCCTGGAAGCCCGCTACCTCCTGCTGTGTGTATACGGTCTTGTGAGCTTCGAGCTTACCACCGGTGGGGACGGTAGTCTGTTTGATGACGTAGTTGCCGTCTTCAAGAGTGACGGTAAGAGTACCGCTGGTCTTGTCGGTTGCGAGTATGTATCCAAAGATACCCGCGCCTTTGACGTCGAAGCCTACGTACTCGGCACTTGCCCAGTCGATTCCGTTAAGATCGTAATGGAGGCCGTTTTTATCGTAAACTACGAGCTTATCTACGGTGTTTGCAGAGATCTTGGTGATCATACCGATCTCCTTAATGCCCGTAACGTCCTCAAGCGCGATGAGGCGGGCAATCTGATGGAGCTTATCGGTATAGGTGTGGAAGTTTCTGTCGAGAAGGATCTTGGGCGCTTCGACGTTGTCAATATTAACGAACTTGACACTAGAGATCTCGATCTCCTCGCCTACGGCTCCGTTTGGGTCGAAACGGATACCGGTGATATTTCCTGTAAAATCTTTAACGGTAGGTTGATCCAAAAGGACGGTGTAGGTGTGGTACTCACCGTCGTTCTTGGCGGAGAATGTTACTTGCTGATCGGCGGAGAAGCCGGTATGGCTACCTGCTATAAAGAAGACGTCAACGTGAGTTGTTGATGTTACTTTCATAGTGACCTGGACAGCATTTGCTTGGGATGTTGAGACTCTGAAGGCCGACGAGCTCGTGAAGAACTGCGGATCAGCATCTCCGGTAATCGTAGTTTTGAGAACACCGCCTGTGACGACGGGAACAGACATATAACTCGCTTTGTTGAATGACGACAAGGATACATTGCTGATCAGGGAGACGGCTGCATTGTTGGAGAAGTCCTGTCCGTAGAGACGAACGTCATAATAGTAGTAGCCGTAACGGAAAAGGTTTGCCTCTGCGTCGTAGAAGGAGCCGGAGGAATAATAGGTCTTTCCGTTTTCCATAGCAACGTACACGTCCATCGTGTCGGCTACGTATACATCGCCGTTTTTGTTGGTTATGGATACGAGCTGATTCTCCTCACTTGTTAGAGGATAGTTGAGAGTCATATTGTTGTTTTCTATGCGATAGTGGTCGCGCGTTGCGTCCGTGAAGTACGCAGTTACGCCGTTTTTCAACGAATTCGCGTTTTCGATGAGCTCGGTGTAATCATATTCAGGATTCTCGGGATCTGCAGGATTCTCGGGATCTGCAGGGTTCTCGGGATCTGCAGGGTTCTCGGGATCTGTGGGGTTCTCGGGGTCTTCGGGGGGCTGTGTAGTATCGGGCAATTCGGGAATTTCAGGAACCTCCGTGGTGTCTGAAGAATCAGGCTTTTCGGGTGCTTCAGTCGTTTCGGGCGATTTGACAGTTTCATCCGACGCGGTAGTTCCTTCTGCATTTACAGTAGTTTCTCCGTCCCAAGTAGAGCTTTCGTCGGGCGCAGAAGTTTCCTCAAAATCAGCCGTAGTTTGTTCGGAAATCGTGGTTTGTTCAACTGACACAGTTGTTTCTTCTTTTACAGTTGTTTCTTCTTTTACAGTTGTTTCTTCTTTTACGGTTGTTTCTTCTTTTACAGTTGTTTCTTCTTTTGCTGTTGTTTCTTCCTTCACGGTTGTTTCTTCCTTCACGGTTGTTTCGTAATTTGTTGTCGTTTCTTCGTTAATTGATCCACCGCATGCCGCCAAAGGCAAGCAGAGAGCAGCAATAAGCAGAAGTGCTAAAAGTGATGTTTTTTTCATCATAATACCCCCTGTAAATGAAAGTTACTCACGCAACGTAGTTTATGTATATATAATATCATAAATGGAGACTTTTGTAAAGACTTTTTCCCGAATTCATCATAGGGGAGGGGGGTGAAAGTGCAAAGCGCGAGGACAAGCCTCGCGCTTTGCGTGATAATACGATTATTCTTCAGGGACGTAATTATAAATTATTGTGGCGTCCGTGAGACATTCATTGTAGTCATTAATACTGATAGATGCCCATTCTTCCTCGGTTCCCTTGTAATAAACGGTGTAAAGCCATGAGCAATTGTAGAAGGCATAATAATCAATACTTGAAATAGTGCTGGGGATAGTTATACTTACAAGACGCGAACAATTCTCGAATGTATGATTACCAATTGTTTTGACATCATCAGGTATAGTTATGTTCTTGATATTCCTGCAATTATAAAATGCATAATTGCCGATGCTTGTAACACCTTTGGGAATATTTATGCTTGTGAGACCCGTACACCAGTATAGCGCATAATTACCAATGATTAAAAGGCTGTCGGGAAGCGTTATACTATTAAGATTTTCATATTTATAGAACGCATAATCTCCAATCTTTGTAACACCGTTTGGTATAACGAGGTCGGTTACAAGCTCGCCGTTCAAATAAAGATTGTCCGCATAATAGCTCAAGGGATTTGCATAATAGCCATCAAACGTTATATTACACCAAGCGGCTATATCGCTAATGTATACGTCTGTAAGGTTTTCACAATCTCCAAATGCACCCGAACCAATGCTTGTAACGCTATCTGAAATAGCAATGCTTGTAAGTTCTTCACAGCTGTTGAATGCACAAGCTCCAATGCTTACGAGCTTGCTGTTTTCACCGAATGAGACACTTTCAAGGGTGTAGCATCTGAAAAATGCGTAATCTCCAATGCTCGAAAGCTGACTGTTGTCACCAAAAATGACATTCTCAAGATTTGAACATTCGTTGAACGCATAATCTCCAATGGTCGTGAGTTGGCTGTTGTTGCCGAACGTGACGCTATAAAGATTCCAACAAGAATTGAATGCTCTTTCGCCAATGATTTTCAGCTGGCTGTTTTCATTGAAGCGAACGGTTTTGAGCTTTGAGCAATCTTCGAAGGCTCTCTCGCCAATGCCTGTAACACTTGCGGGGATGGTTATACTCGTAATGCTTGGGTGCCTGTAGAAAGCGTATTGATATATCTCATAATTTTCTCCGTTATAATTCTCGGGGAGGACGAGAGAAGTATCATTTCCAACGTATCCAAGCAAGTAGTTGTTTCCATTATAGGTACAGAACAAGTAACCGTTGGTATTTACTATTTTGATCTTTTCGTTATGAATCTCTTTTGCGTAATATCCAACGTAGCCGTGAGACGTAGATCCTGGGGTAATATCAAGTGAGGAATTATTTATTACTTCTACAAGCTTATAACAATTGTAGAATGCATTGTCAGCAATGATTTTAACAGTATTCGGTATAGTAATGCTCGCAAGACTATAACAATTGTAGAACATCAAATCGCCAATTATTTCAATTCCGTTAGGAATGTTTACGCCTACAAGACTTACGCAGCCTGAGAATGCATTCGAGCCAATCCTTGTAACACTATCGGGTATAATTATATTCGTAATGTTGTCGCAATGGTAGAAAGCATATTGATATATCTCATAATTTTCGTCGTTGTAATTCTCGGGGAGAACGAGAGAGGTATCATTTCCAACGTATCCAAGCAAATAGTTGATTCCTTCAACAGTATAGAATAAGTAACCGTTGTTATTAACTATTTTGCTCTTTTCGTTATGAACCTCTTTAGCGTAATATCCAACGTATCCGTGAGATGCAGATCCTGCGGTAATACCAAGTGAGGAATTATCTATTACTTCTATCAGCTTGTGACAGCCGTAGAACGCATCGTCACTGATGCTTGTGAGTTGACTGTTTTCACCGAAGGTAACGTTTATAAGATTCAGGCAATTATAGAATGCCTCCTCGCCGATGCTTGTAACGCTATCGGGTATGGTAATGCTCGTAAGACTTGAGCAACCTTGAAACGCATTGTTACCGATACTTGTAACCCCGTTTTCTAAGATAACGTTATCGATGAGTGAGGTAAAGCTCCAGAATGCATTATCTATAATTTCGCCGCCCTTAACGTGCAAAGTGTTGATGCTTTGTCTTGCGCCTGATAAAGCAGAAGTCCAAGTAATACCCGTAGCATTTTCAATAATCAGGATTTCGGCTGAAGGGCAGTTGAATGCGGAGTCTCCAATCTCCGTAACTCCGCCGTGAACGGATATGCTTTTAATTGATGTGCATCCGTTAAAGGCATGCCACTCAATGCTCGATATATCCAAGGGAATAACCAAGTCCACCAAAAGTTCACCTTCAATATACAAGTCTGCGCCGTAGGTCAAAGGAGCAGATGAAGAGACACTTTGGAAAATCTCGATCCTGCACCAGTCGGAAAGAGTACCTGTGTAATATACTGTCTTAAGGTTCTTACAGTCAACGAAGGCGCAGGCATCAAATGCCTTGATACCTTTGCCTATGGTGATAGATTCAAGCGCCGAACAATTATAAAAGGTGTACTTGAAAGTACCTTCTACACTGTCAGGAATAACAATGTTTTTTAGTGAAGTGCAATCTTCGAATGCGGAGGGACCAATATTCTTAACGCCTTCTTCTATTGTGACGTCGGTAAGAGAAGAGCACCGTGCAAAAGCGCCGCTGTCTATAGTTTCCACGCCGGCGTCTATAACAAGGGTTTTGAGTGACGAACATTTCTGGAATGCGGCATGGCCAATGTAGGTTACTCCATCGGAAATCGTTAAGCTTTGGAGGGCGGAGCATCCCGAAAATGCTAATTCGCCAATAGCCATATCGACGTTTATGAAGGATATGTTTTCAAGCGAGGTACAGTTAGCAAAGACGGAGTCTTCCATAGTGGGCTCAACGTTAGAAAAGGTAAGACTGACAACTTTGGGACACGCCTCGAAGGCAGACTGACCTAAGGTTATTGCTCCACCCGATATGATAACTCTTTCAAGAGTGGGGCATTCGGAAAATGAACGTGCTCCAACGTCGGTGCTTACGGTAACGCTTTTGAGTGATGCACATTTATAGAATGCAAGATCTCCGACCTTTGATATCTCCGACGGGATAACAAGATCTACGATGGGAGAACCGTTGATATAAAGATTCGCACCGTTGCAAAGGGGATTGGAATCTATATACGGGAAGATGATACTACACCACTGTGCAAGAGTACCGCTATAATATACGTTGGCCAGCTTGTCACATTTGTCAAACGCGCCCTTGCGAGTTCCCATTCCGAAGCTTACAAGCATACTGCTGCCGACCTCTGACAAGCTGCTCGGCAGGGTGATCTTTTCAAGAGAAGGACAGTTATAAAATGCATCTGCGGATATTTTCTCAACACCTTCGCTTATTGTAACGCTCTCAAGTGAGGTACATCCGTCAAAGGCACATTCGTCGATGTTTTTTATTGTGTTGGGAACAACTATGTTTTTCACGAGGTCTCCGTCAATATACAGATCGGCACCGTTGCACATAGGGCTGGAGCCTTTGCCTATTCGGTCTATTTTGAGCCATTCTTCTAACGTTCCCGTGAAGTATACGTTTTTGAGCGAGTCACATTCGTCAAACGCCAATATAGAAATGGTTGTGATACTGTTGGGTATAGTTATACTTGCAAGGTTGGAGCAATTGTGAAACGCTTTGTAATCAATGCTTGTCAGCTGGCTGTTTTTACTGAAAGCCACGCTGGTGATGCTTGAGCAATTTTCGAATCCATATTCGCTAATTCCTATAACAATATAACCTTCGGGGGATCTGGAAGGAATAAGTATATCCGTGTCCGTACAAGTGCCTATGCTAACGTAACAGGTTCCGTCACTGTTCGAGGTGAACTCCAAGCCTTTACTTACGTTGGGCTCGTCCTCGGGGATCTGAGGAGGGATTTCCGGGGCCACGGTGACCTCGGGAGCATCGGTAACATCAGGAATATCAGGCACGTCGGGGACGTTGGGAATGTCAGGCGCTTCGGTTATATCGGGAAGGTCAGGGACATCCGACGTTTCAGCAATTTCCGATGATGCGGTCGTTTCGGGCTCCGAAGTAGTTTCGAGCTCCGAAGTGGTTTCGGGCTCCGAAGTGGTTTCGGGCTCCGAAGTAGTTTCGGACTCCGAAGTAGTTTCGGACTCCGAAGTGGTTTCGGACTCCGCGGTGGTTTCAGGCTCCGAAGTGGTTTCAACTTTTGTTGTAGTTTCAAGCGCGGTAGTTTCAACAATAGTGGTGGTTCCGAAGTCCTCGGTTGTTTCCGTCTCGTCGGCTGTTTCATTGGTTGTGGGTGATTCCGGGATATTTGCCACGTAACTGCACGCAGCCAATGAGGGTAAGCAGAGGGATAAAATAAGGATAAGCGCTAAAAGGGATATTTTCTTCATAATAATCTCCATTCCGCCGCTTGTAGCGGCATAAAACAGTAGTCGATGAAGTTTTGCTGTGAAGGCAAAATTCAAGCGCGAAAAAGTGTATATTACTACCAAATGGAAGTAACTTTCACGCTATTCTCCTAAAATACGAGTATTTGTTGCATTTGAGTGATGCGGATTTTTATGACTCCGACTTGACCAGCACCTTGATGGCCTCGTATATGCTATGTATGGGTATGAGCTCGATGTTTGAGTCTATGGTGCGTTTTTCGATATTTTTTGCGGGGACTATTGCTTTGGTAAAGCCGAGTCTGGCTGCTTCTTTAACTCGTTGCTCAAGGTTTGATACGGCGCGGCATTCGCCCGAAAGACCGAGCTCTCCGATCGCGATAAGCTCATCGGGAACGGCTTTATCGGTAAGTGACGATATCAGGGCAAGTGCGATAGCGGCATCGCTTGCAGGCTCGTTGAGGTACAAGCCTCCAATGACGTTCATATAAACGTCGTTCTGATAAAATTTGAGTCCCAACCGTTTTTCAAGGACTGCAATGATAAGGCACAGCCGGTTATAGTCGATGCCGTTTGCGGTACGACGCGGTGCAGGGAATGAAGTTGGGGAAACGAGAGCCTGTATCTCCGCTATGATAGGGCGAGTGCCTTCGATGGTACATACTGCACAGTTACCGGGGGTGTTTTTCGGTCTGCCCGAGAGCAGCATTTCGGAGGGGTTGGGTATCTCTACGAGTCCCTTGTCGCTCATTTCAAACACACCGATCTCGTTGGTTGAACCAAAACGGTTTTTATTGGCTCTGATTATTCGATAGGATTGTAATTTCTCACCTTCAAAGCAGAGAACTGCGTCGACCATATGCTCAAGCACCTTGGGCCCTGCGATTCCGCCCTCCTTATTGACGTGACCGACGAGAAGCATTGAGATGCCGTCGGTTTTTGCACGATTGATGAGGGTCAGCGCCGATTCGCGCACCTGCGCGATGCTTCCCGGGGCAGATTTGATCATATCGTCGTATATGGTTTGTATCGAATCAACGATCATTATATCGGGCTTTATTTTATCGGCTTCTTTAAGTATGCTCTCGAGGTTTGTCTCGGTCAGTACGTAAAGATTTTTGCCCGAAACTCCAAGTCTTTTTGCTCTGAGCTTGAGCTGTCCGCCCGACTCCTCGCCCGAGATATAAAGTACCTTGCGGCTTTCACCGAGGCACTCGGATATTTGCATGAGAAGGGTGGATTTGCCAATGCCGGGCTCGCCTGAGATAAGCACGACAGAGCCGTGGACAAGTCCTCCGCCGAGCACTCGGTCAAGCTCAGCAAGACCTGTGCCCGATCTTATGTAATCTGGGATCTCCAGCTCGTTATATGAAACCGCGCGGTTTTCTCCCGCGGTTCCCGAGAGCATACTTTTGCGCTTTGGCTCTGGTTGATCGGGAGTGGTGCTTATAACGTCCTCTACAAATGTATTCCATTTATTACACGAGGGGCATTTGCCCATCCATTTTGGTGAATGGTAGCTGCAGTTTGAACAGATGAATATTGTTTTTAAGCCTTTCATTTGCGTATCCTTCACAATTATATTATGTATTCAGTATATCATATTTTTTTATCTTTTGCAACATTGGATGAGTATTTTATTTAATATAATATTTTTTTTGATATATAACGATTTTTTCAACACCTGGTTTATTGACACGGGGGATATGATGTGCTATAATTTCTATGATGTGGGTTTTGCAAAACCCAATTTGATGATTTCTGAAAAAAGGGGGTGTTTTTGTGTTTGTTTCAGATAAAATACCTACGTATATATATACATCCTTAAACGAGGAAGGCGTTGATATTGAAAAGATCATGCTTGCAACCTACTGCGACATGAATGACGATCACATTTTTTGTGATACTTACGTCATTGCGACGACCGATAATCTTTACGTTTTGTCGGGTACGGTTACTCTCGAGCACGGTGCCGATGGCAAGAGCAGAGCCTTGGATAAGGTGTGGAAGGAAACTGCCTTTCGAGAGTACGACGTTGAGAATATTGAGAGATTGAGCTGCGAAGAGCTGATCTCAAGCGCGAGACTGACGGCTAAAACCTCGGACGGACGGACGATTTTTCTGACGGCTATGACGAACACATGCCGTTCCTCTGTGCTTCTGTTTATCAAGTATTTTGAGCGAATGAAAAAGGGGCAGATATCGTCTCCTGATTTTGAGATAGATGCTGAGGACGATCCCAAGGAGCGTTGTTGCCCGAAATGCGGTATGCGTTATCCTGACAGAAACCGAAAGATATGCCCCAAGTGCATGGAAAAGGGAAAGCTGTACCGTCGATTTGGGATGTTTCTTGTAAAATATAAAACGTACATAGCTATAATGCTTTTGTCTCTCGTGTTGCTGACGCTTACGGGAGTTTTAGTGCCGTACGTATCCAATGAGTTCTTTTACGACGAGGTTTTGAGCAAAAACGGAAGCTTTTTCGGTGAAGTGCTTTTTGTAGTCGGTTTGGTTGTCGCTACTCGATTGCTGTCGCAGATATTTACAGTTATTAACGGCTTTATTTCCGCAAAAATATCTGCAAAGATCGTTTACGACTTGAAAATGACGGTATTTAAGGCTATTGAAAAGCTGTCGTTGTCCTTTTTTGGCAACAGACAGACCGGCGGCTTGATGGCTCAGGTAAATAACGATTCCAACACCATTTATTCTTTCTTTTGCGACGGTGTTCCTTACTTTTTGATAAACATAGTTCAGGTTGCGGTCATTTGCGTTCTTTTGTTTATTGAAAATCCGCTCTTGGCGGCGCTGTCCTTGGTTACAGTTCCTGTATTCTTCTTTATTATACTCAGGACGTACAGAAAAGAAATGAAGCTTCACGCAAAAACCTATTCGAGCACCCGCGCTCTTAACGGGCAGTTGGTTGACGTGCTTGGAGGAATGAGAGTAGTCAAGGCATTTTCACAAGAGGATGCGGAGATAAAGAAATTTGACCGTGTCAGCAGAAGGGCATCGAAGCATCATAAAAAGCTCTCGTTGTTTAACAACTACGTTTATCCGTCGGTAGGACTGATTCTTTATCTGGGAAACATCATTGCACTTGGCGTTGGCGGATGGATGGTAATTTCGGGATATCACGACTTTACTTACGGTAAGCTGTTAAAGTTTGTGGCGTACGTCAATATGATATACTCTCCGATGTATTTCTTTGCTGATATGGTGGACTGGTCTGCAGCGAGCACCAATGCACTGCAGAGACTTTTTGAAATATACGATACAGAGCCAGATATTTCCGAAAAAGAGGACGCTATCACTCCCGAGAATTTTGAGGGCAAGGTGGAGTTTTGCAACGTTGATTTTTCGTATACCAAAAACCGTAAGGTTATCGACAACGTCAGCTTTGAAATTGAGGCGGGCAAAACTCTTGGCATCGTTGGACATACGGGTGCGGGAAAGAGCACGATCGCAAATCTGATAATGCGCTTATACGATTGCGATGAGGGAAAGGTGCTTATCGACGGTATAGACGTCAAGGACCTTTCATTTAAGGCTCTTTATGATAATATCGCTATAGTTTCTCAGGAAACGTATTTCTTTATCGGTTCGATACTTGACAATATAAGATATGCGAATCCGTCTGCCTCATACGAGGAAGTCGTCAGGGCGGCAAAGCTTGCAGGCGCGCACGATTTTATAATCAAAATGCCCGATGCCTACAACACGATGATAGGATTTGGATATAAGGGTCTTTCGGGAGGAGAAAAGCAAAGACTTTCTATAGCGAGAGCTATTCTGCGTGATCCTAAGATCCTTATTCTCGACGAAGCCACGGCGGCGATGGATACCGAGACCGAAAAAATGATACAAAACGCTATAACCTCTCTTACCAAGGGTAAAACGACTATAATGATCGCGCACAGACTCTCTACCCTGAGCGATGCGGACGAGCTTATAGTAATCGAACACGGTAAGGTTGCGGAGAAGGGCACGCACAAGGAGCTGCTCGCTATAGAAAACGGAGTATACAACAAGCTTTACACTCTGCAGGCAGAGGCTCTCAAGAACGCAGGAATTACAGAATAGGGCGGTGATCTTATGGAAAATATTGAAAACAAAAATGATATAATGCTTGAAGATGCTGCAAAAATAATAAAGCTGGACGGAGATAACGCGACCTTCGAGATGAAAAACGGCTTTTTGGCTCTTACTGTAAAGGCAGGTGACGAAGAGCAAATTTACGACAGAGTTTTTCTGCACAGAGCCTTTCCTCACGAGCTGCTTTGGGAATATATTTCGGTCACGGGATCGGAAAATAAGGAAGTAGGGCTCATATACAATATTGATGATTTTAGTTCCGATGTCGTTGAGCTTTTAAAGACGGAGATCAACAGAAAATACTATTCGCCCGTCATTTCGGAAATTTACAGCGTTAAGGAAAGATACGGATTTTCGTATTGGAAGGTGCGTGTGGATGACGGAAGAACCTTGAATTTTACAATGCAGGATACTTTTGGTAAAATCATACGGATTGGTGAGGACAGCGCGATATTGGTCGACGTTGACGGAAACAGGTATACGATAAAGAGTATTCTTGAGCTTGATAAAAAAAGCTATCGGAGAATAGAGCTTTATTTGTGATGGATCAAATAATACTGAAGAAAGGGCGGTGATAAAATGATATGGAGAAAAAAGCGGAAGGGACAGAGCGCGCCCTCGCTCTTTGACAAGGCAAAAAAGCTATGTCCGCAGCTCGAAAAAGGCTCCGTAGTGGCACTTTTGGGCTATGATCTTCATCCGATACGACCTGCACAAAAGGCTGACGGTATCGTTATAGTCGACAGAGAATATATTACCGTATTTCTTGATGGGAAAGAGGCAAACAAGATAAGATTAGAGGAAATCGCTGCAATAAAAACCGACAATGGAGTTGGAACTTTATTCGTTTCTTACGAATTAAAGTCTGATAACTCGCTACATCTGCTGTTCGTTTGCAGTATGACGTATGCGAAGCATGCGATAGATACCTCCAAAATGATCAACCGTATAATAGAACACGGTTGGGAATACTATGAAAAATTAAAGGCCGTGAGGGCAAAGTCCTCGGAAGCTGAAACGCTCGGAAGCAGAAAGGTCTGTGACAAGTGTGGTAAGCCGATGCCGAGGGGCTGTTCTAAGTGTCCTCATTGCACAAGCAAGTTTGAAACCATAAAGCGATTATGGGGTGTAGTAAAGCCGTATAAATGGTTCGTTTTCATATCAATGGTACTGTTTGCGGTAGTAAGTGGATTGAACCTTATAATACCCGAGATAAACAAGATCATTACGGATGAATATATCACGAGCGCGTCGCCCGAGACATTGAACGCTACAAGCTACATTTGGCTGATATTGCTTATGTTATTATCGCAGGTGGCTTTGCGCGCGGTCGGAGTTCTTCGCAGTCACGCATTGATACACGCGAGCAACGATATGATAATCGATATGCGTAATATGCTTTTTGAGAAGATACAGCGCCTATCGATCGAAAAGATATCAAAGAAAACGGCGGGCGCGCTTATGCGCCGAATTGTAAACGATATTGCCACGATACACTCGTTTTTGATAAATACGTTGCCGTCACTTATTGAACAAACGATACTGTTTATAGCCATTGGCATCGTATTTATAGCAAATGATCTAAGCTTACTGTTGCTGTTGTTACTTATTCCCGTGCCGCTTGTAATGTTTGGCTTCAGCTTCTTCTTTAAAAAGATAAACGCGCTTTTTCATAAATGCTGGGGAGCAGGAGCCAAGACTAACTCGGTTCTACACGATATCTTTTCGGGTATTCGAGTTGTAAAATCCTTTGGAATGGAGCACAAAGAGACCGAAAGATTTGAAAAATCGGCGGCAAAAGAAAGAGATCTGCAGATAAAGTCGGATACGTTGTGGTATACGATTATGCCGTTTATGCAGTTCTTTATGTGCTTTGGCGAATTCATAATGCTGTTTTACGTCGGTAATGCGATCTTGGGCGGCGATATGACGATCGGCGATATGTCGAAATTTTCGATATATGCAAGTATGATATACGGACCTTTGCGTATGTTTTCACATATGCCCAGACAGATCATTAACTTCCTGACCTCGACCAACAAGGTTTTCGAGATCATTGATGAGCAGGTAGATGTTGACGATGCAGACGACGCTAAAGATATACAGATCGAGGGCAATATCGATATTAATCACGTGTCGTTTGGATACGACAGCGGTGCCGAGGTGCTTACAAATATTGATCTGCATATAAAACCGGGTGAGTTTATTGGATTGGTAGGAAAATCTGGTGTTGGAAAATCCACTCTTATCAATCTGATAATGCGAATGTACGACGTTGAGGACGGAAGCATTTGTATTGACGGTGTTGATATAAGGGATATCTCGCAGTCTTCCTTGCGCTCGCAGATGGGTGTTGTGCTTCAGGAAACGTTTTTGTTTTCGGGAACGATTTATCAGAACATCGCTTACGCAAAGCCCAATGCTACGAGAGAAGAGATAATCGCCGTTTCAAAGCTTGCGGGCTGTCATAGCTTTATTATAAGACTTCCCGACGGATACGACACCAAGGTTGGCGAGCGAGGTCATAGTTTATCGGGTGGAGAGCGACAGAGAATTGCTATTGCTCGTGCGCTGCTTCACGATCCGAGGATACTTATTCTCGATGAGGCGACAGCGTCGCTTGATACCGAAACCGAAAAGCAGATACAAGACGCGCTTCAGCATCTGTCGGCAAACAGAACGACTATTGCTATCGCGCATAGACTTTCCACTTTGCGTAATGCGACCCGCCTTGTCGTACTTGATAAGGGTAGGGTTGCCGAGGTGGGAACACACGATGAGCTGATGGAGAAAAAGGGCATCTATTATGGGCTTGTTATGGCGCAAAGAGAGATGTCTAAAATGGAATCGTCTGACGACTGATGCGGTCAGCAGCTTATCCCACCAATAAAAATACAAACTGTCATAAAACAAAAAAACCTCCCATATAATTTAGCGATAACAAATATCGTCTGAATTTGTGGGAGGATTTTTTATGGCAGAGCATTCTATTTATAAGGATATTGCGGAGAGAACGGGCGGTGATATTTATATCGGTGTCGTAGGACCCGTAAGAACAGGTAAATCTACCTTTATCAAGCGGTTTATGGAGGCGTTAGTGCTTCCGAATATCACCGAGGGCTATTCCAGAGAGAGAGCAAGAGACGAGATGCCGCAAAGTGCGGCGGGCAAGACGGTTATGACTACCGAGCCGAAATTTATTCCCGACGAGGCGGTGCAGATAAGCGTTGACGGATGCTCGAATCTCAAGGTCAAAATGGTGGATTGCGTTGGCTACATTGTGCCCGAGGCGCTTGGTACTATTGAGGACGGTCAGCCGAGAATGGTGCGCACGCCTTGGAGAGAGGAGCCCATGCCCTTTGTTGAGGCGGCTGAAATGGGCACTCACAAGGTTATAAGTGAGCATTCGACTATCGGTATGCTGATCACTACCGACGGCTCTATCGGGGATATTTCGCGCCCGAGCTACGTGGAGGCGGAGGAGAGAATAGTTGGAGAATTGAAGGCACTCGGCAAGCCGTTTGCTATGATACTTAACTCAGCGCATCCCGAGAGCGATGCGGCTATTGCTCTGGCGTATGAGCTTGAAGCAAAATATGACGTTCCCGTAGCGCTTGTGTCCTGCATCGATCTTGATGCGGAGGATATACGACATATACTCGAGCTTGTTTTGCACGAATTTCCCGTGACCGAGATCAAGGTGTCGTTGCCCGAATGGACAGAGGCGCTGGAGGACAGTCACAAGATCAAGTTGTCTATTTTGTCGTGTATCAAGAGCTGTGCGGATAAGGTCAATAAGGCGGGAGATATCAAGGGCGCGTTTGAGGCTCTTTCCGAGAATGAATATATCAAGAGTGCGACGGTTGACGAGATTGATCTTGGAACGGGAAGGGCTCATATAACAACGACAATGAACGACGGGCTTTATTATGAGGTTATAAGCGAGCTGACGGGCTTTGAGATCGGCGGCGAGGAGGAGCTTATTTCGTTGCTCAAGGATCTTGCCGAAATGAAGGTGAGGTACGACAAGGTCAAGGAGGCGCTTGATGAGGCAGAGGAAAACGGCTACGGAATCGTTATGCCTGACGTGAGTGAGCTTCATCTTGCAGATCCCGAGATAGTCAAGCAGCCCGGTGGATACGGCGTGAAGCTTCGCGCATCGGCGCAGTCTATTCACATGATCAGAGCGAATATTGAGACCGAGATCAATCCTATTGTGGGAACGGAGCAGCAATCCGAGGATCTTGTAAAATATCTGCTTAACGAGTTTGAGGAGGATCCTCAGAAGATCTGGGCATCCAATATGTTTGGCAAGAGCCTTTACGAGCTTATGAACGAGGGCTTGCACTCCAAGCTTGAGCATATGCCTGAGGCATCGCGTGTCAAGCTTTCCGAGACTCTTGAAAGAATTATCAACGAGGGAAGCGGTGGACTTATCTGCATAATTCTTTGATGTCGTACGAAGCTTGTGTCATATAAAAACGGAGCCGAGCGCCTTTTGCGCTCGGCTCTGTATGTTTTTTATCCTTTCGCAGTTTCATAATATTGATAAATATATGCTCCGCAAGGGAATACGTTACTTTCGCTTTCAGTAATAACTATCCAGATGCAGTCCAATCCGAATTCAATGCGACCGCTGAGCGTTTTCGATTCAAAATATGCTTTTTCACCATTTCGCGTCGCCGTTACGCTCGCTATGCAGGTCCACCACGGATAAGTGTTTGAATAAAATCCAATATCTACTGCAGTTTCGGTTGTGTTGGAGATTATCACGAAGGTATTGTCGACATACTTAGATTCATACCATATCCAGCTATATATTTCGGGTGTATGGGGATTTATGGGATAGAAAAGGCGAACAAAATTAAGATTGAGAGAGTTTTGAGTTACAGAAGTAACCTCAGTGTTATAAAGACATCCGTGCGCTCTTTCTATAAATTCAGTTTTGGATATTTCAACGCTTTGTCCGTTTGTAACATCAATAAAAAAACTATAATTTCCATGAGGATTCATTGCCTGATATTCCTCTGTAACAACAAGCTCATCCGACTCGGTGAGGGTATGAACCTTAATGTTGTAATAATAAGACAATCCCGGATAGTAATCGTTTTCCTCATATACGCGGTTTTGCGTATAAATTTTGCCTTCGCTATCGAGCCTGCAATAATGCTCGTTATCGATAATCAATTTAGGAGTGCCGTCAAAATTTGTGAAGATAGCTATTATGTCATAATGGTCGTTGAGCAAAATAAGTTCGTCCGAGCCGTTGCCGTTAAGATCGTAAAGAGCATATCCGAAGTAGTTTTTGCCGTCTTCCATATATCCCACTGCGTAGTCATCTTCATAATTATAGTATGCGGAAGAAAAAATTTTGTCGTATATAGCGCGGCTCTCTTCGTCGGGGAAGGTGAGAGTAGATATGTATTCGCTTTTTTGATATTGCTCAACCGAGTACTCGGAGAAACAGTTAACTATTGATTTATAGGTTTCGATTATAGCTTCGTAGCTTGAAAAATCGGCTACATCTGAGCCTGTTTCATCTGCATTGTTTTCCAAAGGTGAACCATAATTTGAAAAGTCGCAGGCGGTGAAAGAGAAGAGAATCAGGGTGGATAGAATGATGGCGGCAATACGTTTCATAATGTTTTCTCCTTTGTTTAAATTAATTATAACGTTATTATTTCGGTGCGAATTTAAAGAAATATCGGAATTCAAAGCCGGTCTTGATCTCGTTGAATGCGTAGGCTTCTTCAAGCAATAAATATTCTTTCTCGGTGATATTGACCCATTCACCGTTTTCTTCCTTAAACCATTCTATTTCGCAATCGTAAAAGCCTGTATAGTCGGAAATACCGTACGAAAAAATTTCGGTTGCTCCTGTTTTGTCGAATGAGACTACGCTTCTTGTGCCTCCTTCTCCTTTTCCTGCTATACTGCAATGTATTCTTCCATCATCACCGATTTGGGTGATATGGTTGTAGTCATTGTCACTGAATCTTCCAATAAGCTTTGCTTCATTTCCGTCGCCTGTGAAGACCATTTCGATATAATACTTGCTTAATCCGCCGCCCCAACTGGAAAATACCATCTCTTCGATGCCGTCACGGTTTATGTCGTACAAGAAAAACCCTCTGCCATAGCTGTGGCATTCTTCTGTATATGTGAGAAGTGCCTCGAAATTTTCAGAAGACAATTCGGGATAATCTTCGATAACGATACCGTCGACGTTGCCCTCGGTTTTTCTGTGGGTCGCCATTTTTATGTACGCATCTAAAATGGGATGATACATATTCTGAACGTACGGATATTTGCTCATTGTAATTCCGCTGGCATTATAATCAATAAATTCTTGCGAGCTGTTTATTAAGGTGTCTGCCATTTTTTCGGCAAGCCTCTTCCTGCTTTCAGGGTCAACACCCTCTTTGAAGCCAAAATCCTTCCATTCCAGTTTTCCAAGTGTCTCCCATTCAACAAGCTGTATTTGTGTTTCTTCAATTTTTATATAATCGGTTAAAAATTGTTGATACAACGTGTCGTACTTAGTTTGGTCAACAATCTCGCTCTTGTATTTATAAGTAATTTTCTCACCCTCGTTGCTTCGGCTGAATAGTTGACTCGCGCGCAAATAATCCAATTCTGAAGCGCGATCTGCTATGAGCATAACTACGGAATGTACGTAATCTGCACCGGCGATTCTTATGGCGCCTTCCTCTAGGATGACAAGCTTCTCGCCTTTTTGGGCAATATAAAAATATACATTTCCTGAAGCGTTGTATGAATCGAGTTTTTCTCCCGTATTGAGATCATATATTTTTAATGGGGCATTGCCCATTGAGCCTCCGGGATAAGCTAAAATTAGCTCGGGTGTGTTGTCAAAATCAAGATCCATCAAGCCTGCAGCAACGCTGCCGCTGATGCCTAGAGCGTTGTCTTGTATCTCACAACGGGAAAGAATGTAGATCAATTGGGATCTCCAAGTATTCTTTTCATCTTGGGAAATGAATATTGAGTCATCAGTTTCTGTATTATCTCTATCAAGGGTTGTGCTTTCTTTGCTTTCTGCGGACGTTGAGCTCTTTGATTCTTCAGGAGAATCATTAAAAAAGTCGCAGGCGGTGAAAGAGAAGAGAAGCAGGGCGGATAGAATGATGGCGGCAAGACGTTTCATAATGTTTTCTCCTTTTTATTTATATATTGTTTGTTTTTCGAAGGTACTGTTTACTAGAGGTGAAAATAGGGCGACAGTCTTTCTGTCGCCCTCGTTTAATTAAAATGAAACTTATGTAGCTTTATATCAACGTGTTGCAGTATATCTTTGCTCGTCCGCAGCGCTCACTTTTTTTTGGATATCGGCGCCAAGCTCGCGAAGCTTTCCTACAATATTATAATATCCGCGCTCGATCTTGTCGATGCCTTCAATGACGGAGGTGTCTTTAGTTGCGAGAGCCGCGATTACCATAGCCGCGCCTGCGCGAAGATCGTGACAGATGAGAGGTGCGCCCGAGAGAGTAGCGCCGCCGCGAATTACTGCATGGTTGGAGTCAACCTTAATGTCTGCGCCCATCTTCGACAGTTCATCCATGAACTGAAATCTGCTGTTGAATATGTTTTCTACGATGTCAGAGGTTCCTTCTGCGAAGCAGAGCATAGCAGAGAACTGAGGCTGCATATCGGTAGCGAATCCGGGATAAGGCTGGGTGTTGATGCTGATGCCCTTGAGCTTGCCGGTGCTTTCAACGGTGATGTGGTCGTCTCCCACGATAACGGTTGCGCCTGCTTCTTCAAGCTTTGCGGAGATTGCTTCCATATGCTTGGGAATGATGTTTCGTACGGTAACCTTACCGCCTGTTGCGGCAACTGCCGCCATATATGTTCCTGCTTCGATCATGTCGGGAATGATGGAGTAACGGCAACCGTGGAGCTTTTCAACGCCCTTGACCTTGATCACGGAAGTACCCGCGCCGGTGATGTTTGCACCACACGCGTTGAGGAATACTGCGAGGTCTACGATATGGGGTTCGCGAGCCGCGTTGTCGATAACGGTCATGCCGTCAGCGAGAACGGATGCGAGGATGGCGTTAGCTGTTGCACCTACGGAAACCTTGTCGAAGTAAATGGTGTTGCCGACTGCACGGCCGTTTTCGCACTCAACCTCGAGTCTGCCGTTCTTGTGGTAGCAGTGAGCGCCGAGAGCCTCGAATGCCTTCATGTGAAGGTCGAGGGGACGGGTACCGATGCTGCATCCGCCGGGGTGGGGAACACTGGATCTTGCGAAGCGGCCAAACTCTGCACCGAGCAGATAGGACGATCCGCGGATCTTGGATGCAAGCTCGTTAGAGGAGGTGCAGGGAACAAGGTTCTTGCAGTTGATCTCTACCGAGTTTTTGGTGAGTCTGTTTACGTTTGCACCCATGGATGCCAGAAGATCGAGAAGGGTCTCGATGTCGCTTACAGGAGGGATATTATCGATGATGCAGGTCTCCTCGTTGAGAATGCATGCGCAAATAACGGGAAGTGCTGCGTTTTTCATGCCGTTGATAGAAATGCTGCCGTAAAGGGGATGTCCGCCGTTAATGATGATCTGCTCCATGATTGTCCTCCGTGTATTCCGCCTGTATTTTGCGGTTGTATTTTTATCTTTGACGATGTGCGGGTGTTTGTGGCGCACGCGGTCGAAAGATGTATTATTTTGCTTAGTGTCGATGTATTTATTATATCACTTTCCTGCATAAAAGTAAATATAATATTCGCATATTTAATATTTTATTTACAAATAAAAATTACAAAAATTACCAATAAAATCACTGATATTGATGCCCAATTTTGCGGGGTGCTGTCAAGCACTTATGTTCTAAATCGTCTATAATCCGCGGATTATTTTGATAAAAAATTAATAAAAACACTTAAAATGAACAAAAAAAGAATAAATATATAAAATAAGACACAAATAATGTCGTATATACAATTATCAATTTGGTACGACATAAAAATGAATAAAAATTATAAAACAACGCATACCTTTCAGAATAAAAATATCACCCTACAGACAGTTTATTCTGTAAGGTGATATTTTGATATTATTAACTTGAAAATTGTATTATTCGATATAATTTTGACTCTTAAGATATGCAACCGTTAAGTCTACGACCATCCCGTAGCTCTTTTTACCGACCGTGCCTTGAGTTTTGAGATAGGTATCGTTAACTACTCCCGAGACTTGACTTGCTACCGAATTATCGTATTTTTCGAAAAATGCGTTATAAGCTTTTTGCTCGTGATATGTGTATGCGTTAAGCTCATCGTATATCTGCTTGAATTTTTTGTTGTCGGCTCTATAAAGTGCAGAAGCCACGTATTCGAATACGTTTAAATAGGCACTGTATTGAATATATGGATCGCTGGATTCAATGCAAACCAGAAACGCGATCATATTGGCTTCGTCCTCGCGCGCAAATCCTCTTTGATGCGCCATTTCATGAGCCGCGGTGAAAGGTATCGTGTAGTCGGGAAAGTTTACGTTGATGTTGGTTTCTCCCGTGAAGAATGAATATATTCCCGTTATGTGCGCGTAAGACATCGCTTCGCTGAGAAGCACGGGCTTGAGGCGACTGTTGAAGGTGCTTATAAAATCGTGCTCCTCGCAATAGCTATCGTATGCTTCAAGCAGCTTTTTGTTCATTTCCTTAAAGCTATACGGCATTGCGGAAAAATCGTCCTCCCCGTAGCCTATTTCGGTGGATAATTCATTTATTTTATTGACAAGATATTCCGATGTTTTATATAGGTCGTCGGCTCCGACGGCTTGAGATTCTATATTGAGCTTTTTATCCAAGGAAGTTCCTTGATATCCTGCGGCAAAGCAGAGCACGAAGCTTGATAAAAACAGAGATAATATTGAGAATATACAAACGATAGACACCATTGATGACCGTTTGGTATCGCAACGGAATTTCAGGAGATACCAGATAGAGATAAATGCTATCATGGGAAGCAGGATGATGATCAGCTCCGCTAAGGAAAAAGGCAGCAGATTCGTTATTTTGGAAAAGATAAATCTGAACGCCGTGCTTACGTATCTGTTAAAAAAGTCGGCAAAGGGCTCGCTTATGCAAATAATAACGTAGAGAATCGCGCAGAACGCGCCTATAATGAGAGATATTTTGCAAAACAGGGGTATTTTTTCGTATTTTGCTTTAACGGGTGACCATGAGGCTCTTTCGTTATCGCTCATTTCCGAGTATTCCTTGGTGGATATGCTGTATATGATCTCGTCTTTGGGGGACTTGGGGGAGTTTTTTTTGAGTTGCATAGGTTCTCCTTGGAGTTATTTATTGAACTTGGAGAGAAATATTGATTCAAGGTCTTGTCCGCAGATAGATCTTGTTGCCTTTATCATATCCTCGGGCGGTGGGGCGGTAAATGAGATCTGCTCTGTACTGTAGGGCATAGGTATCGAAAGGAATGCTGCGTGTAACGCGTGGCGGGATATGTGTTCGCTTGGTGACCCATATATATCGTCACCCAATATTGAGTGTCCGATATAGGCAAAATGTACGCGCAGCTGATGAGTGCGACCCGTTTCGGGAATTGCCTCGACGATGCTTATTTCGTCACAAGAAAATAACAGTCGCCAATGAGTCACGGCGAGATATGCTCCTTCTTCTTCGGAACTACCGACACAACGCAATATAACGCTTTCTTCCTCGCGCTTCATATATGTGCTGATAGTATGAAAATTTCCGTCACTTTCTATTTTTCCGCAAAGGATCGCTATGTATTTTTTGTGTATCAGCCCTTTTTGTCTTGCATAGAAAAGATAGGATGCCGAAATCGAGTGCCGCGCTATCAGGGAAAGTCCGCTGGTGTTGCGGTCAAGACGACCGATCGGTCTGAATTTTGCGGGAGTGTTTCTTTCCTTGTTTATATATGCCACGGCGTTGGCAAGGGTATCATCCGTGTGTCCGTGCGAGGGATGCGTGGGCATATTTGGCGGTTTGTCGACGATCATTATATCGCTATTTTCGTAGATGACGTTTATCGGAAGGTCTACGGGGGCGATAGCCTCGTTGCAATCTTCCTCCGAATCCTTTTCGTCAATAAAAAGCAGATCGTTTTCGCGCAAGATATAGCGAACGGTCACGTGTTTGCCGTTTGCTAAGATCCCATGCTCGTTTCGCTTCAGTCTGGCGAGTGCCGATCTTGATATTTTCAGTGTCGATTTCAGAAAAGACAGGACCGTGCGACCGTCCTGCTCTGAGGTTATGGTAAATATCATACAGATGTCCTTATTTGTTAATATAATGTATTATAACACTATTTAATTAGCAATATAAGAAGATTTTGTGAAGGCAATAAAAATTCTTTGCTCGGTAATATATCAGTATTTCCCAAAATATAATTAGAGTGACAGTTATGACAAATGTTGGGAGGAGAGGTTATGAAATTGATAAAAAAGATCACGGGGCTTTTATTTGTTGTTGTCATTATTATGTGCTTTGTCATCAGCGTAAATGCAGAGGACAGTACGAGTCTTTACGGAACTTCATCGTCTGTGATTGTTGGCGAGGAGAAAAAAACACCTGTATCCTGCGGACTTGATGTTATTGCGGCCAAGAACGATATGGTGCTTGCCGGAATAAAAGGGAACGAACTTATTTTTTCGGCAGATCGGTTTGCTTGTGCGATGAATCTTTCCAAGGTTGATTATATAGTTATCACGCGCTTGCCCGATGCGGTTTGCGGTTCACTTTATATCGGCAGTGAGGGGGTGTCCGTAAATCAGAAGCTGAGCGCTGCAGAGATCGGCCTTATGACCTTTGAGGAATCGAGCGTTGGGTCGGGGAATAATGCTTCTTTTGATTTTACTGTGAACGGAAGTGCTTACGAGATAAGCTGCAATATATTTATGATCGATAAGGTGAATTATTCTCCCACGCTAAGTCTTGCCGCGTATGCTTCGCTTAATCTTGAGACCTATAAGGGAATGCGCGTTTCGGGTGTTTTATCCGCGTATGATCCTGAGGGCGACGAGCTTAAATATGAGATCGTCGAGTATCCCACTAATGGTACGATAGTCATTGAAGATGAGGCTCTTGGAACGTATACTTATTATCCTGAGGCTTCTTTTACGGGAGAAGACAGATTCAGCTACGTTGTTTGCGATAAGTATGGTAATTACAGCGCATCTGCAGAGGTTTCGGTGCGTGTTTCCGCGCCGAGCATATCAATGGTATACCGTGATCTTATGCATGATTCACTCCAATGCTATGCAACTGCCGTTACAGAAAACGGTCTTATGAACGGTGTTCAGGTGGGCAACTATTACTATTTTGAAGCCGACAGAGAAGTGACTCGTGCGGAATTTTTGGTTACTGCTATGAACGCGGTCGGCATAAAGAACGTGCCTGAGGTGAGCAAGACCGCGTTTGCGGACGATGCAGATATCGGCGCAGAAATGAAGGGTTACGTTGAGCTTGCTTACACGATGGGATATATAAGTGGAACTAAAGTGGATGGTAAGCTTTATTTTAAGCCCGATGAAAGTATTAAGATGTCCGAGGCGGCGGTCATAATAAGTAATATGATAGGTTATGCGGAGGCGAAGGTTACTACTGTTTTTGCCGATGCTGACGCGATACCGTCGTGGTCGAGCAAGGCGGTGGAATCGCTTTACACTCTTGGCATTATTGAGTCTGCCGATATGGTTTCGGGAGCAGGAGAGAACGTAACGAGGGGCGATATGGCAAAGCTTCTTGCGAGAACGATGCTTGTTATAGGAAAATAAATAAGAAGTGGCTGTCTTAATAGACAGCCACTTCTTCGGTATTATGTATTATTTCAGCTCGCCCTTGACCTTTTCTACCCATGCGAGAATGTCGGTCTTTTCAGCATCGGTTACCTTGGAATCAAAGAGTCCCATAGTGATCTTCATAGTATCCTCGATAACGTTGGTGCCTGCCTCGCGGAGAAGCTCTTTAGTCTTTTCGACACAAGCATCGTCTCCTGCGCTGAGGATAGCGACATTTGCAGCGCCCGCCTTGCTGAGTCTGCCAAGGAAGAGTCTGTAGTCGTCGGGAAGTGCCTTTTTAATATTTATTGCGAGAATAACGATTCTTTCCTTATCGCAGGGATATGCGGGGGGAATTCTGTCGACAGCGTTAACGCTGAGATCATATTCCGCTTTGATCATGTTACCGATAGCGAGAAGCTTCTTCTTCTCGGGGTAGCAAAGTACTCTCATTTTGATTGCCATTGTTATGTCCTCCATTATCACGGCTCATGTCCGTATCATTAATTAAATTGTACCATATTTCGATTTAAATTGCAAACGTTTTACGACAAAAATGATATTTTTGTAGATTTCAACATAAAATCCTTATAATTTTGTATATTATGACAACAAATATTATTTGAACTCGATAAGATACTTGTCGTAAACGCGGTTTCGCATGATGCGATAGCTATCTGTATCTGCATCCGAGCCGAAAAGTCCGTTCTCCTTTATCGCGGTGACGATATACTCGGGGTTGAGGTTTTCGGTGCTTCCTGCAGAGAGAATAGTATTGATCGTCATCTGTCCTGCGGAGGCATTGAAAGAGATCTTTTTGATAAACGTGGTTATATCAACGTCCTTTTCGCCCGATTTTGACTTTTTCTTCATAATTATGGGCGATGAGAAGAGAGCAGCCGCCTTTTTCTCGGTTTCTTCGTTAATCCTTGGGGATTTAAGGGTTATAGTATAGTCGGCGTATGCGATATCCGCGAATTTAGTTGAAGGATAGTAAGCCTCCAGCACGTACATCTCGTCGGTGAGGTGAGAATTGAGGCGGTTTTTGATCTCCTCAAGGCTTATTTTGCGCTCTATTTTGAGATCTGCCATTTCACACATGCTTTCGGTACCAACCGAAAGGGGAACACCGAAAACGAGCTTTGCGTGAGGGTTGAAGCCTTTTGTGTACCACATAGGAATTGCGGCTCTCACCAAAACTCTGTGGAAGGTCCTTTGTAGATCGAGATGAGAGATGAACTGAAGATTTCCTATCTTGCAGAATTTTATCCTGACGGTTTCGGGGGCTTCAAGCATAGGGAGGTCGAGCTTTTTAGCGCCGGGTCTTATTTTCTTTTCGGACAGCACGATCTTTCACCTCCAAGCTTATTTGCTCCGCATCCCGAGCATTTTTCACGGCAGTTGGGCGTAGTCGAGCCCTCGTGTGCCTTTTTGCTTTCTCTGATAAGGAATTCCTTGGTCACGCCGCAATCGATGATATCCCAGGGAAGAATCTCGTCGTACGAATAGCGTCTGTTGGCGTAAAATGCGGGGTCTACGCCCGAGCGCTCAAATACGGACATCCACTTATCGAAATCGAAATATTCGCTCCACGCGTCAAATTTGAAGCCTTCTCGGCAGGCGAGCTCGAGCGCAGGGGCAAGTCTTCTGTCTCCGCGAGCCAATACTGCCTCTATGCAGCATATTTCAGCCTCGTGATGCTGATACTTGATCTTTCTGTCGGTAACGCATTTGCCGATAAATTCCTGCTTTTCCTTAATAACCTCGAGAGTGTCCTGGGGCTCCCACTGGAAAGGAGTGAAGGGCTTGGGAATAAAGGGGGACACGCTAAAAGTGACCTGCGGTGATTTTGCACGGTTTCTGTTGGGATTGGCATAAAATGCCTCGATGACCTTTTTAGCAAGTGCGGGTATGCCCATAAGATCCTCCTCGGTCTCGGTGGGAAGGCCTTGCATAAAGTAGAGCTTGACCTGTGTTTTGCCTGCATCGAACGCTACGTTGACAGCTCTCATAATATCGTCCTCAAGGACGTTTTTATTTATAACGTCGCGAAGCCTTTGTGTTCCTGCTTCGGGAGCAAAGGTAAGGGAAGATGAACGAACCGATGCCACCTTTTCCATAAGCTCCTTGGTAAAGCTATCGACGCGCAGAGACGGCAGAGAGAAGCTGACCATATTTTCTTGCGTCCAGTCGAGAAGCTTGTCCGTAAGCTCGGGAAGTCCCGTATAGTCGCTGATAGAAAGCGAAGCGAGAGATATTTCCTCGTATCCCGTGTTTTCAAATATGCACTTTGCTTGTTCGTTAAGGAGATCGGGTGATTTTTCACGAACGGGGCGATAAATTATACCCGCCTGGCAGAAACGGCAGCCTCTGATACAGCCTCTGAACACCTCGAGCATGATTCTGTCGTGAACCACCTCAGTATAAGGCATAATTGCATAATCCGGGAAAGGTGCTTTGTCGAGATCCTCGACGATACGCTTGATGATTTTTGTGGGAATATCGTCGTATAAGGGCGTATATGCCTTGATCGTTCCGTCTTCGTTATATTCAACATTATACAGCGAGGGCACGTATACACCGGGAATGGTTCTTGCGGCTTCGTGGAGGAAGTCTGCCTTAGTATATCTACCTTCGTCCTTCATCTTTATGTAGAGGCGGACTATTTCGACAAGTAGGCTTTCACCCTCTCCGATATTGAAAAGATCGAAGAAATCTGCAACCGGCTCGGGGTTATAAGCGCAGGGACCGCCTCCGATGACGATGGGAAAATCTTCGCCTCGGTTGGATGCTCGGAGGGGGATCTCGGAAAGCTCAAGCATATTCAATACGTTGGTATAGGACATTTCGTATTGTAGAGTGAAGCCGAGAAAATCGAAATCCTTTACGTTGTCCTTGCTTTCGTGCGCCCAAAGCGGAATTTTGTGCTCCGCCATTTTCTCCTGCATATCTACCCATGGGTCATAGACTCTTTCGCACCAAATATCTTCCTCGCGATTGAGGCAATCGTAAAGGATTCTGACGCCGAGGTTGGACATGCCTATTTCGTAAGTGTCGGGAAAGGCGAAGGCGAATCTTGCTTTTATTTTTGCCTTATCCTTGATTATCTGACCGTATTCTCCGCCAGAATAGCGTCCGGGCTTTGAAACCTGTTTGAGAATCGAGTTTAACTTATCGTTCATTTTTGCTTTTTATCTCCGTTTTGAAGAGTGGAATTTTTTGGTTCGTCTATTCTTTTTTTGAATTTCAGCAATGCAACTAATATAGGGACAAGGCCCAATAGCAATCCAACATTGAGTATGAGCGAACTGTGCGCCTTTATGAAATCCAAGATTATCGAGGTAGTTTCTGAATTTATTATAAGCGATAACAGGCATGAGAGGACAAGTCCCGTTATCATTAAGCCGTAATTTATGTATTTGCATATGCTTCTTTGACGGACTATCTCCTGAGCCGCGCGAACGATATTGGCAAGACAGAATCCGTCTGAAGCAGAAATGACTTTACTGTCCACTATATCGTTAGATATATGGAACTCTTGATCTTTAGGTTTGAATACTCCAACGGAAATCCTTTCTCCCGTATTTTGCTCGAAATAAACGTCATTGATATGGGGCTCATAGGATTCAACGAACACCTTAACGCCGCACTGTTCAAGTTCGTGAGCCGATTGGATGAATTTAGGATTAACATTGCTGCCTAATATGAATCCCAGCTTTGGAATACCGTCAAATGCCATATAAAGCACGGAACGGTCTGTGCCTTTAGTAGCCCCGTGAAGAGCACTGTCGGTTTTAACCTTGATATTGTGGGCTTTCATATAGTTTTTGTCACCAAACAAAATATTAGTTGATGCAGAATAAGTAAGGTCGACGCCGTTATCGGTGATACTGTTGATCACAATATCCTTGGGCTTTGATGTCTGTTGAATCTTACCCAAAGAAGATATGGTGCCGTTCAGCGCATTAAATACTTCATATGCTATATTCAGGGAATCGTTATCCGAAGTGTTTTGAGGCTGTATCTCGGAATATGAGCTCAAGGATACAACATCTTTGTCCTTAAATATAACGTTTTGAGCTTTAGAATATTCATCCGCCGCGTCGTATCCGATCAAAGCAATTTTGTTGCTTGCAAGATTTGTTGAGATAATATGCTCGTGGAAAGGGAAAATACATACGCACGACAAGGGAATACAAAGAAAAACTGCGACTGTGGCCGAGGTTATTCCGTTCATTAATTTGCCCGTTGATATCGCAAACGCGCAACCCATTATAAGCGCAACCAGCGGAACTACGCCCATAATATAGATAAGATTAACTGATGGAGCCTTGCTATGAGAGGTCTTTTTGAAATATCCGCTTATAAGCTTTGTTTTTCTTATCTTGTAGGTCTTTTCGTTATGATAATGATTCAGCTCCTCCGGATCGATGCTTTCGGCGGTAAACAGGTTGTTTGACGACGCGATCAGATCGAAAGCAGATGCTTCTTTAAAGCAAGTTGCAAGATCGGCAGCAACGGTAAGTAAAGAATAGAGAGCTACGCAGGTGCCGAACAACGAAAAATCAGACGTCTGCATAGATTTGTGGTTTATCGCGTAAATAATCAATGCCAATACATCGTATATCGCGTATATTGACATAACGAATGCCAGAATTGAATATTGATCGGGGTCAAATTTGAGTATACCCGTAATTCCGGCAAATAACTTTTTGTGAAGAACAAGTGCTACAAGTGCAACCAGGACGAGCTCTATAAAGAGCAGTACAGGGAAGCTTTCCGTACGGGTGGAATAACAATCGAAATAGACTGTTATAGAGGCGATCATTAGAAATAAAACAAATACCGACGCCAACAGTACTGTTAAAGATTTTTTGTTGGATTGATATGTTTGACTAATGCGCGGGATCTGGTTTCTGTCGGTCAATTCCTTGTCACAAAAACCGTAAGGCTTTTTGTTGCCTTCGGCAACAAAGTCGGAGCTGCTTTCCAATATGGCAGTATGAGTTTTTTCCTCACCGACCTTGGATTTTATCTCGTCGTCATATCCCAATTTGAGTAGAAGGGAAATGTCGTTATCATCGTAAAATTCCTGATCTTCGATATCAATTTCTGTTTCTGCATCAGAGTCTGCAGAAACTTGCTCAAGAGACGGCAAAATATGTTTGAACTTTGGCAAACCTTCCTGCAATTCATCGTGCACGTAGTCGTTAGGATCTAAAATCAATATAGGCTTGATCTCTTCGGGAACGAAGGGAGTTCCGGTATCCTCACAGGTATCTTCCTCAAGCTCATATTCGCCATTTTCCGTAGGCTCATCATTTATTTGAAGTTCAAGACCGTCGTTAATTCCGAGACTATTGTCAGCGAGGTCGGCAGTTATATCGTATTCTTCATCCTCTACCGCAAATTCGTCTACTTCGGCGGGGATTTCTTCGGCAGAGAGGATTTCTTCGTTTTCCTCAAAGGCTTCTGCTATGTTCCCATCCTCTTCAAAGAACTCTGGTTCGGAGACTATCTCTTCGTTTCCGTCGATAATTTCTGATACGTCCTCGTCATCTTCAAAGAACTCTGGTTCGGAGACTATCTCCTCGTTTTCTTCGAAAATTTCTGCTACATCTTCGTCGTTTTCAAAGAACTCGGGCACGGAGATTGTTCTTTCGTCTTCGTCGGAGGCTTTGTATTCAAAGCTTATTCCTTCATCTTCTTCTGCGATTACAGCTTCGATCTCGTTAGTATCTTCGGGGTGTTGATCATCCTTTCCGTCGTCTTCGACAGTTTCTTCGCTAAACAATTTAGACAAAACGGCGCTTAATTCGAGATCTTCTTCTGATTCGGAGGTCTCATAAGACGGATCCTCAATTTCATTGGAGGATTCGGTGCCGTACGATTTTTTTAATTGTTCAAGTATAATGTCAAGCTCCCTGTCTTTTTTATTCTTTTTTGACATTCGATAATCCTCCTTTTTGATAGACTTTAGCCGTTTCTGTGCTGTTTCGCAACCTCACAGAGAATAACTGCGGCAGCGGTCGAAACGTTAAATGAGTTGACCTTTCCATACATTGGTATCGATATAAGCACGTCGCAGTTGTCGGTCACGATTTTGGATACACCGTTTCCTTCGCTTCCGAAGACAAGAGCACAAGGGCCCTTGAAGTTGGCTTCATAATAAGGGGCTCCTCCTGCTTCTGCGGCAAATACCCATACGCCTTTTTCTTTGAGAGAAAGAATGGTATTCGTTATATTAGGTACCTTGGCTATAGCCATGTGCTCAATAGCTCCTGCAGAAGATCGGGATACTAATGGTGTCAGTCCGGTCGATCGTCTCTTGGGAATAATTATACCGTGTGCTCCCGAGCCTTCTGCACATCTGATCAGCGCGCCGAGATTATAAGGATCGGTGAGCCCGTCGGCGATGACTATGATGGGATCTTCGCCTCGGCTCCTTGCGATTTCCAAAATATCTTCAACAGAGCAGTATTCTTTTTCGGATGCCATGGCGATTATGCCTTGATGAGTAGCAAATCCCGACATAGCATCAAGCTTGGTCTTATCCGTTTCTACGACAGGTATACCTTTTTCTACCGCCATAGCTACGAGCATAACTATAGAGCCTTCACGTTCTCCGCGTTGAACGAGGATCTTATCTATCTCTCTGTTCGATTTAAGCAACTCTCTCACGGCATTTCTTCCTATGACAAGACCGAGACCTTCGTCCTCGGTGTTGTTTTCTATGTTAGAATATTTGCCGTAACGAGTAGTGCGTTGGGAGTTGTTTAGGTGCTCCTTTTTGTTGTAATTTTTAGAAGCGTATTTTTCTGAACCGCTTTTCTTATTATTCTTTTTGTTATCCATTGAATTCCTACCTAAATGATAAATTTTGACGTCGTGTGAACCGCATAGGTCATTCTATACATCGTATATCATCTTATATTATATCATATTTACTCTTTTTTGTATATAGTTTTTGCATTTATTTTTTAAAATAAAAAACATATCCGATCGTATCGGATATGTTTAAACGCTATGAGAGTTGTTTAGTTGTTGTAGGGATCTTCGTAATCGTCGTGTTCCTCGTGCTCCTCGTGCTCATCTTCGTGCTTGGATTTTCGGTTTTGCTCTGCAACTATAAACAATATGAACAGTACGCCGATAACGATCGCATTGAAGGGTGATTTGCCGAAAATAGAGAACAGGACTCCGCCTGCTGCGGTTGCCGACATTCCAATAATTGCCCAAAGAGTAGATTTTCTCAAGATGCCGTAAACCAATGGAATAAGACCGCAAAGAAGGCCTGCAAAAAGTCCGATCAATATATCTTCGGTGATCATATCATGCCTCCTTAAGTGATAGTCATATTACTTACATTTTAAACCATAAAAAGAAAAAAGTCAATATATTTATCAAAAAAATTTGTAATAAGTCGCAAAAACGAAGTGCAAAATAAAATGGAAAGGAGGTTTTTATGAAAAAGCCAAAAATATTGCAAATTGTCATATTGATCATTGTGATTATTACGCTGTCGCTGGAAGTTGGAGCTGTGAGCTCGGGGTGTAGTTGGTACTGTGTGCATAGAATGGATCACAAGCAACCGATCGTTGATTCTTCGATTGCTTACGTGCAGGATTATAACGGTTTTTATATAGATAAGAAACACGGAGATGAATCCTCTGACAAGATAGTATATCTGACGTTTGATGCGGGATATGAGAATGGAAATATAAGCAAGATCCTTGACGTTATGAAGGAAGAGAATGTTACGGGAGCTTTTTTCGTCCTCGGAAATCTGATTGAAAAAAACAGCGAATTGGTAATACGTATGTTCAATGAGGGACATTTGGTATGCAACCATACGTATTCACACAAGCCTATGGTCAATAAGAGCAAGACAGAAATAGAGGCAGAGCTTTCTAAGCTGGAAAAGGTTTGTTTGGAAAAAACGGGGAAAAGCCTGTCTAAATATTACCGTCCTCCCGAGGGGAGATTTGATGAAGCAAGCATGAAATATGTCAACGAACTTGGATACAAGACGGTCTTTTGGAGCTTTGCTTACGCCGATTGGGACAATAACAATCAAATGTCCCCCGATTCTGCAAAGAAAAAGATAATGGAGAATATTCACAACGGGGAAGTTATGTTGTTGCACCCGACCTCGTCCACTAATGCAGAGATCCTTTTGGACGTAATAAAAGAGCTTAAAGAGCAGGGATATAGGTTCGGCACTCTGGATGAGTTATGCTCCTGATATAGCCCTTTAATAGTTATTATATGAGATCGATTTATATCGGTCACTATTATAAAAGATCCGCACACCCTTAAGGGAATGCGGATCTTGCAATTTATTCGGTTTCTTGTTCGTTATCCGGTGTAGCAGGCACAGCTACGGGATCGATCATATGCTTTTTTATAACGGGATAAGCGGCATAAGTGTATATGAACGCGCTGACACCGAGATAATATATTAGCGGCAGAACCAAAGCTACGCCAAGTCCCAGGGGCAAGAGCAAGAAGATCGGCACCACGGCGAGCGCAGTAACGAGGACAAGGCCCAACAATGCCATAATATTACGCTTGATTCCTAAAACGATGAATATAAGTGCGTTTTTAAATGCCTTGCCGAGTTTGATGTTGAAGGTTACTATCATAAGATACGTATAGAATCTGAATATGATATAGAGGACGATCAATGCCAGGGTCATTACGTATATGAAATTTGAAAAGCCTGTAGGTTCTGAGTTGAAAAAGTAGAAAAGATCATAGCCTAAGACGAACATGATCAAGCAGTCGATTATACCAAGAGCAAATCCTTGCTTGAAGTTCTTCTTTATAGCGTAAAAATAATCTGAGAATACAAATACGCTATCGCCGCGCACGAGACCGCGCATTACGTATATAGATCCGACCTTTTGCCAACCGTATGTTAGTACGAGAAGTGCCATCAGAATTCCTATTACCCAATAAACGTATGTGTTATAGGTCGGAAGCCCAAGTTGAAATGAGAAAATGCCCATGTTCACCGCGCCGGCAGCAGTTGATGCAGTCTCCTGAAGACCGAACAAAGCTGCGTATTCGGGGTAATACTGCGTTGGAGTCGTAGGCGAGGCGAACACGTAAAGATATATTGATATCAGAATGGGAATTACCTGAAATATCATCAGGATATTAAGTGAGATGATTTTGGAGAATTTTCTTGCAAGCTGTTTAAAAAAGAATTTGAGATTTGGTGTCGTATCCTCACCCGGATCTACTCCTTTTCCGTCTCGGTTCATATCGAACAGCTTGAATTTTTTCTTAGCAGTACTCAATTTTGATTTCCTTTTCTTTTGATTATTATATTGATTATATTATGTGGGCAATAGAAAGTGCGCTAACGTACAGAATTCGCATAATAATGAATGCTATTATCGCTTTTAGGCATCCTACAAAGTATTTTTTGAATATCGGAGAAACAAAAAACTTTGAAAAAGACGCATTACTTCGCTTTGCTGATATGAATTGTTTATTGGCATTTAAAACAAACGATGCGCTGATAGAGTAAATAACGGCAAACGCTACTACGGAGAAGATATAGAGCAAAACAAAAATGTTCTTATTCTGAATATTTGCATTGGTGAGCGCTCCGACACAAATTCCGTATATAGAGCCGCACGTGATGCATAAAAAGTGCAGAAAAGCCGAGCAAAAGAACGTGAGTGCGGATCCTGTCGCAACCAACAGAACGAAGAATTCGAACGACGAGGAAAGGCACACGGATTTTATAAATTCAAGAAGATCATTGCAATAGAATGATGCAAAATAACCGTTTACAATGTGGTCAACCGAATAATATGCGTTGTTTTCAATACAGATACCCAGCAAACACGCAGCGGCAAATAAAATGAGAAAACGGCAGGAAAGGGAAACACCCGTCAACCGTTCCGACAGCCAATCCTTTAAGGTTAGATCTCGATTTTTGCATTTTGACATTTTCATAAGATCCCTCACAACTTTTTAATAAAAATTATGGTGAATCTAATTCAAATATTACCGAATACAAAAAATATGACCGATCCTGCATATTATAACATTCAAATTTTACATATATATTCAACAAAAACGACTTTTTTGTAAAAATTTATCGTTTGTTGCGCTTTTGCCTTAAAATTTCAAAGGATATTACCGAAATGGCAGAGGCGGAGGGCAGAGAACCCATAAATTCACGACCGTATTCTATTCGTACGTTGGTGTCGGCAAGCTCGAGCACCTTTCTTGAAATGCCTCGTTTTTCACCGCCTATGACCAATAATACTGAATCAGAAAAGGTATGCTCGTAGAGAGATACCGAGTCGCGTATTTCGGCACAAACTATTTCGAATCCTGCATTTTTAAAGGCAGTTACTGCATCTGCGGGGTCTGAAACGTATATGTTAGCAAGCTCGGAGGTTCCTGCGGAGGATCTTGCAACTGTGCCTGAAAGCTCCATCCAATTTCTTGGAGGAAGAATAATTCCATCAACGCCCGACGCATATAAAGATCGTACCGAATATCCAAAATTATATGGATCTTCTATGCCTTCAATCAGGGTGTAAAAACCGCCATTCGTTAAATTTTTAACATTCAAATCAGGGAACGTTCTATGAGTACATATTGCTACGATCCCGCCGTGTGTAGTGCCTGAGGTAAGGTTGTCGATCTCGTCAGCAGCAACGGGGAAAATTTTAAACCCTATAGAATCGGCAGTGTGCTTTAAAAACTGAAGTTCGCGGAATTTCTTTGAAAGACGGTCTTCATTATAGAGAATCTTAATGATACGGCGATCACTCGATCCGTTCTGAATAGATTTGATAACCGCAGATATTGAAGTCATACCTTCAAAAATATCAAAATCTGACATAGATTAAACTCCTGAAAAGTATAAAAATGGCAATTGGAACATACATTATTGTAAGACACAAATAAGTATGAGAGGTATCTACAATGATGTATTTATCATCCGCTAAGGAACGCTGTGTGGTATTAGGATTATATATCGTTGAGAATAATGCAACGGTACGTGCCACGGCAACAAGATTTGGAATTAGTAAAAGCACCGTACATAAAGACGTTACGCAAACCTTAAAAAACACTAACAGATCGCTTTATTTGGATGTTAAAAGCGTGCTTGAAAAAAATAAAGTAGAAAGACATTTGCGCGGAGGCGAAGCAACAAAACAAAAGTACAAAAAGAACAGCTATATGGCAAGATCTGTCGATCAATAAAGGGTATAGAATATAGTGAAAAGTGGGAATAAATGTTAAAAGGGCAAGGCGGTTTATCTATACGGATAATTATACAAAATCAAAATTTTGTATAATACGGGGCACATCGAAAGGCAACGTGCAAATTAAAAGAGCCCGTATTAACACCTCCGGGCGTTCGGACGTCGGACGTAGCAATGCGCTTCGCGCGTGTCCGCCGTCTTTCACTGAGGTACAAAATTGAAATTTTGTAGAGTTCGCGCCGCCGGGTTCGCGGCGCTCAGCTCGTCTCTCTGAATAGAGTCTTTGCAAAGATTTTGCTATTAAATTGTAGTTTGACCTCCGATCGCAAGTGTGGTATAATAAAAACGGTACCACCACGTACCACAACGTACCAAAAACTTAACGAAAGGAGGCGAAAAAATGATTGCTGAATACATATTTCCGAAGAAATATGCCGCGACCGAGCACTATTCTTTCTGGTTGCGCCCGGACACAATGCGGTACATCAGAACATGCAACAAAGTGACCAGGATCTCTCAAGGACAGATCCTGCAGATCATCGTGGACTACTTCAGACTGACCCGAAGAGCCGCCGTTGAGAAGCTCAGCGACGAGGACCAGGAACGTCTGAAGACGGTAAAGCTCTTTTTGAGAATAATTCCTCTTTGAGAGCAACAAAACGCGACGAGTGGGTTTTTCGCATTCGTGGGAGTACAAGAATCGGGCACCCGTGACGTGCACAGATGCCCTTGTACTCCCGTCAGGTCGGCGCTCGTGTTGCTCCCCAGCAGCGCACTATCCTCCGCCTGACAAAAACATCTTACCTCCCTCGATCGTGGTTTGTCAACTCCAAACACAAAAAAATCGCAAATGAATATGCTGAATATTCATTTTTTGACAGTTTTTGGAAATCGATGTCGAAAAAACTGTCAAATTTTAGTCGAAACTGCTTTTTTCTTCCTTTTCTTCCATCGCGCTCCACTCGCAACGGCCCCTTGCCGCCAAAAACGAGTAGCACACAATTTCTGCAATCTATGTGTCAGACCCGTAAACCTTCCGACAGGAAGCTTCACGTCTCCGACACATTCCTGCAAAAATTCCGTGCGTGGAGCGAAACTGCGGCAAGGATCCTGCCGCGAATGAAGCTTGAAAATCGAAAAAGGAGTGAAAAAAATGACAGTACAGACACTATTGAGAGTTACAACGTGCCCGATCGAGCTGCGTAGCGGTCGAAGATCTATTTTCGCGAAGATCTCAGATACCAACGTTCGAAACCACCTCAACGAAGAGGTTTGGATGATCAGGGCGCGAGGAAGCGTTCTCGAGGTCTTCAGCAACGTACCGGACTACGAGCTCGATCGCGACGTCGACGTCGATCAGACCGAGGACGATCTTCCATGGGATTGAAAAAGGTGAGGGTTTTCCCTCACCTTTTTTATATCGGAACTTCAAGTTCCGAAAAGTGACAAAATGCAACGAATGGGTTTTTCGCATTCGTGGGAGTACACACAGTTGCATCGCCGCGGAGCTCCCTTCAGACCGCCAAACAACGTCGACGTCGACGAAAAATCTGTCATTTTTTGTCAATTTCGGCATAATTATCCAAAAGACTTCTTTTGTATAAAACACGTTGCGGTTGAATTTTAACCGATTGTTGAATTTTGGCGCTTTTTCGAGCCATTCGGCTCAATCCTCCAAAAATAGAACACTTGTACTATATTTTGTCCCCTCGATCTTGGAGGATCGCATAGTTACCCCCTGGATCAGAGAGTAACCGTGCGGTTTTTTGCCCCCTCGAGAGCCCATCGAACCGGCACACTGCCCCGAAGATCTTACCGACCGTTCCCCCGTCGAGCCGCGCAGCTGCGCGGAGATCTCACCCCGAATAGAACGTCCTCCAGATCTGTTTAACGTGTAGATCACGACCACGGCGCCGACGGATTACGGGGGTTACGTCGACGGTAGGTTGATTCTTTGTGTCCCCTAACCTCACTTGAACGGGAGTCCTGCCGTTTACGGTCGGCCACTGTCTGAACGCTCGAGCTTGAAGCTCCGGACTCTACGTTCCGCCTCTGCCGGCACAGCTGCGCAGGCGCCGCGTCAGGCTGCGGCTCGGCTAACGTTCGTAAAAAGGTGAAACGTTGGTTATAGCCTCGCCTCGCTGGCGTGTGCGCTCTGCTCTGCGCGCTCGTCATCGGCTCCACTATCAGAAGGCGCGCTCGCGCCGCCGTCACCGCGCTCGCTTGTGGCACTGAAATTCGCGCCGCTACGCGATGCTAATCCACTGCGTTGAAATTGCCTTCGGCGAAGTTGCCGCGCCCGTCTTCGCCGCCTTGGGCGGCTCAGATGCTCGCACGTTCGCGCAAGCGCTCCTTGTGCTCACACATGAAGCGGGTGCGGGCGCGAGTTCAAGAATGCGCGCGCGCTTCCCTTGCGGAAAGGTTGTTGCGAACTACAACAAAATTTAAATTTTGTATAATTCAGGGCATTGAATTTGCTAAAAAATGCATAAAATTGATTTTTTACTCTATATAAAGCTTTTATCAGACTCCCGAATATGCCGAAAAACCACCGTCAACGGATATGACTGTTCCCGTAACAAATGATGCTGCGATCGGATCTACAAGAAATTTAAGCGCTCCAAGAAGCTCTGAGGGCTCACCAAGTCGTCCCATGGGTGTAGCTGCAATAATTTTCTCGGTTCTTTCGGTGGGAGTTCCGTCGGCATTCCATAAAACGTCATTGTTCTGAGGTGTCGTAAAAAAGCCCGGCGCGATCGCGTTAACCCTGATATCTTCCTTTGCAAAATGAACGGCTAACCATTTCGTAAAGTTAGCCACGGCTGCTTTGGCCGAGCTGTATGCAGGAGTTTTGGTGTTTGGAACTTCAGCGTTTACCGAAGAAATATTGATGATCGAGCATCCTTTTTCTCCAATCATGTCGAGCGCAAATATTTGAGTTGCAAGAAGCACGCCTTTTACGTTGAGATCAAAAACAAAGTCAAAGCCTGACTTGTCGAGATTGAAAAATGTGAAAAGATCGTTGCGTTTTTCGTCTCCGTATTCGAAGTGTTCACGTGCGGTTGTAGCATAAGCGCTATTCCCACCAACACCGTTGATAAGAACGGTACACTTTCCTAATTCGGCAAGAACCTTTTTATGAACGGTTACAATGCTTTCTTTATCAAGAATGTCAGTATAATATGCCTTTGCCAAGCCTCCGTAAGCGCATATTTCGTCAGCAACCGCCTGTGCGGCATCTTCGTTAGTATCAAGAAGCGCAACAGCATATCCATTTTTTGACATTTCTTTGGCAAACTCTGAGCCGATTGCTCCGCTTGCTCCTGTTATAACACAAACCTTTTTCATAAAATCCCCTTGCCTTTTTGGTTATTTGTTTTATTGAATCCGTTTTTTAATGGCGCTAAGGCCCAAAAACGTGTTGACAAAACAATCAAATAATACTATAATAATTATAGCACAAATCTCTGGAAAATCAATGGAATTTTTGGAACTTTTTAAATTTTAGAAACAGATAATTTAAAAAATGGAGGACTTGTATTATGTCGGAAAAACTTAACGTGGTTATTTGGAATGAATACAGGCACGAAAAGCTTGATGAGGTGTGTGCAAGTATTTATCCTGATGGTATACACGGATGTATTAAGAATTTTTTGAAGCCCGACGAATCATTGAATATTACTCTTGCAGCGCTTGATGATGCTTATCAAGGCATTTCGCCCGAACTGCTTGAGAAGACCGACGTTCTTCTTTGGTGGGGTCATATGGCTCATCACGAGGTCAATGACGAATTGGTTGAAATGATCCGTCAAAGAGTTTACGCAGGAAAAATGGGGCTTGTAGTTCTCCATTCGGGACATCACTCAAAGGTGTTCAGATCGATCGTCGGCACTACGGGAAATCTTTCCTGGGGACGCGATCAAAAGGAGATAATCTGGAATCTTATGCCATCTCATCCTATTGCGGCAGGTATTCCCGATCACTTTATAATTGAGGAGGAAGAGCTTTACTGTGAGCCCTTCTATATTCCGCAGCCTGATGCACTTGTTTTCGGCGGATGGTATGAGGATGGATATATTTTCAGAAGCGGGTGCTGTTTTACCCGTGGACTTGGAAAGATATTCTACTTCCAGCCCGGTCATGAATATTGCCGTTCTTTCTATAATCCTTATGTTCAGCGTATTATAAAGAATGCAGTCGACTGGGTAAAGCCGGCAGATATCGGTTATGAGATCCCCGAAGGCTGCCCGCAGATACTTTTCAAGGCAACTGATGAATTTAATAAATAAAAGCAAAATCGGTCGTGCATATTGCACGACCGATTTTTATTTTTTATTACTTCCCTGCGACTTAGCAACCGCATTTTCCGGGCGCTTTGTCGATATGATGGTGATGTCCCGCACCTGAAGTGCAAGTGAATTCTGAAATTGGGAATGCCATAGAATTGAATACGCTGCACGGATCGTCGTTTGAGGGCGATACGCATTCCTTGTCGGGAATTACGTATTCGGAGGCAGAAATCAAGAACTGTCCCGGGCGTACGATACGAACTATAGAGAATATTCCAAGCGATACCGCCAGATATCTTCTTTCGTCGTCATCGTCGCACGCAAGACTTCCGTTCATCGTACAAGCGACTGATTCGGGAATGTCGTGTGCACAGCAACAGCAGCAACAACAGTGATCCTTGGCACTTTCAAAAATGTTGACTCCAAGCACGATCGGGTCGACTACCTCGACCACTGCGGTAGGTACATTCTTTTCCTTGCAGCAAGGCTGCACTTGAGCGCAGAAGTCCGAGAAGTCTCCGCTTGAACGGAAGATGCTTACGTTGCAGTCTCCGCCATAAAGAATGACTTTTTTATCTAAGACGGCGATTCCCTCAAATTCCTGAGTTCTGCCGGTACCGATGCATGCCTCAAAGGTCAATTTTACGTAGAACCTAATGCTTACCGTGTAAAAACCTCTGTTAAACTGTACGGGATCAAGACTAATGTGCGTTTGTGCTATACACGCGCTTTTTACTCTTATCGCAGTTGTGTGTTCAATGATTTCTTTTCCGCAATCTGTAAGGAATACTTTCGCGTTTTCAAAGCAGTCGCGGTCTCTGCAAGAGTCAAGTATTCTGTTGGTTTCTATACAAACAGTTTCCTTGCCTATGCCGGGGCCGCACGAAAATCTGTTATCTTGCATAAATTTTCCCCCTATATGTTTTGTATGATAGAAGCATAACGCTATCTTCAATATCATTCTATGTCGAATTTAAGGGGATGTGACATTATTTTGTTAATAATCGGCAGTCGGTATCATTACGATACCGACTGCCGATCTATCATAGATTATTTTTCTTTATCTAAGGTGCGTGCTGTAAGATCCGCCAAGAAATCTATGCCCTTGTGTATCTTCAAAAGCTTGAACAAATATATTCTTGCAAGACTTATGAGCGATGCGCAGAGATATATGAATAGCGTTGCAACTGCAACCTTCCATAGCATATCCCAAACGGTAGGAGCTTTTCCAAACACCTTGAACTGATTCCAAAAATCCTTCCAATACCAAAATGCTGCGCCTACGTGAAGGATAAATACACCGAAGGTCGCCTTTCCAAGATTTGAGATTATAAGTTTGGGAATCTTATGCTTTATTTTTATTTGCATAAAGAACAGAAGCAGACAAACGGCCATAACGACCATACAAGGCGAAATATAGCTGATGAGAATCCCCCTGTTAGTATAAAGCTCGGAGTCCTTGGTTATAAGCTTTTCCGCGTACATCATTTCAATGTTTATCTTATGATGCCATGCGATGTACGTTGCTATGAAAAACGTTGGCAACGTTACGAACCATTTTGCCCATTTGGGAGCGCCGTATATTCTGAAATATGAGCCTATGACGTAAAGACATATCAGCCAAAGAGCCGAATATCCGCTACCAAGCACGTAGTTGTCCTTGTTCATAATTATGCGGAAAACCGTCGGTGCCATAAGCATAAAGCAAATAATTATATGCTGATACTTTTTCAAGGACAAAAGCCCTTTGTTGAGTATCGGCAACAACGGAAACATGAAGAAATACGCGCAGAAATACCAGAATGCTCGTCTTGTCAACGGGAAAAATGCGCGGAGCCAATAATCCTTGGTCACTGTTGCCGTGGGTACTAAAAAGTGCATGACCGCGGTTAAGGCAACGTTGAGCGTGACTACCTCTAACCAAAGATAAATTATTCTTCTGAATTTAAATCCTGACTTTACGTTAGCAAATCCCGATATCAAAGCGTAGCAGTTGACAGAGCAGTACGCAAGGGTCTCTAAAAACCAGGCAACTTTATAGTTATCAGTCAGCGTTCCTGCGGCAGAATATACCCCGCCGTGCCCCAAAACGTGAAGCAAGACTACAAGTATCATAGAAACTACTCGGAACAATTCGACACCCATATTTCTCTCTTCCTTGAGAGTAGTAGGAGGCGCTTGTATCTTGGCATGATTTTTAGCTACTGTATTAGCCATAAGAATCTCCTTTCAGTGAGATTAATAGAAGGTTGCTACCTCTTGAATCGGCTTGTCTGTATAAGCCGAAGTCTCCGCGTAGATCACGGGACCCGGACGACCGTATAGCTTGTTTTTCTCGATTTTGATTCTTCCCTGCACGTTTATCCAATCGCGCGTCTTATATGCAACATTAGACTTGAATTTACATACCAAGCCGTTGTATGCTATATCGTCGGCGCAGCAGGTCATGGCGTGTCTTCCAATTACCAGGGCATCCTTGCCGAGTTTGAGATCCCTTGCAACGATTCCCTTGAACTTGACTACTTTACCGTCGTATTTTTCGGTCTCCTCGCTGATATCTCTGTACCAAATAGCGTAGTCTTCGTCAGCTATCTCAATAACCGGAGCATCGATGTCAAAAGGCAGAGGATCTTCGATATCGTCATATTCAACGTGACCGTCGGGATAATCATAGGTTATGGTCGCGCGTCGCGAAATGCCGCGGACGATCTTATGGACTTCTTCTTTGTCCATATCGTCCGGGGTGCGATTGAGAACGATCATTTCGCAGGACATCAGCTTATCGACCATCAAGCTTCTCATATTCTGATTATACGTGAAGAAGGTCTTTGCGTCGGCAAACATCATATTTTGGAAGATGAACCAATCTTCAGGCAGGTTGTTATAAAGCGTAGCAAGCTGCCACATTCCGTTGTATTCGATAATTACACGGTCGATTATGTGTCCGCCGCAGCACTCCTCGAGTTTATCTGCTGTAACATCATCCTCACTGTCGATCGTGGCAAAATATATGTTTTTGCCACTGAACTGAGAGAAGTCAAGCTCGTCAATTCCCTCTTCGCATTGAATTATCAGTGTTTTTTCACCCGTATTGAATCGGTCGTCGCACATAGATTCCTGGATTATATGTGTCTTACCGCCCTCAAGAAATCCGGTAAAAAGATATACGGGAATATTAGGTGATCTCATAATTTGTATCTCCGTTATTTATTTTAATTCGACACCGAGAGCCTCGGATATAGCGGTTTTATCAAGCTTTGAGCCGATCACGCAGAGTCTGCCGATAACACCCGCGCCACCGTGGCGCACGTCAGGCTCGCCGGGGATATAGTCGAAGTGTATCCATCTGCCGTCGTCTCCTGCGACGATTCCCTTTGCACGAAGGATCATTCCGTAGCGATCACTGTTTGTAAAGGATTCGAGCGCCGCCTTAAGCTCGGCTTCGTTGAATTTTTTGGTGGTTTCTGCTCCGTAGCTTACGAATACCTCGTCGGCGTGATGGTGGTGATGATCATGGTGATCGTGATGATGTCCGCAGGAACAGTTGCCGTGCTCGTCGTATTCGTGATGATGCTCGTGATCGTGGTGGCAGCATTCACCGTCGTGGTGATGATGCTCGTGCTCGTGATGGCAGCATTCGCCGTCGTGATGGTGATGCTCGTGGTCGTGGTGGCAGCATTCATCGTCGTGATGATGCTCGTGGTCGTGATGACAGCATTCGCCGTCGTGGTGATGATGCTCGTGATCATGGTGGCAGCACTCGCCGTCGTGATGATGCTCGTGATCATGGTGGCAGCATTCACCGTCGTGATGATGATGCTCGTGGTGATGATGCGTCTCTTTTTCAAGATTTTCAAGCTCGGCAGCAAGTGTCGATCTCTGCTCCATAGCCTCGACGATCTGTGCTCCCGAAAGTTGATCCCAGGGCGTAGAAACGATTACTGCATCGTGATTGTGCTCCCTTATAAGAGCAACACATTCGCTGATTTTTGCATCGGAGATACCGTCGGTGTGGCTGAGAATGATGCAAGCCGCGTTTTCTATCTGATTATTGAAAAATTCGCCGAAGTTCTTCATGTGCATCTTGCATTTGTTAGCGTCCACAACGGTCGTAGCTCCGTTAAGCTCGGTGTCGTGAGTATCTGCATTCTTGACAGCAGAAACAACGTCGGAGAGCTTTCCTACGCCCGAGGGCTCGATAAGTATTCTGTCGGGATGATACTCATCAATAACCTTTTTGAGAGCTTCCGCGAAGTCGCCGACCAAAGAGCAGCAGATACATCCCGAATTCATTTCGTTGATCTGTATGCCCGCTTCGGAAAGAAATCCGCCGTCAATGCCGATCTCGCCGAATTCGTTTTCTATTAAAACGAGCTTTTCGGCCTGATATGCTTCTGTAATAAGCTTTTTGATGAGCGTTGTCTTTCCTGCGCCCAAAAAACCTGAAAAAATGTCAATTTTGGTCATTTTTATTGCCTTCCTTTAAAATTTATAAAAATTACTTCCAACCCGTAGAACCGAAGCCACCCTCGCCGCGCAGAGTTTCGCTGAGCTCGTCCCTAAGCTCGAACTCTGCCGCATAGTAAGGTACGAAGACCATTTGGGCAACTCTTTCGCCATTTTCAATGGTTTGAGGGACGTCTCCGTGATTGTGAAGCGCGACCATTACCTCGCCGCGATAATCACTGTCGATAACGCCTACTTTATTTGCGGGGGCAAGACCTCTTTTGGTTGCCATACCGCTACGCGCAAAATTGAGGCCCACAAGTCCCTCGGGAATCGCCATCGCGAGACCTGTGTGAATAAGCTTTGTTTCGCCCGGATTTATCGTTAAAGGCTCGTCAAGCAGAGCGTAAATGTCCGCGCCTGCAGAAAATTCCGTGCCATACGTGGGAATTATTGCTCTTGGATCGAGTTTTTTGATTTCAACTTTTGTTTTCATAATGCTTTCTCCATAATATCTTTAAATATTATTATATCAGCAAATAATTAAGAAATGGTTAACAGAATCATCTTTTATAGCAATTATTAGCACAAAATATACCCGAATAAATCTCAAAAATGCGAAATATAATTCTACTAAAGAAAGATTTAAACGGCTGGGGGTTGACAAAAGTGGATTTATGGTGTAAAATAGCTTATAATGAACACTGCGACATTGAGTCAAGATATAACGAATTTTACAGAAAGGAGTCGCGGCGATGAGAAGATCTCATGGACTTGAATATAAGCTTTCCGATAACGGCGCGGCTGTTTTGTGTGGTATCGGCTCTTGCGAAAGCGACTTTATCTACGTTCCCGAAAGCGTTGACGGATATACTGTGATTGGCGTAACGGAAAAGGCGTTTTGCCGTTGTGAGCAGATCAAGGGGGTTGTTCTTCCCTCGTCTGTAAAGTCTATTGGAGCACAGTCATTTGCGTGGTGCCGCAATCTTGAGTCTATCGTTCTTGATGGAGCTGTTGAAATTAAAGATCGGGCATTTATAGGATGTGATAAGCTTAGCGAAGTCAAGTTTGGATCTGCTCTTGAGGCTATTGGAGAAAAGTCTTTTGCCCACTGCCCATCTGTTACCGAGGCTCAATTCCCTAATTCTCTTGAGCTTTTGGGATCGGGTGCTTTTGAGGGATGCAGAAATCTTTATAACGTTTCTCTTTCAGACAACGTAAGGGTTATTGAAAACGGAACGTTTTACGGTTGTACTTCCTTGCAAAAGGTCTCTTTGCCCGAGAATCTTGAATATATAGACGAATACGCCTTTGCTTATTGCATATCAATAGCTGATATGAATATTCCTTCAAAGACTGTGATAAACTGTGAAGCCTTTTTCGAATCCGGAAATATTTGCCTTGGTGATAAGGTTTCGTAATAAATAAAAGCATAATCCCGACCGATTGGTCGGGATTTTTTCTTTGTTTTACCGAAGTTCAAATATATATTTGCCTGCGTCGAGCTTCATTACTACGCAGCCATTTTCAATTACACAATCTTTTATATTGAGTAGATCGCCGTTGACGGTAAGCATTTCGCTATCGGTTACAAGAGGTAGGTAAAGCGTTGTGCTTATGGGTGTTTCGGCTTCATATCTGAATACTCCGTTCTCAAGATGCCACTCGGATGAAATAAATCCCTTGGCTGAGTTATAGGTCGCCTTTACATACGTGATCCTTTCCTGACCTGTGGGAATTTCGTTTTCGGTTCTCGTGTCGGGCTTGGGTTGAAGTATGAGATGATCAAATCCTGCATCTCCGACCTCAATTCCCGCAACGTAGCGGTACATCCATTCCTGAATAGCGCCAAACGAATAATGGTTAAAAGAATTCATACCGACATTTCCAAATCCTGTTTCGAGTGTGTATGAATTCCACCTTTCCCAAACAGTGGTCGCACCTTGATGAACGCTGTAAAGCCACGAGGGGTCTTCGGTTTGAAGCAGAAGCGAATACGCGATGTTATTTTTGCCAAACTTTGCAAGAGTTTTGCAGAGTATTGCCGTGCCGACGAATCCTGTGGAGAGCTTGTAGCCATTTTCGATTATCTTTCGCTCCAAAGAGTCTGCAGCCGCGGGAATTTCACCGCTGTCAAACATATCTGTATGAAGAGCCAACAGATAACCCGTCTGCTTTCTGTATTCGGGGAGAAGATCTCCGTCATCACCGATATAACAGCGGCGGAAATCCTTTCTTACTTCAGAATAGACGTTTTTATATTCGGCTTCCTTTTCGCGATTGCCAACGGCGTTGTGAAGCACGCACATTATCTGCGCATCAAGTGCGTAGTACACCTTGCTTATATAACTGTTGTCGACGGGATCGTATGCCAACCAGTCACCGTAGGTGGGTATGGGTCCCTGCATTCCGCGTGACTCGAGCCAATTCATATATGTATCAAACGAGTCGATATTTTCCTTTATGATGTCAAGATCTCCGTACATACGCCACATAACGTAAGCGACGATCAAGGGCGCGTCTGCCCAAGCAGCTCCACCTCCTCCAACGGCTCTTGTCATAGGTATAACGTCGTGGTAAAGACCGCTAGGATGCTGTGAATCGCGCGCGTCGGTGAGCCATTTTCTGAAAAATTCGAGCACGTTTGCGTTGTATGCCGCAGTGTTACAGAAGAATTGAGTATCTCCCGTCCAACCAAGGCGCTCGTTTCGTTGTGGGCAGTCGGTGGGCACACTCAAATAGTTGGAGCGCTGACCCCAAAGAATATTGGAGATGAGTTGATTTACGTCCTTATTAGACGTTTCCATAGTTCCCGTCTCTTCTATTTCAGAGCCTACCACCAATGCGGTGAGATCCGTTATCATTAGATCCTCCGTGGCGGTTATTTCTATATAGCGGAAGCCGAAGAATGAGAACATTGGGCAATAATGCTCGCCGTCTTCACATCCGTTGGCGATATAGTATGCCTTTGATTTTGCATCACGATAATTTATCGTGTATGCAGAGCCCTTTGCGTTATCATTGCCACGAGATATAAGTCCGCTATCGTTGAGCATCTCTGCAACTCGGATCTGGATATATGCTCCCTTCTCGGTTTTTATAGAGAGATTGGGAAAGCCTACGAGCTCCTGACCGAAATCGACCAGAGCCGTTTCGCCCTTGTTGAGTGTGAAGCAACGGTTATTTTCGACTGTTGAGATCACGTTGATCTCTCCGTAATCGCTTCCGTTGTCCTTAGTTCCGTCGTAGACGGTAACAAGGCGGGGCTTTCTTGAAAGATGGGGGCGTATTCTTACCTCTGGTCCAATGAAAGGAACGATCTCAATATCCTTTATCGTTTTGTTGATCTTGGGAAAATGAGGAACGTCGAAGGTTGATATTACGGTATCATCCGACCATTCGGTCGCACCCGTCCAATCGGAAGCATCAAAATCTACGCGGGAAAGCTGTTCATACGACGGGAGCATAGCGTTATAGATCTCTCCGTCGTAGAACTCTGCGGCACGAATTCTTCCGCCCCAGAGGACTTTCCACGAGCTATCGGTGCATATCTTCTCGCCTCCGACGTTTATTTCGGAGCAGAGCGCCAAGGGGGGAGAAAAAGAATTGTTTACTGCGTATGATTCGCAACAGATCCTGCCTGCCCACCAACCTGGTGCGAGGACTACAAGAATTACGTTTTTGCCATCGAAGATATAGTCGGAGAGATCGTAAGTGGTTGCCATAACTCGATTGCAATATACCGTCCAACCGGGATTGAATTCATCGTATACGGTGTTTCCGTTGGCATTTTTTACACCGACTCTCTTGCCGTTACACCATACGTTATAGATGCCCAGAGCAGTTATGGTTATTTTAACGTCATCTGTTTTTCGGCAGGAAAATTCTTTTCTGAACATAGGAAGACCACCGTTGTTGTCAATGGGTGCGAACTGGATTTCGTAATCATCGTGACGGGGAGTGTACTCAATACCCTCCCAAGGATTTTGGGGGTCGTCAATAATGAGATCGTTTGGTTTTTTACATTCGATCCATTTTGAATGAGGCATAACGTTCATAAATTTGCTCCTCCGATTTTATTTCGATTTTTAGAAAAAGCTTAATTGGTCGGTTTCGTCAAGCCCTTCGAGAACCTTGTTATTTCGAAGCACGTCGATAACGGATTTTGTAAGCTTTGCTCTTATCTGAAGGTCCTCGACCGAGAAGAAGGGCTCTTCGTCTCTTGCCGCGACTATATTCGCAGCCGCGTTTTCACCAAGACCTGACAGTGCCGAGAAAGGCATACGGATCGCGCCATTTTCGGGCACGAATGCCGAGGATTGCGATTTGATGATGTTGATGGGAAGGAATCTGATTCCTCTTGCCATAGCCTCGTTGACAAGCTGAAGCGTGGGAATGCTCTGCTGCTCCTTAGGAGAAGCTTCTTTTCCGCGTTTTTCAATGTCCTTGATAGTAGCTGCGACCTTGCTCTTGCCGCCCATAACTATCTCGGCGTCAAAGCCTCCTGGGGCTACGGTAAACATTGCACAATAGAAGGCTATAGGCTCGTGAACCTTATACCATCCCAAGCGTATCGCGGACATGACGTACGCCGCCGCGTGTGCCTTCGGGAACATGTATTTGATCTTTTTACAAGAGCTGATATACCAATCGGGAACGTTTGCGGCTTTCATCTCTTCTTCCCATTCGGGAGTAAGTCCTTTACCTTTACGCACCGATTCCATTATTTTGAATGCGTGAGATTTCTCAACACCGTATGCAATAAGGTCGTTCATTATGTTGTCTCGGCATCCGATAACGTTGGAAATATTACATATTCCCTCGTGGATGAGATCCTGGGCATTTCCCGTCCATACGTCAGTTCCGTGTGAAAGTCCCGATATTTGTAAAAGGTCGGAAAATGATTTCGGCTTTGCTTCCTCGACCATCTTAATAACGAATCTTGTGCCGAACTCGGGAAGACCGTAAGTTCCTATATTGCAACCGAGGATATCGTCGGGAGAGATACCGAGAGGCTTGGTTGAAAGGAAGAGCTCGTAGACCGACTTATCGTTCATTGGAACGCTCATAACGCTCTTGTTTGAATACTTCTCGAGATACTTGTACTTGGTCGGCATATCGTGTCCGAGCTCGTCAAGCTTGAGGAGCGTATCGTGGAGATATTCAAACGTGAAGTGGGTGGTGACAATGTTTGAGTTGGGGTCGTCTGCGGGGTGCTGTACGGGGCAGAAATCGTATATTTCAAGTTCTTTAGGAACAACGACGATGCCCCCCGGGTGCTGACCCGTTGAACGCTTTACACCGACGCAGTTTGAAACTATTCTGTTGACCTCGGCACGCGGCAGGCTGATTCCCTTTTCTTCAAGGTATTTCATGACGTAGCCGTACGCCGTTTTATCGGCAAGCGTTCCAATAGTGCCTGCTCTGAACACGTTTTCCGCACCGAAGAGTTCTTCGGTGTATTTGTGTACCTTACCCTGCACCTCGCCTGAGAAGTTAAGGTCGATATCGGGAGATTTGTCTCCATAGAATCCAAGGAAGGTCTCGAAAGGAATATGATGTCCGTCGGCGTTAAGCTTCTCGCCGCACTTAGGACATTTTGCATCGGGAAGGTCGAAGCCCGAGCCTACCTTGAGAGGATTTGAGAAGTCACTGTACTGACACTTGGGGCACCAATAGTGAGGAGGCAGAGGGTTGACCTCTGAAATACCCGCCATCGATGCGACGAAGGACGATCCGACAGATCCTCTTGATCCAACGAGATATCCCTGACTTTCACTATACCATACGAGCTTCTGTGCGATCATATAGAGCACGGCGAAACCGTTTTTAATGATAGAAGTTAGCTCCTTATCGAGTCTTTGCGCTACTATTTCGGGTAGCGGGTCTCCGTACATTGATTTTGCTCGATCGTAGCAAATGCGAGTAAGGTCTTCTTCCGCGCCTTCCATTGAGGGTGTGAACGTTCCCTTCGGGAAAGGACGAATGTCGCTGTCGATCATGTCGTTTATGAGATTTGTATTTGTAACTACGACCTCGTATGCCTTTTCCTTGCCGAGATATGCGAATTCCTCGAGCATCTCCTCTGTTGTGCGATAATATATGTGAGAATCCTTGTCGAAGTCCTTGAATTTTTGTCCCGCAAGCAAGATCTTTCGGTAGAGCTCGTCCTCATCGTTCAAAAAGTGCGCATCGCAGGTTGCCACAACCGGCTTGTTGTATTTTTCGCCAAGTGCGACGATTCTGCGGTTGAAATTGCGAAGATCCTCCTCGTCCTTTGCCTTTTCGTCGGCTATAAGGAAACGGTTGTTGGAGATAGGCTGAATTTCGAGGTAATCATAGAAATTGACTATCTCCTCGATCTCCGCCTCGGGTCTGTTATCAAGAAGCGCGGTAAATAGCTCTCCCGCCTCGCAGGCAGAGCCGATTATAAGCCCCTCTCTATGCTTTTCAAGCTCGGTCTTGGGTATTCTGGGATTACGCTTGTAATACTTCAAAAATCCCATTGAAATAAGCTTGTAGAGATTTTTGAGTCCTATTTTATTTTTGACGAGAATAATCTGATGATAGGGCTTGAGGTTTAGAGGATTGGAGTTTGCGCTCATGTCGCGCTTGAGCTGTTCAAAACTCTTGATATCCTGCTCCCTCATCGACGCGATCATTTTTATGTAGATCATCGCGAGCATTGCTGCGTCATCGCTTGCTCTGTGGTGATTGAAGTCGCCGAGATGATAATACTCTGCGAGAGTATCAAGCTTGTGCTTCTTCAAATCCGGATGGATGTATCGCGAGAGCGCAACGGTGTCGAGATATGGGTTTGTGAACGTCATTCCGCATTCTTCTGCGGCGCGGCGAATAAAGCCTGTATCAAAGTTCGCATTATGTGCGACGAGAAGCTTTTTGCCACCTCCTATAAACTCAAAGAAGTTTTGAAGTGCTTCGTCTATTTTGGGAGCATCAGCTACCATTTCGTCGGTGATGGAGGTCAATTCAACGATATCGGCGGGAATCGGCACTTCGGGATTGACAAACGTATTAAATACGTCGGTGATCTCTCCGTTTTTAACTCTGACGGCTCCTATTTCGGTGATCTTACAGTTTTGAACTGAAAGACCTGTGGTCTCTATATCGAAAACTATCGTTTCTTCGTCGAAATCTTCGTTATAAGTGCCGTAAAGAGCACCTGCGGTATTGTTGACAAAATACGCCTCAACACCGTATATTACCTTCTGACCGATCTTTTCGGATGCGAGCATGGCCTCCTGATAGCCTTGAACGGTTCCGTGGTCGGTTATTGCGACGGCGGGATGTCCCCAAGCCTTTGCCTGCTTTACCGCAACGTCAGGAGGAATGAGAGCGTCCATGTGTGACATCTGGGTGTGCAAATGAAGCTCAACACGCTTCACGGGAGCGTTGTCGACTCTCGAAAGCTTTTTGATCTTTGCGATGTTGGAGAAAAAGAACTGAAAATCGGTTCCCTCGGTTCTGTCCTTTCGGGTCTCCTTTTTGGAGTAGCCCTTGAGGGCGATAACCGCGCCGTTCTTTACGTTTTCGGAGATATCGGCGGCATCCTCAAGTGTGGCGAAGCATTTTACCTCAACGGACGAATTACCGTCGCTTATTGAGAAGGAAATGTTCATTTTCTCGCCCGAACGGCTGGGCTCTTGGGCGTAGTCAAAGACGGTTCCGAGAATTACTATGTTTCTTTGTGGCTTTGTGATATCCGAGATCGACGTGGGAGTTATCTCAAACGGCTCGCCGTAGACGTATTCGGGAGAGGAAACGTCGAATTTTGTGTTTCCGATCTGACAAATACCGTCGTTAACTGTGGGTACGGCGTTTTCATCAAACAAAGAGGTCTTTCTCGGAAGCATATTTGCCTCCTCTGCGGACGGCGGTGTCGCGCTGAGCCGACTTGCCATTCTTGCCTCGTACGCCCTTTCCTCTGCCGCCATTCTTTTGTCAAAATCTTCTATGTACTTTTCGAGCGAATTGTTGCTGGCAAGGAAGATCTCGTCGCTGGTGTGTACGACGTTAACGCGTACGTTGATGCCGAATTCGGAGAGGATAATTCCCTGCATTACCGACGGGGTGCGAGCATCGTAAAGCAGTCTTATACCGTTTTCGTCGAACGGTATCTCGACAGTCAGAGTGTTATTTTCAAGATTGAATCTGTATTTGCTGAAAAATCCACGCGCGACGATGCCTACGTTTTCGGTTTCCTTCAACAACTCCGGAACGTAGTTGCTATCAAAAAGATTTGACGGATAATGAGGCATTATTTTGACCCAATTCAGTGAATATGCCTTTGCTATCTCGCGCTCTATTCGATAGAGCTTGTCCTTTTCAATAAGCGCAGGAAAATCAGCCGACGCCTGCAAAATTCTGTTTTCCTTGTCGGCTTGTATTTTGATATTCTGCGCCTGATTCAAGATCTGCGCGCTGTGTTCATCGGCTTTGTATTTTTCAAAAATCTGTAAAAATGTCTTTGACATATCTTTAAGAGAATCTTTCTTCCTTGATCTTTTTAATGTTCTTTATCAAAGTTGGGATAATATCGCTTTCGGATATCTTTCCAAGGGCTTGTCCGTGGGCGAAAAGCAATGCTTCGCCCTTACCGCCCGCGATACCTATATCCGCCTCGTGCGCTTCACCGGGACCGTTTACGATGCATCCCATAAGCGCAACGGTTATCGGGAGATCGGAAAGTCCCTCCGCAGCAACTGCAGCTTCAAATTGCGCGCTCAGGGATATAAGATCGATTTTTGTTCGTCCGCAGGTGGGGCAGCTGACTATATTCATTCCGCACTGACCCTGAACGTTGAGGGCGTTCAGAATATCCTTTGCGGCGGCGACCTCTTTTACGGGATCTGCCGTGAGAGAAACTCTCAATGTGTCGCCTATTCCGTCGCAAAGCAAAGCGCCGATTCCTATAGCACTCTTGATGCTGCCGCCTTTCTCTGCGCCCGCCTCGGTAACTCCGATATGTATCGGATAATCGCATCTCTCTGCAACCAATCGGTTGGCGGCGATCATAGTCGTAACGTCGGAGGATTTTATAGAGATAGCCGTATCATAAAAATCATATTTTTCAAGAATAGACGCGTGATAAAGCGCACTTTCGCAGAGCGCCTCGGGAGTGGGAGAGCCGTATTTGGCAAGAATGTGCTTTTCCACCGAGCCGCTGTTAACGCCGATTCTTATCGGGATATTCCTTCCCTTGCAAGCCGCTACTACTGCTTTGACTCGCTCCTCATCGCCGATGTTACCGGGATTTATACGGATCTTGTCGACTCCGTATTCTGCTGCCTTGAGCGCCGCACGATAGTCAAAATGGATATCCGCCACTATAGGTGTGCGAATTCCCGATTCCTTAATTATTCTAACGGTTTCTGCCGCTTCGGCATCGGGGACGGTTATACGGACGACGTCGCAGCCTGCCGATGAGAGCCTTTTGATCTGCTCGAGGGTGGCTATAGCGTCCTTTGTGTCGGTATTCGTCATGGACTGAATGGCGATCTTATTATCGCCGCCTATTTTGACGTTTCCAACTGTGATTTCTCTTGTTTTTCGTCTTATATCGTTATAGATCATTTCTTAATCCTTCGTTTAAATGAAAAGAGTGAAAATATCCTTGAAGGTGATAAATATCATCAATGCAAAAAGGATGAGTATGCCAACCGTGTTGACCATCTGCTCAACCTCTTTTTTAACGGGCTTTCTCGTTATCGCTTCGATAAGCAAAAATACGATCCTGCCGCCGTCAAGCGCGGGCACGGGCAGAAGATTGAATACTCCAAGATTCATAGTAATGAGCGTAAAGAGATAAAGCAAGGAGGAGGCTCCGTTCTTTGTTGCCTGCCCTACAGCCCCTGCCATTCCTACGGGACCGGATACCGCCTCAGCGCCGTAACGGCCCGTCAAAAGATCCTTTAGGCTATCGGTGATGATCTTGATTGTCGAGAAGGATCTGAAGACCGAGTGCTTCAATATCGATTTGAACGTAGGCTTTTCTCCGTAAATCGTGAAGTCGTACGAGCCAAAGGTTGCACCCGCAGAGGTCTCTGTCGGGAAAACGACATCCTCAAGTGTGATAGTCTCGCCGTTTCGGATTACGACTATATCGATCGGCTCGTAGCCGCTGTTCATTATCTCGTAAACAAGCTCGTTTCCCGTGTGAATTCTTACTCCGTCTACCTTAATTACGGTATCGCCCACCATTAAAGGCGATTCGCATTTATCGGACAAGGCGTTTTCCTGAAATCCCGCGATGGTATTGGAGGCGAGATATCCGTTCTGCGCGCTTTCTATACCAACGAGCGAGAACATGCACAGAATACCGAGTAGAATATTCATTATAGGGCCTGCTATGGTGATAAGGAATCTTTGCCAAACCGATTTATTACAGAACGCGTTGACGTCTGTTGAAGCGTCGTCCTCTCCTGCCATACTGACGTATCCGCCTATGGGCAGAGCTCTTACGCTGAAGACCGTTTTCGCATTTTCGGTAGCGGTTTCACCATCAAGCGCTTCCGTATTGAGCGAGACATCTTCATTATCAGACGAGTGGAAGGAGTTTGCTATTTCGGTTTCTTCGTTTTTATTTCTTTTCTTTTTTGTTGTGAAGATTGCAGGACCCATTCCTATTGAAAATTCCAATACCGTCACTTTGAAAAGCTTGGCAAAAAGAAAGTGACCAAGCTCATGAATGACTACCATTATGCTGAGCAATACCAGCGTCAGCAGCAAATACAAAATAGTGTCCATAAAATCTCCGTTTAAAATTAATTGCGTTTTGAAATAAGTGCCGTTGCTCTTTCCCTTGCAGATGCCGCGGCTTCAAGTATCTCGTCAGGATCGTGAATATCCTTGCAATATGACATAGCATCAACAGTGTTGCATACAACGTCAAAAATATCGCAAAATCCGATCTTTTTATTCAAAAACGCGGCAACCGCCTCTTCATTGGCGGCGTTAAGCACCGCGGGAACGGCTCCGCCGAGAGTAATTGCCTCGTAAGCCTTTGCCAAAAGCACGAAGGTGTCCATATCGGGCTTGGCGAAGGTCAGTTTGCCAATCGAGAACAGATCGAGCTCTTTTGTGGTTGCCTCGGTTCTTTCGGGGTGAGTTAATGCGTACTGAACGCAATGTCTCATATCGGGAACCGACATCTGAGCGATAACGCTGTTATCAATATATTCGACCGCAGAATGTATTATGCTTTCTCTGTGGACGACGACTCTTACCTGCTCGGGTTTAACTCCAAAAAGGTGCACCGCCTCTATGACCTCAAAGCCTTTGTTCATCAATGTCGCACTGTCGATTGTAATCTTTGGACCCATTTTCCATGTGGGGTGAGCGAGAGCAGTTTCTACCGTTACGCCCGAGAGTTGTTCTTTATTATAGCTGAAAAACGGACCGCCCGACGCGGTGAGAATGAGATTTTTAATTTCCTCATTCTTGCCCGAGCGCAAGCACTGAAAGATAGCGCAATGCTCACTATCCACGGGAAGTATTTCTATCCCATTTTCCTTTGCGGCTTTCATTACCGCCTCTCCGCTGACGACCAAGGACTCTTTGTTTGCCAAAGCGAGCTTTTTCTTGCAGTTCAGCGTTGTCAAAGTGGGCTTCAGACCTGCTTCTCCAACTATAGAATTCTCTACTACCTGACCAGATTCCCCATTGCCGTTCGTTTCTGCAATCATTTCGCAGATGCCCTCGGTTTTGGCATAGACCTTGATATCGGTATCCTTCAGGCGCTCCTTGAGGTCCTTCGCGGCGTCGGGGTCGCTCATAGCACAGGCTTTGACGTTAAAATGCCTTGCCTGCTCCTCTGTCCTTCTTACGTTTTTATGTGCCGAGATGGCGTCGACCGAAACTCCGAATTTTTCAGCTACGTCGATCGCCTGCTCGCCGACCGATCCCGTTGATCCCAGGATCATCATACTTGGTTTTTTCGTATTCATATCTATCCTTATTTTGTGATCGGAAGCAGTTCAAAATACGTGCAAATGAAAGCAAGAATAAGAGAAACTGCCAAAACCGAATCGAATCTGTCAAGAATGCCACCGTGTCCCGGGAAAAGCTTTCCGTAATCCTTGATACCGTAATGTCTCTTCACGAGGGACATTATGAGGTCGCCTATCTGGGACACCACCGAGATAAACACTCCGCTTATCGCAAGAACCAAATAATTTGCCTTTATGAGTCCGTTGGGATTGAAGAACTTTTCGATTACAAGACCGAAAACAAGCATTCCAATTACACAAAAGATAACGCCACCGATCGCACCCTCTATAGTCTTTTTAGGGCTTACCGATGGAATAAGCTTGTGCTTTCCGAAGAATCTTCCCGAAAAATAAGCAAAGCTATCGGTCACCCACGCGCAAATAAACGTCAGCAAATAGATGTATACGCCGTTATTTATAAAATCGTGAATGTAAACTATTGCTCCAAAAGCCGCGATTATGTAGAACGACATCGCAAAGATAAGTCCTGCGTCTGTAACGGCAATTTTTTTGTTTGCAAATACGGCAACACCGAAAACGTACAGAGCAACTATAAATGCAATACCTACAAGAAGCTTGACTGCTTCGGAAAGAAAGATCCCGTTTTCACGAGTGTATCTCATACAAAGCGGAACAAATGCCGCAACAAGACAAAGCGGTATTGTAAAAAACAGATTCTTTTTTTGTCCCATACAACCGAGCACCTCTATAATGCCGATGACGGCACAAAGAGATATTGCGGCGGGAAATACCCAGGTATCGCTGAATATAACGATCGGAACGAATACGCAGAGCGCAACTATTGCCGTAATTATTCTTTTTAACATAAGATCAATCCTTCTTTTCAGGTTCTTTATCAAGTCCGCCGAAGCGTCTTTTTCTGGAGTAAAATGCGTCTACTGCTCGGTCTACGTCGTCCGACGTCATATCGGGCCAAAGCGTATCGGTGAAATACAGCTCGGAGTATGCCGCTTGCCATAGCAGAAAGTTTGAAATGCGAAGGTCTCCCCCCGTGCGAACGATCAGGTCTGGATCGGGGCAATCGCCCGTGTACAGAGCCGCGTTGACGTCCTGCTCGGTTACCTCTCTCTTGCCCTCGGTCAAAAGCTTATTGAAGGCAGTGACGAGCTCGGCGCGCGAGCCGTAGTTTATCGCAACGTTTAAAACGTATTCGTTCCTTGCGGTCTCTTTTGTCATTTTGTCGATCTTTTCGACTATTTTAGGGTCTAATACACTTACGTCGCCAATGAAGCGTATGGAAGCGTTATCGGGACGCTGTTTGTCAAGATATTCGTCAAGCAGCTTCATTATTGCGTTGACTTCTCTTTTCGGGCGTTTCCAATTTTCAGTTGAAAAGGCGTAAACGGTAAGATATCTTATTCCGATTTTATGGCAGTATTCGGTAATTTCTCGGAACACCTGTGCACCGTTTTTGTGTCCGTATTCGCGCGGCATATTACGAGCCGTTGCCCATCTGCCGTTACCGTCCATAATGAACGCGATGTGTTGAAGCCTATCGTCCACTTTTTTTACATTATTAGTCATAATCAAAACCTTTTATGGAAATTAAAGCGGAAGCATATTCTCTTCCGCTTTAAAAGTTATTAAAAATATGTGTCCTACAAGGATCAGACCTTCATAATGTCCTTTTCCTTTGCGGAGGTGATGGTATCGATGTTCTTAACGTACTTATCGGTGATATCCTGAACCGACTTTTCGGCGTTCTTTACGTCGTCCTCTGTGAGAAGTCCATCCTTCTTCTGCTTCTTGATATCATCGTTCGCGGCACGTCTGAGATTACGGATAGCAACCTTTGCATCTTCGCCCATCTTCTGAACCTGCTTTGCGAGATCCTTACGTCTTTCCTCGGTAAGCTGAGGGAATACGAGACGGATTATCTTACCGTCGTTAGAGGGATTAATTCCGATATCAGAGGTCTGTATTGCCTTTTCCATAGCTTTAAGAGTGCTTGCATCGTAAGGGATGATCTCAAGGGTTTTAGCATCGGCAACTCTGACGTTTGCCATTGCGGTTATCTCTGCGGGAGAACCCCAATAGTCGAAGGTTACACGAGAAAGGACTGCGGGATTTGCCTGGCTTGCGCGGATAGAAGCGAGGTTCTGCTCGTAGGAAGCAATGGTTTTTTGCATTTTCTGTTCAAGATCTTTGGTGTTGTACATTTTATGGTTTCCTTTCTATGTATATACTTATTTATGCATTTTAGTACCCGTTGCGGTGCCTGTTACCGCACGGTAAATGTTTTCGGGATCGGAGAGTGCGAATGCGTAGCAATCAATGTCGTTTTCGTTGCAGAAGGATACTGCGGTGAGGTCAAACGCCTTGAGATCCTTTTCAAGTATCTCTGCATAAGTAACGTCGTCATATCTCTTAGCATTGGGATCCTTCTTGGGATCTGCGGTGTAAAGACCGTCTACATTTTTAGCCATAAGAACAACGTCTGCGCCGATCTCTGCCGCGCGGACTACCGCTGGTGTATCGGTTGAGAAATAAGGAGCTCCAAGACCGCCGCCGAATATAACAACTTTGCCTTCTTTGAGGTATCTGTCGGCATCTCTTTGGGTGTAGAAATCGGCAAAGGTATTCATTTCAACCGTGGAAAGAACCTTTGCATCTATCCCCTGTCTCAAAAACGCGTCCTGAAGTGCCAAGGAATTGATAACTGTGGCAAGCATTCCCATATGGTCTGCTCTTGCTCTGTTCATTCCAATGCCCTTTCTTGCACCTCGCCAGATGTTGCCTGCTCCAACGATGATAGCTACTTCAACACCTGCCTTGAGGCACTTGTCGATAGATGCTACGACTTTATCGACGAAATCAAAATCGAGAATGTCGCTCTCGCATCCGTTTTTGAGTGCTTCGCCTGAGATTTTGATTAAAACTCTGCTATAAATCGGTTTTGACATTGCTGTTCTCCCAAATGATAATTTCTACACAATATTGTACTACTTTTTTGTCGTTTTGTAAACAGTTTTTTGTAAATATTTTCTGTTTTTTTATAATTTATTTAAATAATATAGATTTAATATAGAATTTGAGTTGAATTTCAAAAACGCCGTGCAAAATCTGCACGGCGTTTTTGTTAATAAAATCATCTTCTCTTTTCTGCAATCTCAAGAAGAAGCTCGCTGATAAACTGATCGGGAGACATAGCGCCCTTTTCGCCGTCTTTTCTGGAGCGAACCGCAACTGTGTTGCTTTCGACTTCCTTGGCACCAACTACTATCATGTAAGGCACCTTTTCAAGCTGAGCGTTACGGAGCTTGTATCCGATTGTCTCGTTTCTTCTGTCGACCTCAACTCTTACACCAAGATTAGTAAGCTTTCTTGCGATATCCTCGCAATATTCGATCTGCTCATCGCCGATGGGAAGCATCTTGACCTGAACGGGAGCCATCCACGTAGGAAGCGCGCCTGCATACTTTTCAAGAAGGAGCGCGAGAGTTCTCTCGTAGCAGCCCATAGAGGTGCGGTGTATGATATAGGGAGTCTTCATCGTGTTATCGGAGTCAACGTATTCCATACCGAACTTCTTTGCAAGAAGCATATCGATCTGTATCGTTATAAGAGTATCCTCTTTTCCGAATACGTTCTTGATCTGAATGTCGAGCTTGGGACCGTAGAACGCCGCCTCGTCGATACCGATAGCATAGTTGCCGCGGCCGAGGTTTTCGTCGAGAAGCTTTTCCATAATGCCCTGCGCCATATCCCACTGCTCAGGTGTGCCCTCGTATTTGTCGGTACGCTTGGGATCCCACTGTGAGAAGCGGAAGGAGCAATCCTCACGGAGTCCGAGAGTGTCGAGACAGTAGAGTGCGAGGTCACGACAGCCCTTGAATTCCTCCTCAAGCTGCTCGGGACGGAGAATAAGATGTCCCTCAGAGATCGTGAACTGACGGACACGGATAAGACCGTGCATCTCGCCGCTATCCTCGTTTCTGAATAGAGTGGAGGTCTCGCCGAGTCTCATGGGAAGGTCTCTGTAAGAACGCTTTTTGTTGAGGAATACTTGATACTGGAAGGGACAGGTCATAGGACGGAGAGCAAAGCACTCCTTGGTCTCGTCATAAGGATCTCCAAGTATGAACATTCCGTCGAGATAGTGATCCCAGTGACCCGAGATCTTGTAAAGATCTCTCTTTGCCATCAGAGGAGTTTTGGTCATCTGATAGCCTCTTCTCTGCTCCTCATCCTCGATCCAACGCTGAAGAGTCTGGATAACGCGCGCACCCTTAGGCATAATGATAGGAAGACCTTGTCCGATAGAGTCCACGGTTGTGAAATATTCGAGCTCGCGACCGATCTTGTTGTGGTCGCGCTTTCTTGCTTCTTCAAGCATCGTTACGTAGGTGTTGAGTTCGTCCTTGGTAGGAAAAGCTATACCGTAAACTCTCTGCAACTGCTTGTTGTTCTGGTCGCCCTTCCAATAAGCACCCGTGCACTGTGTCAGCTTGAACGCCTTGACCGCGCCGGTAGCAAAGAGGTGAGGTCCTGCACAGAGATCGGTGAATTCGCCCTGACGGTAGAAGCTGATCGTCTCGCCCTCGGGAAGCTCCTCGATGAGCTGAACCTTATAGGGCTCGTTTTTCTCGGTCATAAGAGCGATAGCCTCGTCGCGAGGAAGCTCGAAGCGCTCGATCTTGTGATTTTCCTTGACAATCTTTTTCATCTCGCTCTCAAGATTCTTCAGTATCTCGGGAGTGAAAGGAACGTCGCTGTCAAAATCGTAGTAGAATCCGTCGTCAATCGCGGGACCGATGGTAAGCTTCGTCTCGGGATAAAGTCTCTTTACTGCCTGTGCAAGAATATGAGACGCGGTGTGTCTGAAGACGTGCGCGCCTTCCTTGTCCGCGAATGTCAGAAGCTTTACGTCTGCATCTGCGCCGATCTCATAATTGAGAGCAACGGTTTCCCCGTTAACGCTTGCGGCGATAACGCTTCTCTCTACCATCCCGAAAGCTTCCTTTGCGGCATCATACACCGTTATAGGAGCATCGGATTCAAAAATTTGTGAACCAAAATTGATTTTCATTGTCTTTACCCTTTCCTTTATATTGTATGTGTTTTTATTAACTTTCTTCGGTTGTGTCCGAGCCAAAAACACCCCGAACACAAAACTGTGTTCGGGGTGCATTATGCACGGTTCCACCCGAGCTTTTAACTCATTTTTATTAAATTGCGCACGAAAGTGGTATTCTAAATAGGGGCGCAAAAAACTTTCAGCATTTGTTTTCTCTCTGTGTACGCCTGATTAAATAGAACGTGTCTTTCGGTATTCGATTATCAGCGGTTTCTGTTGTAGCTGGAGGTAGGATTGACAAGCTCGCGCCAGCTGAGGTCGCCACGGTCGAGCGCCATAATAATAACCTCCGCAGTTGCAATATTGGTCGCAACGGGGATATTATAACGGTCGCAAGCCAAAAGCAACTCTCTTTCTATTTTATCATGCTCGGAGTACACGTCAGATGAAGGACGCGTGTCGCGGAAGTAGATAAGCACGTCGATCTCGTTATAAGCGATCCTTGACGCGATCTGCTGCTCTCCGCCCTGTTCTCCGCTGAGCATCTTTTCTATCTTAAGGCCGGTTGCGTCGGATATATATTTAGCCGTAATGCCTGTAGCACATATGTTGTGTTTACTGAGAATACCACAATATGCGATACAGAATTGCGTGATAAGTTCTTTTTTCATGTCATGTGCTATAATCGCTATTTCCATATAGATCCTCCTGCTGTTTGGACTTTAATTACCTAAATTATATCACAAAGTTATAAATTTGTCAATCACCTTGCACAAATTTTATTTGAATTTTATAATAATAGTTTTTTACTCTTTATCCCGACGATTTTCACATCTTGAGCACACACCCGACTTCTTTTCCTCCAAGGCATCCTCGATGGAGCCCGATATTATCTCGGATGAGGATTTTATATAACTGCAATCTTTATAAAGGTGGTAAACTCCGCCGCCTTTTGTCCAATAGACAGTATTATACGTTTCTGTATGATCTTGCTTTGTTGAATCTTCTTCTGTGAAATTGTCGGATTCACCTTCTATGTCTGAATGGTCTGATTCGGTCTCAACTCTGGTTGTTTCGTCGCTTTTGTCTTTTGTTGTTTCATCAGGCTTTGACGTTTCTGTCTTTTCACCGATTATTTCGGCTCTCATAGAAGACATCAGCTCATCGTCAAGCATTTGTCCGCCGCTATAGGTTGGGTTTGATGACCAAAACATAGAGCACGACGGAAATGCGATCAATATTAAGGCTAATGTAGCGCACAAAAAATGTTTCGTTTTTATTTTCATATATCTGTCCTATGTTTGCTTAAATTTCTGCAAGCATATGCTCAAGAATTTCTATTTTATTTTGAGAAAATTCGTACGCGCCCTTGTAGTCGTTCATTTCCCTGAAGCATATCTCCATATCGGAGCATGCAAGGTATAGAAGCAGTCTCGGGGGAACTTCTTCAGAGTCGATTACTTGGTACAGTAGCTTTAGAGCAGCTTGGTGGTCATTGATTCGTATAAAACTTCTTGCTTTGAGGTGTAATACGAAGAGCAGATCTTTTTTTGAAAGACTGGTGCTGCGGACTTTTGATATATCGTCGAGAAACGCATCGTACTTGTCTTCATTGAGAATAACGGTTATATATTTGCACAAAACGCTATCAAAAATAGCGGGATGAAAAAGATCTTCACTAATAACCGTATCTGTTTCATTTGAATCAAGCGCGGGAGATATCTCCTTTAACATTTCAAACATTACCGTGATGCTGTTTCTTTGAGTCACGGTGTTGAACATTGTCCTGGCAGAGTGTAAGATCGCTTCATCGAGAAAATTTTGCGCTTTGTGAAGCTGACCTTCCTTCATACTGGTTTCCGCCACGCCTAAGCAGCAGTCGGTCAGTATAAGCTCAAGCTCGTCGTCAAATTCATTGAAGGACGACAGACATATATCGCGGCAAAGCTCGAAATTCCCGTCGGTATATGCGCGGCGGATATTTTTCATAACTCCCGTTTTGTTATAAATGAATTCTTCCTCCCCTTCGGATAGCAGATATCCTGCCGGAACTCCTAATCTGTTGGCAAGATATACGACCGTGCCGAGAGACGGTAACGCGGCACCATTTTCGATGCGGCTGAGCATATTTCTCGTGATCTCCGTTCCCGCAAGCTCGGATTGAGTCATAAGCTTTTCGGTACGAAGCTGTTTGATTTTGCTTCCAATATCCATTTTATCCTCTGTGGTAAATACAATTTACTTTTTGATTATAACACACATCGCAGAGAAAAGCAACCCCATTTTCAAAAAATCTTCTTCGACAACGAATTTTAAATAAAAAATCGTCGCTGAATGTCTCAGCGACGATTTTTTATTAATATTGAATTAGTGAACGATGCACTTTTCGGTATCTTTATCAAAGATATGCATTCTTGCGGTATCAAGAGCGATCTTGATGGTGTCTCCTGCGCGAGAAGTAGATCTGGGAGATACACGGGCGATCAACTTGTTCTCGCCAATAGTGAGGTAGAGGTATATCTCTGCGCCCATAAGCTCGGTAACTTCAACGTATGCGTCAACGGTGCTATCGTCGAGAGCAGATATCTGCGCGGGCTGGTCGTGAATGCTCTCGGGACGGATACCAACGACAACGTCCTGACCTATGTATTCCGCAAGCGCGGGATCGTTTGCCTTTTCTGCGGGAACCTTGATAGAGTTGCCCTCAAACTCAAAGTAAACGTCCTCGCCCTTCTTAACGAGAGTGCCGTTGATGAAGTTCATCTGGGGTGTTCCTATAAATCCTGCAACGAACATATTAACGGGGTTATCGTAAAGGTGCTGGGGAGTATCTACCTGCTGAATAAGACCGTCTTTCATAACTACGATTCTGGTAGCCATGGTCATAGCCTCGACCTGGTCGTGAGTAACGTAAATAAAGGTAGTTTCAACTCTCTGGTGAAGCTTGGTAAGCTCGGTTCTCATGGTTGCGCGGAGCTTTGCGTCGAGGTTGGAAAGAGGCTCGTCGAGAAGGAATACCATGGGGTTACGAACGATAGCACGACCAAGCGCAACACGCTGCTTCTGACCTCCGGAGAGAGCCTTCGGCTTTCTGTCGAGAAGGTGGGTGATATCGAGGATTCTTGCTGCCTCTTCAACACGTCTCTTGATCTCTTCCTTGGGAGTCTTGTTGAGCTTAAGACCGAACGCCATATTCTCGGAAACGGTCATATGAGGATAAAGAGCGTAGTTCTGGAACACCATCGCGATCTTTCTGTCCTTAGGAGCAACGTCGTTTACGAGACGGTCGCCGATAAAGAGCTCACCCTCGGAAATTTCTTCGAGACCTGCGATCATACGAAGAGTTGTGGACTTACCGCAACCGGAAGGACCTACGAGGACGATAAATTCCTTGTCCTTTATTTCAAGGTTGAAGTCAGATACGGCGGTAACGCCACCGGGATACTTCTTATAAATATGTCTGAGAGACAAGCTTGCCATTTGTTTTATTCCTCCTGAATTGTTTTTTGTGCATTTACTGACAAAACTTTAATTTTTAACATTATAATTCTACCAAAAAAAATGACTTTTTTAAAGAGCATTATTATCCAAAATTATAAGCTCGATTTTGTATATATTTCACAATGAGCTGTTAATTATGGTGATTTTTGCGCGATAATTGGATGCAAGTGCGTTAATATATTAAAGTTTCATAGACAGAGATATTCTCTTTTTCTTAACATCTACTGATAAAACCTTAACTTTTACAATATCTCCGACCGAGAGGACCTCCGAGGGATGCTTTATATACTTGTCGCAGATCTGCGATATATGAACGAGACCGTCCTGATGTACGCCGATGTCAACGAACGCACCGAAATCGATCACGTTTCGTACCGTTCCCGTAAGCACCATGTCGGGCTTAAGATCCTCGAGATCGAGGATATCGTCGCGAAGAATGGGGGGCGGCAAGGAGTCGCGCACGTCGCGACCGGGTTTTTCAAGCTCTCCGATTATGTCGATGAGTGTGGGCTCTCCTATGCCGAGCTTTTCGGCAACCTTCCCTGTTCCGCTTTTGTTAACTTGAGCACGCAGATTGCGAAGCTGTCCCTGACGAACGTCGTCGACGGTGTAGCCGAACATTTCGAGCAGAGCCTTTGCCGCATCGTATGACTCGGGGTGAACTCCTGTATTATCAAGAATTTCCTTTGAGTCGGGCACGCGCAAAAATCCCGCGCACTGCTCGAATGCCTTGTCTCCGATTCTGGGAACCTTCTTTATCTGGGCTCTCGACGTGAATTCTCCGTTCTCTTCTCTGTATTTTACAATATTCTTTGCGCTGGTGGCGTTTATTCCCGCGATATACGCGAGAAGCGAGTGAGATGCGGTATTTACGTCAACTCCGACCGAGTTAACGCAGTCCTCAACGACACCCGTGAGCGCTGTGTCGAGTCTTGCGGGCTTCATATCGTGCTGATACTGACCTACACCGATAGATTTGGGATCGATCTTTACAAGCTCCGCAAGCGGATCCTGAAGTCTGCGCGCGATTGATACAGCAGAACGCTGCATAACGTCGAAATCGGGAAATTCCTCTGTTGCAAGCTTGGATGCGGAGTAAATAGAAGCTCCTGCCTCGTTGACTACGATATATTTACAGTTTGCCTCGGGGATCTCCTTAAGAAGCCCCGCAATGAATATCTCACTTTCCTTGGACGCAGTTCCGTTACCGATAGAGATAACGTCAACGTGATGCTTTCTGATAAGTCCTTTGACTACTCTGGTCGCCTCCTCGATTCTCTGACGGGGCTTTGTGGGATAAATGACCGCGGTATCAAGCACCTTGCCGGTTTTGTCGACAACCGCGAGCTTACAGCCGTTTACGTATCCGGGGTCGAAGCCAAGCACGGTTTTACCCTTCAGGGGCGACTGCATAAGCAGATGTCCGAGATTGTCCGCAAAGACCTTGATCGCGCCCTCGGATGCGTTGTCGAACATATCGTTGCGGATCTCTCGCTCAATAGACGGAGCGATCAGTCTTTCGTATCCATCTACGATAGCTGCCGACACATATTTATACGCGGGGCTTGCGGGCTCGGTAACGACGCAGTTGTGAAGGTAGTTGAGCACGATATCCGATGAGATCTCGACCGATACCTTGAGAAACTCCTCTTTTTCTCCGCGGTTGATCGCAAGAATGCGGTGTCCGGGGATCTTTTTGAGGGGTTCACTGTATTCGTAGTACTGGGCGTAGACCGAATCCTCTTCCTTTGCCTTGGTCACGTTGAGAACACCGTAATCGAAGGTCTGGGAGCGAAGCGCCTTTCTGTATTCGGCGTTGTCGGAGACCTCCTCTGCAATTATATCGCACGCTCCCGAGAGCGCGGCGCTGACGTCGGGCACACCTTTCTCCTCGCTGACGAACACCTCTGCAGATTCTTCGATCGAGGGGGTGTATTCGAGTCTTTGCTCCATAAGAAGTTTGGCAAGGTCCTCAAGACCTCTTTCTCTTGCGACGGAGGCTCTCGTCTTTCTCTTGGGTCTGAAGGGACGGTATATATCGTCGACCTCGGTGATCGTTTTCGCGTTAAGGATAGCCGCCTCAATCTCGGGAGTGAGGTTACCCTGCGCCTCGATGAGCGACTTGACCTCTTCCTTTCGCTTTTCTATGTTACGCAGATACTCGAGTCTGTCGTTAAGGTCACGGAGCACCGCGTCGTCGAGGCTTCCCGTAACCTCCTTTCTGTATCGTGCGATAAAAGGAATAGTGTCTCCGCCGTCTATAAGCTCAACGGTCTTTTTTACCTGCTCCTCTTTTAGTTTGAATTCTTCGGCAAGGGTCTTGATTATGTCCATTGTTTCTCCTTATATGTTGATGTAAAATAGGTTCTGTTGTAATATTGCTACGGTCAAGCGTGAATATCCTTAATTATCTTTCCGTGTGCTTCGAGTGATTTTTGCTCGTCCTCGGTAAGATATCTCCACTCTCCGCGTCCGAGTCCTTCGTCAAGCGCGATAGGACCGAAGGTAACGCGCTCAAGATATGTTATTTGATTGTGCACCGCCTCTGCCATAAGCTTTATCTGATGATATTTGCCTTCCGTGAGGGTTATGTACCCTTCCTTTTCTCCGATCATTTCAACTTTGCACGGCGCAGTAACGTATCCCCCAATATCGACACCCGATTCGAGTGATTGCACGTCGTCCTCGCTGATCGGAAATTTTACGGTGAATCGGTATTTTTTAGAGACGTGATTTTTGGGTGCGAGCAGCTTATGAGATAAAGGGCCGTTGTTAGTAAGTATCATAAGACCCAAGGTGTTTTTATCAAGCCTTCCGCATGGAAAAAGACCTATTCTCTGAAGCTCGTCCGGAAGCAGAGTGATTACGGTGGGAAATTTGTCGTCGTCGGTGGCGCTGACGTAGCCATCGGGCTTATTGAGCATAACGTATGTAAACTCACGCCAGATCACCTCTTTGCCAAGATAGGTCACTTTGTCGGATGTAGGGTCGATATGACCGCTTGCGCGGCGTACAACTTGCCCATTGACCGTAACGCCGCCGTTTTTAGCTACCTTGGTTATTTCCGTTCTCGAAGCTAATCCCGATTCGACTATGAACTTGTCAAGACGCATTATCTCACCTCCCAAATCATCTCTTTAAATTATACCATACTTTTCCTCATTTGTAAAATAAACTTTTTATGAATTTTATTGATCACGATAAAAACAGATAAATGCAAAAAAGCCCCTCAGGGCTTTTTTGCATTAGTTGGGCTTATCACTGTGATATATTTGTGTTACGTTACCTTCTTTATCCTCTATATACATTTGACAACTTCCTGCACCAACAATTCTTTTCCAAAACGACGAAACAACATAACAATATTTATTGCTTCCGTTTATATATTGTTTTGTTTTCCCCGATTTTCCCCAATTCAACCACTCACTGTCTATAACGATTTTCATCAGGGTAGAATCTCGGTCGGGGTCGACCTGTTTTGATATTTGATTCATTTCTTGGTCGTAAACATACAACGTATCAATTTTTGATGCAAAAACGTAAAGGCGCTCATCTATGTACTCTACATAGACACCTCCGCCGCCATCTGTATAAAGATGTTGCCCAAATATTTTCTCTCCGTCGCTATTGAACGTTTGGATAACAAATCCTGAATCTCTATAGTATGCTATGGTTATGTTGCCTGTATTATCATCTACACAAGCATCCGTTATCTCTGTATAGGAGTGATAAGTGGTTGCCAAAGTAATTACTAATAAAGTAATCACCGCTATAATGATAAAATATTTTATTTTCATTGTGATCCCCATCATTAAACATTGATATCAATACTTCATTGACATTCACACAACCCTATTTCGTCTCTCTCCGGCGAGGAATGCCTCGATGTTCAAAGCTATCTCGTCACAGCAGCGAACTCTTGCCTCATACGAGCCCCAAGCCATGTGAGGAGTAAAGATAACATTGTCGCGCCCCGCTATACTTGCATAAGGGTGATCGGTCGGAAACGGTTCCTTTGAATAAACGTCAATGCCGATGCCTCCGATCTTTTCATTCAGAATTGCGTCTGTAAGGGCGGCTTCATCAACGACCGCACCGCGCGCTACGTTTATAAATATGGCGTCGTTTTTCATCATAGCGATACGCTCACGGCTTATAAGTCCGCGAGTTCCGTCGTTAAGAGGCGTGTGAACGCTGATAATATCCGATTCCTTGCAAAGCGTGTCGATATCGACGCATTCCTCGCCTGCGATTTCGGTACGCTTATGTACTATGACTTTGCAACCGAGTGCCTTGGCGACCGTACCGACCTGCTTTCCTATATTGCCGTATCCAACGATGCCCCACGTCTTGCCGTAGATCTCGTGATACACGGGTGTAAGAATATTTGCAACCGTGCCTCTCGAATAAGTGCCGTCTGCCACAGAGCGATTATATTCGCCAAGATGGCAGATAAGCGAGAGCGCCATTGCCACGGTAAGCTGAGCCACGTTTTGAGTAGAATAACCGACTACGTTGCAAACGGCAATTCCCTTTTCCTTGCAGTATTCCGTGTCAATATTGTCGTATCCCGTGGCGGTCACGCAGATCAGCTTTACGCATGGGCAAGCGGGCAGATTGTGTCTGCCCACCTTCAATTTGTTAATGATCACAACGTCGCTGTCGGCAACGTGATCTGCAAACTCCTCTTGTGCGGTGCTCTGATACACCGTCAGCTCGCCGTACTTTTTATACAGCGACAAATCGATATCCGCGCCGAGTGTGGACGCATCAAGAAAAACTATTTTCATATCTTAAACTTCTTCACTTTCAACGATCTTAACGTCTGCAGTCTCATATTCTTCGTCCTCTGCAAATGCCGCTTCAATAGCCGCGTCGATCTCTTCTTCGATGATCTTGTCAGCTTCCTTTTTCTTTTTCCAGAGTATTACTGCGGTCACTACTGCCGCCGTTGCTGACGCAAGCCCCGCAACTATAAGGATTATTTTGAGAACGCTGCACTTTTTTTCTTTAACGATGTACATTTCGTTACCTCCGTTTTATTCAAAATTTAATCAATTTCAAAATACCTTGCCGCTTTATGATAACAAATATTTTTAATCGTTTCCACCACGGTGCACTCGGGACAGATTCCCTTATCTACCCAATTTCCGATCACGTTACATACGCTTTTGCGAAAAAGCTCGTGCACAATGCCAACGCCGTATCCGTAAGCCCCGCTTTGAACTCCTATAACGCTTCCTATTGCGGTCTTAGTTGCGAGATTTGCAATAGCCGCTTCAATCTCGTTTGCTCCGATCTCCGCCATGCATCCAATTCCTTGAACTACCGTTACGGATCTGTTTTGCTCGATTCGGCAAAGATTTTTGCAGATAGCAGCAACCGAAGCGTGATCAATAACGTTATTTGAGTACAGAATTGTTTTGGGAAGAACGTTGCTTGACGACATATAGCTCAAAATGGCTTCCATATCGGAATTGCTGTTAGGCGAGCACTCTATCTGCATGACCCAATTTCGTTTTAAATATTCAGCACCAAAGAAGCGCATCAGTTGAGTTTTCCATAAGGAAAGCTCATCCCTTGTTATTTCCGCACCCTTGCCCGAAAGCGCCTTTTTCAGTATCAGATCTGCGTGATGCATATCAGGCTTTATAAATGAATGATCTGCGCTCATGTTATGATATGCAGTTCTGCACCCGACCGCGCTGAATCGGTCCATTAAGATCCTATACGCTCGACAAAAGCTATCGTAATCGCAGATGTCTACAGATGTGATCTTACCGACCTCGGAGAAATACTGTGCAATTCCCTTTTGGTTTAAATTAAAGCACTTATCGGGAGAAAATACGGGAAGAACCGATAATTCGCCGCGCGCTTCTATAACTTCATAAGGACTTAAGCTATCTGTAGGAGCACAGGCAACGAAAATTGTCTTTGCGCCACTCATTTTTGCGTAATCGAACGCGCCGAGTCTATGTTTTGCCAGTTTATCGGATGTTTCTTTCCATATTGTTTCGCAATTATCGGAGTTTATAGTCAGATTACAGCCAAAAAATCTTTGAAGCTCGACGTGACACGTAATATATTGAGGATTGCCGATCAGCATCGGCATAATGCGGCAAAGCTCTCTGAATTTTTCAAAATCCGAGGCGTTTCCCGTGATAAATCGCTCGTCAACACCGCAGACTCTCATAAGCTCCCACTTTTTCGGATCTCCGTATAGCCAAAGCTCTGTTACATTGGTAATTTCCCTATTCTCTGCAAGCGCGGAAGCGTCAAGTTGGCAACAGAGGTCTAATATTGGCAGATCGGCAATGTGTTCGTGATAAAGTTTTACCGCACGGGGTGTATTCAACAAAAAGTCCGTATTCGAAACCGATTCCATAAGAGTCCTCCTTTGCATAGCATTTCTGCTTCATTTTAGCATATTTTATCTCTGTTTTCAAGTGAAAAATAAATTATTTTCGCAAAAGTATATACAAAATGGCAAAAATGTGCTAAAATATATACGTATTAATGTTTCCAGAGGTTGACTATGTTCAAATGCGACTATCATACACATACGTATTTTTCCTTTGACGGCGCTCCCGATTCGTCTCCCGATGCGCTCTGCCTTGCGGCTATCGAGCGCGGGGTGACCGACCTTGCGATTACCGACCATTTTGAGTGCAACGGTCGATTTGATCTCTCCTGCCCCCCTTATGATGCTGACCGCGCTTATGAGGAGATACTTGCCGCTAAGGAAAAATATAAGGGCAAGGTCAATCTGACATACGGAATCGAGCTCGGTCAGATAAATCAGTATCCCGAGGAGGCAGAGAGACTGCTGAAGGCTCATGACTATGAGTTTGTCATATCTTCTCTGCACAATCTTCGCGGAGCCCCCGACTTTTGTTTTTACGATTTCAAAAAAATATTCGATTATTCGTCGCCCGACTACGTAGGACATCTCTTTGAACGCAACCTTGCAGAGCTTTGCGATTCTCTCGACGCGTGCGACAAGATCGACACCGTGGCTCACCTCACCTATATACACCGCTACTGTGCTTTTTCGGGCAATGACTACGATTTTTCAAGGCACAAGGACTCGCTTGAGGAGCTTTTTTGCAAAATGATACCGAGAGATATTGCGCTTGAGGTCAACGTTTCAACTCTTTGGAGGGGTCTTGGCTTTGCTATGCCCGACCGTGAACTTTTGGCGCTTTACCGCGAATGCGGAGGCAAGCTTGTCACAGTTGGTACCGACTCGCATTCTCCCGAGCATATCGGTGAATGTGTTGACGAGGGCTTTGAGCTTTTGCGGTCTGTAGGACTTGACAGTATTCTCGTTGTCAGAAACGGTGAAAAAACGATAATAAAAATATAAATTCCGAAAGGATAAAAAATAATGGATCTTACGAATTTTAGTCTTATCTATCCCGATGCAGAGTCGAAAAAGGACTACTATACGGGCAAAAACCGCCCCTATATAGATATGTATACCCTTGAAGAACTCGGTATGCTTGAGATTTTGGATCTCAAAAGCTCAGATCTGTCGGATTATTTCACTACCTCACAGGAGGTTATGAAATACAGGATTGAGGTCTTTTCCGATATGATGAATTGCCCCGCGATAGCCGAGACTCTTGGCAAGCTGATGCCTGTTCTGACGGACATTACCGAGCTTCGCCGTCTTGAAGCAGATAACAATTCATCCGAGGATTATCTTTCCAGCATCACCGAGATAGAGCTTTATATTTCTTGTATAGAAACGCTTTACGGCGGTCTTTCCTCGGTAAAGGACGAGATAAAGAGCCGCGCATTCAAAACTCTTGAGGAAAGAATATGCGAGCTTGCCGAGTCGGACTACTATAAAGAGCTTAATCAAAAACTCAACGAATTGACAAAGCGTGTGCGCGAGATCAAGAGCGTTTCTATTGGTGTCAATCTCGACGCGCAGCTCCGTCCCACCTATGCGGGAGTTTTGTCCATAAATTCTGAGGCATTCAAGTCGGGCGACGCTATCGACAAGATACTCCGACTCAATTTTAAGGACGACGAGTACACGTGTATCGCTAATCTCGTTCCCTTTAGTAAAAAGCAGTCCGATAATCAGAGAACGGCAATGTCTATCGCGTTCAATTCGGCTATAAACGACGTATACAGATCCTCGCTCAAGTCCTGGAAGAAGATAGTCCAGACCTACGTGCTTGAAAACACAGATTTTCTGCTCGGTCTTATGCCCGAGATCGAATTCGTGGTCAAAGGAACGGAGATGCTCAAACGACTTGAAGCAAAGGGCTGTTGGCTCAGTGAGCCAGAGATCGCACCGATGAGCGAGCGCGTATTTGACGCAGACGATCTTTACAATCCCACGGTTGCGCTCAAGCTTCGCGACGGCGAGGAGATCGTGCCTAATGATGTGAGATTTAATAAGGACGATGCGATGATATACGTTCTGACAGGACCTAACCGCGGAGGCAAATCGGTTATCACCTGCTCTCTCGGTCTGGCTCTTGCGATGATGCAGCTTGGCATGTACGTTCCCGCTAAAAACGCACGTATCAGCCCTGCCGATGCGATATATACTCATTTTCCCACGGGTGCTGACGATACCATCGATAAGGGTCGACTCGGCGAGGAGTGCGCGCGACTTGGTGAGATATTCGATAGCGTGACCGAGCACAGTCTTGTGCTGCTTGACGAGTCCTTCTCGTCCACGGGATCCTACGAAGGCTCTTATATCGCATCAGAGGTTCTTTCTGGCATTTCAATGGTTGGCTGCCGTTGCCTTTTCGCGACTCATTTGCACGAGCTTGCCGCAGAGATTGACCGCATCAATGCCGAGGCTCTGGCGAACGGCGGTGTTAAGATCGACACGCTTGTAGCGGGCATCGAGGAGGGCAAGCGCTCCTTCAAGATTTTCCGCGCAAAACCCGATGGAAAGAGCTATGCACGCGATATCGCGCAAAGATATGGCTTGACCTACGAAAATATACTCAAAAAGATAGGTAAATAAAGGAATCCCCGATAAGCTTGAGGCTTATCGGGGATTATTGTTATCTTTTGTTTTTGCTACGTATTGCGTTGTCAATTGCGGAGGCAATGGGATAATATACAGGTACTGTAAGGAACAGTATCCAAAGCGGATGCCAGATGCCGTAAAGCATTCCGAAAAGAAGAAATAAAAAAGTCACTAAAACCGGGTAGTTAAAGCTTGAAAAGCGTTTACGGCGTATGCAGTCGGTCACAGAGTAATAAACCGGCACAAGCACGAAGATCGTCCAACCTATCTCCCAACCGCGCTCGACGAAGAAGCCGATTATCAAATATGCGATAGTTGCAATAACGGCGAATGGCACGCTATCCCAAATATATGATGCCGCAGACGTGTGATTTTTGTTTTCCTTATCCTCATCATCGTCAGCGTCTTCTTCATATTCGGTAGCTTCATCGAGCCCTGAACTTTGATCATCTTCGACGACCTCATTTGCGTTGATAGGCGTATTTATAAGGTCGTCTATTTTAACGCCGAAAAATTTTGCGATCGCGATAAGATTTTCTGTGTCGGGATAAGCTTCGTTTCTTTCCCATTTCGATACCGCTTGTCTTGAAACTCCGAGGCTTTCCGCAAATTCATCCTGCGACAGTCCTCTGCTTTTTCGCAAAGAATAAAGATTATCGCCAAAATAGCTTTGTGTCATGGTAAGATATCCTTTCAATCAAGATCGTTTTAACAATTATAACAATGAAAGCTGATTTTTGTCGATAAAATCAGCTTTACATATACGCAATTGCAGGTTGCATCTAACGAAATATGGGTAATATCAAATCTCTTTGGGTGAAACAAAGGAATTGGCGTCCGCACAATAGCTTTCGTAATTCTCTATAATTATTCCCACTATCTCTTCGGGCGTGCGGCTTGTAGTATCTACGACGAGATTAAAATTGTTGTGATCAAAATAATCTACTCCGTAGATCTGAATGAATCGTTCTCTTTCCACGTTTCCTCTCTTGACAAGGCCTTGACAAGCATCCTCGACGGAGTCGTAATGCTCCTCTGCTCCACGCTGATCTTTCATAACGCGGGTAGCTGCCTCCATAGGATCTATGGTAAGAAATATTTTAAACGTATCTTTAGCGAAATGCCATGCCATTCTTGAGTCGAATACAAGCTTTTCGTCCTTTTTCTCGATGGAAAGTTTTGTAACCGTACCGTCGATTTCCTTATCGAGAGCAGGATCGGATTTAAGCCTCTCATTAAGCTCAAGCGTGGTTATCCCCAAACGTCTGGCATACTCGCGGTTGATAGTTCCCGTGCTGAATATTTCAAATCCGTATTTTTCTTTTAAAATGCTGCAAACCGTGGATTTTCCACTTCCAAGCTTGCCTGTTATAGACATCAGCATACTTTTCTGTTCCTTTATTTGTTTTTATTAAAAAATAAACCGACTTTTCCGATTTCGACCGAAAAAGTCGGTTTTAAAGATGCAATAAATTATTTGTTGGAAACGAGAACTACAGTGAATTCTGCGCCGTCCTCTACGAGATACTCGCTCATCTGCTTGTCAACGAGGTTATCAAGAATAGTCTGCATATCAAGACCTACGCCCTTCATTGTGAAGGACCAGTACTCGTTCTTGCCTGCCTTAGTACCACCGATCTTGGTAAGTATGTTATTTTCATCGACCGTATACTTGAAGTTAGCCTCGATTGCGAGATAATCTGTGACTATGTTGAGTATAGTAGGATCTTCGTGTCCCTTGTAATTGTACTTTTCCGCATCAACGATAGTTTTTCCGGAATCGTTCTTTATCTGGAAAGAAACCGTCATGTTGTAAAAGGGTCTTTCGGGAAGCTCCACGTCCTCCTCGGTTGTAGAACAAGCGATAAACGAGCAGCAAAGCATCGCCAATACAAGAATTACAGACACAAGTCTAACAGTTTTCATTAAAATATTCCTCCGAATATATACTATGACTACTGCTTATTATACTACATAAATTTGTGCTTGTCAATAGCTTTGTTTGTAAATAATTTGAAAAATCGATCAGTTTTGTAAGATTACTGATAAAGTTACGAAAACTACGTAAAAAAGCCAAAAGGCAAACGATGTCATTATAATGGTAGCTAATGCCGACATCCTTGACCAAAAGAAAGCGCAAAGACAGGCGCATACCGTAGCAATAAGCGCTGTAAGCAATGCTACGAACAGTTTTTCACCAACAAAAAATAAAGGGTAATGCAAAACGAAGAAAAATAAGGATGCAAGAAAAAACAGTCCGCCCTTGTAAGCGCATATTTCCCTTTCACTATGACCTTTATTGCAAACCGCTTCAACAATTATCAGTCCTGCGGCATATCCGATCAAAAAACCCCAAATCAAAGTTAAAAATCCCCATAGCCACATAGGAGGCAGAACATTCCCCACGTTGAGCTTATGTATCATTTCAAACGGACTTCCCGAAACGATTATTGAACCTACGGAAAAAATCGAGCAGACCGTGCCGCATACAACCGAAACGCCATTGAACAAATTATTTCTTGATGACCCCTTTGATGCCATTGTGTTCCTCACCTTAAAATAAAAAAACTGTGTTGACAGACTGCCAACACAGTATATGATCTCCTATCAGTTATTATTCTCGTTGAACGCAAACCACCCGTCCTTTATATCGGAAGCGGCTTCTCCGTTTTTCACGAGCTCACCTGACGGTGTTTTGTAGGTCAGCTTTTGTACGGTTTCGGGTATCGCAAAGCGGGATGCTTTGCCGTAATCGGTTTTTTCATATATCTCACTCATTATCTCATCCCACAGATATATCGATGGATTTCCTCCAAAGTCGTCAAGGGGCTTTGGATATTCGTATCCAAACCAGACGCCTGCGAGTAGCTCGGGAGTGTAGCCGACGAAATATCTGTCGCAGTTGTTTTGGGTAGTTCCTGTTTTTCCTGCAACCGCAATTGTTTTGTCAAGTGATATTATGCCTTGCGCCGTTCCCGAATCCACTACCGTTTCGAGAAGCTTTGTCATAATAGCGGCAGTCTCTCTTGATAATACGGTCTCTTGGGATGGTGAATTATCCAGAATGATCTGTCCGTTTTCATCCGTGACCTTAAAATAAGTTCGGGGTTTGCTCATGACGCCTTCCTGAAATATAGAATACGCTGCGGTCAGTTCGCGCAGACTTATTCCCCGAGAAGATTGACCAAGCGCAAGCGATGCCGATCCCACATCAGCAGAATCGTCAAGACTGCTTATCAGCAGCTTGTTTTTCAAAAATGACAAGGATTCCTCGTTTCCAACGCTATCGAGCACCTTTACTGCCACCGTGTTTAACGAGTTTTGTACGGCGTACTGTATATCCACATCGCCCACATAGGTCTTGTCGGCATTAAATGGCCACGGAGGCTGTGTCCCATTGCCGGCCTTGATGGGAGAATCCTCGAATATCGAAGACCACTCTATCAAGCCCTTTTCCAGCGCTAACGAGTAGACCGAAAGCGGCTTGATCGCTGATCCCGGAGGACGCTTTGTATCCGTCGCGTAATTTTGAATCCTATTTCCCTTCTTTTCCCCTATAGCGCCAACTACTCCGAGAACGTCTCCGTTATATGGGTCGATAACTATCATAGACGACTGTGCAAGCTTCCCTTGACTGTCTATCGGGAAATTATAAATGTCGGAATAATATTTTTCAAGTATCGCTTGTATTTCCGCATCCATTGCGGTATATACTTTAAAACCGCCGCGATAAAGCATCAGCGACGCAGAGCTGCGCGAAATATTATATTTTGCACACATATCAGTCAAAACGTCCTCGATGACCATATCCACGTACCAGGAGTTTATACCGCCTCCCGATTCTTTTTGAGAAGGATTAAGCGAGATAGGCTCTGCAACGGCACTCCTGTATTCGTAATCTGTTATATAGCCCGCTTCGAGCATACGTTTGAGTATAAGATCGCGCCTTTCCCGATTATTTTCGGGGTGCTTTTTGGGATTGTATTTTGAGGGGTTGTTGGTTATTGCCGCTATCGTGGCACATTCTGAAAGAGTCAATTCCGAGGGGGTCTTTGAGTAAAAATACTCTGCCGCCGCGCCAACACCGCGACAGCCTCCCGACAGATTTATAACGTTCAGATACATTTCAAGGATTTCGGTCTTATCATACTCTTTTTCAAGGGCGATCGCCGAAAAAGCCTCCGAAAGCTTCCTGTCTACGCTGAAATCGTCGTTCCCGGTCAGATTTTTTACCAACTGCTGTGTTATAGTTGATCCACCAAAATCTCCGGAGCCGAAAACGTAATTAAATGCCGCCTTTGCGGTTCTTAGGAAGTCTATTCCTTCGTGTTTATAAAATCGCTTGTCTTCTATTGCGATAAATGCGTTTATCAGATCCTCGGGTATTTCGTTGTAAGGCGCGTATTTGTATTTTACCTCCCCGTTCAGCTCCGCGCTCTCGACAAGGACTGCTTGTCCAACTCTGCCGTTTCGATCGCTGAAATCATAGCAGTAAAATTTAGTTTTTTCGGATCTGTGCGCTATCTCGATGAGCGACGGATCAACACGCGAATTTTTATATCGTCTAAGATAAACCGCACCTGCTATCACAACAAACGAAGACAGTACGGATATCACTATTATCAAAACCAGTGCGATCTTTACAAGCTTTTTCATAATATCGAGCCTTTCAATTTGATTTGTCTTCGGTTTATATTTTTCCCCGATCATTTTCAATATATCAAAGAGGATTATAGGAAAACAACAATGTAATATTTTAAAATTGAGAAAAGCCGCGGTCGTTTTGCTTGAAAAAGGCAAAAAAACGGCTGATCTAATTTTGTAGATCAACCGTTTTTGTTGTTTTATCGTGTGGTAAGTGCGTATGCGGTTTTTACGGCACTTTAGTTTTAAGAATGAATGTTTATTTCGATCACTTCGCAGGGATTGAAAAATCTTGGGATCGGTTTTGAGTTGTTGACCGCACCGCGACTGATGATATGCTTACCGTCGTGAATTCCGGAGGTGTGTTTCGGGAAAAGCCCTTGATGAGGCGCGTATATTCCTCTACCGAATATTCGCCATTGACCGCCGTGAGCATGCCCCGAAAGGACAAGATCGACGGCCATGCTCTTGAGATACTTATCGTAATAATGCGGATAGTGGCAAAGCAGGATCTTGAATCCTTCGTTTTTTGAATAATCGGACAGGAATTGCAGATCGGGCTCTTTTTGATTTAGCGCGGGATTCATATCCCTGCCGCAGACCAGACCGCCAACCAGAACTCCGCTTGTGTGATCCAACGATTCAAATGAATCATTTATTAGGTGCACACCGTAAGAGCTTATTGCCTCAAGATACTTTTTGGAAAGCTCGGGGTCAGGTGTTTTTTTGTTCTTGCCCTTTGCGTGAGAATAATAAATCTCGTGATTGCCGTAGGTATAATAGCACGGAGCGATACGGGTAGCTTCTTTGAGAAAATTCAATCCGTTTTGATTACGCTGATCCATATGCTCGGCGGCAATTTCAACAATGTCTCCAGGAAGAAGTATGGCGTCGGGTGAGATCGATTTAAGTGCAGCTATCACCTTGCCGTACGGTCTTGCGTGGAGGTCAGACACACAGGCAAGCTTGATATTTACTCCCATTTTGTCGGTTGTTATGTTGTATTTTGATATTTTCATTAAAACGTTCCTTTTTGAAAGCTCTGTTTTTTGAAGTATAACATTCATTTTTTGATTTATCAATCGTTGAGGCAGAATTTGCAATGATCTGTAACCAGTGAATAAGAAATAGGTCGCTCACTGCTTTCCTTATAATATGCCGCCCTTGTTTCATCGCTGAAAGCTATCAACGTTGCTTTATTGTCGGACGGAATGGAATAGTCCGTTTTGGTTTTTGGCCCTTTGTTCCCGAAGATTATGTAATCGGCGTCGGCAAGTATACCGTTGATTTCTTCAATTGATTCTTCTTCGGTCTCATTGAACGCGGGAGAGCAATATACGAGCCGTTCCTTTGGCGTATCAATACTAACGAGAGATATTGCCGTCACGGAGCGATCGATCTTATAGGAACGGAGAGTGATATGCGTGTCTTCAAAGATGCAAAGCGTTTCCCCGTCACGATATACACGGATGGCGACTCCGTATCTCTCGGCGTATTCCACGATGCGAACCATTTTATAGTAATCGTCGTCGTTTGAGGGATATGGTATCCACAATTCCTTCACTTTACGATTTGTAAAGACGTTGTAAAGAGACGACACGTGTCTTCTTGTATATCTTGACAGAATGATAGCTCGTATCTCCGTAGATCTTGCCTCACTAACCGCGTCCGATATTGAATAATATGAGTTGTTACTGCCCGATCCAATGTCACAGATGATGCTCTCTCCGTTGCTTGATATCACAAGCATATCAGACGTTGAGGCAGCGTTCGCGTAATACACGCTGACGGTGTCCTTTTCGGAATAATTATAGACGCACATAGCTCCAACAAAAAATATCAGAGTAAGCGCAAACGGTATCAATGATCTAAACATATTCTTTGATTTTTTGATCATTGAATAAGCGAAAGCCGCGCACAAGGCTATAGTTGCTATCGTCGCAAAGGGGTAATTCAAAGATACTACTATGTTTTCCGCTTTCGATATTTCAGCGCAGTACCCTGTCATAAAACGTGCGGAAAAAGAAAGTACTTTAGCTATGACAAAGGCTATAAACGGAATTTTGCTGAACACTAAAAACAATAGTGAAAACAGTATGATCAAGTAAGCCGGTATGGCTAATACAGCAGAAGAAAGGACCGACGCCAACGATATTTGCTTTATAAATACGAACAACACGATGATCAATGGTATCAAGGCAAAAACACCTGCAATAAGAGCAGAAACAACAGTTGTAACAGGCTTCAGAAGCTTGGCTTTGTTTCCGAGCTTACCCGTTAACGTGCCGATAAGGTCATTGAAGAACGGAACGTAAATAAGTATACCGAGCGTTGCTCCAAATGACATCCAAAATCCCGCGTCGAGAACCGAGCACGGTGATATAAGCATGATCATAGCACCCGCGAACGAAAGAGAGGTCAAGGAATCGTGCTGCCTGCTTGAAAGCAGTGACAGATAGACTAACAGCACCATTATTACCGAGCGCGCCGCAGAGATCTTGACTCCCGTAAGTAAAAGATAAAATATTGAGCCTGCGATCAATATTAACGCGATCGCCTTCGTTGGAACGCGAAGCTTTTTGAGCAAAAGCATCAGCATACCCATTATGATACTGACGTGCAACCCGCTTAGCGCGAGCAGATGAGAAGCCCCCGCACGAGAGAAATCTCTTTCCACCACGTTTCCAAGGCGGTTTTTGTTTCCCAAGAGCATTGCTGCACAGATCTCAGCCGTGTTTTCGTCCAATTTTGCTCTGAACACGCGTGACAACCGTGTATTCAATTCAGATAACATCACCAATGGATGAAGATCGTCTTCATCGGTCACTAATACGGAAGCATCATCGGCAGACGTATATTGAATGAAAATACCGTCGGAGTGCATTGACATCTTTGTAATATCGGAATCAAAATCCTCGGCACTCACGTTAGCGATAATCAAAAATCCGGGCTCCAATTCAGATGCGTAGGTACAGTTCAAAATAGCTTTGTGATCTGTCGCCTTCCCGTCTATCCTTCTGACCGTTACGTTGTACGTGGAATAATTTGCATCGTAAGTACGATTTGACGTGACCAAGGCTTCGATAGTATGCGTTTCGTTGTGATATTTTTCGATAGAGTCAGCATAAACGTTGAAATATCGGTAGGATGAAAACAGAGAGAGGGCAACCATCAATGACGACATAATAACGCATAGCGCGGTATATGCCCCGACCTTTTTGAAGGCGAATTTAAGTATCGCAAAAGAAAACGCAACGATCAGCGCAAAAACAAGGGTGACGATCTTGATCGCAGGAGGAGCAAAATAGCCAATGACCGCAAAGAGCAAATACAGAATACAAGCGGTAAATAAAGGTCTTTTATTGAAAATCGCCATAATGTTCACCCCCTAACTCTACGAATAGAAAACTTTTTTTGAAATAACACTTGACAAAACGGAAAAAAATATATATAATAAGTTGTCGTTAATGTTGTCGCAGATATGCGACGGAAAGGAAAGATATATTATGTTTGAAACGCTTAAGCAGTTACTTATCGACGAGCTTCAGGTCAAGGAGGAACTCATTACACTTGACGCAGAGCTTGCATCCGACCTTGGAATCAATTCTATCGAGCTTGCAGACCTCGTTATGATCTGTGAGGAAAAGTTTGATCTTACTATCGAAGACGAAGATCTTCACGGTTTCATCACCGTAGGCGACGTTGTAAACTATCTTGAGTCGCGCGATTGATATATCCTCGATAATAATTTTATCCGCATCTTTATCGATGCGGATTTTTTTATGCAATGAGCTTCAGCTGATGAACGCCCTCGTATTGCCGAAGCTCATTATTTGTGGGGATAACACAAATGTGCGTCAACTCCCTGCTTTCTCAAAGCCTCGACAGCTGCCTTGGCAGAAGCCTCGGAATCGAATATTCCAAAAACTGACGTACCGCTACCACTCATCATAGTCCCCGCAGCTTTGCAAGACATCATAATTTCTTTGATGAGCGTTACGTCGGGTCTTTCGGGCTCGACGATGCCCTCGAATATATTGAATAATCCCTCGCAATATTTCTGTGCCGATACGGACTCGTCGGCTGACGTTAATTTTTCAAGCAGATCTTTGTGGGAATCATAGCCGACAAAGTCGTTGTGCTTTTCGTCAAGCGCGCGGTACGCGGCGGGAGTAGACATTCCCTCGCCCTTTTTTGCTACTACTATCGGAAACTCGGGCATTGGATCGATGGCGGTAAGGATATCTCCTATTCCCTTAACAAGACAAGCGCCACCCGTGATGCAAAAAGGAATATCGGCGCCAAGCTTCGCCCCAAGAGCGCAGAGCTCTGTTGTTGAAAGCTTGTTTGCGTATATTTCGTTCAATGCAACGAGCACCGCCGCAGCATCCGCACTTCCGCCCGCAAGACCTGCGGACGATGGGATTACTTTGTCTATGTTTATCAAGATCTTGCCCGACGGCATAGGATATATATTTGCTGCCTTATAGGCAAGATTCTTTTCTCCGCAAGGTATTGTCGGATCGCTACAGGTGATCTCTATCGTTTTTGTTTCTGCGGGCTCAATAGATACAGTTATCGTGTCCTTTAAGCTTATACGCTGCATAAAACTTAAAATGTTATGATATCCGTCATCTCTGCGTGACTCAATATCAAGAAACAGATTTATTTTTGCGTATGCGAATTTGGTTACTGTCATTTTACGTCCCCCAAAATCAGACTGTATTCTGCAAGCTACGTCAATTATACAACTTATATGTTATAATTCTATGAATATTTTAATATTTTTTTAAAATTAGCCCACTTGTCTATGTCTGCTCTTGACTTGACGAAAAAAAAGGTATATAATATAAATATAATTCTATAAGCAAAATATCAAATGAGGACGTATTATGGACGAAAATAAGATAAAAAAAGGCGGTATATCGGTTGAGACCGCACATATATTCCCTATTATCAAAAAATGGCTCTATTCCGAAAAGGATATATTCCTGCGAGAGATAGTTTCCAACGCGACGGACGCGGTTACGAAGCTTTGCCGTCTTTCCTCACTCGGTCAGTATGACGGAGGAGACGAAAAATATGCGGTCAAGGTCGTTCTTGACAAGGATGCAAAAACGCTCACAGTATCCGACAACGGCATCGGTATGACCGAGGAGGAGCTTGAAAAGTATATCTGCTCTATTGCGCTTTCGGGCGCGCTCGACTTCATTCAGAAGTATGATGAGAACAACCAGAATAACGGCATTATCGGTCACTTCGGACTCGGCTTTTATTCGTCGTTCATGGTTTCGGATACCGTTGAGCTTATCACAAGGTCCTTCAATGGAGACAAGGCTCTGCATTGGGTCTGCAACGGCGCAGGCGAGTATGAAATAAACGTTGCAGAAAGAAATGAGCACGGTACCGACGTTATTATGCACATCTCCGACGAGGAGTCTGCTTATCTTGATGAAAACAAGATAAAGGAGATACTTGAAAAGTACTGCTCTTTTATGTCGGTTGACATATATTTTGAGGTGGCTGACGATGAGACCGACGATTCTGGGGAAGCCCCCAAGCCCATCAACGAGACCTCTCCCCTTTGGCTCAAGAACGCCTCGGAATGCACCGAGGAGGAGTACGCGGAATTTTATAAAAAAGTATTCCGCGATTACAGAGAGCCGCTTTTCCACATACATATAAACGCAGATTACCCGCTTAATTTCAAGGGTGTTCTCTATTTCCCGGCAAGGATCAACGAATATGAGTCCTACGAGGGACAGGTGAAGCTTTTCTACAATCAGGTGTTCGTTGCAGACGATATCAAGGAGGTCATTCCCGACTTTTTGTTGATGCTAAAGGGCGTGCTTGACTGCCCCGAGCTTCCCTTGAACGTTTCGAGAAGCTATCTTCAGGATAATGCGTATATTAAAAAGGTTTCTTCGCATATAGTCAAGAAGGTTGCGGACAAGATATGCTCACTTTGCAACGTAGACCGTGAAAAATACGAAAAGATCTGGAAGGAATTAAAGATATTCTTTGAATATGCCTCGCTTCGCGATAAAAAATTCTACGACAGAGTTAAATCTGCGTATCTGCTTGAATTGACCGACGGTACCTATATGACCGTTGACGAATATCTCAAGTGTTGCGAGGAGACGCACAAGGGCAAGGTCTATTACACCAACGACAAGGCTCTGCAGGCTCAGTACATCTCGATGTTTGAATCGGAGGGCGTAAAGATCGCCGTACTCGAGCATCAGCTTGACACCCAGTTCATCTCTATGTGTGAAATGAACGACAGTGAGATCAAATATGCGCGAATCGACTCCGACGTTGTCGATATGCTCAAGGGAGACGGAGCTTCAACCGATAACGAGGCATTGATCTCGCTCTTCAAGAAGTCGGTTGGCAATGATAAGCTCGAGGTGAAGCTCGAGGCCCTCAAGGATGAAAGCGTACCTGCTCTGATCACTCTTTCCGAGGAATCTCGCCGTATGGAAGAAATGATGAAGATGTACGCGAGCATGGGCATTAATATGGGCGGCGACTTCCCCGTTGACTACACTCTCGTGCTCAACTCCAATTCGCCTCTTATGGCGAAGCTTGAGACAGTAAATCAGACCGATTCGGAGAAAGCAAAGCTTATGGCTCTTGAGATATATCGCTTGGCGCTGATGTCGCAGAAGCGTATGTCGGCAGACGAGCTAAAAGCCTTTCTCGCCGATAGCTTTAGGCTTTTGGGTATGCTGTAATGGGACTTATATATTCAAATATCCCCGAGCTTGAGGGCAGCAATACTGAGATAGTGCTGTCGAATCTTTCGGAGCTCGAAAGTGATATAGAAAGAATAATTGAAAAGCGACAGGCACATCTCTCCGAGCTTGCGGACGCGATATTGCGAGACGGGGACGACCCCGATATTGTAAAAAGCATTTTGCTTTCAATAAAGTCCGAGGGTAATGCGGATTCGGTCAATATCATTGAGGAAAACCGACCTGCCGCCGATGCCGTATTTTCAAGAATATCCCTTGTAGAGAGGCTGGCCTTGTTTAAGGAGGTTCTCGGCTCGGGAGGCGTCAACAAAAAAAGCTTTGTAAAGTATATTTCGCCCGAAACTGACGTTTCTCTTTTGGAAGATGCGACAGAACGAATAGCATATCTTAAAAATTCATATAACGACGTTGCTTATATGCAGTTCTCTTCTTTGTTTTCGTCGCCGCGTGCAGCTTATTTTGCAAGCGTCAGCGACGTGTGTGAAAGCGTATATAACGGTAGTTGTGAGTATTGTATTCTTCCGGTTGAGACGTCGTTGGACGGAAAGCTCCTGTCATTCTATGAGATGATATTAAAATACAACCTCAAGATCGCCGCAGTATACGATCTTCACGGAGAAGAAGGATATACGAGATATGCTCTGCTCGGCAAACGATCGGCGTTCCACAACCCATCTGTGCGCTCCAAGGCAAGAAACAGATATTTCGAGTTTATTATGACCGAAAACGATACCGTATCGCTTGAGGACCTGCTCTGCGCTGCGAGCTTCTGTTCGCTTAAGCTTTGCAGAATTGATACTTTGAACGCTCACTCGTCTGCCAAACGAACGGGAGCGTACGTTTGCCCCGTATTCCGTGCGGATGGCGCGGATCTTCAAACGTTTTTGATGTTCCTTGCGATCGACTGCCCCGACTATATCCCGGTCGGGTTATATATGCAAATATAATTGAATAAACATAAAAAGAAAGGACAAATTTATGAAACACTACACCTACAAGCCTCACGGAGTTTGTTCTCGCCAGATCGATATAGATCTGGAGGACGGCATCATTAAAAACGTAGCCTTCACGGGCGGTTGCTCGGGAAACACTCAAGGCGTATGCGCTCTTATCAAGGGAATGTCCGTCGATGAGGCGATCGAGCGTCTTCGCGGTATTCACTGCGGTCCGAGACCTACCTCCTGCCCTGATCAGCTCTCTATTGCCCTTGAGCAGGCAAAGGAAGCATAATCTAAATTAATAAAAAATCTTGAAAGGATGATTATCGATGAGTTACCTGGATAACTACAAGCTTTGGTTGAACTCCTCCGCAATTACCGAAAAAGAAAGACAAGAGCTCCGCGACATTGCGGACAATGATGATGAAATAAAGATCCGTTTTTCGTCAGGTCTTACGTTTGGAACGGCAGGCCTGCGCGGAACTATGAAGACGGGTATGAACGCGATGAACGTTTATACCGTAGCTCAGGCAACGCAGGGTCTTGCATCTCTTATACACAAGGAAGGCAGAGCCTCCGACGGCGTTACTATCGCCTACGATAGCAGAAACAACTCCGAGCTTTTTGCAAAGGTCGCGGCAGAGGTTTTGGCGGCAGCGGATATTCCCGTTTATATTTTCGACGCGCTCAGACCCACTCCCGAGCTTTCCTTCGCTCTCCGCGAGCTTGGATGCGTAGCGGGAATAAACATCACCGCTTCTCACAATCCCAAGCAGTATAACGGATATAAGGCGTATTGGGAGGACGGCGCACAGCTCCCCCCTGAGCACGCGAATACCGTTTACGAGGAGATCTGCAAGATCGATATCTTCAACGACGTCAAGAGAGTTGATTTCGACACCGCGGTTAACGACGGCAAGATCAAGATTCTCGGCAAGGAGATGGACGATCTTTATCTGGCGCAGGTCAAGGCGCAGGCGGTCAATCCCGACGCTATCAAGGCTGTTGCCGACGAGCTGAAGATAGTTTACTCTCCCCTTCACGGCGCGGGACACAAGCTCATCCCCGAGGTTCTCGGTATGGTTGGCCTCAAGCATCTTTATAAGGTTGAGGCGCAGTTCGTTATTGACGGCAACTTCCCCACTGTTGAAAAGCCCAATCCCGAGTACGTTGAGGTTTTCGGTATCGGTATCGATATTGCCAATAAGGTCGGAAGCAACCTCGTGATCGCGACCGACCCCGACGCAGACCGTGTCGGCGTAGTTGCAAGAACCAAGGACGGCAGCTTCCGCACCATCACGGGTAACCAGATGGGCGCTCTGCTTATCGATTACATTATCACGGCTTACGAGGAGACGAACACTATGCCTCCCGAGCCTTACGTTGTAAAGTCTATCGTTTCGTCCGAGCTGGCAACCAAGATCTGCGAGGCGCACAACGTAAAGATGTTCAACGTTCTCACGGGCTTTAAGTTTATCGGTGAGGTCATTAAGAATCACGAAAAGCTCGGTCACGGCGACTATATCTTCGGCTTCGAGGAAAGCTACGGATACCTCAAGGGCACTTACGCTCGCGACAAGGATGCAGTCGTTGCAACGATGCTTATCTGTGAGATGACCGCGTATTATCATGCCAAGGGTATGACTCTTTACGATGCTCTCGAGAAGCTTTATGAAAGATACGGCTTCTGCTGTGAGCGCAACGTTGAGATCTATATGGAGGGTGTTGACGGCCCTGCAAGAATGGCGGCATTACTTAACGGTATGCGTACCGCTATTCCCGCCGATCTTGGAGGCGTTAAGGTAGTTGTATTCGGAGATTACAAGGAGCAGACCTTTACCGACGTTGCAAGCGGCGAGAAGACCTCTACGGAGCTTCCGAAGTCCGACGTGCTCTCCTTCAAGCTTGAAAACGGAGACGTTGTTATCGTTCGCCCCTCGGGTACCGAGCCTAAGGTTAAATTCTACTTTATGGTCTCCGCATCCGACGAGAGCACTGCTCTGTCGCACATTGAGAATTACAAAAAATCGCTTAACATCTAAATAAAGAAAAAAGAGTCGTGCCGAGGCACGACTCTTTTTTGTTGTTATCAATACGACGTTACACAATCCTCGGTTATTTCGATAGATAAGGTAACCGTTTCATCGCCTCGCATCACCGTAAGATACATTGTATCTCCTGGACGAGCGTTGATCATAAGATCGATCACGTGGAACTGTCGGGTAATTTCTTTTGTAATACCGTTAAGCGTTGCAGATATCAAAATGTCGTCTGCCTCCACGATGCCGTAAGCTATGCTGCCTTCGGAGACCTCGGCGACGCCAATGGATTCTACGATACTCACAAGCCCAGTGCTTTCATCATAGATCGCCGAAGAGCTTGTGGGAGTGATAGTTATTCCGAGTAAGCACCGCTGAAGCGTTGAGCACTCCTTTTCGAAGCAGTTGTCGATTATGTTGTTGGCTACTGCCACTGCAAGCGTTGAAGGAATAGCGTATCCGATGTTTTCAACGTTTTCATCAATGATCTTTGCGTTGACGATTCCGATAAGTTTTCCTTGCGCGTTAAAGAGACCGCCTCCGCTGTTTCCGTGGTTGACCGCGGTATCTATTCTCATAACTCTGAATGATACCTGAGTAATTTCATCGGGGGCGATCATATCGATATATTCGGAGTCAATGCTTATAACACCGCTGGATGCGGAAAGACCGTATCCTTCGGCATTACCTATTGCGATAGCAGTCTGACCTACGGATATACGGTCCGAATCGGCAATATCTGCGGCAACTACGCAAGAGTTTTTGATGATCTCGCTGTCTGCAACGTAAAGGACCGCAATATCGTAATTTAGCGAACCGCCAACGTAGGTCGCCTTTATCTCTGAGTCTGCATATTCATTGCCGTAGAGATATACGCTTATCTCCTTGCTGATGCCTTCGTTTTTGTCATAAACAACGTGGTAGTTTGTGACAATAAAGGCTTTGCCGTTTCTCTTATCCAACTTGAATATTACACCTGAGCCCGCAGAATAGTATGGGGAGCTTTCTGTGCCAAAAGTGCAGAAAATGCTGACCGAGCTTCTGAGTCCTTTGGACGTAGCGAGAGAAACGTCTGCTTCTGTGCTTATAATAGGCGCTCCCGAAGATCCTCCGACATTGTTATCGGTGTTTGGCTTACTGTTTTCTTCTTCTGGTTTTACTTCTCCGAGATTTTCAGTTTTTCCATCAGCATAATTAATGACGAGCTCTCCTTTTTCATTGACTGTTGCGCCGATGACCTTCAGAGAGTCATCGACGTTACAGCCCGTCAACAAAAGGGTTGATAATATTATAAGCACTACGGCAAAAAGCCCGTATTTTCTTAAGTTTTTCATTGGTAATAGCCTCCATTCCGCTGCGTTGCGGCATAAATGTTTATTTAATCACTACGTTCTCGTCGCCCAAAATCTTTTTAAGCTCTCCGATAGCGTAATTTGAGTAAAACAGTCTTTCACTGTACTCTGAATATTTGCCCGTGCTTGAATCGTAGAATATGACCCTGATAGTTCCCTCGTTGAATATGTCTACTATATTCTTTGCCTTGAGAAACGCCTCGCCGATCATATCTTGTACGCGCAAATATATCTTCTGCGGTACTATATGTGTGGGTTCGGGCTTGGGAGTCGGCCTTTTTTCACTAACGGGTACCGTGGGAGTGGGTTGTTCTGCGGTTTGATTTGCCGATGCGTAAAGCGAAAGATACATAGAGAATTTCGAAGGACCAACGTCATTCTGGACGGACTCCTCCTTGATCTCGGGCGCAATGCTTTCGTGTTTTGCGACACTTGGAGTCGGTGCGCCCGTATAATGCTCGTTATCGGTAAGCGGTTCGAGACGGTTGACGAGGATTTTCGGATTTTCGTCGTCCTTTATAGAAACAGTTCCCTCTATATAGACCGCACCGTCCACGAATATTTCGTGATAATATTCGTTATATTTTTTCGGAAAAACGATGCATTCGACCTCGCCAAGCTTATCTTCAAGCTTAAAAAATGCCATTCTGTCGTCATTTTTCGTGGTTTTGAGTGAAACCGAGGTGATAATTCCCGCAAGATTTACCTTATCCTTGTCGGAGTAGATCAAATCCTCGTTATCATCCGTCTCGCTAAGCTCTGCCGTCGTGATAACATCAAGATCATCGAGATGCTTTTGATAATTATCAAGCATATGACCCGAGAAATACATTCCCGAGGCATCTTTTTCAAGTAATAGTAATTCCCTTACGCTGTATTCGGGGATGTCGGGATACTCAAACGAGGGCACGTCGATATCGCCTAATGAAAACATATCCATTTGACCGATGGGATTATTCCTGTTCTTTTGCTGAACGTTGTCGATTATAGTTTCATAGGACGACAACAGTTGAGAACGGTAAAGCCCGAGACCGTCGAACGATCCGCACTTGATGAGCGCCTCGACCTGACGCTTGTTAAGGTCTGTCACAGCGCTCATACGCTCGACGAAATTATCAAACGAGGAAAATAAGCCGCCCTCGGCTCTCTCCTTAATAATTGCCTCGATAAATTGCTTGCCCACGTTTTTTAGCGCAAGCAGACCGAAACGGATATTTCCGTTTTCTCTGTCCGTGCCAAAGGTCACGCGACTTCCGTTTATATTGGGCGGAAGCACGGAGATGCCGAATTTTGAGCATTCGGTTATATATTCCGCGCTCTTGACCTGATTTCCAAGCACGCTGGTCAAAAGAGCCGCCATATATTCGCCCGTGTAATGTGCCTTAAGGTATGCCGAACGGTAGCTTATGACCGCGTACGCGGCGGCGTGAGCCTTATTAAACGCGTAATTCGCAAAGCTCGACATATCGTCAAAGAGCTTTTCGGCTCTGGCTTTCTCCACTCCGTTTGCGGCAGCTCCGCTGATGAAGGCTTCTCTTTCCGCCTCAAGCACGCTTGCCTTTTTCTTTGACATAGCGCGGCGCACGATGTCCGCGTGGCCGTAGGTATATCCCGCAACGGTGCGGAAAATGCTCATTACCTGCTCCTGATAGACAGTGCATCCGTATGTCGATTTCAAGATCGGTTCGAGCATTGGCAGATCGTAGACCACCTTTGAGGGATCGTGTCTGCACTCGATAAATCTCGGTATAGAGTCCATAGGACCGGGACGGTATAGCGACAGGACGGAAATAATATCGTCAATGCACTCGGGACGCAGATTTTGGAGCACCTGCTTCATTCCCGTTGACTCAAGCTGGAAAACACCTGCGGTATCTCCGCGTGAGATAAGCTCAAAGGTCTTTTTGTCGTCAAGCGGAATCTTTTCAATATCAAAATCGGGCTCGGATTCCTTTATCTGAACCTGAGCGTCGTTTATTATGGTAAGATAGCGCAACGCAAGGAAGTCGAACTTCAAAAGTCCGAGGTCTGCGATGGTATCCATATCGAATTGAGTTACGAGTGTACCGTTGCTGACCGACAAGGGTACGTATTCCGAGATAGGCTTGTCCGTAATGACAACGCCTGCGGCGTGTACCGAAATGTTACGAGGCATTCCCTCAAGCGACATCGCGGTGTCGACGAGCTTTCTTATCTGCTCCGAGCCCTCGTAAAGCTCCTTAAGCTCGGGAAAACGAAGCGCGTTCTTCAGAGTTATTCCAAGCTCGTGCGGAATTGCCTTTGCAACCACGTCTACGTCGGAATATGACATACCCATAGCGCGACCGCAGTCGCGTATAGCCGCCTTTGCGGCAAGAGTACCGAATGTTATGATCTGCGATACGTGTTCTCTGCCGTATTTTTGTGTCACGTAGTCGATGACCTCGTCGCGACGGTTGTAGCAGAAGTCCATATCGATATCGGGCATGCTGACACGCTCGGGGTTAAGAAAGCGCTCGAAAAGCAGATCGAATTTTATCGAATCAATATCGGTGATACCGAGAAGAAAGGCAACCAGACTTCCCGCGCCCGATCCACGTCCTGGACCCACGGGAATGCCCGATCTTTTCGCAAATCCGACGTAATCCTGAACTATAAGGAAATAGTCCGCGTATCCCATAGAATTGATCACCGAAAGTTCGTAGTCGATTCTCTCGCGGTACGCGCCCTCGTTGTTGTGGCTCTCGTTTCCGAAAGCGAGATGACCGTTTTTCTGACGCGTTTCAAGTCCTGCCAGCGTCAGCTCGCGCAGGTACTGCTCGGCGCTCTTGCCGTCGGGACACGGGAATGACGGCAGACAAACCTTGTCAAATTCAAGCTCAAGATTGCAGGCGTCGGCGATCTTCAGCGTGTTTTCGATAGCGCCGTTATACGCTCCGTAGATACGCTTCATCTCGTCCGTTGTCTTGATATAGTAATCGTTGGTATCAAAGCTTGGTTTATTAGCGCTGTCGAGTGTTGTGTTGGTCTGAATACACATCAGTACCTGCTGTATCTCGGCATCCTGACGGCGAAGATAATGACAATCGTTAGTGGCAACCATGGGAAGCCCCGTCTCCTCTGCAAGCTTTACAAGCAGAGGCATTATCTGTTTCGTTTCCTCCGTGCCGTGATCCTGAAGCTCGATATAATAGCTGTCCTTGCCGAATATTGAGGCGTATTCAAGCGCGGTCTGCTTTGCTCCCTCGTAGTCGCCTACCGACAAAAGCCTCGGTATCTTGCCCGAAAGGCATGCGGACAGAGCTATAAGCCCCTCGCTATGCGCTCGGAGCAGCTCCTCGTCTATTCTCGGCTTTGAATAAAAACCCTCGGTGTAACCCTTGGATACAAGGTAGATAAGATTCTTATATCCCGTCATATTCTTACACAGAAGAACGAGATGATAGTAAGAATCGGTGTTGTTTCGCTTGTCAAAGCGTGACGAGGTGGCAACGTAGACCTCACAGCCTATGATCGGCTTGATGCCTGCCTTTTTGCAGGTCTTATAAAATTCGATTACTCCGTACATATTGCCGTGGTCGGTTATTGCAACGGCATCCTGATCGCATTCGCGAAGTCGATCGGGGATATCTGCTATACGGCAAGCGCCGTCGAGCAGACTGTATTCACTGTGAAGATGAAGATGAACGAATTCTCCCATAACGCATGCCCTTTCTTCAGATTTTTCAGATTAGCTTTCTCTTTTTTGCAAGCTCAGTGATTTTTGTGAGTCTGTGATTAAGTCCTGATTTCGAGATCGGAGGATTATGAATTGCGGCAAGCTCCCCGAGGCTCATATCGGGATTTGCTATACGTAGCTTGGCGGTCGTCTTGATATCCTCGGAGAGCTCCTCAAGCATTCCGTTCGCAATAAGCGCCTCTATAGATGCAATCTGTGCACCTGCGGCATTTACCGATCTTGCTATATTCCTTGCCACACAGTTGGTCGCTCTGTTTTCCGCGTTGCGATAGTCTTTTTCAACGTACGCATCCAAAAAGTCGAATATTATTTTGTTTGCGCCGAAAACGCTTAACACGTATTCTATTGCCGACTCGTTGCGGTAAAATATGCCGTATCGGTCCTTGCGCGGTGTGATTCCCGGCGCTTCGGGACCAAGCTCCTCCAGAAGCGAATGAACGAGCATTGCTCTTGTGTCGTTTGGAAGCTGTATTTCCAGAGAATAGGATTTTTTGGGGTCGCTGACACTGCCCCGTGAGCAGAATACCGCGCGCAGAAAAACAGATCTGCAATCCTTACATTTGAAAAATGACGAAAACGCTTCAATATCCTCATCACTGTCGGAAAAGGAGTCTGCAAAGCTCAAAAATTCCGATATTTTGTTAGATTTGAACTTCAACTCGATTGCTTTGTAGCAGCCTCGATTGATATCTTTTCGCTCAGGCTCGATATTGTAAATGTTTTTCAGAAAATGACAGAACTGTTCGGCAGTAGACTCGTCGGTAAGCTTTACCGATATCACGCCGTCAACGACTGCTGCAGAGATAGCCACGCCGAAAATATAAGCCTTTTTACAGCAGTTGCTCTTTATCGGAAGCGCATTTAGCTCATCCTTGACTTGAGATGAAAATGACATATATCAATTTACCTGTCCATATCTTATTATCTGGGGATATAAATGACCTCGCATTCAAGCTCTACGCCGAATTTTTCGAGGACGGTATTTTTTGTGTGCTCTATTACGGCAAGCACGTCACGGCAAGTAGCGCCTCCGCGGTTAATAATGAACCCCGCGTGCTTTTCGGAGACCTGCGCTCCGCCAACGGTGTAGCCCTTAAGACCCGAATCCTCGATCAGCTTTCCTGCGAAAAGATTGCCACCGGGGCGCTTGAAGGTGCTGCCCGCATTGGGATATTCAAGCGGTTGCTTTTCTTTTCTTGCATTTATATTTTTTGACATAGCCGCAAAAATTTCCTCGGCGTCTCCCTCCTTCAGCTCGATAAGAGTTGAAAGAATAACGTATTCGGGATGATCCTCGAAGATCGAGTGGCGGTACGAAAAATCATGTTCTTCCTTAGATATCACTTTTATTTCGTTAGTTGAGGGGTCAAAATATTCGGTCTCAATTACCACGTCGGACATCTGACCGCCGTACGCTCCCGCGTTCATATAAACTGCGCCGCCAAGTGTGCCGGGAATTCCGTAAGCAAATTCAAGTCCGGTAAGGCTGTGCTTTTTTCCTGTCTCCGAAGCGAGCTCGGTCAACGACTTTCCGCACTCTGCACGAATAAAAGTGCCCGAAGCCGAGTGTACGTATTCCGTTGAGCTCATATTTTTGGTGAAAATTATCGCGCCGTCAAATCCGTCGTCGTCGAAAAGCAGATTGCTTCCGTTGCCGACTATAGCAAGCTTTGCGTTGTTGCGCGTTACAGTTTCTATCGCGCTTATCAGCTCGTCTTTGCTTTTGGGGAAGATCGCGTAGCGCGCCTCTCCGCCTATTTTAAACGATGAGTGCTTTGAAAGCGGTTCGTTTTCAAGAACCTCAAGCGTATAGTCGAAATCAAGCCTCATTATAGGGTATCCTTTCGTGTGAGATGTTATAAAACTATGCCTTCTATTTGAGAAAGGTTACTTATCGTGTAGGTTATTTTCATATCGTCGGGAGCTTTTTTGCCTTTTGGATTGTACCAGCAGGTGTCGATGCCTGCGTTTATACCTCCGCGAATATCGGACGTGAGCGAATCTCCTATAACGAGCGCCCTTGTGGAATTAAAATCGGGAATACGCTTACTGATCAGCTCAAAATATTTGATCGACGGCTTGTCGTAGCCGATGTCCTCGGAAATGAACACGTCGTCGAAATATTTTGCAAGAGGAGAGGCGCAAAAGCGCTTTTGCTGAACCGATTTAAAGCCGTTTGTGATTATATACATTCTGAATTTGCCGTACAGCTTCTTACAAATATCTTCTGCACCGTCGAGAAGATAGCACTTCTCCGAAAGCTTTTCGGGATATAAATTGGATATAGTTTCGGCATCAAAGTCGAAGTCGTAATACTCTAAAAGCGATCTCCAACGCGCGACCATTAGTTCGGGCTTGGTTATCTCGTTTCGCTCGAGCATTTTCCAATATCCGTCGTTGATCTCGGAGTATTTTTTTATGATCTCGTCGGTTGCGGGCAGGCCTGCAAATTCAAGGCAATCTATCACCGCCTCGTATTCCGAACGATGAAAATCAAGCAGAGTTGCATCTGCATCGAAGAGCAAGATTTTATATTTTGACATAATGAAGTCCCCGTAAGTCATAATATAACATAATTATACTATATATTCCCGCAAAATGCAACACCAAATTTTTACTTTCGGACGTTTCTCGCTAAAAATGGAGAGTTTCTGAAAAAGCCGAGCATCGCTAAATCGCACGCTCGGCTTGTGTAACATATTTGAAATAGATTATAACAGATCGCAATAGCAATTCAAGCATTTATCTCTATGCTTATCATTATTTAGTCCGCAAACGATGCAACGCTTTTTGTCTTCTTCATCGGACGGAACAACGTATAAATACTTGAAGCCGTAATACTTGTGTACCCTATCTCCTATTTTAAAGTCATTTACATGATCTGTAATCTTTCCTTGATTAGGGAGATCGGTCTTCGCAGATAAAATCCCCATAGTGTTTTTGAGTGCTTCTCCTACAGATGTTGCAGCGTGCTCTATTGTTTTGCCGTCGTCTTTTTTTATTGTTAAATTCAACTCTTGTTTATCATATACATTGAATCGCCCGAGAGTACGCCAATACGTTCCAACGCTTTGTTTTACCTCTACATTGGATACGATTCCACTCCACGATGAATCAATCAATTTCATGGGCACGCCGGTAATAAGGAACGGCAAGGTCATAAAGAGAATATAGCAGCTAATTTGAACTGCGGCAAAGCTTTTGGGACTAAAGCGAGGCATGGGAAAAATTCGCTCGCCCCACATAATGACGGCAAACAGAAACAGGGCGAAAAGGATACAGCAGGAGGTCACTCTGATGATGATATTTCGTCTGCATCTTTTTTGCAGAGACTTTGGGATATCAGGACGATAGTTGTTATTTGTCATAGTTTTCCTCCATTGTTGAAATTACTTAAAATTAGCTTGTTATATGATTCAGAATGGTAATTCGATTAGCATTGTCATATCAAATCGCAGTAGCAACTCAAGCATTTATCTCTGAGCTTATCGTTATTTAGCCCGCAAACGATACAACGCTTTTTGTCCTCTTCCTCCGACGGAACAACGTATAAATACTTGAAGCCGTAATATTTGTATACCCTATCTCCTACTTTATAGTCATTCAGATGGTCGGTAATCTTGCCGGCCGAGGGGATGGTCGGGTGGTCGCTTATATTGAGCTTGTATCTTTCGCCGACGAATAATGCCGAGCGAGTTATTACTTCACCGTTGTCTTTTTTTATTGTTAAAATCAGATCTTGCCTGTCGTATGTACCCGGTCGTCCAAAGGCGCGGTCAAAGGTTCCTATACTGTCTTCCACGTCAACGTTGGATACGACTCCACTCCATGATGAATCAATCAATTTCATGGGTACGCCGGTAATAAGAAACGGTAAGGTCATAAAGAGAACATAGCAGCCAATTTGAACTGCGACAAAGCTCTTCGGAGTGTATTGAGGCATAGGGAAAATGCGCTCTCCCCACATAATGATTGCAAATAGAAACAGAGCGAAAAGGATACAGCAAGAAGTCACTCTGATAATGATATTCATTTTGCGCTTTTTTAGTAAGGATTTTGGAAGCTGCGGCCGGTTATTATCTGTTGTCATTATTGTCTCCTTTACTTAGAGGTCCACCAATCAAAATACGGGTCATAGTGGCGCGGAGCGATCTTGAAATTTATCTTGCAATGGGGGCAGTAGCTTTGGTCAAGCGTTCTTCCGCAAACGGGACAAATAAATATTTCCTCGCTTCTTGATAGGTTTTGAGGATATTTGGTACCCTTGTAGTGCTTCAATATATCGTTGGGTCTGAAGACTACGTGTGCGATCTTTTCAGAGGGGATCTTTATTTTGATGGTCTCTCCTCGCTTCTTTTCTACAGTTATAACCGTGTAAAAAATCTGTTTCATAGGAAATCTCGATACAGCTACCGCAAAGGTTATCGGTTCCCAATCGAGTATCAGGTCGGACTTTATTACCTTGCCCTCCCAATCCTTGTCAAAAAGCATTTGAAGCAGCTTGGATTTATATAGGATAACAGCATAAACGAGAGCGAAAAACGGGATAGCGAAAATGCCAAAGCGTGCCTCTTTGAGCCTGCCATAATATGCAACGTATATCGCCACAAGCGCCGCGGCCACAAGCAGCATAATGATCGCACGAATAATTATTCGCTTGGTGATCTTATTTTTTACCGTCATTTTTAATCTCCATTCGGCACAAGTAGTAATCGTTGAATTTTGCCCCCAAGGCAAAATTCGCGCGTGAAAAAGCATACCTCACTAACGGTAGGACGTAACTTTCACGCTGACCTCCAACAGTTTTGTTTGTAATCATATTATATCACGCGGTCGAGTGATTGTCAAGTGCTTTCTATAAAAATTCGGAGAAAATTATACACAAAAATCCAATCCAATATTTATATATGTTGCACAACCTAATTTTTCTTGTAAAAAAGCCGTTTTCCCTCTTGAAAAAAATGTCAAAATGAGTTATAATATAATATGTATGTATATTTTTCGAAAGGATAGCACGGCTTATGAAAAAAACTCTTAATATCGGGTTGCTGGGATTTGGTGCTATGGGTAAAACCCACGCTTTTTCCGTGGCATCGCTTCCCTTTTATTTTGAGGGTCTCGATTTTTCGGCAAAGTATGCGGCTGTGTGTACCTCTCGCATCGAAACTGCCAAGAGCGCCTCGGAAAAATATAGCCTTGGATATGCGACCGATAAAGAGGACGATATTATTTGTGATAACGCAATAGACGTCGTTGACATCTGTACTCCTAACATAAATCATTACGAGACGGCAAAAAAAGCGATCCTTGCAGGCAAGCACGTGCTCTGCGAAAAGCCGTTGGCGGTCACCGCGGCGCAGGCTGCCGAGCTTGAAGGACTTGCGGCAGATGCGTTCGCTAAAAACGGTCAGGTCTGCGGTATAGTTTTCAATAACAGACATCTGGCGGCGATCAGACGCGCCAAAGAGATCATCGACGAGGGCAAACTCGGTAGAATTCTAACCTTTGATTTCAGATACTATCACAACAGCTGTATCGATCCCGAGAGGACGGTTGGTTGGAAGCAGGATAAGGATATATGCGGCGCGGGTACTCTCTTTGACCTTGGCTCGCATATCGTCGATCTTTGCCGTTATCTTTGCGGTGAGTTTGACGAGGTATATGCCAAGGAGCAGATTGCATTTCCCGAGCACAAGCGCGCTGACGGAAGCCTGTGGCAGACTAATGCCGACGAGGCGGTCTATATGACGGCTACGCTTAAGTGCGGCGCTGTCGGGTCGCTCGTTGCAAGCAAGATAACCGTCGGAGAAAACGACGGATTGACCTTTTCGGTCTACGGCACTGACGGTGCGATAAAATTTGATCTTATGGAGCCCGATTGGTTGCATTTTTACGATGCGAATGCCGTGGGAGGCAATTATGGGGGATATAAAGGGTTTACCAAGATAGAGTGCGTGGGCAGATACCCTGCACCGAGTGGAAAATTTCCTTCCCCAAAAGCGCCTAACGGTTGGCTCAGAGGTCATATTGAATCTATGTACGCCTATCTCTCTGCGGTAAGTGAAGGTCGCGAGGCTTCGCCCTCGTTTGCCGACGGAGCAAGAGTTCAAGAGGTGCTTGAGGCAGCGCAAAAGTCGCATTTGTGCGGCAAGGCGGTTAAAATCAGGTAATAGCACTTCTCTTTTGGAATTTTGATAAAAACGGTGAAAGGAGACGGAAATGTTCGTTATAGGAATAACGGGACCCAGCGGCGCGGGAAAAGGCGTTGTTTCGGAATATCTTATTTCAAAAAACGTAAACGTGATAGACGCGGACGCTGTTTATCACGAAGTGATATCGCCTCCTTCGGACTGTCTTGACGAATTGGTGACTCATTTCGATCGTCAGATACTTGACGGCTCGGGTGCACTTGATCGCGCCGAATTGGCAAAGCTTGTTTTCGGTGAGGATAACCGAGAAAAGCTTGAGTTGCTCAACAAGATCACGCACAAATACGTCGTTGAGAGGATAAGGGCGCTTTTGAAAGAGCTTGCCTTGGCGGGAGCAAAGGCTTGCGCTATCGACGCTCCCCTGCTTATAGAGGCAGGTCTTGCCGATGATTGCGACCTCACGATTGCGGTGCTTGCCGACAAACAAATACGAGCAGAACGCATAGCAAGGCGCGATCGTATTGATATGAGCTCGGCGATGGCGAGAATAAACTCGCAGAAGCCCGACGAGTATTACGTTCAAGGCTCTGACAAGGTTTTATATAACAACGGAGATCTTGACGAACTGTTCGAACAGCTTGAAAAGGCACTGACCGATGGAGGTGCCAAGCTATGAGAAGTACAAGAAAAAATATGAACGGCATGGGAATGGGTAAGCTTATTATCATTCTTCTTGCCATATCCGTGGTGTTTGGATTCGTGTTTGATTTCGTTGTGACGAAAATAGAGCGTGCCATTTACCCCAAGCCAAGCGAATACGCCGAATACGTGAGCAGATATTCATCGGAATACGGCGTTCCCGAGGAGCTTGTCTGGGCGGTCATAAAGACTGAAAGCGATTTCAAGGCCTCTGCAGTTTCGGGAGTCGGTGCGGTAGGTCTCATGCAGCTGATGCCCGACACGTTCAATGAAATCACAAATTTCCGTCTTAACGAAAGGCTTGATGCGGGAATGAGATACGATCCCGAAACTAACATTCGCTACGGAACCTATTATCTCTCCTACCTTTACGCACGTTATGAAAATTGGAGTACCGCTATTGCCGCTTATAACGCGGGACTTGGTAAAGTGGACGAATGGCTTGAAAATGACGATTACGCTACGGACAACACGCTGACATATATTCCCTACAAGGAGACGCGCAATTACGTACAAAAAGTGCAAAAGGCACTCCAAATGTATGAAGATCTCTATTGAGGAGATCCAAAAGAGTGAATAAAAAATTTATATACAGATGCATATTCATTTTGCATCAAAAGAAAGGATAACTGATATGAGCAAGGAACTCACCTACTCCAGAAAGAACTTTTACGAGACCGCAGACGAGGCGGCTATCAAGACTGTGTACGACTACTGCGAAGGCTATATGTCGTATATGGACAATTCCAAGACCGAGCGCGAGACCGTTACCGAAACTATCGCTCTTGCAGAAAAGCAGGGCTACAAGCCCTATAATTTCGGGATGACTATCAAGGCGGGAGATAAATATTACTACAACAACCGTGGCAGAAATCTCTACCTTTTCCGTGTCGGTAGCGAGGATATAAACAACGGTATCAGAATAGTGGCTTCTCACATCGACAGCCCTAGACTCGACCTCAAGCAGGTGCCGATCTACGAGGACGGTGGATTCTGCTTTGCAAAGACTCATTACTACGGCGGCGTTCGAAAGTATCAGTGGGTTGCTATGCCTCTCGCGCTTCACGGCGTAGTTGCAAAGAAAGACGGTAGCTCGGTTACGATCCGCGTAGGTGATGAGGACGGTGAGCCCGTATTCTACATCAACGATCTTCTGCCCCACCTTGCGAGAGAACAGAGCGCAAGACCTCTCGGTACGGCTATTTCCGCAGAAAGCCTTAACATCGTGCTTGGCTCGAGACCTCTTGCAAATACCGATGAGGGTGAGAAGATAAAGAAGAATATTCTTACTATTCTCAACGAAAAGTACGACATTACCGAGGAGGATTTCCTCTCGGCAGATCTTTTCGTTGTTCCTGCGGGCAAGGCTCGCGACGTCGGATTTGACCGTTCGCTCATTTCTGCATACGGTCACGACGACAACGTTTGCGCTTATCCTTCCCTTACCGCGCTCTTTGAGTCCGATGCAAGCGAGCATACCCTTATGGTAGTGCTTGCAGACAAGGAGGAGATCGGCAGCGAGGGTAACACGGGTATGCAGTGCGAGCTCTTTACCGATCTTATGGGAGCTATCACCGCAGAGCTTGGCGGAAACATCTATGCTGTAAAGGCAAATTCCAAGTGCCTCTCTGCTGACGTTAACGCTTGCTTCGACCCCAACTTCCCCGAAGTTTTTGAGTCGAGAAACGCGGCAAAGATCAACTGTGGAATTACGATGTCCAAGTACACCGGAAGCGGTGGAAAGGGCGGCACGAACGATGCTCCTGCAGAGTATATCGCTTGGATAAGAAAGATATTCGAGGAGAACGGAGTTCTCTGGCAGACCGCAGAGCTTGGTAAGACCGACGTTGGCGGCGGCGGAACCGTTGCAAAGTTCGTTGCAAAGCACAACATCGAGACCGTTGACCTTGGTGTTCCCGTGATCTCTATGCACGCTCCCTACGAGGTTGTTTCCAAGGCTGACGTTTATTCTGCTCACAAGGCTTTCCTTGCCTTCAATATGGCTTAATTTATGTTTGAAAAGCTTGTGTCGACCGTGGAAAAATACGACAGGCTTGAATATGAGCTTGCCAACAACACGGCTTTGATAACAGATGCCACGGCTTACGCCAAGGCAATAAAAGAATATCGCTCTCTTACGCCCGTGGTTGAAAAATACCGTGAATATAAACGGGCGCAGAGCGATATCAGTGATGCTTTACAGATAATCGACGAATCTGACGATGTAGATATGCGCGAATTGGCTCAGGAGGAGCTCAAGGCGGCTAAAGCAAGAGTTGAAACTCTTGCCGAGGAGCTGACAGTGCTCTTGCTTCCTCGCGACCCTAACGATGATAAAAACATTATCGTTGAGATAAGGGCGGGCGCGGGCGGCGAGGAGGCGGCGCTGTTTGCCGCAGTTCTCTTCCGTATGTACTCGATGTATTCGGCGGCGGTTGGATTTAAGGTCTCGGTAGCGAACGCCAATGAGACCGAGCTTGATGGATACAAGGAGATATGCTTCACCGTTGAGGGCGACGGCGCATATTCGAGATTCAAGTTTGAGTCGGGTGTTCACCGAGTTCAGAGAGTCCCTGAGACCGAGTCACAGGGGCGCATACAGACCTCAACGGCTACCGTTGCCGTGCTTCCCGAGGTTGAGGACGTTGAGATCGAAATTAAGGATTCAGATCTTATATACGAGTCCTGCAAATCGAGTGGTGCGGGCGGTCAGCACATCAACAAGACCGAATCTGCGGTGCGATTGACACACAAGCCCACGGGTATCGTGGTCGAGTGTCAGGAGGAGCGCTCGCAGTTCAAAAACAAGGATAAGGCGCTCAAGATGCTCCGCGCCAAGCTTTACGATATAAAGCAAAGAGAGCAATCCGAAAAGGTCGCGTCCGACAGAAAAAATCAGGTTGGAACGGGCGACCGAAGCGAAAAGATACGAACCTACAACTATCCGCAAAATCGCGTGACCGATCACCGTATCGGCGTCACGCTCTATTCGCTTGATAGCTTTGTTAACGGAAATATCGGTCAGATGATCGATTCGCTTATTGCCGCTGATACTGCGGAAAAGCTTAAGGCGGAAAACAACGATTAATTCAAAGAAAGGAGCCGCACAAATGGAAACTGTGATACTGAAAATTGAAGATCCCGTAAAGCAGAGCGCGCAGATCGAGCGTGCGGCGGCTCTGATACGCGACGGTGGGCTTGTGGTCATCCCGACCGAGACGGTTTACGGTCTTGGCGGTGACGCTACCAATCCCCTGTCGGCTCAAAAAATATACGCTGCAAAGGGTCGTCCCTCGGATAATCCACTGATCATCCACATAAGCGACCCTCGAGATGCGGAAAAATACGCGTTTACAAACGAGCTTTACTATAAGCTCGCAAAGGCATTTATGCCCGGTCCGCTCACCGTGATACTTCCCAAAAAGGACACTGTGCCGAAAGAAACTACGGGAGGACTTGATACGGTTGCCGTCCGTTGTCCGTCAAATCCCGTTGCAAGTGCGATAATTCGTGCGGCAGGTGTGCCTATCGCCGCGCCGTCGGCCAATATTTCGGGAAGACCGTCAGCTACGGCTGTTAAATACGTTATCGAGGACTTTGACGGCAGAGTTGATATGATAGTTGACGGAGGCGAGAGCGAGATAGGTCTTGAATCAACGATCGTTCTTATCACAGAGAATAACGGATTGATGCTTCTCCGCCCCGGTGCGATAACCTACGACGCACTTTGTTGCGTTTGTGAGGACGTGACCATATCTCCAACGCTTGAGGGTACGCTCAGTGAAAACGAGCATCCCATATCCCCGGGAATGAAGTACCGTCACTACGCTCCGTCGGCTAAATTCGTTTTGCTTGACGGAAACGAGGATTCTATAATAAATTTTCTCAAAGAAGAGCAAAAAAGGTGCAGATGTGCCGTGCTTTGCTACGACGAGGAGGCAGAGCTTTTGTCGGATGAGCTGCTCTTACCTATCGGTAAGCGCGGAGACCTCAAAACTCACGCGAGGATGCTGTTTGCACGTCTGCGCGAGTGCGATGAACTCTCACCCGATATAATTTACGCTCATATTCCCGACAAGTCAGGTCTTGGACTTGCACTTTACAACCGTATGATACGCGCGGCGGCTCACACGGTATTTAACGTTGAAGATTAAACTTTTTGAAAGGTACAGATATATAAAATGGCGAAGAAAAAGAAACAGAACGAACCGCAGGAAATCGTTTATGCCCCTATAGTTCCCCAGCCTATTACGGAAACCATCGAGAAAAACTATATGCCCTATACGATGAGCGTTATAGTTTCCCGTGCTATCCCCGAGATCGACGGCTTTAAGCCCGCACACCGAAAGATCCTTTACACGATGTACAATATGGGTCTTCTTAAGGGCGCTAGAACCAAGAGCACGAATATCGTGGGCTCGGTAATGAAGCTGCATCCCCACGGAGATCAGTCTATTTATGAAACCTTGGTTCGTTTAACGCGCGGTAACGAGACCTTGCTTCATCCTCTCGTTGACTCCAAGGGAAGCTTTGGTAAGCAGTATTCCTCCGACATGAAGCCTGCGGCGGCTCGTTATACCGAGGCGAAGCTTGACGGATTCTGTGCCGAGCTTTTCGAGGGTATCGACAAGAACGCGGTGGATATGGTCGACAACTACGACGGTACTATGAAGGAGCCAAGACTCCTCCCCACCACCTTCCCGAATATTCTCGTTACCCCTAACAGCGGTATTGCGGTCGGTATGGCATCTGATATCTGCTCGTTCAACCTCGCCGAAATATGCGACGGTACTATTGCTATCATCAAAAAGCCCGATATTTCGGTCGACAAGATAATGGACATTATCAAAGCGCCCGATTTCCCCGGTGGCGGACAGATAATCTACGACCGCGAGCAGATGCGCGCTATATATGAGACAGGTGACGGCTCGTTCAAGATCCGTTCGAGATATTCGTACGATCCTGCGGCTAACTGTATCGATATACTTCAGATCCCCTATTCTACCACCATTGAGCAGATACTCAACAAGATCTCACAGCTCGTTAAGGAAGGAAAGCTTAAGGAGGTCGTCGATTTCCGTGATGAGATAGATCTCAGCGGATTCAGACTTACTCTTGATCTTCGCAAGGGTGTCGACCCCGACAAGCTGATGCAGAAGCTCTTTAAGGCGACTCCTCTTGAGAACAGCTTTAAGTGTAACTTTAACATCATTATTGATTCAGAGCCCCGTCAGCTTGGTGTTATAGATATTCTGACCGAGTGGATAGAATTCAGAAAGGCGTGTCTCAGACGAGAGCTTACATTTGATCTCGGCAAAAAGAAAGACAAGCTTCACCTGCTTCTCGGCCTTGGAAAGATATTGCTTGATATCGACAAGGCTATTAGAATTATCCGTAAGACCGAAAAGGACGAGGATGTTATTCCCAATCTTTGCGTGGGCTTCAATATCGACGAGATCCAGGCGAATTACATTGCGGACATCAAGCTTCGTAATCTTAACCGCGAGTATATACTTAATAGGATCTCCGAAATCGAGGATCTCAAGAAGGAGATCGCTGATATCGAGGAGATACTTGCCGACGAATTTAAGCTCAAGGCGCTTATTGCAAAGCAGTTGACCGATATCAAGAAGAAGTACGGTCAGCCTAGAAAAACGCAAATACTTGAGGCCGAAAACGTTGAGGTCTACGTTGAGGAGGAAACGGTTGAAAACTATCCTTGTAAGATCGTTCTCTCTCGCGAGGGATATTTCAAGAAGATCACCTACCGTTCGCTTCAGGGTAACGACGAGCAGTATTTCAAGGACGGAGACGGCTTGCGTCAGATATTTGACGCAGAAAACAAGGACACGGTATTTTTCTTTACCGACAAGGCTCAGCTTTACCGTGCCGCTGTAAACGATTTTGAGAACTGCAAAGCGTCAGTAATCGGTGAATTCGTGCCTGCGGCGCTCAAGATGGATCCCGGTGAAAAACCGATCTTTATGACGATACAGAGCGAGTTCCGTGAGGGATATAACTACGTATTCGTATTTGAGAACGGTAAGGGCGTCCGAGTTCCCGAAAAGGCTTACGAGGTATCCAGCGTTCGTCGAAAGCTAAAGGGTATATATTCTACTGCTTCGCCGATAGTGGCGGTCTTCTCAGAGCAGGAAAAGAAGCCGTTTGATATAATGCTTGTTTCAAGTGAGGACAGGGCTATTATATTCAAGTCCTCTCTTATTCCTGTTAAGGCGACTAAGACTGCGGCAGGTGTTCAGCTTATGACGGTTAAGAACAAACAGAAGATAGTTAATGCTATATCAGATTTTGATAATACGTCGGAGGCGACCAAAGGTTACAGAAAGATCAAGCTTCCTGCGACCGGAGTTTTGCTAAGCGACAAGGATATTAAAAATCGTCAGATAAGTATTGATGAGGTGTAATAATATGAGTGAGAAGAAAAGAAAATTTTGGATAAGATTTATGGCAATATTGCTCGTTGTACTGATGGTTGGATCGGTAGCATACGCTGCATTGGCTATGTTGTTGGCTTAATAAAACCAAAAAGCTCTGTACCGAGGTACAGAGCTTTTTACTTTTGAGATCAGAAAAATAAGCTAAGGAGCAGAAGTGCGGAGATCGTAATAGCCGAACCTCCGAGAAGCTGCAAAAACGTATGTCTTTTCATCTTGATACTTGATATGAAGACGAATACGGTCAACACCGCGCCGACGGCTGCGGGAATATATAATCCCCAATATATCAGCATTGCTATGGGGCCGACGATTCCACAGGCGTGTCCGCTTGCTTTGAGGTGAAACAGCTTGTTGAATATTGCTATAAGCACTCCCGACATAAGATAGTCGAGATATATGAACACGACTGTGTTTAACGGCGCGTTAAATATAAGGGCAAGCACACAGCCAAGAATATATCCCGCGACTGAAAATATTATCGCGAGATTTCTCTGTCCTTCTCTACCCTTATCCTTATAGTGTGGTATAAAGGGCTGGAGAGGATATGAAAGTATCGGCAATATTCCAAGGAAGAATATTCCCAATAGCGTATCGACCAACCCCAACGCATTATATGCGCCCAGAATTATAAACAATGCGGACGCCATGATTGGTGGTACGGTCACCACGCGAATTATCTTATATACTTTATTCATTATCTGCCTCGCTCGTTTTGTAAAACTTAATCCTCACAGGGCTCGTCGGAAGATTCTACGTTAAAAACTATAGTGTCGACCTCGCCATCTCCCGTGGTATCAAGCATGATCGCATCTGCCTCTCCGTCACCGTCGATATCTACTGCGCCGAGAACTTCGGACTGATTCTTCTTTTTCAACAGCTTATATACAACAAATGCAACTGCTGCAGCTGCTGCCAATGCCGCGACTATGATCGCAATGGCTTTTAAGCAGGAGCTTCCCTTTTTTGAAGTGTTTTCCATATATAATAACCTCCTAAAAAATGTGAATTTTATTGTTGCTTAAATTATACCATTTTACTCTTTAAAATATGTGAATGACTTGTAAATTGTTAAAATCTTTTGGATCTTGACAATATATATTCGTCCTTTTGGGAACAATATTATACAAGCAAAAAACAATTTTATTTGTAAGGGGAATTTTTATGCAAAAGACAAATGCGCGCTCGTGCGCGATAATCGGGTGCGGTAACGTCGGTGCGGCGACGGCGTATGCGCTGATGCACAGCAGACTTTTATCAAAGATCGTTCTTATAGATATAAACAAGAAAAAAGCGTTTGGAGAGGCGGAGGATATTTCGCACTCTCTTCCCTTTAACGCTCCTATGGAGATAGTTGCGGGAGATTATCCTGATATTGCGGACTGTGGGATTGTTATTATTACGGCGGGAGCAAATCAAGTTCCCGGAGAGTCGCGGATAGCACTCTTGCAGGAAAACGCAAGGATATTCAGAAGCATTATTGATAACGTGGTTAAATATAATCAGAACGGTATAGTGCTTATAGTGACTAACCCCGTGGATATATTGACTTATATCACTCTTGCGCGCTCGGAGCTGCCCGCCGAGCGTGTGATCGGTTCGGGAACCGTTCTTGATACAGCAAGATTGAAGGAAAAGGTCGGACGCTATCTGGGAGTTGACAGTAGAAACGTGCATTCGTTCGTAATCGGTGAACATGGGGACAGTGAGGTAGCGGTCTGGAGCAGCGCGAACGTTTCGGGTATTGATCTTACGAGCTATTGTGCCGAGCGCAAGATCGAATACGACAAATCCGCACTTGACAGACTTGCCGCGGAGGTGATGACGAGCGCTTACAGAATAATCGAAGCCAAGGGGGCAACTTACTACGGAATTGCGGATTCGGTACGCAGGATAGTTGCCGCGATAGTTAACGACGAGCACACTATTCTTCCTGTTTCGGCAAGACTTAAGGGCGAATACGGACTTTACGACGTTTGTATGGGCATTCCCTGCATAATTGGCAGAAACGGAATTGAGCAGATATTGGAGATCCCGCTTGATGCTACCGAGCACTCTCGACTTCATAGATCTGCCGAGGCGTTGAAGACGGCGATATCTGAATTATAACAAAAAAGGAGAGACTCTTGAAGTTCTCTCCTTTTTGAGTTAATTGTACATAGCTCGCGGTCCGCCGATATATTTGGGGCGGGTATAAGCGCAAATGACGTTTGCTTCACCGATCTTCGAGATTGAGAGGCGGATAGGTACCGCTACGTCTTTAAGGTGCATTCCTATGAGCGTTCCGCCGATGTCAAAGCCTGCATGTGCCTTGATATGCTCAACGACGACGGGGGCATTCATATTCTCATAGGTCAGGGTTGCAAACGAACCGCCTGCCTTGGGCTGAGGAACGACAGATACGGGCTCGTAGCCGTATTTTTCGGCACATTCTCTTTCTATCACGAGTGCTCTGTTGAGATGCTCACAGCATTGAGCCGCAAGGAATATTCCCTTTTCCTTTAAGATGGGATAGATCTCACCGAATACTATCCTTGCCGCCTCATAGCTTGACCCCTTGCCGATGTTTGAGCCGAGAATTTCCGAGGACGAGCAGCCGATCACGAAAATATCTCCTGCCGTCAGGTTGGTTTTTTCGAGCATTTCGTTTATAAGCGCTCGTGTTGCTTTCTTTATTTCTGTAGCAAACTCATCCTTTACAGATGCGTCTGCGCCTCTGTAAATATCCGACATTATTCTCCGCAAGCCTCGCTGTCACAAAGAACGATAACGTTGGGGTGGAGCTTGAGAAGCGTTGCGGGACAAGCGGTCGTGATCCTATCCGAGAGGAGCTGCTTGAATACTTCTCTTTTTGCCTTACCGTTTATAAGAAGCAGTATCTTCTTTGCGCTGAAGATAGTGCCCATACCCATTGTGAGCGCGCTCGTGGGGATGACCTCATCCTCGGTGAAGAAGCGCGAGTTTGCCGCGATAGTGTTTTCAGTGAGCGCGGTCTTGTGTGTGTAGAGATAGAGATTTTCCTCGGGCTCGTTGAAGCCGATATGACCGTTCTGACCAATGCCAAGCACCTGAATATCTACAGTTCCAAGGCTCTTGACTATCTTTTCGTAGTTTTCACATTCTGCATCGGGGTCCTCTGCCTCGCCGTTCGGCACGTAGGTGTTTGCTTTGTCGATATTGACGTGGTCAAACAGATTGTCGTTCATAAAGTAGCGGTAGCTCTGTCTGTTGCTGGGAGAGATGGGATAATATTCGTCAAGGTTGACGGTTTTGATATTTGAAAAATCGATCAAGCCCGACTTATTCATCTCAACGAGCTTTTTGTACATTCCAACGGGTGTAGAGCCGGTTGCAAGACCGAGCACGGAGTCACCCTTGACGTTGATCTGCTTAGCAATTATATCTGCCGCAGCGGCGGACATTTCTTCATAGCTTGAAAACTTTAAGATCTTCATAATATTTACCTTTCTGTATATTAATTACCATTTGTCAGTATCATTTTCGGGAATGACCTCTTTCATTGCGACGATGGCGCACTCTATCATGCTGTCGTCGGGCTCAAGCACGGTTATATGCTGAAGCCACACACCAGGCGCGGAAATTATGCGAGTGAGCCAGTTGTCGTGTTTTCCTGCAATCTTGATAAGCTCGTAGCCTATGCCGACGATAAGGGGTAAAAGCAACAGCTTTATAAGAATACGGATAAGCATTTGAGGAACGAATCCGAATGCGAGTAAAAATAACGGGTCGATGAAGAATGAGATCAATATGCTGACGAGAACCATAAGTATAAGGAAGCTCGTTCCGCATCTGGGGTGAAATCTTCTCTGCTTTCTTACGTTTTCAACGGTAAGCTCGAGTCCTGCCTCATAGCAAAAGATGGTTTTATGCTCAGCACCGTGGAATTGGAAGGTTCTTTTGATGTCCTTCATAAGCGTCATAAGTGCCATATATCCTACGATGAGAACGATTTTCAAAATTCCTTCAAACACCGACTTGATAAGTGATTGAACTGCCTCGTTTTCATGCTTTAAAAACGGCATAACGTAGGTCGCACCCGTATAGATGACGGTGGGAAGTACGAAAAAGAGTCCAATGGAAAGCAAAATTCCAAGAACTGTACCGATCGTCATAACGATTGCCGTCATTGCGGAGCTTTCTTTTTTATCGGTCGATATTTCGGACGGATTTTCGTCTTTTGACTCTGTTTCGCAAGCGGGGTCGTCCGTGGTAGCCGTATCAGTAGCTTCCGCGGTGATCTGCTCATCCTTGGGGGTGGTATTTCCCTTTTTCTCTGCCTTTTTTGCCGCCTTTGCGGCTTTTTTTGCCTCTTTTTCTTTACGCATCTCCTCTTCTGCTTCTTCGAGCCCCGAAATCTCTGCCGAGCGCATAAGGCACTTCGTACCCATGGTCATAGAGTCGATATAATTGAAGAGTCCGCGAATTATAGGAAGCTTGAAAAATTTAGCTCGCTTTTTGGTCTCGGTGGGAAACTTTTCGAGCACGATCTCACCTTGTGTGTTTCGCACAGCCATTGCGGTGGTCTCGGGTCCGCGCATCATTATTCCTTCCATCAATGCCTGACCGCCGATGGAAGTTTTATTTACGCAACAGCTATTATCTTTTTTTCTGCTCATCTATAAAGGATATCCTTTCACTTCATTATTTAGTATAAAACATATTATCAAATAATATTACCACGAATATGTTAACAGCGTGTGAAATTTGATAATATTTCAGAAAAAAAGCGATAAAAAGCTCCGAAGCATAGGCCTCGGAGCTTTTTAGCTGAATTTTATTCGGGAATATAGACATCTCCGCTATGGATCTGACATTCATAAAGACTGTATGCGCTATCTATGGTCGTGGGATCATCGGCATAGATGTTACCATTGTATTTTACGATAGCTGTATCCCCTACCTTGAGAATGCCCGCTTTGAAATAACGAAGCAGCTTGATATCCGTGGTCTTTACCGTAAATTCGATACCGTCCTCCTCGTTCTCCATCATCGGTGCGTCGTTTATCTTGAAGTAGTCCTCGCCTATCTCGGTTATCGTGCCTGCAACCCATTTGTCTGTGATTTCGGGAGCTTCTTTAGGATTAGTGAGCACGTATTCGATGATCTCATTTGCCGCGCTCTTGCCGATAAAGAAGCAGCTTCCATAACGGAAGATATTAGTTTTGATATACCCTTCGGCATAAACCTCGATTGCAAATCCATTCATTGGAAGAATGTCACTTGATACAACCAGGCTGATCTTTTGTCCTGAACCGTGGTAATCTTCGTATTTGATCGCTTCCGCATCAGCGCATTTTTCGGTAAAAATCTTCCAGACGTGATCGCTTTGTTCTATTGACAGTTCATATTTTTTTGCTGCAGTCCAAACGTCTTCGTCATGGTCATAATAATAGTTAAGAAATGAGACGTTTTCAGAAAGATTCTTTAAAGCGATCATTTCGCCAAAGGTTTTTGGGGGATCGAATTTATATCGGAATATTGAATAGACAACGAACTCATCAGTTCCTTCAAGCTTGACTGCTATCGCGTCGTTATCGGGTGCACCCTTGATTGAATATGCCACACAATCTATTTCATATCTTCCTCCGTCACCAAAGTCGTCATAACCGTAGGCAATCATCTCCCCAAGGTATTCTCCCAAAAGATCCTCGGGTATCTTCTCATTTACGTAGTAATAGTTATCGTCATTTACGTCAATTAACCAGAATTTTTCATATATATCGAGATATTCCCAACTCCATTCGTAAGCGAGCTCTTCTCCGTAAGGTTTTAACCCTTCCTTGTATTTGCGATTATCGAGCCATATTTCCCTGCCGTTCTCGTCGAACTGCGGCGTTGTGTCGACGGTAGCGTCGGTTTTTTCGCTGTTGTTTTCGGTTTCTTGACCTCCATCAATCTGCGGAGTTGCTCTGTCAGCTATGAGAAAACCTACGGGGATAGCCGCGGCAAGAATGGCAACGCAAGCCGCTACGGCAATCAAGCGCACCCAGGGTGTGCTTTTTCTCCTCGGCTCATCCTTTGCTTCTTTTACAATATCGTCGTCAATAAGACCTATGGAGTCCTGCAAGAACTCTTTTTTCTTCATATAAATACACCTCTTTCCTTCAGATAGTTAAGTAGCTTTTCCCTTGTACGCAAAAGCATCATCTTGACCTTACTCCGCCCGAATCCGAATTGCGAGCTGATATCGGCTATTGAGTCACAATACCAATATCTGCAAACGAATACGCGGCGTTCCTCGGCTGCAAGAGAGCGCAAAAACGAATTGATGATATCCGCGAGCTCGTTTTGCTCAAGCTCATCCAAAAAGTGTGTTGAGTCGGGAATGCATTCTGAGAGCTCGTCCAATGAAATTGCTGCCTCGGTCATATATCGCTTATCTGTCGTTTTTGCTCGATAGCGTTTTAAAGCCTGATTCCGAGCTATACGACCTATAAATGCCGAAAAAATATTCGGTCTTGTGGGTGGGATCGAGTTCCACGCGCCAAGATAAGTGTCGTTTTCACATTCCTCTGCATCTTCACGATTTCCAAGAATATTGAAAGCGATCGACAAACAATATTTCCCATATTTTATGCGTGTTTCATCCAATGCTCGTTCGTCTCTGGCAAAATACAGTTCGATGATATCATTATCGTTCATTTTTGTTACCTCCTTATCAGCGTTAAAGGCCTTTCACCTATAAAGTACCTTTTTGTTGAAAAAGGTCACAGGAAAGTAAGAATATTTTGAAAAGTCAAAAATATCCCGCAGGATATCTGCGGGATATTTTATCAATCACTGCTCGTTATCAAACGTCATCTTGATCTGTCCGTGGGACTCGATCTCCAATTTGTGCTTTTCCATGATGTTGTTGATTCTCTTTACGGGATCAAGCAGCTCACTGATAGTCGAGTCGTAGTTGAGCGTATCGATGATGTAGGAAACGTACTTACACATATTTACGTTTACGTGCCAGGGCTTATCGAGCAGTCCGGGACGACGGTAAACGAGGTTTGTGGTGAATATCTTCGTAATTATTCCGTCCTCGTAAGCCTTGTCGAATTTCTCGAAGCCGTCGGTAAAGAGTCCAAAGGTTGCAAACGTGAAGATCCTCTTTGCTCCGCGTGCCTTAAGCTGAGAACAAACGTCAAGCAGAGATTCACCCGAGGAGATCATATCGTCTACGACGATAACGTCCTTATCGGTAAGGTCCTGGCCGAGATATTCGTGAGCTTCAATGGGATTTTTACCGTTTATAATGACCGAATAGTTGCGGCGCTTATAGAACATACCGATGTCGATTCCGAGCACCGAGGAGTAATACATACATCTGCCCATAGCACCCTCGTCGGGAGAGATCATCATAATATTTTCTTTATCAATAATGATGTCAGGTACTGCTTTGATGAGAGCCTTTATCATCTGATATGAGGGGCGCACGTTGTCAAATCCTGAAAGCGGAATGGCGTTGCAGACTCTGGGGTCATGAGCGTCGAAGGTGATGATATTAGTGATACCTATTGACACGAGCTCTTGAAGCATTATAGCGCAGTCGAGAGATTCTCTTGTGGATCTCTTATGCTGTCTGCCCTCGTAAAGCATAGGCATTATGACCGTGATTCGTCTTGCTTTACCTGCGATAGCGGCGACTATTCTCTTAAGGTCTGCGAAATGGTCGTCGGGACTCATAGGCACCGTCTGACCGTACATACGGTAGGTAACGCCGTAGTTGAACATATCGCAGATAATATAGACGTCCTGTCCGCGCATTGACTGATGGATAAGACCCTTACCCTCGCCCGTACCGAATCTTGGGCATATTGCTTCTGCGAGAAACGTGTCGTCTTTGGAACGCTTGCGCCATCTCTTAAGATAGTTATCGACCTGCTCTGCAAAGGCCTCGCAACCCTTCATTCCTATCACACAAAGCTCACCGTACTGTGTATCCTTCATTTTACTTCCCCTTCCAAGTTGATAATTTGATCTTTATGCGGCGGAAATACCGTGATATTCCCGCCTTGTTCAGTTGTCTTTGATAATCAGATAAGCTTGCAGAATCTTTCGTAAGCCGCATCCCAAGCGCCTCTCTCTCGAGTGGGCTCGTAGTGCTTGAGTTCGAAGGAGTTTGCAACTACCTCTCTCGCCTCTGAAAGATCCTTGATCTCGCCTGCCGCGATAGCCTGCATCATAAGGTTACCGATAGCGGTAGCTTCTCCGGGACCTGCGCAAACGGGAGTTCCGCACGCGTCTGCGGTCATCTGGGACAGGAAGGTGTCCTTCGTGCCGCCGCCGACGACGTTTATCATAGACGTCTTCTTGCCCATAAGGCGTTCGATCGTCTCAACTGTATATCTGTACTTCAAGGAAAGTGATTCGTAAATGCAACGTACTACCTCGCCAACCGTTTCGGGAACGTGCTGACCCGTCTTGCGGCAGTAGTCGCGGATCTTTTCGGGCATATTGCCGGGGGTATTGAAGCTTGCATCGTCGGGATTGATGAGAGATGCGAAAGGAGTTGCTTCCTTTGCCCAAGCCTCCATCTGACCGAAGCTGTATTCGTTGCCCTCTCTCTTCCACTGTCTTCTGGACTCCTGAAGGATCCAAAGACCCATAATGTTCTTGAGGAATCTGATCGTGCCCATAGCACCACCCTCGTTGGTGTAGTTGGCGGTTCTCGTTTCGTCGTTGATGAGAGGCTCGGGAAGCTCTGCGCCCATAAGCGACCAGGTTCCGCTGGATATGTAAATGAAGTCCTTGTTTTTTGCGGGAACTGCGATTACCGCGCTTGCGGTATCGTGCGATGCAACGTTTACGACCTTAATGTTGTTCTTGCCTACCTCTTCGTTGATCTGAGGCAGGAGTGCACCGAGGTTGTTGCAAGGCTGAACGAGGGGCGCGAAGATAGAACGGTCGATGCCGATCTTATCGGTGAGGTCGAACGCGAAATCTCTCTTTGCGGCATCGAGGATCATACCCGTAGATGCGATCGTGTACTCGGTCGCCATTTTTCCCGTAAGGAAGTAGTTAAGAAGATCGGGAATGAAGAGCATTTTGTCTGCGCGCGCGAGCATTTCGGGGTCGTCACGTCTGTCTGCGGCGAGCTGATTGAGAGTGTTAAAGTCGATCGCCTGGATACCTGTCACCTTGTATATCTCCTCGGGAGATACGAACTGCTTTACGTAATCGGTGATGTTTACAGTTCTTGTGTCGCGGTAGTGGGTGGGGTTTGCCATCATTCTGCCGTTTTTATCTATGAACGCGTAGTCGACTCCCCACGTGTCGATACCCATACTGGACACGTTATCTCCGTCGATTACCGTTTTGGTGATCGAGTTTTTGATCTCGAAGAAGATTCTGAGAATATCCCAGGTAAATCTTCCGTTTACGAGGACGGGATCGTTGGAGAAACGGTGATTTTCTCTGAGGGTGAGTTTGTTGCCGTCGAACGAGCCAACGATTCCTCTGCCGCTGGAAGCGCCAAGGTCGATGGCAAGCATCTTAAGTTCAGCCATAATTACCTCCGATAGATAGATGTTTAATTTGTTAAATTAAAAATGAAATTACAATACACTGTATTATACCATATTTCATTGTTTTTTGTTTGAATTTTTTGTTAACAAACCCTCCCTTTTACAAATAATTTCCGCAGATGTCGGCTTTCGACATATTTCACAATATTTATCCCGACGCATAAAATGGAATGAGGTTTTTTATGACCTTGTAAAAATTTTGATTACATCAGTAAAGCGCCGCGCTAGCGGCGTTCGGAGATATTATGAGTATCAATAATGAAAAGTATCGTTTTTCAATAATAGGCGGCGACTATAGGCAGGTCGTTATCGCGAATGAATTGATACGTAGAGGGCATAACGTAAAGGTTTTCGGACTCGGCAATCTCGGCGCGTATTGTGCTCACGCGGAGCTATTCACAAGCATTGACAAGGCTATTGACGGCAGCGACGTTATCCTGCTTCCCTTGCCCGTCACACGCGACAACGTCAATCTTCTGTTTGCTTCGGATCCAAAGGCGGAGACTATCAGGCTTGTTGAGCTTGTGCGTCTTGCCTCTCGATATAACTGCCGCGCTATCCTTGGCGGTATGATCCCCGACAATATTTGCTCACTTTGTGAAATTGAGGGCATTTTTGTCCGTGATTATTATAAAAGCGATGATCTGCAAAAGAAAAATGCGCTTCCGTCTGCAGAAGGCTCGCTTATGATCGCTATGGAGCACACCGATATAACGGTGAAGGATATGAAGGCTTTGATTTGCGGATACGGTCGGATCGGGTCTTTGCTCGCATCTATGCTTCATAAATTGGGTGCTTGCGTTACCGTGGCAGCACGCAGGGATGAGACCTTATGCGAGATATCAATGGATGGATACCGCGCAGTTCGTATCGGCGGAAGTGCCGAGGAGCTTGGCACGGCGGTTGACTCTTGTGACGTTGTTTTCAACACCGTGCCGTCCGTGATTTTGACGTCCTCTGTGCTTGGCAAAGTAAAAAGCAAGCCGTTGTACATTGAGATCGCTTCTCTGCCTGGAGGGATCGATCTGTCGGCGGCGAGAGACGTGGGTATACGCACGGTCTTTGCGCCATCTCTCCCGGGCAAATACTCGCCGAGGAGTGCGGGTATATATATTTTTGAAACGGTTTCCGACATTCTTGCGGAAAGGAGTATAAACGTATGATAGGATATGCTTTTTGCGGCTCGTTCTGTACTTTTTCCGAGTCGTTTGAAGTACTTAAGGAGTTAAAAAACAAATATGGCGACATCGTTCCTATAATGAGCTACAATGCATACAAGACAGACACACGCTTCGGCTCGGCTCGGGAGTGGATAGATAAAATAGAGGGCGTATGCGAGCGAAAAATTATAAATACGATCGCGGATGCCGAGCCGCTTGGCCCCAAAATATCGCTTGACGCGCTCGTGATTGCTCCCTGCACGGGAAACACGCTGGCGAAGCTTGCGAACGGCATAACCGACACACCAGTCTGCATGGCGGCAAAGGCGCATTTGCGGAGCGACAGACCTTTGATCGTAGCGCTTGCCTCAAACGATGCAATGTCTGCAAATCTTGGCAATCTGGCGACTCTCTTGTCAAGAAAAAACGTATATTTCGTCCCGATGAAGCAGGACGAACCGATAAAGAAGCCACATTCGCTTGTGGCGGATTTTTCACTTTTGCCACAAACGCTTGAAAGTGCGCTTTCGGGCAAACAGATACGTAAATTGTTCCTATAACGATCTAAAAAACGTCCGTCGGAGCTTCTTGTGAGCTTTGATCGGACGTTTTTGATATTTGGCCGAAGAATATAAAAATTTCTTCCCAAAAAAGACAAAGGAATTGACACTTTATTTTGCTTATGGTATAATGAAGCTGTTAAAACATACATAAAAGAGGTGAATTATTATGTCGACACCAAAGCTTAAGAAAAGTCCACCTTTGAAGGCGTTGGTCGGAAGTGCCGACGTTATTCTTACCGAGGATAATGCCTTAAGAGCATACGCAAATACACCCGAGGAGCAGTATGCCCCACAGGAAGCAAATAGAGAGATATCAAACGAGAGCACTTCGCTGAAGGATATCTGTGAGAAATCGCAGCGCAGGGGTGATAAGGTCATCACTTTTTTTCACGACCATTTCTTCGGTGGTGGAGACCGCGAGCTATATCTGACTCATCCCGAGTTTATCGAGTGTACCAAAAAGATCTCGGAATATGCCGAAAAATACGGCTTGGGCATTGGTGCGAGTGTTACCAATCCTCTCGATCTTGGACGGAATTTCAAGGAGATCAAGGGTGTTGGAGGTCAACACCGCTTCTTTGCAGAGGGTATCCGCGAGGACGACGGCAGCTTTAAGTTTAACGGTGTGCTTTCGGAGCGTTGGACTAATAATAAGGGGCACGTATATCCTGAATTCCGCCGTATGCGACTGTTTGCATACACCGAGGAGGATAACGGATCTCCCTATCTCGTTATAAGACCCGAGTCGGTGTGTGAGATACCTGAAAATGACTACACATACACGGTCAGCCACGAGCCTTATGAGCTGAGCGACTATTTTGGAGATAAGCATATAATAGTTGAGGGTAAGACCTCGCTTCCGGGCAATAGAATATTTGCGGTCTTTTATGTAGATACTCCCGAAATGGATTATTTCCATCCCGATGTGACCGAATACGTTCACGGTATTATAGATAATTACCGCCGCGAGGGAGTGGAGTTTATGGAACTCTATTCCGACGAAATGCACATTCAGTTTGACTGGGATTTAGGACACTTCGGTCCTTATGAGATCCCCACTCGCTATATGACCGAGAATTTCCAGAACGAGCTTGCCAAGGTCGATCCGCTATTCGCGGATTTTGATATCGCACTGATATATATGGGCTACGATATGCTTGTTGACAGAAAGCATTTGGGCAGATCACACACACAGCACGTTATAGGCTCATCTGCGGCAGACATCTACCGAACCTTCAGAATGCGCTATACCTATTTTGAGATGCTTCAGGATAAGGTAGTCAGCATGTGCTGTGAGGCGAGAGATTATATCCGCGATACTTACGTAAAGCTTGCGGGATGGGATCCCTACTGTCTCGGTCACGCTACCTGGCAGGAGTCGCCGACCTGTGATCAATACGGCTCGGGAAGAATGGCGGGAATGGCAAATACCGCCGTTAGAAGAGGGCTTTGCACCTTTGATTATTCTCCGTCCTACGTCTATTCCAGTACCATACGAGAGGCGATAGCAGGATGCTACGACTATTTTAAGTGGAACGATTATTTCTCTTACGGCGGAACCGATTTCTGTGAGCTCGGATGGTTTGACCGAAACTATTACGGCGGTGCAATGTCTGCCTCGCTCGGTACTCTGAATCGAAATCAGGTGGCATCCTGGGGTGCTTGGGGATTCCCGACGGAAGTGCGCAAGAGATTTAGATGTGTCAGCGATTCTCTGACGGGCGCAAGTATCAGCGCGCGTGATTCTATGCTTTCATGGGGACGCCCCCGTGCTATTGACGTGCTTTACCTTTATCCGAAGTCACTTACGTCGGTCGAGGAAAGATTCGGAAGCTGGATGGTTCAATACGGCTATACTAACTACTGCCCTGCTGACAGGGTTGTCAATCTTGGAATTGTTGAGCGCGGCAAGCTGAAGCTTGGTATCGCAACCTATTCGACGATAGTTGTGGGCTTTGAGCCTTTTTATAGCGACGAATTGCTTGATCTGCTTGAAAAATTCGTTCGCGGCGGAGGTAATCTTGTCTGGAACAGTACTCCTCCTGCCACTGAAAATGGCAAGGTTCCTGCCCGTTGGCTCAGGCTGTTTGGCTTGAGGTCTGTTCAGAATCTTCTTGAGGGCGGTGCGGCGCATAGCGTCAACTTTACCGGTATGCTTTCCGATATTGCTCCAATGAACGTGCCTACCGATATGCTCCCCGACCGAGTTTACAGTGTGGTCGTCAAGGATGGAGTCGAGGCGGTCGCCAATGCCAATAATCACGTTATCGGCGCGACCCGTAAATACGGACTTGGCAGAGCAACGTATATCGGCTGTCGCTTGCGTGACGATCAGTCGGGCGAGTCGGGTGATGCCCCCTCTACACTCTTTGACGTGCTTAAGACTCTCGGAGCTTACGGAGGAATCGACGCTATTGACAATCCTGAAACGGTGTCCCGTAAGAGCGAATATTTTGCTACAAAATTCCCGAACGGCACGTATTCGCTTTGCCGCCATTATAAGACAATGAAGGAGCTTTGGACTGACGGCGTTTTCAGACGCGACGAGGAAAAGGACAAGGCATTCCTTGAGACTTACGAATATATGGTTCCGCTTGAGCTTGATTTTAACGAATTTGCTCTCGACGGACACAAGGTAACCTATAGTGGCAAGGGTTTGCTACAATACAGACTGAACTCTCGCGGCAAGCTGATCGGATTCCGCGGCGATGACACCTGCGGCATGAAGGTTGACGGCAAGCTTTACCGTATAACGAAGGAGCCTGCAAATACTATATTTGCACAGATCGAGGATTGCAGACTTCCCGAGGGCTACCGAATGGGTTGGTACATTAATTCGAATGCAGACACGGTCGACATTTGTAATAAGATCCCCGAGGGTGCGGAGATATACCGCGCGGCGAATGCCGAAGGCTCCGAGCTTTACGTTGATGACAGACTTTCCTATAAGGGCAGTAAGGTCTTTAAGAAGGATGTCGCCACGGTCGTTATTCTTATAAAGTGATAATGAATGCCTCACGGGTAAGCCCGTGAGGCATTCATTTGTTCTCCTGTTTCGTTGGTTTTTGTGGATTATCATTTGAAGCTGCTTCATCTTATAGACAGTTCAAATCAAAGAAAGGTTGGGTTTATCGGTAAATTTTTTTAAAAAATTGTGATGTTTTTTGTTTTGCTATTGAAATATGTCGGGATTTGTGATAGAATTAAGTCACACAAAAGAATAACACAGCTCATCGGGTCGCGAAAGTGATCTGTTGTCGGGCGTACTGCGGAGGTTCATTCCTGTATGACGGTACTGCTCGGGGGTAAGGAAACTGCGGTGGGAATCCGCGGCAACAGCCATTACCGTATCTTCGTTTGCTATCTGCAAACGATCAAGTCGGAATGCTTACCGTTCTGTGCTCGATAAAGGTCTCTGGGCAGAGTGAGAGGCGCGATCGTTTTTGCAGATACGGGCAGGGTATCTTTTTTCGCGTTCGCTTCGTCCTCACGGAGAGAGCGCTTTTATTTTATCCTTTTTGTGAAAAAAGAAAGGATTTATTTTTTTATGAAAAAAACAATTTTATCAACTACTGCCGTGATTTTGGTCATTATTTCCCTTTTCTGCTTTGTTAGCTGCAACAACACCGAAGTGGATCCGTCTCTTTGGGACAATGCAACATATACCTCTGACGTAACGCTCGGCGAGGGTGCCAAGACGGTTACCCTTGAGATTGAGGCAGGTGACAAGAAGATCACCGTCACACTTAAAACCGACAAAGAGACTCTTGGAGAAGCCATGTACGAGCACGAGCTCATTAATGATCCGAGCTTCTTTGATACTCTCAACGGAATCCTTGCAAGCTGGGATAACGATAAAGCGTATTGGGGCTTTTATCAGGGTGAGACTAAGATGCCCTACGGTGTAAACGACCAGAAAATAAGTGGTGGGGAGAGCTTCAGATTTGTCTACACAAAGTAAAAAAGGCCCAAAGGATATCTGGCGGAGGCGCATACTGATGATGGTGATTTGCGCTGTGATGGGCTCTTTGATGTTCTGTTCAAGAGTTATCATGGCGGTTTTGCCTAACATCCACCTGCTCGGGATGCTGATCATGGTGCTCACGCTATCGTTCAGAGGGTACGCATTGATATCGGTCTATATTTACGTAATGATCGAAGGACTCTATGCGGGATTTGCTCTGTGGTGGATGCCATATCTGTATATCTGGACTATCCTGTGGGCGATAACAATGGTATTGCCGAAGAAAATGCCGAGGTGGCTTTGCTGCGCGGTCTATCCCGTGGTTTGCTCTCTGTTCGGATTCGCGTTTGGCATATTGTATGCTCCGGGAGAGGCTTTGTTTTTCGGATTGGATTGGAATGGGATGCTCACGTGGATTGCGGCGGGTGTCGCGTTTGACGTGACTCACGGCATAAGCAATTTCATTGTGGGATTATTGATAGTTCCCTTTACCGAGCTGATAAAAAAGCTGAAAAAACAATATAACATATGAAATAAGGGCTATCTCAAATGCAATTTTAGAGCATTTGAGATAGCTACACCGACAATATGTGCGCGAGCCTTGCCGGTAAAACTTATTACGCCGTTGCGAGCGACGGAGGGGGGAGGAAACATATTTTGAAAAACAGTTTCCTCCTCCCTGAATATTACCTTACGCCTTTCCCTCCGAACCGAAGAGGCGGATTTTTTCTTTAACTGCTTCCTTGATGTACTGAACCTTAAGGCTGCGGGTATCCAAGTAGCCTATATTCTTGGCGTTGCCGTTGGCCGTAGCTCTGTCGCCGGCGAGACAGAGGTCGGTGAAGATGTTGATCTTGGCAATTCCCTCGCGGATGGTGTTTCGGAAATCGTCGTCGGAAAGACCACTTCCGCCGTGAAGAACCAAAGGAGTGTCAACTGCCGCGCGGATCTCCTTGAGTCGTTCGATATTAAGCATGGGCTTTTTCTTATAAACGCCGTGAGCCGAGCCGATAGCGATAGCAAGGGCATCAACACCGGTAGCCTCGATGTATGCCTTCGCCTCCTCGGGAGTGGTATACATGTCTGTAAGATCCTCGTCACCGTCAATAGCGTTGCCGACGTGACCGATCTCTCCTTCTACAGATGCACCGAAGGAGTGAGCAATCTTAACAATCTCACGAGTCTCCGCAAGGTTGGTTTCATAATCCTTTACCGAGCCGTCAAACATAACCGAGGAGAAACCAAGTTTCAACGCCTCCATACATCTGTCAAAGGTCAGACCGTGGTCGTAGTGGACAACTACGGGCACCTTTGCCCTCTTCGCCGCCGCAATGACCGAAGGCGCGATCAACTGAAGCTCGCCATACGGCAAAAGAACCTCGGCAGTACCGATGACTACGGGGGAATTCAGTTCCTCTGCTGCATCAATGACCGCCTGAAGCATATCGCTGTCGGTGGTATTGAAAAGACCGACTGCATATTTGCCCTCTTGGGCTTTTTTTAATACGTCATTTAAATTTACAAGCATATATTTGTTCCTTTTTAAAATGTAATATTCATTTCGGTGAGGAGCGCATCAATCTCCGCTTCAGTCATCATTCCACCGATAGAATCGGGGGCAGACAGCGAAACCGTTGCCGCCTTGGAGGCAAGCGTAAGTATTCCCATCTCCTCAAGTCCGCGATAGATGCCGATAAGTGCGCCTGCGCAGAACGCATCACCCGCACCGGTCTTGCCCTTGATGAATCCATTAGGCAGATCCCATGAGGGAAACTCGAAAAAACCGTTATCGGAGAGACAAACGCAAATCTCGGGCATATGGATGATAATTCGCTCGGAAACGCCCATGTCCTTAATAGCGCGGGCAATTTTTTCAAGATTTTCGCGTTTTGGTTCAATTTCCGCGATCATTCCGGCTTCAAGCTCGTTGATAATCATGTTATCCACGTATTTGAGACAGCTTTTCACGATGTGATAGCGATCGCTGTTTTCGCTGACGAGGTCGATGGAGGTCTTGATGCCCATTTCCTTCGCGCGCTTGAGAATTCTTTCTCCGTCGCCGCCGTCTACCTTGTCAAGAAGCAAAAAGTAGCCCAGGTGAAGCATTTTTGCGTCAAGATTCTCAAAATCAACGTCGTCATAGCCGAAATCGGCGCAGGCACCGGGGTAGGTAAAGAAGGTTCTCTGCCCTCCCACAATACTCATAACGTCGGTGAAGCTGGTGGGTAGCCCGACGCGTACCAAAAGCGAGGTGTCAACTTCGTTTTCTTTAAGAGTCTTCACCAAAAAGTCGCCATCACCGTCATTTCCTATCTTTCCAACGACTTTTACGGGTATTGTGGGATCGACTCGCTTGATATCAATGCCCACGTTGGGGACTGCGCCGCCGACCGCACGTGACAACGACAAAATTTTCGTCAATTCGCCCGAGGCAGGATAAGCCGCTATCTGATTGATCTTGTCCACCAGAATGGTTCCCGCCACGGCGATTCCTGTTTTATTTGCCATATAAATCAGTTGCACTCCGCAACAAGGGGACCTGCCAGCTCGTCAAGGAAGAAGAGCTTACCATTGAGGGTGGGGATGTAGGAGCTGGTGATCCAAGGGGTCTTGCCGTGACGTAGAGTCATCCAGAGAGACAAGCCCTGCCACTGCATGCCTCTGCCAAGTGTACCGTCAGCGCCGCCGATAGCATAGTCAGCCTGAAGGAAGATGCCGGGGCCGATAGTGTTAGCTCTGCAAGGAACGAGAGTTGTTCTCGACTTGAAGCTGGTAAGTGCGTTTTGCTCAACTGTAAGTGGGTGGATCTTCGCGCCGATTCTATAGGGCGCCTTCTCCCACTCAGCAACGGTCTCATAATCTGCCGCAAAGGTGGGCTCCCAGAACGCGATATGGCACATTCTGCCAATGCCGTAGACGAGAACGAGCTCAGCGCCCTCTGCCTTAAGAGCCGCGATCTTTTCGGGGTAGGTGGGAAGATTTGTTTTTGTTGCAAAGTTTCTCTGATCCTTGGGAACGGTCAGCTCGCCGAGAGGATTGAAGAGTGCCTGCTCCATAGCGTACTGGAAGGATCCGGGGTTGTCGCTGGAGAGCGTATTGCCCTCGCCGTCCGCCCACTCGTCCATATTGAAGGTATAAACGTGCTCGCAGGAAATATTCCAAGCCTTGAGGAAGTAAACGACCCACTTATACATACCCATAGGGCCTACGGGGAGGATAAACGCAATCTTCTGCCCCTTATCCTTTGCCGCCTTGATCTTGAGGGCTATTTCGTGACCCATATAGGTTTCAAACTCGTTGAGGTTAGAGCACTTTATGGGGGTGAAATCGGGATTCCAGAAATCCTGACGGTCGCAAACCGTCTCGGGCTCGCCGACGCAAGCGTCTATCTTTGCGAAATCCCAACCTGCGGGGTAAAATCCTTCAAGGGCAGAGTACTTAACTGTTGACAAAAAATCCATAATAATTCTCCTTTATATAGCAATTAAAATCGTTGTTTGTAGGATGTTGTCCAAATGTGCAAATAGATGTATGAAACTTGACAAAATCAAGGCAAATATCTCTTTGTAGTTCCCTTTAAGTAAACAAGGCACTGACGGAATCCCTCGGCGTACTCCGCTCCGCACTGGAAGCCGCGGTAACGGCTACAGGTCTTTACCATATCGGGAAAGTCGATGTTATCGTGATCGCGCATCCATACGATTTGAGATTCGTGACAGTTGAGCATCTGAAGCTTCTTTTCGATAAAGGATGTAACGTCGACGTACTCGGTGGGATTAAAGTTGACGCCGCAAAGGGTGTCCATATAGAAAATGGGAACCAGCTTTGCAGGTTTATCACTCTCCGCACTGTAATGAGGGACGGTCGCCGAGAAGCAGGCACTGAATACCAGCTTGCTGGTCGCTGTGTGGTCGGGCATATAGTCGTCGGGATTGTGGGTGATGATAAAGTCGGGATCAACATCGCGGATGACCTTGACTACCTTATCCACCGCCTCTTTGTTATCAAAAATGCAAAGATCGGTAAATCCGCCCCAGATAACGGTAAATCCGCCCAGGCTTCCGGCATTCTTTGCCTCTTTTTGACGCATAACACCCAACTCGTCGGGTTCTATTATCTCGTGACCTAAGTCGCCGTTGGAAAGGTGGCAAACGAATACCTCGTCCCCTCTCTCCTTACATTTGAGAAGCGTGCCCGCGCAAGCAATCTCAATATCGTCGGGGTGAGCCCCTATCGCCAATACTCTCATATCGTCCTCCTGAAAGTTAAACTTCTTACATTTCATATTCTACATTGATTTGGCGAAAAAATCAATGCACATGTATACACCAAATGAGTAAAATAATCCACTATAAATTTTTAAGGATAATATTATTCCTAATCTGTTGACAAACGAAAAAAAGTGTGCTACCATAAAGATATGGAAAAGAAATATTACAAGCATAAAATCGAAAACTTATTGGTGATAAGCAAAATAGTCACCATTCACTACTTTGAATTTGACAAAAATTTCGTCAGCCATGTGGAATCTCACGACTTCTGGGAGATGGTCTATGCTTACAAGGGAGATCTGATATGCTCCTCGAACGGAAATGAGGTGCTATTAAAGGAAGGAGAGGTTATTTTTTACAAGCCCGGAGTGACCCACGCCCACAAAGCCGACGGAAAGCGCGCGCCCAATGTCTTTATCATTTCGTTTGAATGCAAAAATGAGGCGATCCGCTATTTTGAAGACCGCCACATGAGTGTGGACAAAAGTCTTTTGCATATTATTTTCGCCATTATAGAGGAAAGCAAGCGCACCTTTGACCTTCCCTACTCCGACCCCGATCTAAAAAAAATGAAGCTGCTTGAAAACCCCTCTCTCGGCGGTCAGCAGCTTATAAAAAACTATCTTGAGCTGTTGCTCATAATTCTTATGCGCAATGAGACCGAGCGTGACAGCTCCGAGGCGGTCTTTCTGCCCCGCGAGCAGTTTGACGAAAGAATAAGCGACAGAGTTATCGAATATATGAAAGAGCATATCACCGAGCGGCTTTCGGTGTCGGATATATGTGACATTCTGCACTATAATAAATCCTATATTTTCAGGCAGTTTAAAAAGACTTCGGGAAGTTCTCTGATGGCATATTTTACAAAACTGAAGATACAGAAGGCAAAGGAGATGCTCCGCGAGAGCGAAATGTCCGTTGCGGGAATATCAGATGCTCTTTCCTTTGACAATCCCAACTATTTTTCCAAGACCTTCAAGAAGATCACGGGATTTACGCCGTCGGTCTACAGAAAAATGCGGCGTAGAGGAAAGTGAGGACCAACGCAAGATAAACCTTAAAATCAGTTTTGAAAAACAATATACAAAAAAAGCTGAGGCATCTGCCTCAGCTTTTTTATCGTTATTTCTGAGCTTTATATGCTTCGATTTTGTCCGTAAGATGCTTGGCAACATCAGCCATAAATCTCGTTGCGGTAGGACGGAATTCCACGTCATATTTTTGAAGAAAATTATCTGACTCAAGCGTAAAATCTCCGCTGTAATCAATATCAGCGAGAGCGCGGCATACCTCATCCCAGTTGATCCTTGCGCAACCCGGAAGTGTGTGGAGATCGCGAACGTAGTCGACGTCGTGAACGTGCAGAGCACCGAGACGGTCGTGACCGATAGTTCTTATAGCGTCCTGAGGCTCACGTCCGCACAAGGCAACATGACCGATGTCGAGACAGACGGTAAATGCCTCGGGATCGTTGAGCGTGTCGTAATAGCGGTTCATCTCACGCGGATCAGCACATACGTCGTCACAGATATAATGTGTAACGGGTCTGTCTTGCCACATGTTTTCAAGGGCAATTTTTACTCCGCAATTTTTGGCATAGGGTGCCAAAGAGTTGTAAAACTCCATATTTATCTCGAACATTTCTTCCTCACGTCCAAGATACGGGACTTTTTGTATCGGATGAACGATTATTTGCTTTACTCCAAGCATTGAAACGACCTCGAAAAGCCGAGGAAACATAGGTGCGGTCTCTTTGGTGTATTTCTCCCAACCGCCGCCAAAGGGGGCGTGCGACTGATTGAAGATAACGCCGCGACGGTCTGCTATCTCTTTGAACTTTTTGGTGTTCTCCTTCCAATCGGGAGCGAACGCGAAGTCGAGATCTCTGAACAAGGAAAAATCAATGGCGGGAAAGCCCGCGTCGGCAATTATGTCGATTCCCTTTTCTCTGCCGAAGTTTATTGCCAGAATGTCCAAGGTTGTTGAATAGAGCATATTAACCTCCGTTCTGCCGCCGTGGGCGGCACAAATAGTTTTATAAAACGTCGTTAGGGGTAAAGGTATATTTTGAATTGCAGAAGCGGCACTCGACCTCGAGTTCTTCGGGCTTGCCCTCGGCTATCTGCTCGTCAAAGAGCTTGCGGAGGTCCTTTTCACCGAGAGATCCGAGTGCCTTTTCCATTCTTTCTCTTGAGCAGGTGCAGAGATAGTCTACGTCTATCGAGTCGAAAAGGTCGTATTCTATTCCCTGAAGCGCAAGCGCCGCGATCTCCTCGTTTGACATTCCGCTATCGAAAAGGCGGGATACGTTTGAAAGGAAAGGAACGTTATTCTCGATCTTCGTCACGGTTTCATCGTCTGCAAAGGGCAAGAGCTGAATGATAATGCCGCCCGCCGCCTTGCATGAAAGGTCGGTATCAACGAGGACTCCGAGCGCGCAAACAGTAGGAATCTGCTCACTCTGCGCGTAATATGCGGTGATATCCTCGGCTATCTCGCCCGAAACGAGATCTATCGAGCCGTTATAGGACTCCGACGAGCCCATATCCTTGATTATGTTGAGAAATCCTCTGCCTACTGCTCCGCCGACGTCAAGCTTGCCGTTTGATTTGAGTGGGATCTCAACGTTGGGATTTTGAATATATCCGCGAACATTGCCTATATAGTCTCCGATCGCCAAAACTCTGCCCGCGGGACCGTCGCCGTTGAGAGATACGGTTATCGTGTCGTCCTTGTCGCCAAGCATACAGCCCATCATAGACGTGACGGTCAGAAGTCTGCCAAGCGTTGCCGTTGCGGTGGCTGAGGTGTTGTGATAGCCGATTGCCTTGTTTACTATCTCGGTTGAATTGATTACGTGGATCCTTGCGCTTCCGTCACTCGTCATGGCGCGCAATATTTTAGACTGTCCCATTTTTTATCAAACGTCCTTTCAAATTAAGTGTTGATTTGCAAAATTGCGCCCTTAGAGAGCGCAACTTTTCAAAATTTTATAATGCGAAACAATATTTTGCGTTATTTTTTTGCTCGCGCAACGATATACCAGCGCTCGCAGCTATCTTTCGGGGCTCCAAATTCCCAATTACCGAAAAATCCGATAAGCTCAAAGCCCGACCGTTCAAGTGCGACAGTAAGCTCGTCTTTTGAGTAACAGCGCTCGGTCTGTACCTCGTCAGCACGGGTATATTTCCCATTTTCGCCCTCGGTAAAGACCGAAAGATAGAAATTACAGAGCTTTGTTTTCTCGTCGTATTCATTCTGCCAACCGCAGAATGCGACGTTTCCGTATGAGTCGTTATCTTCAAAAATATAGTGATTATTTCCGTATATTTTCTCGAATTTATACGGCGTATTTACGTCAAATATAAAAAGTCCGTCAGGATCAAGGTAGTTGTGCACGCAGGAAAGGCATTTTTCGAGGTCGCCCTCCCCTGTGAGATAATTCATACTGTCCAGACAACAACAGATAGCGCCTACCGTGCCGTAAAGCTCGAAGGCGCGCATATCTTGGTTTAAAAACAGTATTCCCGACATCTCTCTGTCGTAGGCTTTTTCATATGCCTCGGCGAGCATATCCTCGCTGAGATCGGCACCGATCATATCGTATCCGCGGGCGGCGAGCTCAAGCGTCATACTGCCCGTGCCGCACGCGAGATCGAGGACAAGCTCGGGCTTCGAGGGCAAAAATCTGCTAAAGCACTTTTCAATAAAATCCGCCCATGCGGAATAATCAATCTCGGAGTTTATGTTATCGTACACCGAAGCTATGGAGTCGTAAGCGGGCATTTTTTTACCTTTCTTGCAGGATAGAGACTATTTAGAGTGCTTTTTTTCCTCTAATTTCATTTTTTTAAGTGCAGTAAGATATCCTTCGTTGCCATACTTGATGCAGTGATTAACACGGCTTATGGTAGCGGTGCTGAGTCCTGTTTGCGCGGCGATCTCTGCGTATATTACACCTTCGCTGAGCATTCTTGCGGCTTTGAGTCGTCTGGAAATTTCCTGAAGCTCAGATCTTGTACAGATGTCCTCAAAGAAATTTCTGCACTCCTCCGCGGTCTCGAGAGATGCGATACATTTGTAGAGAAATTCAATGTTTTCGTCGTGATTGTTTTTCATAGATACCTCTTTGAAATTTTTGTTTTTGGGAACGAAATATTCAAGGCTGTATTATATTTGCTCACTATTATCATTTTACCACTTTATCACTCGAAAGTAAAGAGGGTTTTTGATTTTTTTGAAAAATATTTTTTCAACAATTCGTTTGTTTCGGTAAATTAATTATTGACATTTGTACTGCCTTGATATATAATATAACTGTATAATACGTTTTACATCTACTATCGTGAGGTTTTATGAAATGATCGAGATCAAAATTGGTAAGAAAATTCGTCTTCTCAGAAAGAATAACGACGTTACCCAGGACAAGCTTGCCGCTTATCTTGGCGTTACTCCGCAGGCGGTTTCCCGTTGGGAATCCGAGATCTGCTATCCCGATATCGAGACGCTTCCTCTGATCGCTGATTTCTTCGGAATCGGCATGGACGAGCTTCTTTGCTACGACAGCGTGCAGAAGGAATCTAAAATAAAGGAATATCTTGAAAACGCCGAGCTTCTTGCAGATAACGAAAAGCTTGGTGAGTGTCTTGCTCTGTTGCGCGAGGCTTATGCCGAGATTCCCTCCTCTTATGAGATCCAGCTTCAGCTTGCTAAGGTTCTTTCCGCAATTTCTGCAAGCGGTAAGCCGAGAAAGAACGATCTTATGGAGGCGGTTTCGCTTTGCAATCATATTCTCGAATTTTGCACCGATGACGAGCTTCGCGACGAGACAAAAAAGACTCTTTGCGACATTTATTCTCATCAGCTTGGAAATGACAGGATGGCTCTCGATATTGCCGACAAGCTTCACGGAATGGATTACAGTAAGGAGATCGTCAAGGCGACTGTGCTTACGGGCGAGACTGCATTCAAGCAGGCGCAGGTCAATATTATGGAGTTTGCCGACAATATGTGGTGGCACATGTACAATATTGCTTGTGTTCCCGACATCTCCGAGGATCACTACACGATAGACGAAAAGATAGAGATCATGGAAAAGGGCGTGGCACTTTTCGAGGTCGTGTTTGGTGGCGAGTATCTTTATTATAACGACAGACTTGCAAATTCCTACCGTCAGTTAGCGATGCTTTATCTGCTCAAGGGCGACCGTGCTACCGCTATAAGATGCGTTGAGAAGATGGCAAAGTATGCGATCGCGTTTGATTCTCTTCCCGATAGCGCGAGATACGCTTCCGTTCTGCTCAATACTATTGAATACAAGAACGAAAAGCCTGAGGGCTTTGAGGGCCTGACGCTTTGTGGCAAGCTTTTGCGCGGTCGATTTTCTAATCGTATCTGGGCGGGCATCAGAAACGATGCAAGATTTATTGCCGCGATAGAGTCTATGGAAAAAACGCTTCGTTAACACGGGTTTTATATTATGAATTTTCCCATTAAAGAATTTACTGAAAGCACGGATATGACCGAAGCGGTCGGTCGGTCGCTTGCCCGATTGATGTCAGGCGATACCTCCTTGCCGAGATTTGTCGCTATGTACGGAGATCTTGGAGTGGGAAAGACCGCATTTGTGCGAGGTTTTTGCTCGGAGCTCTGTCCCGCATCTACGGTCAAATCCCCCACCTTCGCTCTTGTCAATGAATACAAATGCCCCGTCGGCACCGGTGGAATCAAGAGAGTTTATCACTTTGATATGTACCGCATTGCAGATGAGGACGACCTGTATTCGATAGGATTTTACGATTATCTGCGCGCCGATGCGGTCTGCATTGCCGAATGGTGTGAGATGATCCCCTACGCACTTCCTGATTCTTACATTAAGGTCGAGATCGAGAAGGCGGATCTTGGCAATAAGCGAAATATCGTTATAAGTTACATTGGAGCTTGAATTGAAATGAAGATACTTTCTCTTGATACGACTGCCGACGTTTGCTCTGCCGCAATCTGTGATGATACGCGACTGATCGCCGAAATGACTGTGAATACGGGCAACACCCATTCGCAAACGCTTCTGCCCGTCGTTGAACAAATATTGAAGATATCCGAGACCGATCTTGACGAGATCGAGCTCTTTGCCTGCAGCACCGGCCCCGGATCGTTTACGGGAGTCAGAATAGGTGTTGCAACGATCAAGGGTCTCGCTTACGGAAAAAACAAGCCCTGCGTGTCGGTCTCAACACTTGATGCGCTTGCTTACAATTTAAAGGGCTATAGCGGTATACTGTGCCCCGTTATGAACGCCCGAAGAAATCAGGTCTACAACGCCTTGTTTGAGTCTGACGGCTCGACAATAAAACGGCTCTGCCCCGACAGAGCTCTTTCAATCTACGAACTCGACGAGGAACTTTGCGCGATGGATAAGCCGATATTTCTTTGCGGAGACGGATATTCCATAACGGAAAAGGGATTTAAAAAGACAAAAATCGGGTTTGTCCCCGAAAGATCAAGATTACAAAGCGCGTACAGCGTTGCCTGCTGCGCGATTGAAAAATATAAGCTTGGAGAGGTGCTCACAGACGCGCAGATCGTACCGATCTACCTTCGTCCCTCTCAGGCAGAGCGCGAGAGAAACGAGCGACTCGGACTTAACTGAAAATAAAAACGGAATGGTGTTTGATTATGAAAAAGATTGTTATTGGCTCCGATCACGGAGGCTTTGAGCTTAAAAAAGAGGTTATCGCGCATCTTGAAAAAAGAGGCATCGAGGTTACAGACGTAGGTACCTACTCTACCGAGTCCTGCAATTATCCCGATTATGCCCGTGCACTCTGCAAGAGAATACAGTCTGGCGAATTTGAGCGCGGCATTCTCGTTTGCGGAACAGGTATCGGTATATCGATCGCGGCTAACAAGCATAACGGAATCCGTGCGGCTTGTTGCTCCGATACGTTTTCTGCAAGAATGACCAGAATGCACAACGATGCAAACGTTCTCTGTTTCGGCGGTCGTGTCGTTGGCGCGGGACTTGCCTGCGATATGGTAGACCTCTTTGTTGATACCGAGTTTGAGGGCGGCAGACATACTGACAGAGTCAATATGCTTGCCGAGATAGAAAAAGAAAACTGATTTAAGGAAGGGCGTGTTTTATAATGGCTGAAAGACAGGACAAGCCTCACAAGATAGCGGAGGTTTTGCGTGCGATAATCGGAAAGACAGAAAAGAAATATTATACGTCGGCGGTCATTCTTGCGGCAGGTGCATCCTCGCGCATGGGAGGAGATACGACCAAGCAGTTCTTTGAGATCGGCGGACTTCCCGTCGTTGCGCGTACCTTGATAGAATTTGAAAAATCCCCCTTTATCGACGAGATAGTTCTCGTTGCAAAGGCGGATGAGGTAAGCAAATACGATGGATTTGCCGAAAGATACGGTATCACGAAGTCTTTTAAGGTGATCGAGGGCGGTCAGACGAGGCAGGAATCCGCGAGATTCGGCTCGGATGCGGTCAATAGCAAGTCGAAGTTTATCGCAATTCACGATGCGGCGAGATGTCTTATTACGCAGGAGATGATCTCAAGAGTATGCCACAGCGCATATCTGCACGGCGGTGCTGTTCTGGCGATCAAAGCGGTGGATACCGTCAAGATCGGAGATAAGAGTGCGTTTATTGAGAGCACTCCCGAGAGAAAGCTGACCTGGCAGGCGCAGACTCCGCAGATATTTAAGACCAATGCTTTCCGTGCGGCTACATACGTTGCTCGCGACGAAAAGTTCGAAGGTACGGACGACGCTTCTCTGCTTGAGCATATAAGGATCCCTGTCAAGCTTGTCGAGGGCTCGCGAGAAAACATCAAGGTTACAGAGCCTATGGATATCTATTTTGCTGAGGCGATCTTGAAGGCGAGAGCCGAGGCTGAAAAGAAGGATGGCGGTGAAAAGGCATGAGGATCGGTCACGGATATGACGTTCACAAGCTCGTAGAGGGCAGAAAATGTATCATCGGCGGCGTTGATATTCCCTATTGCAAGGGCTTGCTCGGACATTCCGATGCCGACGTGCTTGTCCACGCTGTTATGGACGCGATCATAGGTGCTCTTGCGCTTGGCGATATAGGTCATCTGTTTCCCGATAACGACCCTGCATACGAGGGCGCGGACAGTCTTGCCTTGTGCGCGCGTGTTGCCGAGATAATGAGAGAAAAAGGCTATGTGATCGGCAACGTTGATGCAACGGTCATTGCACAAGCTCCTAAAATGGCGCCGCATATCGAAAAAATGCGCGAAAATATCGCCGCGACACTCAATACCGACGTTGAAAACATCAGCGTTAAGGCAACTACCGAGGAAAAGCTTGGATTTACGGGCGAGGGTCTTGGCATTTCGGCTCACGCGGTCTGCTTGCTTCAAAAAAAGTGATTTGCGGTTGGGATCGCCGCTTTTGCAACGATCCCTATATGATCGCCACGGAAATGCCCTGCATTTTGTTTACATCCATTTTTTTAACGACGAAAAAGGCTATCCCCGAAGCGTTGCCTTACGACATTTTATGAGCTTTGGAGATATAATTCCACAACAATCGACACACAAATTTTATCACGAAAGGTCAGGTGTTTTTATGATATATATTGCCCCTTCTCTGCTTGCGGCTGATTACTCAAATCTGGCTGCAGATATAAAGCGAGTTGACGAGGCTGGAGCTCAGTATCTGCATCTCGATATTATGGACGGCGCATTCGTTCCCAATATCAGCTTTGGTCCCGAGCTTATTTCGGGCATCAGAAAATGCACCGATATGATTTTTGACGTTCATCTTATGATAAAACGTCCCGAGAGATACATAGACAGATTCGTCAAGGCGGGCGCGGATATTATTACCGTGCATTACGAGGCTTGCGAAAATCCGATGTCTGTGATCCATCTTATTCATTCGTACGAAATGAAGGCGGGTATTGCGGTCTCGCCGAAAACCCCGGTCGAGCATCTCTTCCCTCTGATCAATCACATCGATATGGCGCTTATTATGACGGTTGAGCCCGGGTTTGGCGGTCAGTCGCTTATTCCCGAGACGCTTGAAAAGGTCTCGACGCTCCGCAGATACGCCTCCGAGCGAGGAATCAATCTCGACATCGAGGTTGACGGCGGCATCAATGCCGAGAACGTCGGACTTCTGACCTCTGCGGGCGCTAACATCATCGTAGCGGGATCGGCTATTTTCAAGGCAAAAAAACCTCGTGCGGTCATTCAGGCAATGAAAGAGTCTGCGGCTTTAAATACTTTTAAGGGATAATAAAAAACGCGTCTGTTATTACCAGACGCGTTTTTTTGATAGTATATTGAAACGAGGGAGAAAGATCTCCCTCGTTCTTTTATTTTACTTTAACATACCCTCAAGGGTAGCCTTTGCAGTCTCAAGTGCTTCTGCGATCTTGGAGACGTCACGTCCGCCAGCCATAGCCGAGTCGGGACGACCGCCACCCTTGCCGCCGGTTACTGCCGCAACTGCGCCGACGAGCTTGCCTGCGTGTGCGCCTGCGGAAACCGCATCCTTACCTGCAACCGCGATGAAGTTGAGCTTGTCGCCCGACTTTACTGCGATAACTGCTACGGTGTCGGCGTGATCAGCCTTAATTTTATCGGAAAGGCTTCTTGCCGCATCGATCTCCATACCGTCTGCAATATAGGTTACGAGCTTGACAGCGCCAACCGATACTGCGCTTGCAAGAACGTCGTCGAGCTTGCTGCCTGCGAGCTTGGAGTTAAGAGACTCGATCTCCTTCTTCATAGCGGCGATCTCACTCTGAAGCTGAGCAGCCCTCTTGGTGATATCTGCGGGGTTCTGAACCTTAAGCTCTGCCGCGGTATCAGCTATGAGCTTGTCCTTCGATGCGATGAGTGCGAGGACACCTGTTCCCGTAACAGCTTCGATACGGCGCACGCCTGCGGCTACGCTGGACTCGGAGGTTATCTTGAACAGACCGATCTTGCCTGTGTTATTACAGTGTGTTCCGCCGCAAAGCTCGGTCGAGAAATTACCCATCTTGACCATGCGGACGATGTTTCCATATTTTTCTCCGAAGAGAGCCATAGCGCCGTTCTTCTTTGCAGTCTCGATGTCGGTCTCCATGGTTACGATATCGTTTGCGGCGAGGATGTTTACGTTTACAAGGGCTTCAACCTTTTTGATCTCGTCGGGAGTAAGTGCCGCGAAATGAGTGAAGTCGAAGCGGCATACGTCTTCGTTGACGTAAGAGCCTGCCTGCTCTACGTGGTTGCCGAGGACTGCGCGGAGCGCCGCCTGAAGCAAGTGAGCCGCGGAGTGATTGCGGCAGGTAGCCATACGCTTGGAATCGTTGATATCTGCGGTGACAGCATCACCAACCTTAAGCTCGCCGTTTGCCACTGTGCAAAGGTGGAGATATACGCCGTCGGTCTTCTTGGTATCATAAACTGTTCCAAGGAACTTGTCGGAGTAGATAGTACCCGTGTCACCAACCTGTCCGCCGCCTTCTCCGTAGAAGGGGGTACGGTCAAGAATAACGGTACAATCGCCCTCGGAAACGCTGTCAACACTTCCCTCGTCGGTCAGAATTGCAATTACCTTAGCTTCGCTTCTGTAGTCGGTGTATCCTGTAAATTCGGTCTTGGAAAGGTCGGAGATGAGTGACTTGGAGGACTCGTCCCATCCGCCGATATTTGCTCTTGCTTCTCTTGCGCGGATCTTCTGCTGCTGCATGAGTGCAACAAACTTTTCCTCGTCGATCTTGAGGTTGCTCTCTGCCGCGATCTCACGGGTAAGATCGATCGGGAATCCGAACGTATCGTAGAGCTTGAATACTTCTTCGCCAGAGATAGTGTCGGCATGGTCTGCGATAGCGCCGCGAATGAGGTCGGAGAGGATCGAGAGACCTGCGTCAACGGTTGCGTCGAAGCGCTCCTCCTCCATAGAGATGACCTTGAGTATATAGTCGCGCTTTTCCTCGAGCTCGGGGTATGCGCGGCAGCTTTCGTTAATAGCAACGGTAACGGTATCAACAAGGAATGCGTGATTGATGCCGAGAAGCTTGCCGTGACGGCATGCACGACGGATTATACGGCGAAGGACGTAGCCTCTTCCCTCGTTGGAAGGAATTACGCCATCGGATATCATAAACATTGCGCTTCTGGAGTGGTCGGTTATAACGCGGATAGAAATATCGTTCTCTGCATTGTCACCGTAGGTCTTATTTGCGATCTCGCAGGTCTTGTCGATGACCTTACGGATAGAATCGACCTCGAACATATTGTCAACGCCCTGCATTACGCAAGCGAGACGCTCAAGTCCCATACCCGTATCGATATTCTTCTGCGCGAGCTCGGTGTAGTTGCCGTGACCGTCGTTATTGAACTGCGAGAATACGTTGTTCCAGATCTCCATAAATCTGTCGCAATCGCATCCGGGCTTACAGTCTGGGCTTCCGCAGCCGTACTTGATGCCTCTGTCGAAGTAGATCTCCGAGCAAGGACCGCAGGGGCCGCTTCCGTGCTCCCAGAAGTTGTCTGCTTTGCCGAGACGTACGACGTGTGCGGGGTCTACGCCAATCTTATTTACCCAAATGTCGTAAGCCTCCTCGTCGTGCTCGTAGATGGAGGGCCAAAGAAGATCCGCGGGGATCTCGAGCCAGCCCGTGAGGAATTCCCAAGACCAAGCGATAGCCTCCTCTTTGAAATAATCTCCAAAGGAGAAGTTGCCGAGCATCTCAAAGAACGTGCCGTGGCGCGCGGTGTGACCTACGCGCTCAAGGTCGGGGGTTCTGATGCACTTCTGGCATGTGGTCACGCGGTTGCAAGGAGGAACCTCCTCGCCCGTGAAAAACTTTTTCATAGGCGCCATGCCCGAGTTTATAAGTAAAAGTGATTTGTCGTTATGAGGAACGAGAGAATACGAAGGGAGACGGAGGTGTCCCTTGGATTCAAAGAAGGAGAGATATTTCTCTCTTAAGTCGTTGAGTGATGTCCACTTCATAGGATAAGATTCCTTTCGTTTTTTACATTAACTATATAATTATATCACCGAAAAGTCGTTAAGTCAAGTAATTTTCAAGGAAAGTTGAATGATTTTTCGGAGTTTTTTCAAAAAATGTGTTATCTTCTGTGTTTGTTTGAAAAAAGATAAAGCGCGAGGTTGTCCTCGCGCTTTGGATTATAAATTATTCTTCGGGAGTATAGTTGTAAACTATCGTGGCTTGTGTTAAACTGGAATTATTTGATCCGATCATTATATTTCCCCATTCTTCTTCTGTTCCAAAATAATAGACTTCAGAGAAATTATTGGAGTGTAGGAAAGCACCCTCGGAGATACTTGTAACTTTATTTGATATTGTTATGGTCGCAAGGTTTCCGCAACTTGCCAATGCATAGTTTCCAATGTCTACAAGCTGGCTGTTTTCATTGCAAACAATGCTTGTAAGATTTAGGCTGTTTTCGAAAGCCCTAATAGCAATATTTGTAACGGAATCCGGAATAACAAAGGTTGTGGCAGCATTTCCCATAGCATATTTTATGAGTGTGGAACCATCTTTGCTGTACAAATTACCGTCTATGGACGAATAGTTTTCGTTGTTTTCATCAACGGTTATGCTTGTAAGGCTGTTACAGTAGGAGAATGCTCCTTCACCAATGCTTGTAACACTTGCAGGAATATTTATCGTAACTATTGGACAGATTTCAAACGCCCAATCGGCAATGGTTGTAAGCTGACTGTTTTCTCCAAACGTTACGCTCTCAAGCGCTGTGCAGCGGGAGAATGCTTGTTTGCCAATAGATGTAACTTTATCGGGGATGGCTATGCTGATAAGGCTGGGGCAGTCTTTAAATGCTTCTTTTCCAATACTCTCAAGTTGACTGCTTTCACCAAAGTCGACACTCTCAAGTGCTTCACTGCTATAGAAGATATAATCACCGATGCTAATAATCTGGCTGTTGTCTTCAAAAACAACGCTCTTAAGACTGTCGCAATCACAAAACGCATATTCACCAATGCTTATGACGCTGGCAGGGATAGTGATACTCTCAACGCCATAACAATGAGAGAATGCAAAATTATCGATACTTGTAAGCTGGCTGTTTTCTTCAAAAACAAATTCTGTGATACCTGAACAATAGGAGAACGCATATTTACCGATGCTTGTAACGCTGGCGGGAATGGTTATACTGTTCAGGATATTATAGCAACCGTCGAATGCCCAATTTCCGATAGTCTTAAGCTGACTGTTTTCTCCAAAGATTATGCTTTCAAGACCGTAGCAATTATAAAATGCATAGTCGCCAATGCTTGTTATGTGATCAGAAATCGTTACGCTAGTAACGCTTTCGCACTTGTAGAATGCATAATCTCCAATACTCTTAAGAGTGTCGGGGAGTATTATTTCAGAAAGCTTTGAACACTCGTTGAATGCATATTGGCCTATATTTTCAAGCTTGCTGTTTTCTCCGAGATCTACTCTTGTAAGAGCCGAGCAATTATTGAATGCGACGTCTCCGATGCTTATAAGCTTGCCGTTATTGCCGAAAACAACGCTTGTGAGATTTGTGCAATTGGAGAATGCAGAAGCTCCAACGTATTTGACACTGCTGGGGAGCGTTATGCTGGTAATATTTTCTTTGAAACGATAGAAAGCTTGATCTGCAATACCAACTGTGTTCTTACGCAAGGTCACTTCTTCCGCGACGCTTTCATCGACGTCAACTACCCATTTGCCCACGTAATGAACGCCATTTTCTTTTTGAATAAGATTTGTGCAATCGTAGAAAGCATCCAGACCGATGCTCGTGACGCTACTTGGGATAAGTACGTTGGTAAGGTTAGGGCAAGTATCAAATGCTCGTTCGCCAATGCTTGTGAGCTTGCTGTTTCTTCCAAAAGCGACGCTTGTAAGATTTGTGTTACCGTTGAACGCATAGTTGCCAATACTTGTAAGCTGACTGTTTTTTCCGAAAATAACGCTCGTGAGGTTGCCGCAATGATTGAAAGCCCAATTGTCAATCGTTGTAAGTTCAGTACTTAGGACAAAAACGACACGGGTAAAGCTATCCCAGGATGAGAGCGCATGCTCGCCAATTCCGGTGACGATGTCACCATCCGGAGACGAGTAAGGAATGACGATGGTAGTGTCGGTACAAGTTCCCATTCCGCTTACGTAGCAAGTGCCGTCGCCGTTAGAGGTGAAGTTCAAGCCTTCGCTTGCAACAAAGGTCTCGTCGAGCTCGGTTTCGGTCTCCTCGGGAGTTTCGGTGGTCTCGGGAAGATCGGTAATTTCAGGAGCGCCGGTCGTTTCAGAGACATCGATCGTAGTTTCGGGATCGTTGGTTGTCTCTGAGGTGTCAACCGTGGTTTCAGATGCATTAGTCGTTTCCTCGGTATTGACCGTGGTTTCGATAGTTTCCTGGGTGTCTCCGCCGCAAGAAAGCGTGGTTTCCTCGGTAATATCGGTAGTTTCCCCGCAAGTTACGGACGTTACTTCGGTAATATCTGTAGTTTGCTCGGAGGTTTTAGTTGTTTCTGCAACTACTGCGGTCGTTTCCTCGGTAGTGGCATTCGAGGATTCTTCCCCGTTGTTAGAGTTGTCGCCGCATGCCGCCAATAATGGCAGACAGAGTGCCAAAACGAGAATGAGAGCCAATATTGATATTTTTTTCATTTTTGTTTCTCCTGAAATAGAATTTTTTTGAAAAATTTTGATCAGAGTCTATTGTTATAAAGTGCCGCGCCGATTACCGTGCCGAAGCTTGCGTTTTCGGGAATTATAAAATTGATCCCAAAGGACGTGAGGTTTTCAAAAACGTCGCGGACGGGCTTGATGGTTGTGAGGTTGCCGATGAGAACTACGTTCTTGATCCCGTGACCTCTTGCGGTAAATACTGCCATCATAGCGATGGTCTCTGCGACCATATTTGCAACGCCGAGCGCAATATCACTGTTGCTTGCCATATCCGAAAGCTTGCCAAAGTTAGATGCGGTCAGATTTTCGTTTATGCCCGTGAACTTGGCGTTTTTGGAGATGTCTCCGACGCGAAGGTCGATATTGGCGAGGTTTCCGTCCGCACATATCTCCTCGATGTGCTCGACCGTGTCAATTCCCGTCATTTTTTTAGTAAGACCGAGAAGCGTACCGCCGCCGACACCCGTACCGCCGAGGTAGTTTATCTTGGTGTCGCTTCCCTCTTTTTTCGCGTGGATAAGTGCAGTTCCCGTGCCCATACTGACGACGATCGCCTCGTCGAGACCCGAAAGATAGAGTCCGCCGATGCCTGCAGCCGAGAACTCTGGAACGGTATTGCAATCTAAGGAATAGATCGGCTTTTGCATATAGGTAGAGCCAACTCCCGTGATCATAATGCGGTCGATGTCGCTGAGAGAAAGGTTATTTTCGGCAATGAATTTACCGAAAGCTCCGTATATTGAGGTTATGGGATCGGTCGCTCTGACGAGAAACGGCGATATCAGTTGATTGTCACCGTTGTCTCCCATTCTGAAGCCAACTATCTTGGTAGTGCTTCCGCCGACGTCTATGCCGATAACGTTTTTTACATTTGTACTCATTTTTTGCTCCTTTTCTGCAAGGATTTTACAATATTGGGGCATTTTTACCGACAATATATAAAATAATTATATCACCATCTTGAAAAAAATGCAATAAGGTGTTATAATATTATTTGAAAAAATCGAAAAACAACGGTGAAAGGTCAGACAAATGGCATTTGATGCGGGTATGCTCGCCTGTGTCGTTCACGAGATCAAAAGCGTGGCGCGCGGCGGAAGAATTGAGAAAATATATCAGCCCGAACGGGATGAGATAATATTGCAGATGAGAACTACTTGCGGTGGCAAGCGTCTGCTTATAAATGCGGGCTCTAATTGCCCCCGAATAAGCTTTACCTCGGTTCAGAAGGAAAACCCGATGCAAGCGCCGATGTTTTGCATGCTTCTTCGCAAGCATTTGACTGGTGCCAGTCTTTCGGAGATCGAGCAGCTCGGTTTTGAGCGTGTCGTGAAGCTTACCTTCGATACACGAGATGAGATGGGCTTTGAATGCAAAAAGTATCTCATTGCCGAGGTTATGGGCAAATACAGCAATCTTATTTTCGCGGACGAAAAGCTAAAGGTGATCTCTGCGCTGAAAACTATTGATTTTACCACGAGCAGTCTTCGTCAGGTCCTGCCCGGTATGACCTACGAGCTTCCTCCCGCCCAGAATAAGCTTGATCCCACAAAAACGAATTTTGACGAGTTCTCTGCCGCATTTGCCGTTTTCCCTGCCGAAAAGGGTGTGGATAAGTTTATAACGTCGGCTTATCTCGGAATATCGACTAGCGTTGCACGAGAAATCGTTTATCGTGCCTGCGGTCGTTTTGACGCGGCGACGTGTGAGGTGGGCTGCGAGAAGCTTTATTCCTCGTTTGCACTTATATTTGAGGCGATGTCGAGAGGCGAATTTGCACCTACGGTCATTCTTGAAAATAACGCTCCGATCGAATATGCGTTTGTTGATCTTGGCTACTACGGATCCGGCTTTGAGCACAGAGCCTTTGATAGCGCAAGTGAGGCACTTGATCTTTATTTTGCGAGCCGTGACCGCGAGCAGCGAGTCAGACAGCGTGCGGCTGATATTCTTGGCTTGTTAACTCACGCCGAGGCGAGATTGATCAAGAAGATCGACGTTCAGGAAAAGGAGCTTGCCGACTGCGCCAAGGGCGAGAAATATAAGCAATACGGCGACCTAATTACTGCTAATATGTATAAACTGAAGCGCGGAGACAAAGCAGTCGAACTCATTGATTACGAGAGTTGGAACGAGGACAAGCAAAACTTTGACACGGTGCTTATCGAGCTTGACGAGAGGCTTTCCCCTGCCGCCAACGCGCAGAGATATTACAAGCTTTACAACAAGTCAAAGACCGCAAAGGTCGAGCTTGCAAAGCAGCTTGATATAGCAAGGAGCGAGCTTGAATACGTATATTCGGTGTTTGATGCACTGACGAAGGCGGAGACCACCGCCGACCTTGCCGAGATCCGCGACGAGCTGTACAGAAGCGGATACGCCTCCAAAATGAAGGGATATAGTTCCCCAAAAAAGCATCCCGCACCCGTGATTGCTGAATTTGTGACCACGAACGGCTACCGTGTGCTTTGCGGCAAGAATAACTATCAAAACGAATATATCACCCACAAGCTTGCCGAGAGGCACGATTATTGGTTCCACGCCAAGAATATGGCAGGCTCGCACGTTTTATTGATAACCAACGGCGAGGAACCGCCTGCCGAGGATTTCACCGATGCTTGCGAGATCGCGGCTTATTACTCCAAGGCAAAGGGTACGGCGGGAGTTGAGGTTGATTACCTGTTTGCACGCGGAGTAAAGAAGGTTTCGGGGGCGAAGCCCGGATTCGTTATCTATCATAACAACTGGTCTGCATTCGTTACTCCCGACGAGGAAAAAATAAAGCGAATGAGAAAGAAATAAACTAAAAAAACGGATGCTCCGAGATTTCGGAGTATCCGTTTTGCGTTATTTGATAAGTGTAAAATCGGGTATCTCAACGGGTCTGCTTCCCTCGCGGATCGATATGTCGGAAAGCGGAGTTATGCACATCCACGCTGCTGCGTCATAAACGTCAATGGGAGATTTGCCGCCATTAATTACGTAATTAAAGAACTCGTTGTAAACGAGGTAGTCCATACCGCCGTGTCCACCGCGAACTCCGTCGGAAAGGAATTTCTTCCATACGGGGTGATCGTATTTTTCGGCATATACATCGAGAGCGTTGTTCCAGTTGGGTGACCAATTCCAATGCGATGCCTCGTCGAAATCGGTGTCGAAATAAACGTAGTTTCCGTCTTCTCTGTAAATTCCGCGTGTGCCGTGGACCGTGAAGTTACGGCTGTAGGGACGACCGCAGCAGGTGTCGAGCATAAGAGAGATCGTCGCGCCGTTGGAGCACATAATGTTGGTCGTTACTATATCACCCTGATTGAATTTCTGATCGATGAATTTGCTCTGAATCGTGTCGGGGTGAAGTCTTGCGTAGTCGTTAAGTCCGACCGACTTCGAGGACATCGAGGTCAGATACAGCATACGGTTTCCACGATTTATATCGAGTATCTGTGCTATGGGGCCAAGCTCGTGAGTGGGATAATTTTCGCAATTACGGTTAATATAATTGTTAAGGCGGTAATGACGCATTTCCTCTCCGCGAAGAACCTCGGTGCGAAGGTCGTGCTGATATGCACCTTCACAGTGAACTATCTCGCCGAAAAGTCCCTGTTTTACGATGTTCATTGCCATCATTTCAAATCTGCCGTAGCAGCAGTTTTCGAGGAACATAAACGGTGTTTTCGTTCTGACCTGGGTTCTTACGAGCTCGTAGCATTCTTCAAGATCATACGCTCCGCCGACCTCAAGTCCTGTGGGTATTCCCGCTTCCATTGCATCACACGCTATCTTAACGTGCGTTTCCCAGGACGTTATCACAAGTACCGCATCGATGTCTTTACGAGCGAGAATCTCCTTGTAATCGGTAGTTCCGAAAACATCCTTGCCTGTTTCCTCTTTTATCTGAGACACAACAAGGTCTACTCTGTCCTGGTAGAGATCGCATACTGCGACTATCTCACAGTTGTCCATTTCAAGAAGCATAGGCTTTACAATGTACTGTCCTCTTGCTCCAAGGCCGATAACGGCCACTCTTACCTTTTCCATAACTTTTTCTGCCTTTCAAAATCATATTGAACTTTGAAACCACAGTATATCATAATTCACTTTCATTGTCAATAAAATTTAATGCAAACAGTTTGTAAATAAAGTGTTAAAGAGAAGTTGATTTGTTGACAAAATCCGCAATTTATTGTATACTGTATCCAATGGATAAGAAACTCGAATTATAGGCTTTTGGGTCGCATCTGATCTATGGAGGTAAATAATTTATGGAAAATTTTTCCGAAATTGCGGTTTGTATCGAAAATATCAGTAAAAAGATAAGCAAAATAAAGCAGGAAAAGACCGCAAAACTTGGCATAAGAAACGCGCATTTCACTTGTATGATGCACATTGATCTTTCCCCTGACGGATTGACACCTACAGAAATATCACGGGACTGCAACGTGGACAAGGCTTTCGTTTCGCGGACCACCGCCGATCTGATCAAGGGCGGATTTATCTGTACCAACGCAAAATTTCACGACGGCAGAAAGTACAGAAACAAATACATACTTACCGAAAGAGGTAAGGAAGTGATCTGTGATATAAAGAACGCTATTGAGGAGTATTTTGCTGAGCTTGGCAGTAAGGTCGGCGAGTATGAGATAAAAAGCTTTTTAAAGGTAGTCGTTTCTATTAACGGTATCATTGAGAAACAGGTCGAGGCATGATCGATTTATCTAAGAAAGGATTGTATAGATATGAGCAACACTAAGATTCCTAACAGAAAGAAAATGGAGCGAGAGCTCCCTTTGGTATGGGATATAAATGACGTTATAGGATATATCAAGTCCCACGGAGATAAGGTCTGCTACAAATATTTTGAGAACAATACCCTTTTGGAAATGACCTACTCCGAGGTGTATGATACGGTCAATAAGGTTGCGGCGGCGTTCGACAAGCTTGGTCTTTCGGGTAAGCGAGTTGCAGTTATAGGAGATACTTCGCCTCAGTGGCTCTGCAGCTACATGGGCGCTTTGGCATCCGGTACTATTATCATCCCTATGGATAAGGAGCTTGCGGTTCCTGAGATCGAGAAGTTTCTCCAGATGGTTGAGGCTGACGCTATCATCTATTCAAAGTCGTTTAACGAAAAGCTTGCGGGAACGATCGAATCCCATCCCACTCTGAAGCGCTTTATTCCTATCAGCTTTAACGGTGAAGCTTCCGACAAGATAATTCCCTTTGCGGATTTTTTGGAGATAGGTGCAAAACATCTTGAAGACGGATATACTGTCGGAAGAGTTCAGAATCGCGACACTATGTGCGAAATGCTCTTTACCTCGGGTACTACCGGTACGAGCAAGTGCGTAATGCTCTCGCAGAATAACATTTTCTCTGCAGTCAGATCGGCGATCCAGTCGGTATGCTTTACTCCCGACGACGTTCTTGTGTCGGTGCTTCCCGTTCATCATACTTACGAGCTTATGTGTTTGCTTGCGGCAAGCTGCTTCGGTATTACTATCTGTATTAACGATTCGTTACGTCATGTCATGAAGAACTTTGCACTTTTCAAGCCTACTGGTCTTGTGCTTGTGCCGATGTTCCTCAACACGATGTATAAGAGAATTTGGTCCGAGGCAGAGCGTACGGGCAAGGATAAGGTTCTCAAAGCGGCGCTCGGTGTGTCGAGAGGTATGATGAAGGTCGGAATCGATATGAGAAAGACCCTTTTCAAGTCGGTTCTTGCGGCATTTGGCGGCAGACTTGACCACATTATCTGCGGCGGTGCAAAGCTTAATCCCGATCTTATAGTTGCTTTTGAAGAGTTTGGAATTTCCGTATTTGAGGGCTTCGGTATTACCGAATGCTCGCCTCTGGTTTCGGTTACCCCCTATTATGCAAGAAAGCTTGGAGCTATCGGTCCTACCGTCCCCTGCTGCAAGGTCCGCATTGATCCTAACGGAGAGGAAACTCCCGAGGGATACGCTATGGGTGAGGTTCAGGTCAAGGGCGACAACGTTATGATCGGCTACTATAATAATCCCGAGGCAAACGCTGATGTCTTTACCGATGACGGCTGGTTCCGCACGGGCGACGTAGGATATCTCGACAATGACAACTATCTCTATCTTACGGGACGAATCAAGTTCGTTATCGTGCTTGAAAACGGCAAAAACGTATTCCCCGAGGAGATCGAGGAATATCTTGACGCTATCGACACGATCAGCGAATCCTGCGTTGTCGGCAGAAAGAATCCCGACAGTGACGAGGTTGTTCTTACTGCGGTCGTTTATCCCGATTTTACAAAGTTCCCCAAGGACGTTGACGATGCTACCGTAAAGGATACTATCAGAAAAGCGATCAACGCAACGAATAAGAGACTTCCTAGCTACAAGCAGATCAAGGCAGTTGAGGTCAGAAAGACCGAATTCGAAAAAACTACCACTAAAAAGATCAAGAGACAGCTTGTAAAATAATTTGACACAAAAAATTCCCGAGATCGTCGCATTTCGGGAATTTTTGTGTGTTTTTTTGGCGCAAAGTAAAGAATTGTACTTCTACGGCGGTTTTTTGTCAAAAATTTGTGATATGCTCTTGTTTTTTGCCTTGTTTTGTGATATCATAAGTTTATAAATAATGAAAAGGACTGTGATCTATGAGAGACGGTTATATCAAGGTGGCGTCGGCAACGCCCACGATAAAGCTTGCCGATACTGTTTTCAATACCAAGGCCTGCATCGATCTTGCAACGAGAGCAAGCGAGGCGGGTGTAAAGGTGCTCGTTTTCCCCGAGCTTACGCTTACGGGGTATTCTTGCGGTGACCTTTTTAATACCGAAACGCTCCTCCGCGGCGCGCTTGACGGACTGCGTGAATATATTTTGGCGACTGCTATGTTCGACATGATATCTATCATCGGTCTGCCCATCGAGTACAGTGACAAAATATACAACTGCGCTGCTGTCGTTTCTGGCGGTCAGCTTCTCGGACTCGTGCCTAAGAAAAATCTACCAAATCATACCGAATATTTTGAAATGAGAGCGTATACCCCTGCTCCCGATGATAACTTTGCTTACGTTTTTGATGATAATGTGGTTATGTTTGGGCTTAAGCAGATGTTCGTTTGCCGACAGATGCCCTCATTACGCATAGGTGTAGAGATCTGTGAGGATATTTGGGTATTCGATCCCCCGTCTAACGCGTTGGCGGCGGGTGCTACGATAATTGCCAATCCCTCTGCTTCCAGCGAAACGGTCGGCAAGGAGGATTACCGCAGATCGTTAGTTAGGGTTCAGTCTACCCGTACTATGTCAGGATATATTTACGCGAGCCTCGGACTCGGCGAATCGACCTCAAGTTCGGTCTTGTCGGGCCACTGTATGATCTTTGAGAATGGATCACTGCTTGCAGAGAGAAAGCCCTTTGAATTTGATGCTGGCGATATGGTCATCAGCGAGATAGATCTGCAGAAGATCGTTCGCGCGCGCAGAGCCTGCAATACCTTCTCAAAGGATACCAAAGGAAACGAATATTCCGAGATAGAATTCGATCTTTGCGAGGAGAAAACAGAGCTTACAAGATTCATTGATCCTCATCCCTTCACTCCTGCCGATAAAGCCGAGCTGGCTCGCAGATGCGAAACTATCTTGACTATTCAGTCTCAGGCGTTGGCGCACAGAGTTGAGTCGTCTTATTCCAAAAAGATGGTCGTTGGCATTTCGGGCGGACTTGATTCCTGCCTTGCGCTTCTCGTTATGGTGCGTGCGGCCGACTATCTTAAAATGCCCCGCAAAAATATAATCGCAGTTACTATGCCCTGCTTTGGAACTACTGCGAGAACCAAAAACAACGCGACCGTTCTTTGTGAACGACTCGGTGTTGATTTCAGGTGCGTTGATATATTTGATTCGGTAAATCAGCATTTCAAGGATATCGGACACAATCCCGACGATCACAGCGTCGTATATGAAAATTCTCAGGCGCGCGAGCGTACGCAGGTGCTTATGGATCTTGCCAATAAAGAGGGCGGTCTCGTAGTCGGTACGGGCGACCTTTCCGAGCTTGCTCTCGGTTGGGCGACCTACAACGGCGATCATATGTCGATGTACGGAGTTAACGCCTCGGTTCCGAAAACGCTTATAAGACATATCGTAAGGCATTACGCTGATCTTGAAAGACGGAAGGGCGACGACGCTCTCGCGGATGCGATCTACGATATTATCGATACCCCCGTGTCTCCCGAGCTTCTCCCAGCCGACAAGGACGGAAAGATCGCACAGAAGACCGAAGACCTTGTTGGACCTTACGAGCTGCACGATTTCTATATTTACAACTTCGTTAAATACGGATTTACGCCCCGCAAGCTGTTCAGACTTGCGAAGATAGCGTTCGACGGCACGTACGACGATCAAACCCTTTTAAAATGGCTTGAGGTATTTACGAGGCGCTTCTTTGCACAGCAATTCAAACGCTCCTGTATGCCCGACGGGCCCAAGGTCGGCAGCGTTTCCCTCTCAGGCGCCGATTGGAGAATGCCCTCCGATGCGACAAGCGCGATATGGCTCAAGGAGATCGAAGAGATCCGATCCGAGCTTTGAATTTAATAAAAAATCGCTTATGACGGCTGTCATAAGCGATTTTTTTGTTGTTTATATTCTCTTTTTCAGCAAGGATAGAGATGCAAGTCTGACAGATACGTATATGATGCCGAAAAGCACAGCATTTAATAAAAATCCAAGGATCGCCGAGCCTGTAATTAAATGCGCGCCTGCATCCATAATGTAGAATTTTTCAAGTCCTGTCGTTGCAAACATTGAAAAATTAAACGACGAGTAAAAGATCGTAAACGGGATCTGAAATACCGTGAAGCAAATAAGCTTGATAATATCATCCCTCATATGTTTTTGTTTGAAATATTCGATCGTTGTGAAATTATTTTCACGGATCGTTTCTCTCATTTTTCTGCGATACTCTACAAATGAAGTTTCGATATTGATAAAGAGTATAGAAAAAAAGGCATGAAATACGATATCGAAAATAAAAATTGACAGATTTACGGTGTGAGGCTCATCCTCAGCGATAACTGTGAGAGAACCCGAAAGGAATATTGAAAATGCTATCATTGCCGCGAGGTGTGCAGCTATCAGAATTCCGATCCAATTTATAATTTTTTTGATCTTTTCCCTTTTCATAATAACCTCCAAGTGATGTGATTAAAGTCTCGTGGGAATTAGAGCTGTTTTACGTAAGCGAGAAGCTCGTCGAAGCTTCCCTGAGGATATGCGGATATGTCCTTATTATCTTTGTTTATAAGGCAGTCGGTGAGCAGAAATACCTTTGAGCCAAGCATCTCTGCGATCATATCCTCACTGACGTCGTTTCCGACCATAAGGCATTCCTCGGCACAAACTCCGAGCTTTTGCATAACCTCTCTGTAATAATCGGGGTTTGGCTTGCAATAGTGTGAGTTTTCGTAGGTCGTGAAATGCTCGAAGTCGGTGTGGTTGAGTCCTGTCCAGGATATTCTCTGCTCGGTTGCGGTCGACGGAAAGAGAGGGTTTGTTGCGAGGGCGACGCGGAAGCCGAGAGATTTGATCGTTCTTATAGTATCTGCCGCTTTGGGATCGTAGCCGCAAGCGTCCTTGACCTTGCAGAAATCGTTTGCATAGAATTCTTCGAAAAGATGAATATCAGCTCTCGCTTTTTCTCCGAATATTCTGCAAAACTCTTCCCAGAATGCCTCCTCGTTGACCTTGTCTCCCGTGTTTTTCACCATCGCTCTCGTTCCCGACCAGATCGCACCGAAAAGTTTTTCTTTATCGTATCCGTGGGGCACGAGCTTCTTTGCGAGTCCGCCGAAATACGCGCCTATAAATACGTCCTGATCCATTGGCAAGAGTGTGCCGTCGAGATCGAACAATATCGTTGTAATTTTCACTTTGTTTCTTCCTTTATTTTTTTCATACACAATCCGCTGCGGTGAGGCAGATATATTTGGAATTTATACTTTTTATCGGGATGCTTTTCTGCGGTGTAAACGTAGTCCTTGGATATGCGGTCATACCCGCCAAATGTGCCGTCGTCAGAGGACATAACCACCTTATATTTTCCCTTTCCCGATACGGTCAGCCAGTATCCCTCGTAGCTGTTGGTCGGGTGGAAGTTGAGAGCAAAGATAAGTCCTGCGCGCTCGTAAACGATCACCTTTTTCTCGTTGTCGATGAACAGACATTTGGGTGATTTGGCAAATATTTTGCTATCCTTGGTCAGAGAGACCATTTCCTTGTCAAAATCCTGCAGATAGTGATATTTGAGCGACTTATCATCTGTAAGATGCCACTGACGGCGGCAGTAGAAATAGCTCCAACCGTTGCCCTCACGCGGAAAATCGATCCATTCGGGATGACCGAACTCGTTGCCCATAAAGTTGAGATAGCCCTCTCCGCCGAGCGACATCGTGATCATTCGTATCATCTTGTGAAGTGCAATTCCCCTTGCGATGATGGGATCCTGCGAGTCCTTTGACATATCGGTGTACATCTTGCTGTCGCACAGACGGAACATTATAGTTTTATCTCCAACGAGTGCCTGATCGTGAGATTCGGCGTATCCTATATATTTTTCTGCGGGTCGTCTGCCCGTAAGCTCGCCCCAGATCTGCCACATATCCCAGTATTCGTCGGGACAGCTCTTGAGGAGGCGGATCCACATATCAGGTGTGCCCATAGCAAGTCGGTAATCAAACCCGATTCCGCCTTCGTTTATAGGCAAACACATTCCCGGCATAGCAGACATATCCTCGGCGATCGTGATCGCCTTGGGGTTGACCTCTCTGATCAGCTCGTTAGCAAGCTGAAGATAGGTGATCGCCTCGGTGTCGGTGTTGAGCGAGAAATACTTTGAGTAGTCCGTGAAGGCAACGCCGAGACCGTGATCGTGATATATCATTGAAGTCACACCGTCGAAGCGAAAGCCGTCGAAGTGGTATTCATCCATCCAGAATTTGAGGTTGGAGAGCAGAAAATGGATGACCTCGTTTTTGTTGTAATTAAAGAGCTTGGTTCCCCACGCGGGGTGGTCTCCCCTTGCGCCGTCGTGGAAAAACTGGTAGGTAGTTCCGTCGAACTCGTTTATGCCCTCTGCGGTGTTTTTTACTGCGTGGGAGTGTATCACGTCGAGCAATACCGCGATGCCCATAGAGTGCGCCGTGTCGATAAGCTCCTTGAGCTCGTTGGGCGTGCCGTACTTTGACGATGCGGCAAAGAAGGATGACACCTGATATCCGAACGATCCGTAATACGGGTGCTCCATTATCGCCATTATCTGTATGGTATTATAGCCAAGATCACGGATACGCGGCAGTATATTGTCGCAAAATTCGCGGTATGAGCCGAGCCCTTCCTTTTCCTGCGCCATACCGATATGACATTCATATATATAGAGACTCTTTTTAGGCGTAAAGGCTTTCTTTTTCCACTTGTATTCGGGCTCGTCCACGATAACGCCGCACCAGGAATAGTTCTGGGGATCCTGCTCTACTCGGCGGATATAAAGCGGAATTCTTTGTAGGAGTTGGTCGCCGTTGCGGACGATAGTTTGCACGTGACATCCGTTCCACAGTGCATCCACACCGGGTAAAAAGATTTCAAAAACTCCGTTTCCGATAGGGTTAAGCTTGAGGTCAAGCCAGTGCCAATCGATCATATCTCCCGTGAGATAGACCTCACTTGCGGCGGGTGCCCACTCTCTGTAAAACCAACCGTCAGCGGTTTTATGAAATCCGAAATATTCGTGACCGTTTGCGAAATCGATGAGCTTACCGTCCTCGCCGACGAGCTCAAGCTTCTTTTTCGCATAGTTCTCCATGCGGAGATTTATGTCGTTCTCATACGGTAAAAGACCGGGATCGTGCTCAAATATTTTATATGACATTTTTCGAGATCCTTTCGAGATTATTTGGTGTATTATCAATTATAGTATAGCATTTTTTTGAGGATAATTCAATATAAAGTCAAAATATTTCGCTATTATGGAGCAATCGCCTTTTTTCAAGCGCTTTCGAGCCTGAATATGAATTTGCAGATGTTTCTCTCCTGCCCTTGATAGCTTCCCTTGCCCTCATAGATTTTTTCAAATCCGCAGTGTTCCATTACCTTGACAGATGCTATGTTTTCTGCAAGACAAACGCCCTTGATCGAGCTTATGCCGATTTTTTTCATAATTTCGGGCAGAAATGCCGAGACCGCCTCGGTTGCATAGCCTTGACCTGTATATGCTCCGCTGATATGGTAGCCGATCTCCCAATCATTACCTAATGGGATAGCCTGAACGTAGCCGATATAGGTTTGATCCTTGAGCATCACGGGATAGACCTGCGGACCCTCGCCCGTGGAATAATAGCCGATCAGAAATTCGAGCGTTTCTGCGGCATCCTCAACGGTCTCAAAGACCTCGTCGGGCACAAAGCGGCGGTTGTCGTCGTCAAGTGAACCGAGGTGCACGGACTCTGCCATATTTAAGTTGAATTTGGTGATTATAAGTCGGTTTGTCTGAATGTTCATGGGGTGTCCTTTTTTAGATTTTATGAAGCGCGGGAATCGAACCTTAGCGCAAACGACGTTGTCGTTTGGCGGAGAATTCGATTGAACTCGTCTGGGGATGCCAAAAGGGGCAAACGGCGTGCCGTTTTGTGAAGCGCGAGAATCGAACCTTAGCGCAAACGACGTTGTCGTTTGGCGGAGAATTCGATTGAACTCGTCTGGGGATGCCAAAAGGGGCAAACGGCGTGCCGTTTTGTGAAGCGCGAGAATCGAACCTTTGCACAAACGACTGTGTCGTTTGGCGGAGAATTCGATTGAACTCGTCTGGGGATGCCAAAAGGGGCAAACGGCGTGCCGTTTGCCCCTTTTGGCACCCCCAGCGAGAATCGAACTCACAACTAACCCTTAGGAGGGGCTTATTATATCCATTTAACTATGGAGGCGTACGCTCAATTATAACACATAATCAAGCGGATTTCAAGTATAATTTTACTTTTTTTCGAAAAAATCAGATCTTAATATCGAACAAATTCCGACGTCCCGATGCTCGCCTTTTACCAGCACGCCCTCGCGCTTGATTCCTTCAAATGTCATTCCGTTTTTCTCCATAACTCTGCGTGAAGCAAGATTTTGCGGAATAAATCGGCACTCTATGCGATTGAGCGCGAGATTTTCAAAGCCAAAGCGTATAACTCTGCCGACGACCTCGGTCGCTATTCCCTGTCCTTGAAATTCGGGATTGACAACGTAGCCGATCTCTGCACCGTCATTTTGAAAATCAAATCGTGTGAACCCACACGTGCCTATCATTTTTCCCGTGTCACGACAAACCACCGCCCAATCGAAAAAATCCCCCGTTTTATATCTTTTCTGGAGATAAGACAGGTATTCAAAGGTGTACGACTTCTCGGCATGCGGTGACCATGTGAGATATTCGGTAACGTCCGCGCGACAAGCATATTCGTACATATCGTCTGTATCGTCCATCGAGAGCTTTCGTAACGTAAAGCGTTCGGTCTCAAGTGTTGGAATTTTTGAAAATATCGAGTAAACAGCTTCTCTTTTCATCGGACGACCTCCTTTTGATATTACTACGACTATTATACAGTATATTACAACTTCTTTCAAGTAAAATATTGGAATATGTGTAAATTTTTTTGATTTTTTATGACAAAAGCCACCGAATATGCTATAATAAGGTAACTACGGTATCACGGGTGGGCTATGAATATTTCAGAACACGAATATCTGCTTCCAATTATTCTCGGAAACGGTAAAGATGCGGTTTCTGCCGCGAAAAAAATATATAAAAAAACGGGCGCGAGGGTGCATTTGTTTGCATCGAAGTTCCCTTTTTGGCAAAGAGCATTTTATAGATGCCATACTGTTGATCCTATGAGGGACGAGTTCCTTTTGGAGAGCCTTACCTCTTATCTTGGCTCTATCGAAGAATTTTACTGCCCCGTGATAATAATATGTGATGAGCGCATCCAAAGATTCGTAGAGCAAAACTCCGCGGCGGTAGAAAGCGTTTGTCTTGCTATCAGATACGAAAACTTTCTGGAAGATGAAAGCAAATGAAAGGAGCATGAACGATGAGAATAAAGGATATTCTGCAAAGTATTGATATCGTATCGCATTCTGTTCCGCAGAATTTATTTTCAAGACAGATAGTTTCGCTCTGTCACAATTCAAGATATGCAGACCCTACGTGCCTTTTCTTTTGTAAGCGCGGCGCTTTGACAGACGGTCACAAATACGCCCCTCATGCGTACGAAAACGGCGCTCGCTTTTTCGTTGCCGAGCGTGAGCTTGATCTTCCCGACGATGCGGCGGTAATCATCGTCAAGGACTCTAACGAGGCTTTGAGAAGGCTTGCTTTGATCTTCTACGGCGACCCTGCAAGTGAGCTTCGCGTGATCGGAATAACAGGCACGAAAGGAAAGACCACGGTCGCACTTTCGGTTTACAATATTGCCTCGGCAAGCGGATGCAGAGTCGGATACATAGGAACTAACGGAATTTATTATAATGGCAAAGTCTTCGAGACCGCCAACACCACCCCCGACTGCCTTGAGCTTCAGAAGGCTCTCTGCGAGATGCGCGACGACGGCATGGAGGTCGTTGTTATCGAGGTCTCGTCGCAGGCGCTCTGGCAACAAAGGATGTACGGAATCAAATTCGATACCTGTGTGTTTACTAATCTCTACGAGGATCACGTCGGCGGCGTTGAGCATCCGACCCTCGAGCACTACCGAGATTGCAAAAAGCTTCTTTTCACTGATTATGAGGCTAAAAATATAGTTGTGAATGCCGATTCCGAGGCGACCGCATATATGCTTGACGGCGTGAGATGTGAAAATATTTTCACCGTTTCGGCGCAAGGTCGCGAGAATTGCGATTTCTTCGCTCGATCAGCTAAAAAGGAGATGAACGGCATCCGTCCGGGCGTCTCGTTCGAGCTGTTTTCGGGCGTTGGCTCTTCTCTGCCGATTGATGAGCACGGAGAGCGCGTATTTATGTCTGCGCCGGGGCTTTACAGCGTTGAAAACGGTCTTTTGATATTTGCCGTTTGCCGTATTCTCGGAATTCCCCAAGAGTTTATTATCTCGGAGCTTGCAAAGCTTTCTGTTCCCGGTCGCTTTGAGATAATTGAGCTTGAAAGCCGACCTGACACTCTTTTCGTGATAGATTACGCGCACAACGGTGCAAGTCTTTCGGCGGTACTCGGGGCTCTGCGCGACTATGATCCGAGACGGATAATCTGCCTTTTCGGAAGCGTGGGCGGCAGGACGTTTGGTCGCCGTGCCGAGCTTGGAGCTGCCGCTAAAAAAGGGGCTGACGTTATCATCGTTACATCCGATAATCCCGACAACGAGGACCCGATGGACGTCATAAACGATATAAACGCGTCGCTTGAGGGTACGGACAAGCCCGTATACCTTATTCCTGACCGAAAGGAAGCCGTCGAAAAGGCGTTTGAGATAGCCGAGGATGGAGATTTCGTTCTGCTTGCAGGCAAGGGACACGAGAGCTATCAGCTTGTTATGGGCAAGCGAGTTCCCTTTTCGGAAAAAGAGATCCTTAGACGCGCAGATATGCTTGAGCTGACTTATTAAAGAGGTATTATGAGCATTTTTAAGAATTGCAAATGGATATGGATAAATAACGAGGAGCGTCCCGACGAGTATGCCGATTTTTACGCCAGCTTTGAGCTTGCAGATACCGCAGGGGTTGATCTCAACATCTCGGTTGACGGCAATTTCGAGGCATATCTCAACGGTCAGCTTTGCGCCTTCGGCGCTTGCGCGGACTATCCTCATTATAAGTTTTACGATCGGTTTTCTCTTGATAAATATTGTAAAACGGGCAAAAATGAGCTTAAAATAACAGTATGGCATATCGGAGTGCCGAGCTCGGTCTATGCGGCGGCAAATGCAGGACTTATCTTCAACGTAAGACAAGGCGAGCGTGAGCTTGTGGCGAGCAGCTGCGATATACTCTCGCGGCTCAATCCAAATTACGTCAGTGGCCGTTGCAAGATCGTTACAATGCAGCTTGGACCGAGTTACAAATACGATGCAACTGCTCTCAACAAAGCGGAGCTTTGCAGGTCTGTAGAGGTCGAAAAAACTTACAATATAAACCCGAGAAATATAGAAAATCTCCGACTTTTGCCCCGCGTAAACGCCACGGTGAGTGACCTTGGCGGTCGAATTTTAGTCGATCTTGGACGCGAGACGGTGGGCTTTCTCGATCTCGAGCTTGAAAGCGATACGGAGCAAGAGCTCACGGTGATCTACGGCGAGCACCTCGACGAGTGCGGAAGAGTGCCGAGAATCATCGGCTCGCGCGATTTCAGCTATGAACTCGTAGCGAAAAAGGGAGAAAATAAATTCCTCGGCGCGATGAGAAGGCTTGCGGGCAGATATATTGAAATCGAGTATTCCTCGCCTCTGCGGGTCAGATACGCGGGTCTGCGCCCCGTCGTTTATCCGCTTGATAAGATAGAGCGCAGATTTGAAAATGAGCTCCATCAAAGAATTTACGACACCTGCGCTTACACGCTTGAGTGCTGTATGCACGAGCACTATGAGGATTGTCCTTGGCGCGAGCAGGCGTTATATTCGCTCGATAGCCGAAATCAGATGCTTTGCGGATATATCGCGTTCGGAGAATATAAATACGCGAGATATAATATTATTTTGCTTGCAAAATCGCTCCACAACGGCATTTTGAAAATAACCTCTCCGACCGACACGGAGCTTCCGATCCCCTTTTTCAGCCTTACCTTTGTTCAGCAGGTGTATGAATATGTAAAGTTCAGCGGCGACAGGAGTATTCTTGACGAGGTAATGCCCGTGCTTGATAAAATTATGGCAACATTTGCAGGAAGGATAGACGAAAATGGTCTTATCCCCGCATTCCCTGCTCCCGCTTGGAATTTTTACGAGTGGACCGACGGAAACGACGGCTCTTTGCGCGACAACACCTTAAGATACGATCTTTGTCTTAACGCGATGTTTATTTACGTGATTTCGATGTACCGTGAGATCGGCGGCAAAATTCTTGCTGATACCCATCTTATGCGAAAAAAGCTGAATGAGGTCTTGTTCGACAATGAGCGCGGACTTTATAAAAATAGCTCAATCGACGGTTGCTTTTCAGTGATTGGTAATTCTCTTGCTGTTCTATCGGGCGCGGCAGGACGCGAGATCGCTGAAAGGATCGTCAGAGAAAGAGAGACTCTGACCGACGTTTCGCTTTCGATGAATTGCTACTTTTACGATGCTCTGCTCTCGGTTGATAAGTCTTACAAGGACTATATCATGAAGGATATCGAAGAAAAGTATTCCTACATGCTTTCCTGCGGTGCGACTACCTTCTGGGAGACCATCGAGGGCGCGTCGGCATTCAGTAATGCGGGAAGCCTCTGCCACGGCTGGAGCGCTTTGCCGATATACTATTTTGATGTGTTGAATATCAAATAAAAAAGGGGCGAAAGCCCCTTTTGGTTTTAGTTTTTCAATATATATCCCTTGCCGCGCACGGTATAAATAAGCTTAAGACCGAGCTTATTATCGATCTTGCGACGAAGGTGGCAGATGTAAACGTCACCCATATTGCCGTCCTCTGCGCCGAGCAAAGCATAGATCCTTTCCCTTTCAACGATCTCTCCTCTGTTTTCACAGAGAACTGCGAGGACTTTATATTCGTTGTCGCTGAGAGGAATTCTCATATCTCCCCATAAAGCGACCTTGGATGCTTGATCGACCGTGAGAAAATGACGTTTTTTCGCTGGAGAGCTGCGCTTTGATTCTACCGCGGCTTGCTCTCCGAAAATCTCGAGAAAATCTGAAATATAAAATGGCCTGCAAAGCACCGACGAGCACTTTTTGCATTTTTCGGCAATTTCGGAGGGATCTTCTCGTGTGTAACCGATAACGGTCGCCTTTTCGGGTGTTGAGTTCAGCTCATCGAGAGAGCATTCATCAAGGTCGGCAACGATAAATAGCTTTTCTTCGTCTGCTATCGATTTTGCCTCATTGACCGTCTCGATCCCACTTTCCGCAAGCTCAAGCGAGAGCATACGCGAGAATTTTTCATCGTTTGAGATTATTTTTACGTATTTTTTCATTCTCTCGTTCCCTTCAGCTCGTTTATAAGCGCTTTGATCTGTGCCGTTGAGTGAGCCTTCATTATTCTGTCGCGCACCGAGGCGGCGTTGCGAACTCCCTTGATGTAAAGCGCGGCGTGCTTCTTTATTTCGGCGGAGCTTGTGTATTCGCCCTTATTTTCTACCATAAGATCAACGTGGTAAAGGCAAGTGTCGAGTCTTTCCTCGATACTCGGCTGCTCGTATTTCTCGCCGTCAAGGTACGCGGATATCTCACGAAAAATCCAAGGATTGCCGAGCGCGCCGCGTCCTATCATTATTCCGTCGCAGCCCGTAATTTTCATCATATTTACGGCGTCGGATGCGGTGCAGATATCTCCGTTGCCGATAACGGGAATATTTACGGCTTTTTTGACTGCGGATATTATATCGATGTCGATTCCCGGATTGTACATCTGCTCTCTTGTTCTGGCATGAACGCAGATCAGCGAAGCTCCTGCCGCCTCAAGCACTTTTGCCATCTCTGCGGCATTCTTGCTGTTACTGTCCCAGCCTGCGCGTATCTTTACGGTCACGGGGGTGTGCTTGAGCGCTTTAACGGTTGCCTCGACTATTTTTGCGGCAAGTGCGGGGTTTTTCATCAGTGCGCTTCCCTCGCCGTTGCCGACTATCTTGTGCATCGGGCACCCCATATTTATGTCTATCGCCACGGGCGATGCCTTCGATATGCAGGACCTGTATTCGCGCGACTCTATCATTGCCGCCGCCTCTGCCACAAACTCGGGCTCACTTCCGAAAAGCTGAATTGCCATCGGGTTTTCTTCGGGGCTGACCGCCGCCAAGGGCGCGGTTTTTGAGTCTGACAAAACGGCTTTTTTGGAACGCTGCTCGTAGCAGAGTGCCTTTGCGGACACCATTTCGCTCACCGTATATTCTGCGCCCTGCTCTTTGCAGATCTTTCTGAAGGAATAGTCGGTAAATCCTGCCATAGGGGCAAGCATCAGACCGTGCTTCAGGATCACATCTCCTATTTTTATACTCATTTTTTTCTCCAATTTAAACTTGTAGATATATTTTATCATTTTAATTAATTAATGTCAATACCCATTGAAATTTTATTACATAGATTTGGAAAAAGCGCGTGTTTTATCTTGACATTTTTCGCGTTTTAGTATATACTGAATATAATAATACTAATTATGGAGAAATCTTGAAACAATGAAGGATCTTGGATATTATAACGGTAAAATCGGCACTCTCGACGAGCTGACCGTGCCTTTCAACGACAGAGTTCACTTTTTCGGCGACGGAGTCTACGAGGCTACGCTCGCGCGAAATTATAAGATCAACCTGCTTGACGAGCATATCGACAGAATGTTCAGAAGTGCGGCTATGGTCGATATAAATATCAGAGAGACAAAGGAGGAGATGGCGGCTATTCTCTGCGATCTCGTCAAAAAGCTCGATTGTCCCGATCAGATGGTATATTGGCAGGTCACACGCGGAACGCAGGTAAGAAACCACACATATCCCGAGGATATGAAGGGCAACCTTTGGGTCGTGCTCAAGCCCGGTAAGATCAAGGATCTTCGCACCCCTATTGCCACGGTTACTGCGCCTGATACGAGATTTTTGCACTGTAATATAAAAACACTCAATCTGCTCCCTGCCGTGCTTTACGCGCAGAAGGCAGAAAGAGAGGGCGTTTATGAGACTATCCTCTACCGTGAGGGCGGCAGAGTTACCGAGTGCTCGCACTCCAACGTACATATAATCACGAAGGAGGGCGTATTCAAGACCGCTCCGACCGACAATCTTATCCTCCCCGGAATCGCTCGCGCGCATCTTATCAAGGCATGCCACGCGCTTGGCATTGAGGTTGACGAAACTCCCTTCACGCTTGACGAGATGATGTCGGCGGCAGAGGTGCTTACCTCGTCGTCTACCGCGCCCATCAGATACTGTAATATGATCGACGGAAAGCCCGTCGGAGGCGGCGCACCCGAGACCGTCCAAAAGCTCATCGATTGGGTTGAAAATGAGTTCTTGGAGGCGACGAACTGATAAATATAAAACCACCGTGTTGTGACACGGTGGTTTTTTTGATATTTGTGGACGTTGATTTGGAGCATTTCAGACATCAAACCAACTTCAATCTTCTTGCTGCGTAAACGTAGAACAGCATACAGCTTGAATACCATTCGGAGCATTCGGAGGGAGTGCCTGTGAATGGGTCAAGCTCCTGCCCTAATTTGAATTGATCGTAGCATCTCGTCCACGCTTCGATCCACTTTTCACAAAGGTGGTCGAAGTCCTCGCTCCAACCGTAATTATCCATCCAGCGAGTGCAACGGAGGGCAATAAGCCCTTGTGAAAAATATCCCCAGCAGTTGCCCTTAGCGTCTCTCTTCAGCGAGGGATCGCTGATTGCCATTGAGGGAAAAGGATATTCGGTCCAAAATTCTTCGGGGTTTTTGATGTGTTCATTATAGATACGTTCGATCATTTCTCTATCCTCTTCCCACGTTAACACGTTTTCAAGGAAAAGGTGGAAGATAGTAGACGATAGATATTTTCTCTTGTTTCCGTGCTTATCCACGTCATAGAAAAAGGCGTCATTCTCGTCGTAGCAGACCTCAAGCAGCCTTTTCTTGACCGCCGCCGCTTTGTTTTCATAAATATCGGCTTCACCGCTATCAAGCTCTCGCGCCATTTTTGTGATTGCTTTGAGATTTCCGTAGAAGTTGCAGTTCATATCCACGGCAAATATCGGTGCCACGTCGTCATTGGCGGGCAGGATTGACGCATCCTCTGCCTCGGTCTTGTCGGGCAGACGGTAATTTCCTTGGCAGGAAAGCCCCTCAAGCCGTCCGCTATGGTCGTGCCCCGTGTCAAAGCCAACAAACATTTCTATAAGACCGCCGCCGCGGGTCATTCGGTTGTTTTCCAACCAATCCACCCATTTTTTGCAGGCTTCGTATGCCGTTTTTAAAAAATCTGTATCGCCGGTTATTTCATAGGTGTCATAGCATAAGGAAGCAAAGCTTACGCATTCTTGTATTTGCGAATATGCAGAGATTGATCCACCCAATCTTGCGGTATCGAAAATGCCGAACGGCAGGTGCCCGTTCTCCTTCTGAAGCTCAATAAAGGACATAATCGTGGTTTTGGGTAGCTCACTTTTTGCGGGATCGAGACGCGCGTAGATCACGCTGTCGTAAATATGCTCCATCCAAACACCCGGATACTCCTCTGAGATAAGAAAAAGCGGCTTATCTCTGCCTGAAAAGCAACAGATATTTTTAGTTTCAATGTGACCTATAATATCGTCGTGAATTATTTTTACCCGGTCTTTTATAGATTTGTTTATCATATTATTCTCCCGATAAAATTTGCCTGAGAATGCTTAATTTACACGTTATTTAGCGATTCTGTTCTTATACTCGGTAGGAGTCATTCCCGTCGTTTGCTTGAAGATATATCTGAAGCCCGAGAGTGAGCCAAAGCCCGAGTCAAAGCAGCTTTCTGTAACGCTCTTGCCAAGATCGAGCAGTCTCATAGCGCAGTTGGATTTGCATTTGTTGAGATATTCAACGTAGGTATCCCCAACGACCGAGTGAAAAAGCGTGCCGAAGTAGGACGGCGAAAGTCCGACGTGCTCGGCGGTCTCGGCAAGTGTCGGATCGTTACGGAAATAGGTCTGTATATAAAGCAAAGCCCTTTGGATAGGAGTACCTCGCTCTGCCACGCTGTCGCAAAGTCCCGTTTTTTTCAGGATATATTCAAGCAATATTCTGATGCAGTCGGCATTTTCTTCCTTGGAAAGAAGCTCGGCAGCCGATACTATAGCCTTGATCGTACTCTCGGAAACGTTGCAGAAGTTATCTTGAAGTGAGAAAATTTTTTCAAGCAGCTCAGGCGACGGAACCGATTCGTCAAAGGATATATTCCAGACAAGATTATCCTCGTCAAGCATGACCTTGTGAAAATCAGCGGGCGTAAGTATGCAGACGCTTCCAGGTTTTATTTCGTGAACGGTAGAATTTATTAGCATCGTGCCCGTTCCGCTGACTATGAGCTCTATTTCAAAATAATCGTGAGAATGTATTATTGGGTAATTACCCCGACGAAGCGCCGCTTTTATATGTGTATCGTTTGCGATAAGCTCGGAGCTTTTTAATCTTCTGTTGCCGTCTGACATAGTTATCACCCCCTGTTGCATAAATTATAGCACTAAATTGTAACAAAATCAATATAAATCGATAAATTTAGTGCAAAAATAATCAAATTTTTCTTGAATAAATACTCAATATATGCTATAATGAGCTTGTATACGAAAACAATTTCATCGGAGGAGACTATGTACGTAGGAATAGATATCGGCGGAACGAAGTGCGCCGTGATCAAAAGCGACGAAAACGGCAAGATCATCGATAAGATACGCTTTGAAACGACCGATAAGGACGAGACCTTATCGCGCATCTTTGACGCCGTTGAGCGTATGGGTGAGTGCAAAGGCATTGGCATCAGCTGCGGCGGCCCGCTTGACGAGGAAAAAGGACTCATCCTTTCCCCACCCAATCTTCCGGGTTGGGACGAGGTACATATCGTTGAAATGCTTGAAGCTCGCTTCGGTGTTCCCGCCAAGATTTGCAACGATGCTAACGCTTGCGCTATCGCGGAGTGGAAATTCGGTGCGGGAAAAGGCACTAAAAATATGATATTTATGACCTTCGGCACGGGACTTGGTGCAGGTCTTATCCTCGACGGCAAGCTCTATTCGGGCTCTTGCGGATTTGCTGGGGAGATAGGTCATATCCGTCTTGCTGATCACGGCCCTTCGGGATACGGCAAATGCGGCTCGTTTGAGGGATTTTGCTCGGGCGGTGGACTTCGCGAGCTTGGCAGAACCTTTGCGCGCGAATATTTGCAGAGAGGCGAGACTCCCTCGTTTATTGCGGCATCATCGCTTGAGACCTTTACGGTCGCAGAGATGGCAGAGGCGGCGCGAGGTGGCGACAGATGCGCTCTTGACGCCTTTGAGCTTTGCGGCAAAATGCTTGGCAGAGGTCTTGCGATAGTTTGCGATATACTCAATGTCGAAACAGTCATTATCGGAAGCGTTTTTGCACGATGCAGAGATCTGCTCGAGGAAAATGCGATCCGTGAATTCAGACGTGAGGCACTGCCTGCCGTGGCAGACCGTGTCGAGATAAAAACTCCCGTTCTTGATGAGCAGATCGGAGATTACGCTGCTATTGCAGTTGCTATGGAAGGTGAAAGATAATGAAGCATATTGATATTATGATTGAAAGATACCCTGCCCTTGAGGTTTGCCGTGAGTCTATTGAAGCGGCGGTAAAGGCTATCGTTGAAATGCATTCCCACGCGGGTACGCTCCTGATCTGCGGAAACGGCGGAAGCGCGGCGGATTGCGAGCATATTTCGGGAGAGCTGCTCAAAGGATTTCTGAAGAAAAGACCCCTTAATGCCGATCAGGCGGCAGGCTTGCCCGAGGATATAGCGGCAAAGCTTCAGGGCGGCATCAGGGCGATCCCTCTGACCTCTCTTTCGGCACTTGGTACGGCGTTTTCAAACGATGTTGATCCCGAGCTGATATATGCGCAGCTTGTCTACGCTTACGGCACGGAAAATTGTGTTTTCCTCGGTCTTTCCACGTCGGGTAACGCTAAAAACGTTTGCGCGGCGGCAAAGGTTGCACGCGCAAAAGGTATGAAGACGATTTCAATGACCGGAGAGCGCGGCGGCATGTTGGCAGAGCTTTGCGACGTTGCGATCAAGGTCCCCGAGAGCGAGACGTACAAGGTTCAGGAGCTTCACCTCCCCGTTTACCACGCTATATGCGCGGAGGTTGAGGAGATAATTTTTGGATAATAAGAAAATCGGCATACTAACGTATGCCGATTTTCTTTTATACCGTTTGCTTTTCAAAGCCGACAAGCAGTCCTCCTCGCTCGGCGTAGAAGCTGCAAAGTGCACGGCAAGGATGGATGTCGATCTTCGCATCCTTAAACTGAACCTTTAGTTGTTCTTTAAGCTTGTGCGCCGCTCCCGAATTGATGCAGTGGGAGATAATGACCTTGCCACCTGCATATCCAAGCTTTTTCATTTGCTCGATTATCGAGCTCAGAGCCCTACCCTCTCCCCTTGCTTTTTCGAGCTGCTCGAGCGTTCCCTCGTCGCTTGCCTTGCCGATAACACGGATGCCGAGGATCCCTGCAAGCTTTGCAGCAATCGGACTGACACGGCCGTTATTGGCGAGGTTTTTCATCGATTCGAGCATAAAAAGAAGTCCCGTGTGCTTTTGATACCTTGGTATTTTCTCACATATCGTTTCAAAATCCATATCTTCGAGAATATATTGTTCAAGTTTCTCTATTATCAGATGCATCTCAGGACCTGTAGAAAGAGAGTCTATAACAAATACCTTGCGGTCGGGGTGCATTTCCTCGTACTCCTCCTTTGCTCTGCAGGCGGAGTTGCAGCTGCCCGAAAGTCCGCTTGTGATCGTAACGCAGAAGATGTGCTTTGCTTCGCCAAAGGCGTCAAGCCAATCAGACGGATTGGGGCAAGAGGACGACGATCTTCCCTTGTATGTCTCAAGTTCCTCTACCATTTTTCCAACGTCGAGGTCTTCGTCATCAACGTACTCCTTGGCCGAGGTGATGATCTTGAGCGGAACCGACGCGAATGCAATTCCTCGGTTACTTTTGTCGCGAAGCGCGAGATCTGCCGACGAATCGGCAACTATAAGATAATTCATTTTAGGACTCCTTTGGTTCTTATGATGAAGATATTATATCCAATAAATGCTAAAAAGTCAATCTACACATTACTGTTGTTTCTATAATCAACAATAACTGTGAGTGGAATAAAAAATTCTCGGCTCTACTATAAGTAGAACCGAGAAAATTTGCTTATTTATCAATGCTTTTCACAATATCGTTGACTATCTCGCCCGCCATGATGAGTCCCATAACCGAAGGCACGAACGAGAGGCTGCCTGGCACGGTCTTGCCGCTTTCGGAATCTATCACTCCGCTTTTCTTCGGCTCCTCCTTTGAATAGACGACCTTGAGCTTTTTGATGCCTCTTGACTTAAGCTCACGCCTCATAACGCGCGCCAAAGGACAAACGCTCGTGTCGTTTATATCTGCTACCTCAAATAGCTCGGGGTGAGTCTTATTCCCTGCGCCCATCGCGGAAATTACGGGGATACGGAGCTTGTATGCGCGTTCTATTATTTCAAGCTTTGCACTGACGGTGTCGACCGCATCGGCAATATAGTCGTATCCCGAAAGATCGTATTCGTCCGCATTCTCGGGCAGATAAAACACGTTGTACGCATTCACCTTACATTCGGGGTTGATGTCGAGCATTCTCTCCTTCATAACATCTACCTTCGGACGTCCCACGGTTGAGTGAAGCGCGATTATCTGACGGTTAATGTTTGAGAGTGATACAACGTCGCGGTCAAAAATGTCTATGCTTCCGACTCCTGCGCGCACAAGCGCTTCGCAGAGATAACCGCCGACTCCGCCGACCCCGAAAATCGCCACTTTTGCGTTATTCAGTTTTTCAACCGCACTCTCGCCGTAGACGAAGGCGGTACGCGACATTTCTTCCCTGATCGGCATTAAAGTCACCTCCAAACTTTTTCTTTAGAATATTTTAGCATATTTTCAAAAAATAATCAAGTGTATACTTTACAAAATCCAAAAAATAGTGTATAATTATTTGGTACACCACGAGTTTTGAGGTTTTTGCGATGAATGAAGAGCATCTTATTGAAAGAGAAAAGTCTAGTGAGCTGATATTTGACGGAAAAGTGCTTCATCTGTATCGCGACGAGGTGATCTTACCCGACGGTAGCGAGGGTATTCGCGAATACTGCAAGCATAACGGCGGAGTTTGCGTTCTTCCCTTGACCGACGACAGCGAGGTCATCTGCGTTCGTCAGTACAGATACGCTCACCGCAAGTGTATGCTTGAGATCCCCGCAGGAAAGCTCGAGGTCGGCGAGAAAAACGATATTCGTGCGGCTGCTCTGCGCGAGCTTAAGGAAGAAACGGGCGCGGAGTGTGACGAGCTTATTTATCTTGGCGAAATGTACCCCTCCCCCGCACTGCTCAGCGAGGTCATATATATGTACTTTGCTCGCGGACTTAAATTCGGAGAAAGTCACCTTGATGAAGACGAATTTCTCGAATGCGAGCGCATTCCGCTTGAAAAAATGGTCGAGATGGTCTGCTCGGGAGAGATAACCGACGCCAAGACACAGATCGCCGTTCTGCGAGTCTGGAAAATGCTTAAAGAAGAAAAAAATAAAGCTTGATATACGAAAGGAATTATTACTATGGCAAAAATTATCGGTCCCGGAAGCTGTAACGTAGACCTTACCGGATATGCAAATCACCTTCCCGTTGCGGGAGAGACCGCGGTTGGAGATCTTATTCGCACAAGCCCCGGAGGAAAGGGCTCTAACCAGATGGTAGCGGCGCACATGTCGGGTAGCGAGGCATTGCTTATCGCATGCATCGGTGACGACGCGCTTGCTAATTGCCTCCATGATTTTTATGATGAAAAGGGCTTTAGCAAGAAGTACGTAAAGGTATGCAAGGGCGAAAACACGGGCACGGCGATCATAGAGATCGACAAGGTCGACGCGCAGAACAGAATCCTTATCGTCAGAGGCGCAAACCTGGTGCTTTCTGCGGACGACGTAATGGCGGCAGAGGCAGATTTTGCCGATGCGGACGTTGTTCTTACCCAGCTTGAGACCACCGACGAGCCTATTTATGCTGCGGCAAGACTTGCCAAGAAATACAACAAGCCCTTCGTGCTCAACCCCGCTCCCTACCATCCCCTTGATGCCGAGCTGCTCTCTATGGTAGACTACATAACCCCCAACGAGACTGAGGCAGGATATCTTACGGGCATTGAGATCAATTCGATCGACGATGCGAAGGCGGCGGCTAAAAAGCTTCTTGATTCGGGCGTTAAGAACGTTATTATCACTCTCGGCGTAAACGGAGCTTATTATACCGACGGAGCAAAGGAGATCCACGTTCCCGGTATCAAGGTAAAGGCAGTTGAGACCACGGGCGCGGGTGACGCGTTCAACGGCGGCTTCGTTACTGCAATCGGCGAGGGTATGGACGTTGAAACGGCTCTTAAATTTGCTAACTGCACTGCCGCTATTTCGGTCACACGTCTCGGTGCGGCACAGTCAATGCCCTCTCGCGAGGAAATTGACGCTTTTATGAAGGAAAAGTACGGTATCTGATTTAAATAAAATTACGGCAACCTGCCTCAATGCAGGTTGCCGATATTTTTTATCTCAAAAATTTAAATCTGTGTCTTAACTTTATAAAGTAGAACGTTATCAGCCTTGTAAGCGCGATATCGTAGATTATAAACACTACGTTAACGAGTGCGTAAACTCCAAGCGCCAAGATCTCACCAAATCCCTCCCCGCCGAAAATGTAGACAAAGGCATCTATGAGATCTCCGTCCGATTGGCCAAAGAACAAGAAATATGCGAGCGCAACGCTGATAAGCAGTGCGGCGTTCAGGATCACAAGCTTCAAGCACCACGCTATCGGCTTTTTCAATCGCTCCAGCTTCTCTTTCAGTATCGGATAGTAGCCGAAGAACAGAAGATAGAACCAGCCGCCCATAGTATACGGCATAAGTATCACGGAAAGCAGACTCGTTACGGCATATAAAAGCCACGGGTATGCTCCGCCGAGTTCGATCACGGCAAATATGCAGAAAAACGAGGCCAAAGCCGCAACCGACAGATCAAGCACCTCAATGACCGATCCGAGAAAGATCAAAGCCACTCCCATTGCCGCCAAAAGCGCCGCAAGGGTCATTTTTTTCGTTTTATGAGAAACTCCGCGAGACACGGCAATCCTCCTCTCTCAAGGCGCGTTAACAGCAACGGATCAGGTCGCCGCCCATACATTCGCAGCAGCAATCCGCGCAGATAAGCGTTTGGCAAACGTCACAGCCCGAGCACCCTGCGGAGTTATTCGTGTTATATCCGCTGCCGTAGCCTCTTGCCTGCATATTAAGACGGTCAAGTGCCGCGCGGTATTCCTGATTTGTAGGATCCATCATACACGCGGTATTTATCATTCTCTGTGCGTCAACGTAGTAACCCTTCTTTATAAGCACACAGCCCATAAGATAGTGCCACTCGGCAGCGCGGTCGCCCTCGTTTATATTGTTGAGCTCGGCTTCTGCGGCCCCTATATTGCCCGAATTGATGTTTCTGCGTACGTTTGCGTAGTTATATCCCGAGGAATTGCCCGAGGAGCTGCTACGCGAGCCGCTATATGAAGAATTGTAGGAGTTGCCGCGAGATCCCGATGATCGAATCTTCTGTATCTCCTCGTATGCGGAGTTGACCTCCTTCATCTTCTCTTCCGCAAGCTCCTTGAGATCGCCGTCGGAATACTTGTCGGGATGATATTTGCGCGCAAGCTTTCTGTAAGCTTCTTTAATTTCGTCGTCGGTTGCACTGGGAGATACCCCCAGCACCTTATACGGATCCTTATAGTCAGCCATTTTTATTTAACCTTTCGTGTTTTATCTCTTGAAGTCTTTTTGCCCTGTCGCTTGGTCTTTCCGTCAAGCTCAAGGACGCGGTCAGCCACGTCGGGCATGCCACGGTAGATTATATTCTTTATTATACCCTCAATATTTGGATTTTCACCAAATTCAATGAGATCAAATGCGGGTTCTGCCGCCAAAAGCTCAAGCTTGAGCGAGGTAGCAACGGCACGTTTTTTATCTTCATCAAGGCTTTGCGCGCCGTACAGACATATAAACGGATTAAATCTTTCGTTTTTCAGATCTCCGTTAAGGTCGTCCACAGCGTCGACGATGTATATCCACTTTCCTATATGCAAGCCGATATTGCGAAGTATTTTTGCATTATCTCCCTCAACACCGAAGGAAAGTATATCGGCGAGCAGCTCTCCAAAGCGATCCGCGGGGGCGTCGACCGACGCAAGCCCCTCCTTTTCGACCTCGGCAAGCTTTTGAAGGCCGTTGCTTATCTGTTCGTCGAGCTTTGCATATTGCTTAAGCGCTTTTTTACGCATCCTTTTTGCCAAAGGCTTTGTCAAGCGTGCCTTTAATCTTTTGATTCCCTTTTCGTCATTCAGATCGTCTGCGGTCTTGCCCCATACGAGCAATGCCGAAGCGTAGGCACAGTATGCAAGAGAATCGCAAAAATCGAGATATACGCGCTTTTTGAATGGGTGCGCGATGCATCTTCCCGTCTTTATCGTGGGATCTTCCCCCGATATCGCGAGTCGCAAAAGCGCCAAAAAGACCATATCGTAGCTCAGGGTCATTCGCGAGCACTGTCCCGTGCATTTGCCCTGCGCGCGACACATTCCGCAATAGACGGCTTTGTAATATTCATTTTCGCGCACGCGCAGCTCGGGCGTGTCGGTACGAATATATCCGAACATAGCGATCTCCGTGATAGAATTAATAATATACCATATATGATACACTATTTGTAAGAAAAAGGCAAGAGCTTTTTGTAAACATTTATTGAGTTTGTGTGAATTCTGTGTGTTTTCGGGCATTTTTGCGTTGAATATGTGTTTTTATCGCAATTTGAGCGCCGTTTTTTTATTTTTATCGCATATTTTTGCAAAAATCTCTTGAAAAATCAGCAAAAATAGGTTATACTATAATTTGGTATAAATTTGTAATGATTTTTGGAGGAAAAAAGATAAAATGTCACTTACACTTAACAAATCTACAAAATTTGACGGCGTTAAGGGTCCCGTGCTGACTATCGTTATGGACGGCGTGGGCCTTGCTCCCAACACCGTTTCCAATGCGGTCGCTACTGCATATACTCCTAATCTTGATGCGCTTATGGCTAACTATCCTATGGTTGCACTTAAGGCACACGGAACTGCCGTTGGTCTTCCTTCCGACGACGATATGGGTAACAGTGAGGTCGGTCACAACGCTCTCGGCGCAGGTCAGGTCTTCGCGCAGGGCGCAAAGCTCGTTACACAGAGCATTGAAAGCGGAAAGATGTTCGCATCTAGCACTTGGCAGGAGGTTATTGGCAACGTTAAGGCGAACAACTCCACTCTGCACTTCCTCGGACTCTTCTCCGACGGTAACGTTCACTCTCACATCGATCACCTCAAGGCAATGATCGCGGAGGCGAAGGCAGAGGGCGTGGCAACTATCCGCGTTCACATCCTTATCGACGGACGTGACGTGGGTGAAACAAGTGCGCTTGAATACATCGATCCCTTTGAAGAATATATCGCTTCCCTCTCTGATGCTAATTGCAACATCAAGATCGCAAGCGGCGGCGGACGTATGAAGATAACTATGGACCGTTACGAAGCTGATTGGTCTATGGTAGAGCTTGGCTGGAAGACCCACGTGCTTGGCGAGGGCAGACAGTTTGCAAGCGCTCACGAGGCAGTGGAGGCATACAGATCCGAGCTTCACGTTATCGACCAGGACCTTCCCCCCTTCGTTATTGCCGAGGACGGCAAGCCCGTTGGTACCGTTGAGGATGGCGACAGTGTGATCTTCTTCAACTTCCGCGGCGACCGTTCTATTGAAATCTCCAAGACCTTCGACGCTCCCGTTGATGCATTCGATAAGTTTGACAGAATTCGCGTTCCCAAGGTAGTATACGCGGGTATGCTCGAGTACGACGGCGACCTTCATATTCCCGCAAAGTTCCTTGTAAATCCCCCCGAGATCACCGAAACTATGGGTGAATATCTCGCGAACACGGGTGTTAAGCAGTACGCTATCTCCGAGACCCAGAAGTACGGTCACGTAACTTATTTCTGGAACGGAAACAAGTCGGGTAAATTCTCCGATAGACTTGAGACCTACGTTGAAGTTCCCTCTGACGTCGTTCCCTTCGAGCAGAGACCCTGGATGAAGTGTGCGGAGATCACCGATAAGCTCATCGAGGCGCTTGAAAGCGGCGCGTACGACTATTACAGAGTCAACTTCCCCAACGGCGATATGGTCGGTCATACGGGCTCTCTTGCGGCTACAAGATGCTCTATGGAGGCGCTTGACCTTCAGCTCGGCAGAATTCTTACCGTAGTTGACAGACTCGGCGGTGTTGCGCTTATCACCGCAGACCACGGAAATGCGGACGAAATGTTTGAGATGGACAAGAAATCGGGTCAGCCCAAGGTATCGAAGGACGGCAAGATGAAAGCAAAGACCAGCCACACGCTCAACAAGGTTCCCTGCATCATCTACGATAACACCGATGCGAAGGACCATTACACCGTAAAGGCAGACGAGGGCAACTTCGGGCTTTCCAACGTTGCGGCGACCATGGTAAATCTTATGGGTTACGAAGCTCCTGCAAAGTGGGACGAGAGTGTTATTGAATTGAAATAATTAGTATAGGTCTGCCATAAATAATTTTTGTGGCAGACCTTGTTTTATAGCATACTATTTTTCGGAGGATATATGATGATATCAACTCGTGCTCATAAATTGATAGATCTTCAGGAAAAAACGATAAAAAAAGAGTATTTAAAGGACAATTTATCAGCGTTGTCTGAAAAAAACGAGGACTATAAAAGAACACTTTCTTCGTTGAAGGCACAAGCTGAAAAAGAAAGCGCCGACGTTTTGCAATTAGATAAATCTTCCGCAAAAAACACATTTTTAAAGATAACAGGTCAAATAGATAAAAAGCGTTTGAAGGAAACACAGGAAGCCGAGGAAGTCCAAGAAGAATACAATAGGCTTCTTTCGGAATATAATGTTTTTGAAAAAGAATACAAATCGGCTTTAAGAGAGTATCGCGGTCTTGGAAACTGTGATCTTGATTATTTGGATTTGAAGACCGAATTATTTGCGGAAGTTAAAAACGATCAGAGCATTGATTATAGGACGAAAAAGCTTCTTGAGGAATGTGAGGATCTGAGAAAAGAAGTAAATGCTCGCAAAGCTGTGATAGAAAACGTCAAAGAACTTATTTCATCAACGGAACAAATACTTATTGATCTTGAGCCTGCTTATCGTGATGCACACATTGATAGCAATAGTTTTCAATCTAGGGATATACATCATTCTATCTCAAAATATTATCATATTGATGAGATTGTTCCGCAAATAGAAAGCTTGGACATACGTCTTTCCGAGTTTTCAAAAAATACAAAGGACTTCCCTCCTATGTGTATTATTTCTAATCTCAAATATGATGCTTTAACAAAAGGCGCCGATGTCTTATTTGAAGGACCTATTACTATGGGCATCGAACGTACTGTTTTAAATGACGTTGAAAACTTAGTGGGAGAAATTAAAGATATCAATAAAAAGCTTAATGAAATATTGAAAACTTTTCTCCTCATATATGATCGGAAAAAATCTTATATGTGGCGTATTGAGCTTGATTTATTCAGAATGCTTATTTGAATTTGCATAATTCCAGAATTAAATAAAAGAGGACGGATGAAAAACATCTGTCCATCTTTTTTATTATTTCTTTCTCTTAAAGAAAACCACTGCTGAACCGATGAGCGAGGTCGCCATAAGTACCAGTGCCGAAGAAGAGATCAATGAGCTGCAGCCTCCAAAAAGTCCGCCGAGTGCCATAAGTTTTTCCTCCTTAAATATGGTTTTTATAATTGTAACATAAAATTAAACCGTTGTCAATATTTTTACAATAGACGAGTAGGAACATTACCAAATAAACGGTATCAAACGATATTTTACCTTTTGTTTATACTCAATATAACCGTCAAGCTCCCTTTCCAGAAGCGTTTCTTCGTTTTTTATTCTTTTGACAATTATAAAGGGATATGCAAGAAAAATGAAAAATGAATATATTGAGCCCAACACGATCGGCATCGACAAAAACAAAAGCAACGTAACGCTATACATCGGGTGTCTGACTATACCGTACAAGCCCGTACTGATGACCTTTTGATTTTCCTGAACCTCGATCGTACGGCTGAGGTAGGTGTTTTCTCGGAGTACCTCCGCATAAAGAATATAGGATACAAGAAACACCGCCGCAGCACCTATCACAACGCCTCTTGGCAGGATGTACCATCCAAAACGAAATCCAAGTCCTGCAATGATAAATCCTATAAGGAACATAAGTCCGCTAAGCTTTACCACGAGATCTTGTTCCCTTTGCTTTTCTTTTGCGTTAAGACGTTTTTGCAGAAGCGTGGGATTTTTGAGCATCATCACGATCCCCGCCAAGAACATTGGCACGAATAAGATCCCCATAAGCAACCAGCCGTAAAAAAAATACAATGTTCCTGCGGGTAAGAATATCAATAACCCAACCAAAACAACGCCCAGAACAAACTTGGCTATTGCTTGAATGAATAATTTTATCGTCATAGTAATATCTCCTGCGAAATTTATCTGTCGGTATTTAATAACCCCGACCTACCGATGATGCCAAGAGTAGCATAATGAGAAACAAACCGATTGTCGCCCCGAATATAATATTTCCGATCGTTTGTATTTTTTTAGAATCGGGATATTTCAAAGCGATGATATTCAAAACAACAGCCGCGATCGCAACCGCCATAGATGTGTATGCGGGGATAGAATTAAATCCGTCGCGCATATTTTCAAACATACTATGTCGGAATATTACTTCTACAATTTCTCCCGTCACCTTATCCGGAAGATGTCCGACACCCTGGAAGATCTTAACAAACCACAACGGGATCGTAGTGGCTGATAACAGTATTTTGACTATGCAAAACACGGTTTTTTTCATAAAGCGATCCTCCTATATATACTAAAAATAAAGTTCACTTTTTCATTTCCATATACGGCAACACGTCAAAGCCGCATTTTTTATAAAGTCCGATTGCGCGCTCGTTCTCTTCTTCAACTTCTAAGCGGAAAATGCAGTCGGTGTATTTTTCTGTGATAAAATCGAAAAACGCCTTGCCAAGCCCTGATCCTCTGTATTCGTCTTTGAGATAAAGATCCTCGATCCAGATACACGGCTTGCCAAATTCGGTTGAAAAGCTCTTTGCTATCATAGCGTAGCCCTGCACGTTGCCAGAATCCTCGAATACGTACCCCTCAAGGTAGGGACTGTAATTTACACAGTTGTCTATATCGTTGGAAAAGATCTCCTCCGAGCCGTTGCTCAGCACCGCAGGCGATGCATAGAAAACCCTCATCATCTCCATAATGCAGGGCTTGTCGTCTTTTGTCATAATTCTTATCGTGCTGCTCATTTGTTTTATCTCCAATAAATTGATGAATAAATTATACCATGAAAAAATGAAAAAGTAAATAGGACGGCTTGATTTTATGTAATATAGCCGACATACAAAAACAGCACCCTCTTTCGAGAGTGCTGTTTTGTATCGAAATAAAAAGCAAGAACCACCGCATCTGCGGTGGTTCTGTACTCGGACAGCTTGCTTGCAAGCTGCGGCATACAGCAAATGTACGCCAATATAAGAGAAATAATGTGCTGTATGCAATTATCTCTTGGAGTTTTAGCAATACCGTTTGATATCGTGAATAACGTGAAATATCGTGTGATATCGTAGATTTATCGTGTGTTTTCGTCGCGTTTACGCAGGATATCGTGAATATCGTCGCATAAAGTGTTGCACCAATTTTGCACCAAAAATCACACCAACAGTTAACGCTGTAGCTTGGCAAAAAATCATATTCGTCTATGGTGTAGCTTGAAAATATTTGGATTCTATTATATCACCAAACAGATGTCCGACATCACCTACATTCTCAACAAACACCCCCTCGGAGTCAAACACGTTGCAATCTCCATAATAAAAGGTTTTGTTATTGTCGTCTGTATAGGTACATCCAAATAAAACAATCATATTGCCATTGCTTTGATGTAAGACTAATGTTTTTCCCATCGGTTCGTTCAAGGCAGTTCCAAAGACCAGGTATTCATCCTCTGCTATATCATTCAAAATATTTTCAAAATCAGATTCATCTAGAGTCGCAATTAAAGTTGCCTTGTTAAAATCGAATCTTGGTTTTTCCTTTCCATTGATGCGAAGAAGTTCGGGATTTTCATTTTTGTAATCATAGAGTTCAATTTTCACCGTATTAGCGAACAGCTCATCTCTATCAATATGATTTGTTCCCGGGTCACAACCGACGAGAAGCAAAAGACAACACAAGACACATATAAATGATAATACCTTTTTCATAAATTGTTTCACCTTTTTAGTTCAAGTTTATGCACCAATTGTATTATACCATAATTTTCAACAAAAGTAAATAGGACGGCGGAAGAAAGTGAATTGACGGCAAGCCGTCATGAATTGAAGCCTTGCGGCTTCATGATTTGAACTCTGCGATTTCATGAATTGAATTGCCCTGTTTCTCTAATGCCGCAGGCAATTCATGCCTCCTCGCTTGCGAGGTAGCAATTCATGAATTTCGCAAAGCGAAATATCAATTCATGCCCGCAAGGGCAATTCATTGTTCTCCAAGAGATAACAAAAAATGCCCTGCATAAGCAGAGCATTTTTTGCAAGTTTCGACCAAAGGTCGTAATTATCTCTTGGAGAACTGAGGAGCACGTCTTGCGCCCTTGAGTCCGTATTTCTTTCTTTCCTTCATACGAGGGTCTCTGGTGAGGAATCCTGCAGCCTTGAGAGCAGGACGGTAGTTCTCATCAGCAGTGATGAGGGCACGAGCTACACCGTGACGGATAGCACCTGCCTGACCGGAAATACCGCCACCGTTTACGTTAGCAACGATGTCGAACTTACCCATAGTGCCGGTTACGCTGAAGGGCTGGTTGATGATAAGCTTGAGAGTTTCGAGACCGAAATACTCGTCAATGTCCTTACCGTTGATAGTAATCTGACCGTTACCGGGATATACTCTTACGCGAGCAACGGACTTCTTTCTTCTACCAGTGCCGTAGAAGTAGGGCTTTGCACTTGTATACATAGGTTTACTTCCTTCCTTTCTTCAAATTAAAACTCGTAGGTCTCGGGCTTCTGTGCCTCGTGCTTGTGGGACTCACCGGAATATACCTTGAGTCTGTTAGCTGCTGCTCTGCCGAGAGAGTTGTGGGGAAGCATTCCCTTTACTGCGGCTTCCATAGCGAACTCGGGCTTTTCAGCCATAAGAGTCTTATACTGAATGCTCTTCATTCCGCCGATGTAGCCGGAGTGTCTGTAGAAGTACTTCTGCTCAAGCTTCTTGCCTGTCAGAACTGCCTTATCTGCGTTTACTATGATAACGAAGTTACCGCAGTCAACGTGGGGTGTGAATTCGGGAGCGTTCTTTCCGCGGAGAAGGTCTGCTGCAACAACAGCGGTTCTGCCGAGAGGCTTGCCTGCTGCGTCGATAACGTACCACTTGCGGACAACTGCTTCTTTTTTCTGCATAAATGTAGACATTTTAGTTATCCTCCAAAAATTGATCATTTTTTTAACCTTGCATATTATATCACAACGTAATTTGTTTGTCAATACCTTTTTTGAAATTTTTTTGATATTTTTAATTTAGCTTTAGTAAATCTCTTGTTTTCTCGTTTTTTCTCACTTTTTTAATATCTTTGCTCGTAAATCGTTTCAAAAAAATTTTTTAAGAAATTTGTTTTTCAACAAAAAAGTGACCGAAAATGAGAAAAAATCTGCCGAGGGCGTTATATTTCCCTGCCTTGCTGACATAAGTTTATACTGTGATTTCAGAAAATTTCGGAGGTAAAACAAAATGATCAATACATACAAGCCCGAGGGACTTCTTATCGGAACGCAACAAAACCGTGAGCTTATTTCCATGGGCCGCGCGGGACTTGAAAAAGCGATGTCTGCGGGGATAATTTTAGAGAGTACTGCAATCCTTTGCGACAGTGAATTGAATTTACACGTAGATCTGCGCGGCATCACGGGAATTATTCCCAAGGGCGAGGTCTGCCTTGTGCGAGACGGCGAGAGTTTCAAGGATATCGCGGTCATAACCAGGGTTGGTAAGCCCGTGTGCTTCAAAATCGTTTCCATAGAGGAGAAAAACGGCCGCACGGTCGCTTATCTTTCTCGGCGCTTGGCGCAGATCGATTGTATGAAAAATTATATCGCCGATCTGATCCCGGGGGATATAATCTGCTCTCGCGTAACGCATCTTGAAAGCTTCGGTGCGTTTGTAGACGTTGGATGCGGCATTATTTCCCTGCTTTCCGTCGATTGTATCTCGGTTTCGCGTTTTTCACATCCGAAGGACCGCCTGTATAACGGAATGATAATAAATACCGTACTGAAATCTGTTGACAGAGAAAAAGGCAGAATTTTCGTCTCAATGCGTGAACTTCTAGGCACGTGGGAGGAAAACGCGGCGCTGTTTTCTGCGGGTCAGACCGTTGCAGGTATAATCAGGAGCGTGGAAAGCTACGGAGTCTTCGTTGAATTGACTCCCAATCTAGCGGGATTGGCAGAGCTGCGCGACGACTCGCATCCGTTCGATCTTCCCTGCGGAAGTCTTGCAGCCGTATACATAAAAAGTATTATTCCAGAGCGAATGAAGATCAAGCTCGTGCTAATAGATTCTTATAAGGATGAGGCGGCTACCTCGGAGCTTAAATATTTTGTTGATTGCGATACGACGAAGCATATAGACGGTTGGAGGTATTCTCCTCTCGGTTGCTCAAAGACCGTTGAAACCATTTTTGAAACAGAGTGAGTAAATATAAATATGTAAAAAAGGACTTGCACGTTGTTTTTATCAGGTATAAGTCCTTTTTTTTGTGCATTTTAAAATAAATATGGCGTGTTTGTAAATTGTTGACTCAGCGCTCTTGACACGGTATGTCATTTGTGATATAATATTTGGGTAAACTTGGGCAAAAGCAAGTAAACAAAATTTTATGAAAGGATTTTCAAAGCGAAAATGAAAAAATCATTCAAAATTCTCGCACTTCTTCTCTCGCTCGTAATGATGCTTTCCGTATTCGTTGCATGTGAAGGCGGTAAGGACGGCGATGAAGAAACTACGACAAGTGGTAACGGAAATGAAACCACGGCTAAGGGCGATGAAACCACCGAAGTAATGCCTGACGTTGATAAAAAGAACTACGATTCTGCGTTCTATCTTTCCGTTCTTAACGACACCAACCCTATGGATCACTATTGGGTTGAAGAGAGCAACAACGACGTGTTGTCCGCAGCTCTCTACGAGCGTCAGGAAAAGGTAAAGAATTATCTTGGCGTTGAAGTGTTGGCTTCCTTGGCTGGCGGATTCGAGACCTATACTGAGGATTTCAAAACTGCAGTTAAGAATAAGTCCGGCGGTGTAGATACCCTTCTTACCCACGTATCCAGCGGTGTATCGGGTCTTATCACGGGCGGTTTCCTTACTCCTTTTGGCGATCTTCCCGGCGTTGATCTCGACGCAGATTACTGGAATCAGGACTTTATGGATGCTCTTTCCGTTTGCGACGAGTATCTCCTCGGCTTCAGCGATTTCAATATTCTTTATACCTACGTAATCGCATACAACGTAGACCTTCTTGCAAAGTATGATGATGCTCTTGATAAGAGCGTATATCAGATGGTCGACGATTACGAGTGGACTCTCCAGCAGTTCATCGACATCGCAAAGCTTGGCTACATCGACAACGGCTCCGTTGAAAAGAACCAGTACGGTCTTACAGGTCAGCAGTGGGTTCCGTGGTGCGGATTCCTCGAGGCTTGCGGCGTTAACCTCGTTGAGATGAACGATAAGGGTATTTATGAGATCTCCTATATGAACGAAGTTTATCAGGAAAGAACTCAGAATATCGTTACCATGCTCTCTGAGCTTGCATCTGCTAATTGTTCCTGCTTAGACTATATGTCTATCAATGCTCCCTCCGTTCCCTTTGAGTCCGGAAGAGCTCTTATGACTCTTACTGCTACTATCAACGTTGACGAGTACCTCAACTATGATATCGATTTCGGCGTTCTTCCCTATCCTACCTACGATACCAACCAGAAGGAATACCGCTCGCTTCAGTGGGGTGGCTACCTCGCAGTTCCCGCTTATATGGAAGACGAGGATATGGTAGGTGAGACTCTCGAGATGCTCTCCTTCTTCTCTGAGGACGTTAAGACTGCATACTACCAGAAGCTTCTCGGTAAGCAGATCGCAGATAACCCCGACGACAGAAGAATGCTTGATATTATTTGGGATAGCGTTTGCACCGACTTCGGTCAGACCTTCGACGAGATCTGCGGATTCCCGTTGTATATGCTGCCTACCGTTACCGCTGCTTCCTCCGGTGTATCTCTTACCCAGTTCTATGAAGGAAGAACCGGCGGCGGTAATACTTCCATCATTAACTTCCTCAAGAAAGTTGATAAGAAGTATTAATTAATCTGAAACTATTAAGGTTTTACAGTTTTAATCAATAATACGTAATAATGGACTCGTGTGTCGCTTTTTGTGGCACACGGGTCTTTTGTTTGTATATTTGCAGATGGATTTTTGGTAAATATGGCATTTTTGTAAACATTTCAAATTGTTATTTTGGCAGTATTGACACCTTGAACATACTATGCTATAATGTTATACGAAGAAGAATTTTATGAAAGGAACTCAAACCTAAAATGAAAAAATCATTCAAAATTCTCGCACTTCTTCTCTCTCTTGTAATGATACTTTCCGTATTCGTTGCATGTGACGGAGGAAAAGGTGGCGATGAAGAAGCTACGACAGGTGGTAACGGAAATGAAACCACGACTAAGGGCGATGAAACTACTGAAGTAATGCCCGACATTGAGAAAAAGAACTACGATTCTGCGTTTTATCTTTCCGTTCTGACCGATAGTAACCCTATGGAACACTATTGGGTTGAAGAAAGCGACAATGACGTATTGTCGGCTGCTCTTTACGAGCGTCAGGAAAAGATAAAAAACTATCTTGGCGTTGAAGTGTTGGCTTCCCATGCAGGAAGTTATATGGATTACACTGAAGACTTCAAGACTGCCGTTAAGAATAAGTCCGGCGGTGTAGATACCCTTCTTACCCACGTATCCAGCGGTGTATCGGGTCTTCTTACGGGAGGCTATCTTGCTCCTTTTGGCGATCTCCCCGGTGTTGATCTTGATGCAGATTACTGGAATCAGGACTTTATGGATGACCTTTCCGTTTGTGACGAGTACCTCCTTGGGTTCAGCGATTTCAACATTCTTTATACTTTTGTAATCGCGTATAACGTAGATCTCCTTGCCAAGTATGATGATGCTCTCAACAAGAGCGTATATCAGATGGTAGACGATTACGAGTGGACTCTTCAGCAGTTTATCGACATAGCTAAGCTCGGCTACATCGACAACGGCGCCGTTGAAAAGAATCAGTACGGCCTTACGGGTCAGCAGTGGGTACCGTGGTGCGGATTCCTTGAGTCTTGCGGTGTTAATCTCGTTGAGATGAACGATAAAGGCACGTATGAGATCTCCTTTATGAACGACGTTTATAAGGAAAGAACTCAGAATATCGTTGTTATGCTTACCGAACTTGCAGCGGCACAGTACACTTGTGTCGATTATATGGTTGCCGGAACTACTATGACTGTTCCCTTTGAAACCGGAAGAGCTCTTATGACTCTTACCGATACTAATTTGCTTGACAACTACCTCAACTATGATATCGATTTCGGTGTTCTTCCCTATCCTACGTACGATACCAACCAGAAGGAATACCGTTCGCTTCAGTGGGGCGGCTATCTCGCAGTTCCCGCTTATATGGAAAACGAGGATATGGTAGGTGAGACTCTCGAGATGCTCGCCTTCTTCTCCGAGGACGTTAAGACTGCATACTATCAGAAGCTTCTCGGTAAGCAGATCGCAGATAACCCCGACGACAGAAGAATGCTCGAGATCATCTGGGACAGCGTATGCACCGACTTCGGTCAGACCTTTGATGAGATCTGCGGAGGCACATTGTATATGCTTCCTCAGGTTACAAGCGGAAATGTTTCGCTTACTCAGTTCTATGAAGGAAGAGCCAGCGGCGGTAACACGTCTATCACCAACTTCCTTAAGAAGATCGACAAGAAATATTGATCTGATTTATTACATAAAAAAACCTGACGGCTGAGGCCGTCAGGTTTTTTGCGTTGTATGATATTAGTTATAAGTGGGAAGCCAATCCTTCTCTGCCTCGATAAGCTCATCACACATTTTGACGATGTCGTCGATAGAGAGCTCGGACGAGGTATGAGGATCAAGCATTGCTGCCTGATAGATAGCATCCTTCTTCTTGGTTACTGCAGCTTCAATGGTAAGAAGCTGAGGATTGATATTGGTCATATTCATAGCGGCGAGCTGTGTGGGAAGCTTACCGACTACGGTGGGTTGAATTCCAAGCTTGTTTACAAGGCAAGGAACCTCTACGCAAGCCTCGGAAGGCAGGTTGGTGATAAGTCCCGTATTAAGAACGTTTCCGTTGATCTTAAAGGGATTATCGGTAACTACGGCCTCCATGATATGAGATGCGTATTCGCGAGATCTTTCATGGCTGATGTTTCCGTTGAGATATTCTTCCTTTGCCTGCTTCCAGCCCGCTATCTGATTTACGCAACGGCGAGGATACTCGTCAAGCGGGATCCTGTATCTTTCGATAAGCTCGGGATACTTGGACTTGATGAAGAAATTATTATATTCAGCGTTGTGCTCGCTGGATTCGGTGCAATAGTATCCAAATCTACGGATATATTCAAAGCGTACGAGGTCGTAGCAATTCTCGGGAGGATTTTCAAGTATCTCGCAAGCGCGGCGGCGGATCTCGGGATAGAGGTCGTTTCCGTCTGCATCCTCGATCTCAAGCAGCCAAGCCATGTGGTTGATACCTGCGATCTTTTCCTTTATAGGCATCTTAACCTCGTTGATCATTCCAAGTCCGGTAAGAAGATGCTCCTTGGAGCAGACCTGAACGCTGTGGCAAAGACCTACGGTCTTAATATCAGTAAATCTCTGCATATATCCCGAAAGCATAGCCATAGGGTTAGTATAGTTGAGGAAGAGCGCACGAGGACAAACCTGCGCCATATCCTCAGCGAAATCCTGAAGCACGGGAATAGTACGGAGAGCTCTGAAAATACCGCCTATACCGAGGGTATCTGCTATGGTCTGACGAAGACCGTACTTCTTGGGTATCTCAAAATCGATGATCGTGCAAGGATCGTATCCTCCGACCTGGATAGCGTCAACTACGAAATCGGCTCCGCGAAGAGCATCCTTTCGGTTTTCAACACCGAGGTATTTGGTGATTCTTGCTCTGCCCTCGTTGATGTTCTTGTTGAGCGCGTTTACCATTATGTAGGACTCCTCGAGTCTTTCCGGATCAATGTCGTAAAGCGCAATTTCGAAATCTCTCAGCGCGGGAGTAAGCATAGCGTCACCAATAACGTTCTTGGCAAAAACGGTGCTTCCTGCGCCCATAAATGTGATCTTTCCCATAAAATAGACCTCCGTTTATTTGTTTTATATTAACCGCTTTTTTGCGGTAAAGTTCTTAATGATGCTTGTTTTTGTATTCGTTTGGAGTGCATCCCGTATGTTTTTTGAAGTACGGGAAAAAGTAGGTATCCGATGAAAATCCACTCATCGCAGCTATCTCCCCTATGGAAAGCTCTTTTCGAGTCAGTATAAGGGATTTGGCGTGGTTAAGTCTGCAATTATCAAGGAATGAGTGAACGGTGCTGCCTGTAAACCTTTTAAAATCTCTGTCAAGCTTGGATCGGCTTATCGCGAACCGTTGTGATACAGAGGCGCTGTCTATCTGTTCGCAGAAATGCTCCGCGATATACTGAAGAACGTCCTGAATGTAGAACGATGAGGTTCCTATTCTAACGGGCGGTTCAACGGGCTCAAAATTATAAAGCTTATTGAGAAAAAGTGCCAGTAAAAGCTCTTTTTCGCTTGTCGTTTCGCCGTTCACAGTCAAAATAAGAGATTTCAACTGCTCTGCCTGCTCATCCGAAAGCCTGAACAAAAGCCCTGAATTTCTGATGCTCATCATATCGGGTATAAGGTGCGGATCGAAGGATTTGAGCGTTTTTTCGTCGAAATAAAAGACGAATCTTTCAAAATCCTCGCCGTCGGTCTCGTCGCAGGACATAGAGTGTATAGTATACGGCGTTGAAATGATCACGCACGGATATTTGCAGACGTACTCTACTCCGTTAATGACTGATTTCTGCGTGACGTTTTTAGTGCAGAAATAGACCTCGTATTGAGGATGGGTGTGCGAATGAGGCATCGTCGAGGGGTCCTTCCAATAGCCGATAGTTATTTCGTTTCCGGTATCCTCAAGAAACTTGCTCATTGAATCTTCCCCTTTCATAATATTGCGTCAGGATAATATTCCCTCATCATATTTTAATTATATCACTCGTTTTGTTTCGTTACAATGATTTATTCCGTCAAATAATACCTTCAGACTACGATTTTTCGTCAATATTGCAAAACAACACGCTAAAAAGCGCCAAATTAATATGTTTTACATTTAAATTATAGTACACAACTCAAAAAAAGTCAATACAAAAAATGAAAAAGCAGTCGGTCAAAAAATGCTTGACCAACTGCTGAATTTTTATGCTTTTCTGAGCTTGGCATAGGTTGCCATGAGCTTTTTGGTACCTACTTTATCGAACATTACCTCGTACAAGGTGTCAGCTCCCATAGGTCTTACCGAAAGCACCTCACCTTCGCCAAACGTACCGTGTACCACTCTGTCACCGGGAGCAAAGATCTGTTTGCTGGTGTTTTGAGGTTTAAACAAGGGCTCGCTTGACTGAGATCTTTCCGTATTGGTCGAGATCTTTGAAGAATAACTTTTTTTAGCACCGTACGGGCCGTATCCCGATTGCGATCTTTGTGTTGAGTACGCCGAGTTGTCGTGGAAATATACCTTAGCGCCTCCCGTGACTCTTTGTGAGAAGAAGGAATCGTTTTCGTCCTCCTCGTGAATCACAAAGCTCTCGGGGATCTCCGTGACGAAGCGCGAGATCGGATTATATTGCGTCTGACCGTACAAAAGTCTCGATTTAGTGTGAAGTATGTATATCTGCTCCTTGGCGCGAGTCAGCGCAACGTACGCGAGTCTTCTCTCCTCCTCCATATCGTCCTCTCCGCCGACGATCGTCTGCATTCCCGGGAAGATTCCGTCCTCAAAGCCCGGGATTATAACTATCGGAAATTCAAGACCCTTTGCGCTATGTATGGTCATTAGAACGACGGCATCTGCGGTATCATCGTATCGGTCAACGTCGGCAACGAGCGCGTTTTCCTCGAGAAATCCCGAAAGCGTGGGGTTTTCGGTCCTGCTTACGTATTCTTGTATGCTGGATTTGAATTCGTCGAGGTTGTCAAGCCGATCCTTTTCCTCCTCGCCGGCCGCTTCGATCATTGCGCGGTATCCGCTTTCTCCGAGCACAGCGTCAAAAAGATCGGGAAGACTCAGATGAGAAGCCATGGCGGTAAGCCTGTTTATAAGCGCCGCAAAGTCCTCGAGAGTAACGGCGCTTCTTGAGAGAGCCGTATATCTGCTCGCATTTTCTATGACCTCAAACATAGAGCAATTCTGCTCTGCCGCTATCAGCGAGATGGCCTCAATAGTTCTGTCGCCTATCTTACGTCTTGGCTCGTTGATTATTCGGAGGAGTCTTTCTCTGTCAGAATGATTTACGATAAGCTGAAGATATGCAACGGCATCTCGTATTTCCTTGCGGTCGGAGAAGCGCACGCCACCGAGCATTCTATATGGCACTGCACTCTTGGCAAATGCGCGTTCTATGCTGTTTGATTGAGCGTTCGTTCGGAAAAGCACGGCAAAATCGCGGTATTTTCTGCCCTTTTTGGCGACCGCATTATAAACGATATCTACTATATCCTTTGCCTCGAGGTTCTGATCCTGAAGTCGACGGATAGTTATTTTTTCGCCCACGTCGCCGTCTGTCCAGAGCTTTTTGCCTTTTCTTCCCTTGTTATTTGCAATAACTGCGTTTGCCGCGTCGAGAATCGTGCCTGTGGAACGGTAATTTTGCTCCAATTTGATTATTTTAGCGTCGGAGTAGGTCTTGTCAAAGTTCAGAATATTACCGATCGTCGCGCCCCTGAATTTATAGATCGACTGATCGTCGTCTCCGACGACCATCAGATTTCTGAATCCGCCCGCAAGCATAGCAGTCAGCACGAATTGCGCCTCGTTGGTATCCTGATACTCGTCGACGCAAACGTATTTGAATTTCTTTTGATAATAATTGAGTATTTCGCTGTCGATCCTCAAAAGCTTGACGGTATTCATTATAATATCGTCAAAATCCATTACGTTGGACTCGCGAAGTGCTCTCTGATATTCTGCATACACTCTTGCGATCTTCGACTGACGGTAATCGCCGCCCGCCTCAACTGCGTATTTTTCGGGGGTGAGCAGTCTGTCCTTGGCGTGACTTATAGCAGTCATTACACTCTTTATCGGGAATTGCTTTTCATCCACCATACAGCGCTTCATAGCCGCGCTTACGGCTTTCTTCTGATCGTCGGTATCGTATATGCTGAAATCTCTCTTATATCCTATCTTTTCGCAATTAACCCGAAGTATCCGCATACAGATCGAGTGAAACGTTCCTGCCCAGATATCCTTGGCAACGTCCTCATCGCCGAGGGCGCTTACGAGTCTTTCCTTTATCTCGTTAGCTGCCTTATTCGTAAAGGTGATAGCGAGAATTCTGTATGGGGGACACGCATTATAGGTAAAGTCGGGCAGCATTTCCTCTGCCGCGGTGACATCGCTGTCATTAAGCGCCGCTTCCATTTCGGCTAAATAGCTCTCGTCGGCAAATTCGGGAACGAAGTCGGTATAATACGCGTTACCGTATTTTATTAAAAATACCACCCTTTTTACAAGCACCGTGGTCTTGCCGCTTCCCGCGCCTGCAAGCACGAGCAAGGGATCGTTGACCGTATATATCGCTTCCCTTTGCTTCGGGTTGAGGCTTGCATAGCATTTGTCAAAAAGTGCGCGCTTGAGCTTTAAAAATCTTTCGTTAAAATCCATTTTTCCGTCCGTTATGTAAAACTTGCTGTCACGCCGAAACGTGACAGCAGCTTTTTGTTATTGTCTTACTTCTTGTTGTTACTCTGCTGGTTATTGCTCTGCTGATTCTTGTTCTGGTTGTTCTGGCTATTGCTTTGATTCTTGTTCTGATTCTGATTTTTGTTGTTCTGCTGATTCTGATTGTTGTTCTGCATAATTGAATGATCCTCCAAAAATAAATTCGGTTCGAGCCACAAGGCTATCTCCTTACCGTGATTATTAAACTGCGGAGGACATTTTATTCACTTTGTAACCTTAAATATCAAGCTTATAGCGACATTTTATCGAATTGATGACATTTCCGAGGTTGTATATCAAAATTCCTATAAATACAAGACTTACGCCGAGAACGACCACCGATGAATACTCTACTATCCACTTGGCGCCTACTATCAAATAAGGGTGATTGGCATATACGTAATAAACATTTGCCAATGCCATAATAATAGCCGACAAAGTGCAGGCGATCGCCCCCTTTAAAAAATACGTTTTCTCTGCTTTATAGCTTTGCTTCTCTTTCGTAAAGCAGATATCGGTATGTTTTCCGTAGATCTCCCAAACCATTATTAGAGTGAAAATAAAGGTTATTATGAACGTTACGGATTCGGCTATACTTAAGCCAATGAGGAGATTATAGGCATCATAGGTCTCCGATTTTGACAAGGCGGTGTCGGAGTAGAATTTTACCGTTGAAAAATACGTTATTGCAGACAGTATAGTACTTATCGTTGCGGATGAGATCACAAGTACCCACTTTTTAGAATATTTCCGAAGCGTTACCGCTGAGAAAATTACGACCATAGCGAACAAAAATCCGGGAATTACCTTGACTTCATTCACATATAGATTTAAGCAAAGCACCGACGCAACTATTAAGGATGAAATTCCCATAATGAGCTTGCGAACTACGTACAAATCGGGATTTTCGGTTGCAAATGCAACGTATTTTTTCGAGACGTTGTTAATAAAAGGCGTATCCATTCGTATCTTCGAGCAATAGCCGAGCATTTTGATAAGACAGGCTATACTGATCGGTGCAAGAAGAACGATCAGTAGTATGCGAAGGTGCACTACAAATGCGTAGGAGGTGTTTGTGGCGAGTGTGGTCAATTCGGGCAATATGTTCGCAAGAGCTTGACCTAATACCAAAGAAACGGTCAAAAAATACGCCTTTTCGGTCAAATTTCTTTTGCTTTCGCGCACCAATACGGTTTTATGACCCGTTTTTTTGTCGACCTTTTCCCTTTTGGTTATCTTTTTGAGATATATCGCAGTACCGTCGTTATACATTCCAAGCGAGAGCATGCCCTCAAACAAGCTTCGGTATGCGGGGATCAGCACTACCATTTCAAAAAGCCCGAATACGAAGACGAACAGTAATATTCCAACTGCCATTTCGGATTCGTGGAATACGCCGACCGCCCAATCCTCCGCGCCGTCGTAAACGGGAGTGTTTGCTGACTCGTATATAAAGCTGTAAAGCATATATAGTGCAACGTATTTCAGTATGCTTACGAGGATCGCTTTTCTAAAACCGAGAAAAGCCTCGTATATTCGGGGATTTATGTCGGCAAGGTTGACGATCGCGGCGCATAAGAGTATATAACCGATGAAATCGGGGAGAGGGTCGATAAGAGTGTATCTCGGCTCAAAAAGGAACAAAAATGCCAGAGGCATCAGCGAAAAGCCGATATTCTTTTTCAGTTTTCCGTTCATCTTAACCCTTCTCTCTACTTTTTCTTCTTCGATTTCTTCTTTTGATTCTTTGCCTTGAGCTTGCTTTCGTAATATTCCTTCATTTCCTCGATAGCCTTTTCTTCCTTTGCTTCTTTCGCATCGCGTATCTTGTTTACGAATTCAAACCGAGATCTCTTTTTCGGCATATCCTCCTGCCCTTCGGGACAGATCATTGCGTAGCATTTGAACAAGAGCCAAGCATTGAGTAAGGTGTATAAGAGCCGCAGGATGAGAAGTATCGTTAAAAAGAACGAAGGATCGCTTTGAATAAAGCCTATCGGGAAAAACAAGAGGATCTGATATGCGTTAAAGAGCACAACGAAAATAACGTTTCTGATAGCTTTTTGTCTTGTTTCCAAAAGTTCTACTCTTCGTGAAAGATCTGTTATGCCGTAAAGCAAAGCGAGATTAAATGCAAAATTTACAACGAGCTTTATCCAATCGTATACAGTTGCGAAGACACCCGAAGAAATGCCCCAGCCAAGCGCGAAAAACGAATCGATCCAGACTACAGTTCCCCAAAAGGAGCATAAGATCATCAGAACGCTTCCAACAAGCGCGAAAATGAATGCAGGACTGTACTTTCGGAGCTCGCAGAGTCCAAGATACATCAAGAAGCCACCTATAAGCATTCCTGCGAAGATATAGTTTCCCATACCCGCGCTTGCAACAAAGGCAAACATATAGCCGATCAACAGTAAACCAAAGCCCATTGATAATTCCTTTCGTTAGCCGTAATTTAAAATTTACGGTCAGGCGTCGCTTTTTCCTGCCGCGCCACAGCAGTTCTTATATTTTTTACCCGATCCGCAAGGGCAAGGATCGTTTCTGCCTACCTTTTGTGCGGCATCCTTGCGAATGCTGACCTTTTTAACGGTTTTAGTCGTTCCGCCCTCGAAGCCTGCAGTCAAAGGATTGGCGACCTGAACTCTCTTTATTTGTTGAGTAGGTCTCGGGACTACGGAGAGGAGCATTCTGACGGTCTTGTCGCGGATCTCCTCAATCATATTGTCGAACATATCGCCGCCCGTGATCCTGTATTCGCTGACGGGATCTCGGTTAGCGTATGCCTGAAGATTGATCATACCCTTGAGATCGTCCATAGCGTCTATATGCTCCATCCAAGCTGTATCGACGTTGCGAAGCAATATCGAGCGCTGTATCTCAAGATAGGTCTCTCTGCCGAAGAGCTTTTCTTTTTCGTCGTACTTTTCGTTCAGGCGGGTCTCAAGCATATTGAGGACATCTTCTCTCTTGAGCTTTTTGAGCTCGTCGGGAGTATATTGGAAGTCATCTTCGGAGCAAAGATACTGAAGATCTGCACGCAAAGAATCAAAGCTCCAATTTTCCGCCGACTCGTCTGACGTGTTATACATAACTCGATCGCGGACGGTCGAAAGCATCATCTTCTTGATGATCTCCTCGATTCCCTCGCCGCCTTCAAGTACGTCACCTCTCTGCTTGTAAATGAGCGTTCTTTGCTGGTTCATAACGTCATCGTATGCAAGTACGTTCTTTCTGCGCTTGAAGTTGTTGTCCTCTATTCTCTTTTGGGCACTCTCAATCGAGTTGGAGAGCATTTTTGCATCGATAGGGGTATTTTCATCAAGACCAAGTCGGTCAACGAGACCGATAATTCTGTCAGAGCCGAAAAGGCGCATAAGATCGTCCTCAAGCGAGAGATAGAAACGTGATTCACCGGGGTCGCCCTGACGTCCCGAACGACCGCGAAGCTGATTGTCTATACGACGGCTCTCGTGTCTTTCCGTGCCGAGAATAAAGAGTCCACCCACTTCTCTGACCTGCTCGGCTTCGGGCGCGATCTCCTTTTTGTGCTTCTCGTAAAGCTCGGAGAAGAGCTTTCTTGCCTCGATTATTTCCTCATTATCGGTATCCGACGTGCCGTTTGCCTCGGCAATTATCTCATCGGGAATTCCCTTTGATCTCATTTCCTGCTTTGCCAAGAATTCGGGATTGCCGCCGAGCATAATGTCGGTTCCACGTCCTGCCATATTGGTTGAAATGGTTACCGCGCCAAGCTTACCTGCCTGTGCTACGATCTCTGCCTCTTTGGCGTGGAATTTTGCGTTAAGCACGGTGTGCTTGATTCCCGCGTTCATAAGTCTGCGCGAAAGCTCCTCGGATTTCTCGATCGAGACAGTACCGACGAGTACGGGCTGTCCCTTTGCGTGACATTCCTTGATCTGCTCTATGACAGCGTTATATTTTCCGTTTACCGTCTTATATACCGCGTCGGGATGATCTGCTCTTATCATCGGCTTATTAGTGGGAACCTCAACGACGTCGAGATAATAGATCTCCTTGAACTCGTTTTCCTCGGTCAGAGCCGTACCCGTCATACCCGAGAGTTTTTTATACATTCTGAAGTAGTTCTGGAAGGTGATGGTCGCAAGAGTCTTGTTCTCCTTCTCTACCTTAACTCCTTCCTTTGCCTCGATAGCCTGATGCAAGCCGTCGGAGTATCTTCTTCCGGGCATTATACGTCCCGTAAATTCGTCAACTATAAGAACGCCCTTGTCCGTAACCACGTATTGCTGATCACGGAACATTGTGCCGTGTGCCTTGATCGCCTGGTTTACGTAGTGCATAAGATCGGCATTTTCGGGATCGGTGAAGTTCTCAACTCCGAAAAACGCCTCTGCCTTGCGAGCTCCTCGAGGGGTGAGAACGGCATTTCTTGCCTTTTCGTCGACGATATAATCCGCGTCGATATCGTCCTGCTCCTCCTTGGTGTCGATCTCCTTGGTTACAAGCTTGCGGAGCGTGCGCGCGAAGCGGTCGGCTCTCTCGTACATATCGGTTGGCTCGTCGCCTGCTCCCGAAATGATAAGAGGAGTTCTCGCCTCGTCAACGAGTATCGAGTCGACCTCGTCCACGATAGCAAATGCGTGACCTCTTTGCACCATTCTCTCCTTGTAAACGACCATATTGTCACGGAGATAGTCAAAGCCGAATTCGTTATTCGTTCCGTAGGTTATATCTGCCCGATAAGCTGCCTGCTTTTCAGCGTTGCTCATACCGGGAACTACGAGTCCCGTAGTAAGTCCCATAAAGCCGTAAACCCTGCCCATCTCCTCGCTGTCACGACGCGCAAGGTAGTCGTTTACGGTTACGATATGAACGCCGTTGCCTGCAAGAGCGTTGAGGTATGCGGGGAGAGTTGCCACGAGAGTTTTGCCTTCACCCGTTTTCATTTCGGCAATTCTGCCCTGATGAAGTATGATACCGCCAAGCAACTGAACGTGGAAGGGTCTCTTGCCGAGAACTCTCCAATCGGCCTCTCTCACTGCCGCAAACGCATCGGGTAGAATATCGTCGAGCGTTTCTCCAGCCGCAAGTCTTCCTTTAAGGGTTGCGGTTACTTCTTTGAGCTCCTCGTCAGTCATTGCGGAGTATTTTGAAGCCAATGCCTCTATCTGATTAGCGATCTTTTCAAGCTTTTTGATCTGACGATCGCTGTAAGTGCCAAAAATTTTTGTTCCGAGTCCCATAAATGACCCCTTTCAAGTGATTTTATGATTTTTTGCGCCGATCTTCCCGCCGCAAGCCATAGTTATTCATTATAAATCATATTATACTATATTATTTGCTCCAAAGCAACCTATATTTGTAAATTTTCGTAAAACACTTGAAAAAGAGCTGTTGGTGATATATAATTAGAGTAACTAATTACGTTTTCAGAGGTCAGAACGAATGTCACGTATCAATATAGTTCTCTGCGAGCCCGAAATACCGCAAAACACGGGAAATATCGCTCGAACCTGCGCCGCAACCGGTGCTTCACTTCATCTCATACGTCCCTTGGGATTTGAGATCGATAACGCCAAGCTCAAACGCGCGGGGCTTGATTATTGGGATAAGCTCGATATAACCTTTTACGACGGTCTTGACGATTTTTACTCCAAGCACCCCGAGGCTAAGGTCTATTATTTTTCAACCAAAGCAAAGCATAAATATTCCGACGTCACCTACCCAGATGACGCGTGGATAATGTTCGGCAAGGAGACCAAGGGACTTCCCGAGGAGCTGCTCTATGCAAACCCCGACACCTGCGTCCGCATTCCGATGCGAGACGGATTGCGCTCGCTCAATCTTTCAAACTCGGTTGCTATTGCGGTCTATGAGATACTTCGTCAGAGAGATTTTGAGGATATGCAGGAATGCGGCGAGCTGACAAAATATAACTGGTAATAAAGGAAAAACTATGATAGAAAAGAAAAAGGTCTCTGTTGCGATGAGTGGCGGCATTGATAGCGCGGTCGCGGCACTGATTACTCTTGAGCAAGGATACGAGGTCAGCGGGGTTACTATGAAGCTCTGTCCGAAGATCAGTAATGACGGCACGGATCTTACCCTTAACGATATCGCCGATGCCAAGGCTGTTTGTGATAAGATCGGCATTGAGCACACCGTTTATGATCTCGAAGATAGGTTCCACGATACCGTCGTGAAGGATTTTATCGACACCTACGTGTCGGGCGGAACGCCAAATCCTTGTATCGTTTGCAACAAGCTTCTCAAATTCGGTACATTGCTTGATATGGAGATTGCACGCGGAGCAGACCTTGTTGCAACAGGACATTACGCTCAAATAGAAGAAAAAAACGGACGCTTTCTTTTGAGAAAAGCTACGGACGAAAAAAAGGACCAAAGCTATATGCTCTGGGCGCTCTCCCAGCATCAGTTATCTCACACGCTTTTCCCTCTCGGCTCGCTTACCAAGTCCGAAATAAGAAGGATGGGCGAGGATAACGGATTTGTTATAGCACACAAAAGTGACAGTCAGGACATCTGCTTCGTGCCCGACGGAGATTATGCGGCGTTCATCGAAAAGGAGCGCGATGAAGTGTTTCCCGAAGGAGATTATATCGACGAACACGGAAATATTCTCGGCAGACACAAGGGTGTGATCCATTATACGATTGGTCAGCGCAAGGGACTTGGGATCTCAATGGGACGGCACATTTTTGTTGCGGCAAAGGATGCCGAGAAAAATACCGTCACGCTAGCCGATGAGGACAAGCTGTTTACGAATACCGTCGTAATAAGAGGCATAAATCTCATTCCCTTTGACAAAATTGAAGGGAAAATAAGAGTAAAAGCAAAGATCCGTTACCGTCATGCCGAAAGCGACGTTTATGCCGAGCAAACGGGACTCGACGAGATAACGTTGACCTTCGATGAGCCGCAAAGAGCACCTGCAAAGGGTCAGTCGGCAGTTATGTACGACGGCGACTATGTCATCGGCGGCGGCATAATTCAATAAAAATTCGCGCTCGTGGCGGAATAACCGCCGCGGCGCGAAATTTTTTTAGTTGCTGTAAAAAACGTGCAGATTTCTTATCTCTGAATTTGATATTTGATCATTGATAGAATACGCGTGAGATTCAAGAAAACCGCAAGTGGCTTCGGTTATCCCCTGCTTTTTGAATTCTTCAATGAATACCGAGCTGATCTCCTCTATCAAAAGCTCGATCTTCAAGGTCTCGTCGGAAGGCAGAGTGACAAGCGGTTCAAGCTTTTCGGCAAGAAAATTCAGCCTGGGAAGCTCGCGCATAGCTCGGAATATCCACTTATAATATGGAGCGTGACGGCGTTCGAGCAGGAAGATCATCTCGCATGCATTTCTTGCAAACTCATCAAGTGCAAGTCTTGCCGCGCCAATTTCTCCGTGAGCTATACAGCGCTTATAATTATATTGACCCGACTGTGCCATATGTAACGCACACGATGCAATCTTTTTTAGTCTGACGTCTTCGGGCATACCATTTTTTATGATCTCGCGCACTCTTGTAAATTCGCCGAGAGGGTCACAAAAGACCTCTCCGTTGGTCGCCTCGGCAAAATAGTGCGATGGCGTGTAGAGCCAATCCTGCCAGCACTCAGGTGCACCTCGTCTGCCCGTATAGGCAGAATAAAACTCAGATATCGTACGTACTCCCTTTTCCTTCGAGCCCAGAGCACTCTTATCAAGGCATTTCACACCCATAAATTCTTTTGGGAGCTTTGAATAAGCCCTAAAAAGTCGGAACCCGAAGGCTTGCTCATCTTCTTCGGTCAGCCATATACAAAATCCAGGTTCAAAGTCGTGATCGAGGGAGATATCGTCGTCAAACCCGAAGCATTCCGAGCCGTGACCGACAAGTCCAACCGCTATCCTGTCCAAATACTCTGAAAAATCTTTTTCGAGCATAGGCTTACCGTATTCTTCAAAATATGCTCTTGAAAGCTCAATTCCCTTCATATATCCTCTCGGCCAGAGCCTTGAGCTCTGCTCCCTTTTCAAAATATCCGAAAAATTCAAACGACGGATAGCATTTTGAGCACAAAAACGCAAAATCACCGTCAAGAGTGTTTTTATCCGATTTTAACAGATCCCAAGCCTTGTCCATCAGTGCGTACGTTCTTTCGTCAAACGGATCTTGATCGTGATAAAGATGAGCTATATTTATCAGTGTCACCGCTATCTCTCCGCGGCAATCCTCGTTCTGCTTCAATATTTCGATCGCTTTGTAGCATGCCTCCTCTGCCTGAACATAATCACCGAGATCCTTGTATGCAGATGATATATTATTATAGAGAGCAGCCATTTTATAGTCGTTGGGGTCAAGACGGCTCTCGTATATCTCCTTGGCTTTTTCGTAGTAAGGCATTGCATTCTCTGCTTGACCAAACGCTTTCATAGTCGTGGCGCAGTTGAGATACACCGTACCCACGGATATGGGATCGCCTACTCCCTTTTGTTCGATAAGCTCGAGTGCGGAGTTAACGGCTGATAAAGCCTTCTCCCTTTCGGCTGTTCTTCTGTAATATCCCACCTTCTCATTGAGTATCTCTAAAAGTCCGCGCATATCCCCAAGCGCAATAGCCTCACTTTCCCAGTAATCTAGAAGTCTGCCGACGGCAGAAAGATCATTTTTTGAGAAAAATTCATTCAGCTTATCAAATATACGCGTCAGGGGAACGGTTTTGTAGTTTTCCTTGGAACAGCTTGAGCAGCTTATATTTTCATTCATCAACTTTTCCTCCGTATAAGCTTTGGATTTTAACCTCACATCAATTATAACACGCAAGGCACACGTTTGTCAATAAATGGACGTAAAATTGGGAATATCCCTTGACAAAATCACGCTTATCTTATATAATATTTATATAACATAAGTTTGCGGAGACGTATCATAGCAAAAGGCGCTTTGGGGCTTTTGTTTTGGTGTGTCTTTTTGTTTTTCGCGGAAAGGAGGACGAATCTTGCTAAACGATTTTTATCTGACTATCTCACCATCAGCCATTGTTATAATTGCAATATCCATAATGCTTTTTTCGGGATTTGCGCTGACGAGGATCACAAAGCTGCTTCGGCTTCCCAACGTTACTGCATATATAATCGCGGGAATTCTGATAGGTCCGTTCTGTTTCGATCTGGTTCCCGAGGCCGTGATTCAGGGGACGGATTTTATTTCCGATATTGCACTGGCATTCATCGCGTTCAGCGTAGGAGAGTTTTTCAAGGTCTCCTCCCTGCGAAAAAACGGACTCAAAACGCTGGTCATAACCGCCTGCGAGGCGCTTATTGCCGCATTTTTGGTCTTTATTTTGACATTCTTTATTTTGCGGCTCGATCCTGTTTTTTCTATCGTTCTTTCTGCTCTGGCGGCGGCGACCGCGCCGACCTCAACGGCAACTACTATCCGTCAGACCAAGGCAAAGGGGGAGTTTGTAGATACTCTGCTTCAGGTTATAGCGCTCGACGACGTCCTCAGTCTTATAGCGTTCAGCATCGCATTGTCCGTTGCAGGTGCTCTTATGGGCGGATCGGGCGGCTCCGTATCCCCCACAGATATCATTATGCCCGTGCTTATCAACGTCGGAGTAATGGCCCTCGGAGCATTTTTCGGATTCTTTTTGAAATGGCTCATGCCCGTGAAAAGATCGACGGACAACAGACTGATAATCTTGATCAGCATGCTCTTTTTGTTCTGCGGAATTTGTACCCTTCTCGATATCTCGCCTCTGCTTGGATGTATCGCGATGGGAATGGTATACATAAATATCACGGGGGACGATAAGCTTTATAAGCAGCTCAACTATTTCAGCCCACCTGTTATGCTTCTTTTCTTTGTCCGATCGGGAGCAAATCTGCAAATTGAGTCTCTGTTTACCTCGTCGGGAAGCTCGGGCTCCGTTCCGATAATTTTGATATCGATCCTGTACTTTTTAGTCAGAATGGTTGGAAAATACGGCGGTGCATTCCTTGGCGGATTTATCACAAAGAGCCCCAAGGGCATACGTAACTATCTCGGACTTGCCCTTATTCCTCAGGCGGGAGTTGCTATCGGTCTTGCGGCAATGGCGGCGCGAACGCTTGGCGGTGAGACGGGAGAAAGTTTGCAGACGATCATTCTCGCTTCAAGTATTCTGTACGAGCTTATAGGTCCTGCGTGCGCCAAGCTTTCGCTCTATCTTTCGGACTCGTTCTCAAATAAGATCGAGGATCTTGCTCCCGTAGAGCCGCTTGACGAAAACGGCAAGCCGAAAAGCGAGGTCGAAATTCTTATCGAACGCATAAATAAGATACGCGCAGAGCTTCCCGACACCGAGAAGCAGGAGATGTCACCAGAGGAGCAGGCATTCACAGAAGCGGCTGATGAACAATTCGAAGCGTTGTCAGAGCTGCAAAAACGGCGATTCAGAAATCGCAGATAGAAAGGATTTAATTATGAGTGTAAACGATATACTGAACACAGTCGATCCTATAAGCCGATTGCTTGGTGAATGGTCAAGCAGACTTGATTTATGGTCGATACTTTTAAGAACCGCGATGTCAATACTCTTCTCCGCTATCATCGGTTGGGAGCGTTCAACAAAGCGCCATGCGGCGGGACTGCGCACTTTTATGCTGATATCCTTGGCTTCTACTATGTCGATGCTGCTTGATATCTTCATTATGACGACCTTTAGCGTATCCTTCCCGATGATATCCGCCGCAGTGGTCGTCGGAATTGCGATAATCAGCTCAAATTCCATTCTTTTCAGCTCGAAGAATCAGATAAAGGGACTGACTACCGCGGCGGCACTCTGGGCGGTAGGATTTATCGGTCTGCTTATCGGCGCGGGTTTCTATACGGTTTCCGTTATCGGATTTGTGACTATGATGCTCTGCCTTTCAACCTTCCCTCATCTTGAAAGACGGTTTAAGAACAAATCCAATCATTTTGAGGTGCATCTCGAGCTTAAAAACAAAGAAAATCTGCAAAGCTTCGTTGCAACTATACGCAAGCTTGGTATGAAAATAGACGATATCGAGGTCAACCCTGCTTACATAACCTCAGGCTTGAGCGTTTATACCGTAGCGCTGACTATCCAGAGCCAAGAGCTTAAGAAATATAAGACTCACAGCGAAATAATAGAGGCTCTGCGCTCCATCGACTACGTCTATCACATCGAGGAGATCACCTGACCTCCAATAAATAAAAACTTGAACGATTAGGAGCTTCTATGGATACTTTTATACTGATAATTTGCATTTTCTCGCTCTGCGTATCGGTTGGCTGTCTTGTTGCCGTTATCGCCGTATATGAGAAAACGAAAAAGCTTTCGGACAGCGGCAAGACCGAGCGACAGCTTGGCGAACTCAAGGAAAGTATATATAACGAATTCTCGCGTAACCGCACCGAGCAAAATGCGGTCGCTCGTGCACAGCGCGACGAGGTCTCAAGGCAGATGTCGGATATTAATAAGCAGCTCAAGGAGCTGACCGAAACAAACCGAGAGCAGCTTCTTCGCATATATCGCGAAATGTCGGCGGGAATAAACACCGTTCGTGAAAAGAATGCCGAGATGACCGAAAAGCAAAACCAGCGCATCGAGGATTCTTTGACGAAGATCCGCGAAAGCAACGAAAAGAAGCTCGACGAAATGAGAGCTGTCGTCGACGAAAAGCTTACGAACACTCTTACGCAGCGCCTTGACAGCTCATTCAAGACGGTTTCGAGTCAGCTTGAAAATCTTTACAAGGCTCTTGGCGAGATGAAGGAGATGTCGGGTGGAATCACCGAGCACGTCACTTCCCTCAATCGCGTATTGTCGAACGTCAAAGCAAGAGGAACCTGGGCAGAGGTCCAGCTCAAAAACATTCTCGACCAGACTATCCCGAATATGTACGTTGAAAATTACGCTCCCACGGCAAGCTCAAAGGAAAGAGTTGAATTTGCAATAAAGATCCCGTCGGGCGAGAATTATTCCGAGATAACATATCTCCCTCTCGATTCCAAATTTCCGATGGAAGATTACGTCCGTCTTTGCGAGGCGGCAGACCGCGCAGACCCCGAGGCAACGCGCGCGGCAAGAAAGGCTCTCGAGGAGCGCGTGATTCAGGAGGCGCGAGCTATCCGCAAATACATAAGCGTTCCCAAGACCACTCCGTTTGCTATAATGTATCTTGCAAGCGAAGGCCTGTATGCCGAGATAGCATCCTCCCCGAACGCCATTCCCGAAAGACTGCAGACCGAGTTCAATATTATGATTGCGGGTCCTTCAACTATCACCGCACTGCTTAATTCGCTTGCTATGGGCTTCAGATTTGCCGCTATCAACGAAAAGGCAAACGAGGTAAGAAAGATACTCGCGGCGGTCAAATCGCAATATGATAACTTCTCTGCCGTTCTGGCAAAGGCAAAGAAAAAGATCGACGAGGCGGGCAAGACGCTCGACGACGCACAGCACAGAAATAATATCATTCAGAAGAAGCTTAAGGCGATCGAGGAGATCGATACGTCCGAGGGTGAGGAGATACTTGGTATCGATCAGATATCCGTGTCGAATTTTGATGAAGAATAATTGTAAACGGGCTGAATTTCAGCCCGTTTCTTATTGACAAATATGCCAAAATACATTATAATATAAAATGAATTATTATGTATCTCAGAAAGGTTGAATTATGCTTCTTGCTGCTACCTGCCTTTTCGGTCTTGAGAGACAGTTGGGTGAAGAAATAGATGCGCTCGGACTAAAAAGAGTCGAGACTATCGACGGACGAGTGCTTTTTGAGGGCGAGGAAAAGGATATCCCTCGCGTAAACATAAATCTTCGGTGCGCCGAGCGTGTGTTTATTGTTCTCGGTCGCTTTCACGCCGAGAGCTTTACCGAGCTTTTTGACGGTACGAATGAGATTCGTTGGGAGGATTGGATCGGCAGGCTTGATCAGTTCCCCGTTTCGGGTCACTCGATAAAGAGTAAGCTGACCTCTATTCCCGACTGTCAGAGTATAGTCAAAAAGGCTATCGTGGACAGGCTTTCGGGCGCTTACGGAATTGCTTGGTTTGATGAGACCGCGGTAAAATATAAGATCGAATTTTTCATTCTTAAGGACGAGGCTATGCTTATGATAGATACCTCGGGAGTTGCGCTTCACAAGCGCGGATACCGTCCCGATGCGGGTGTTGCTCCTCTGCGTGAGACCTTGGCGGCAGCTATTGCACTGACCTCCCGTCCAAGCGAGGATATTCTCTTTTGGGATCCCTTCTGCGGTTCGGGAACGATAGCAATAGAGGCGGCTATGATCGCGCGCAAGATCGCCCCGGGACTCAAGAGAAGCTTCGCGTCCGAGGATTTTCCGCGAATCAGCGCTGATATGTGGAGGGCTGCCCGTGAGGAAGCGGCATCCTTTGAGATCAAGGACTCAAAGTTTGAGGCATGGGCATCCGATATCGACGAGGATATTCTCGACGTAGCTTATGAGAACGCTTTGCGTGCAGGAGTTGAGGAAAACATCAACCTTTTCCATTGTGACGCTCGAAAGATCGAAAAGCCCGCCGACCGCAGAGGTACTATAGTCTGCAATCCACCGTATGGAGAGCGTATGGGTGATATGAAGGAGATCGAGTGGCTCTACAAGGACCTCGGAAGACACTTCAAGACCTTTGAGCCTTGGCACATCTACGTTATCACATCCTGCGACTATTTTGAAAGGCTTTACGGCAGATCTGCCGATAAGACGAGAAAGCTTTATAACGGTATGCTTCCCTGCACGCTCTACCAATTCTTCAAGCCTGCGGAATTCAGAAAAGACAAACCGCAGCAACACAGAGTCTTTGATAAAAAGAACTTCGAGAAGAAAAGCAGCTACGGCAAAAACGACAGATCATATAACGGAAATTACAAAAAGAAAGGTTAAACAATGCTAAATCTTTGTGATCCCAGAACTATAAAACAGGTCATGGATATGTTCGGTCTGAATTTCAAAAAGGAATTCGGTCAGAACTTCCTTACAGATAATATGACCGTTGAGGACATAGCCGACGCGTGTAACGACGACAAGGACATCACCGTTGTCGAGATCGGACCCGGTATCGGTTGTATGACTCGCGAGCTTTGTGAAAGATACTCAAGAGTCGTCGCATACGAGATCGACTCGGGACTGATTCCCGTGCTCAAATACACCCTTGACGGCTACAAGAACGTAATCGTTATCAACGAGGATATTATGAAGGCAGACCTTGCAAGCGCTCTAGCCCCTTATTTTGAGATGGGCAAGGTTGCTGTTTGTGCAAATCTTCCTTATTACATAACCACCCCGATACTCATGAAGCTTATCGAAAGCAATCTGCCCTTCGATAGCATTACCGTAATGGTGCAGACCGAGGTAGCCGAGCGACTTGCGGCGGGCGCGGGCAAAAAGAACTGCGGTGCTATAACCGCGGCTATCGACTACTACGGAGACGCGAAGATGCTCTTTACCGTCAGCGCCGACCGATTCATGCCGCCCCCCAAGGTAACATCAAGCGTGGTTCGCATTGATCTTTGGAAGGACAAGCCGATAAAGCCTATCGACGAGGCGCTTTTCTTCAGGACTATCAAGGCTGCGTTCGAGCAAAGACGAAAGACTCTCCCCAACTCTCTTATGACGGGATTCCCTGAGATAAGCAAGGAAAGATTGACAGAAATGATCGTCGAGTGCGGTCATAAGCCTGATATTCGCGGCGAAAAGCTTACGGTTGCGGATTTCTGCGCTCTGTCCGATCTTATCTATAACGAACTGAACAAGTAATCAACAAGCTTTGATAATGATATGAAATTTTTACGATTATTTTTTGCTGTTAGTCTTGCGGTGATTCTCTTGTGCTTGATCTCCTCTTGCGATAAAGAGTGCAAGCACGAAAATATGCAGGTCACCACGACCGACCCGACCTGTACCGAAAGCGGCAAGACTGTGCACGCCTGCCCGGATTGCACCTATTATTACGTTTCTGAAATAACAAACCCTGTCGGACACTCATATACGGTAAATACGGTCAAGCCCGACTGTGAAAATCAAGGATACACCGAATACACCTGTTCATGCGGCTTTTCATACGTAGCGGATATCACCGACGCTCTCGGACACGATCTCGTATTGTCGCAAAAGGTAGAGGCTGATTGCGACAGTCAGGGATACAGCCGCTACGAGTGCTCCCGTTGTGAGCTTACACACGATACCGATTACGTAGCGGCTCTCGGGCACTCTTTTTCTACCGAGGTTATTGCCCCGACCTGCACCACAGAAGGTTACACCGCACATTCGTGCAAAAACTGCGAGTACAGCTACAACTCCGATAGCGTTGCTCCTCTTGAGCATTCATTTTCAACCGAGATCATCTTACCCACCTGCATCGCAGAGGGTTACACAGTGTATTCATGCAAAAATTGCGAATATGCTTACTCGTCTGATTACGTTTCACCAACGGGACATGAATACGTTGTTTCATCATCTGCCCAACCTACCTGCACCGAAGAGGGCTATACCACTTACACCTGCGCGTGCGAAGATTCTTATACCATCATTACCTCTCCACTCGGCCACGATTTCACTCTGACGACTGTTTCACCGACAGTTGCGGAAATGGGATATACAGAGTACTACTGTAAGAGCTGCGAATACTCCTATATTGGCAACTACGTCTTTTACAGCGATATTCTCGACAACGCATATTCGGGAAACGATACCGTAGTCGCTAAAGGCATTGATATATCCAAATGGAATCATACCGTCAATTCCGACGGAAGCTGTGCGCCAATAGATTGGACGGCGCTCAAAAACGCAGGTTGTGACTACGTTATTCTGAAGATAGGCAGCTCCAACAGCGGTCTTGAGCCCACCTTTGAAATGGACTACGAGGGTGCAAAAGCAGCAGGACTTGACGTCGGTGTATATTTCTTTACTTACTCTACCAACGTAACGGAAATAAAAGATGATGCCCAAATGCTTATAGATTGGCTTGACGGCAAGCAATTTGAATATCCTATCTATCTCGACCTTGAAGATGATCCAAACAACGAATATTATCCAAGTGATATCGCCGCACCGATACTCACCGAAATGTGTCTTACCTTCTTTTCTGAATTGCAAAAGGAGGGCTATTACACGGGACTCTACGTTAACAACGAATTTTTATTCAACATACTCCAGACCGATAATATGATAGAGCTTTTCGAGATCTGGTATGCGCGTTACCCGAGCGCTGCCCCGTACGAGTGGAACTCCGAGGATAACGAAACATTCGTCTGGAATACAGAAAAATACGGAGAGACTCTTGGAATGTGGCAATATTGCTACACGGGCATATTCGACTCGATATCGGGATCTCTCGACTTCAATTATGCATATAAGGATTACCCCACCATTATCAAATATTACGGCTTTAACGGTTTTTCCGATGAAAGCTGATAGTATAACGTGAAAGGATAACAATTATGAAAAGATCAGTCGTTACCATTCTGTCGCTGATGCTTGCAAGTGCTATGCTTGTTGGTATTTTTGCCTCTTGCACTATTGGAGGCAAGGGCGACGAAGAAACCACCGCATCGAAAGGCGAAACCTCGGGTGAAACCACCGCAGAGAGCACGACCAAGGGCTCGGAGGATACAACCGAAGAAACTACGGGCGAAAAAGAAACCGAAGTAGCTCTTGAGGGCGACTATGCCGATTCGATCAGTCACGCAAATAAGCTTGCGAACGGCGTTCAGACCTACTACAACGCGCTTCGCACGCAGTACACGGTCGAGAACCTCAATATGACCCTCACCTTCCCCTTGGCAGGCGACTCCAAGACTCTGACCGCACTTACCAACAAAAACGGTGGTGTCTATGTTCAGAACACAATGGATGCCTTCATCGAAATGGAAGATGGAAATGTCTATTATTCTTCGGACTCGTCGGTTCCCGCGAGAGCGAACGTATACAGACTCGGTTATTACTACTATGATGTGCATTTCCTCGATCAAAACTTCATAGGTGAATACGAATTCTCGGTAAGCGATGATGTGGATATGAAGCTGCTTAGAGACCGTCACAGCAGCAGCGTCAGTAGCTCCAAACTTAGAAAAGAGTCAGACGGATATTACATTGAAATGAAGATCGCGGATTCAACCGACCCCTATATTCACACGGGAACGGAAGCGTTTAAGTATTCAACGGATACATACAATGCAATATCCCTGTCTATAAAATCCGAAAGCGCATCTTCCGCAAAGCTTTATTTTGTCGCGGGAAGCTATACTGATTTTAACGATTCTCAGAACATAGGCTTTTCTATTGAAAACGACGGAGAATACCACGAGTATACCATCTTCCTTGACGGCGGAGTTGATTATACGGGAGATTTCACGGCTTTCCGTCTTGACATTGACGGCTCTGCAAACGAAACAATCTGCGTCAAGGACATCAAGGTATTGAGCGCTAAGACGGATGCTCCCGATATCGTTCTTGACAGGACCTTCCACACCTATTCCGATAAGCTTCATCAGGCACTCCATTTCGTTGCAAAGAAGAATACTACGGGTATAGCCTCGGTAGGTCTTATCACCGAGGTAGCGGCTGATACCGTTGATAAGCTCGTAGTCAAAGACGCAAAAGGACTTCACGATACCCTTGATGGTGTTGATTGGGAAACTGCTGAATATATCGGCTTTGATATCAAGAACGTTGGTATTTTCGGATACGTGCTTCCCGTCCATGAAAATTCGGGCAAGCTCACAGTAGAGCTTAAGGATGACAAATACGTTATCAAGCAGACCTCCTCTCTCGCAGATCAAAACGGCACTATCAACGCTCCCAACAAGAGCACCGAGAACGACTACTTTATGGGTCAGAGGATCTATACCGACGATTCTCACGATTTTACTGCATTTTTGCAGGAAGCCGAGTGGGAAAGACATCCTATAACCACCGTTACAAGTGACGGATACGTAAAATATGACGCTCTCCGCGGCGATTACGTATTTAACATCGGCGGCACGGATTTCAATCCTCCCTTCTTCACACAGTGGAACTATCATTACAGCGTCAGCGCCTCCCTCGCGAGCGAGGTGGACAGACCTATCTATATTCGTACCAAAACCTCCTCAGGATGCCTTGAAAATGCGGCGCTTCTCAGCGATAAGGATATGGTTCTTCCCGTTCTTGTCGAGGTTTCAAAGAACTTCGTTGGCGAGCATGAAGAGCCCATCTTCGACGCAGGTGACGCGCAGTACGGAGAGACCATCTTCCCGATGGTCGTTACAGCAGATAAGTCACTTGAGTTCACGGTCCTCAACTTCTATCAGAACTGGGGTAACTTCCCTCTCAAACAGCTCTCGTCCATTCAGTATTTCTGGCCCTACTATCACCTTTCCGTAGGTACTACCGAAACAAGCTGTATCTCTCCCTGGTACGGTGCAAGAGACCTCTGGACTCTTCCCGACTTCCGTTCGATCTCTATGCCCTATTGGTTTGAGCTCGAGGGCGAAGCTTATAGCAATCAGCCTCAGCACACTCACGGCGGATATCAGTACTTCCTTCAGTACACCGATTCTGACGGCAACTATTACGCAAGTGAAAACATAAAGAACACCATCGGCTCCTCGGGTCCCGTTTATTCCGAGGTCGGAATGGACTACATCTCCGACGACGGTCGCATCAAGGTCAGCTACACTCACCTTGAGCTGCCCCAGACCGACGAGCTCCGCGCTTACTACGTGATCAATTACGAGATCCTCGAGGACATCACCATCTCTGATTTCAGTAAGGACTTCTCCTTCTACTCCTTTGAAGGCTATGCAGGCTACTATCGTAAGATGGGATACCTTGATGCTAACAATCAGATAGTGCATAAGGATACCAACGGAACAGCTACCCCTGAAAAGATAGTTCTCGGTAATAATTGCCCCTACGTTGCGCTCTACGACCTCAATGCTGCGGGCACGAGCATGGAAAAGAACAACGTAAACCTCGGCTTCGTTATTTACGATTCTAATTTCGTTATCGGTGGCGAGAAATACAACGGTAACTTCGTGCTTACGGGTAGCAACTATCTCTATAGCCTCTCGCTTGACCTTGGAGAGACCACTCTTAAGGCTGGCGACACAATGTCAATCGCTATGATCATCTCGCCTTGGGGCTGGTACAACTCAACCGACGACTCCAATATGCAGAAGATCCGCGAGAACACCTGCCTTGATCCTCTCTCAGTTACTGCAAACGACGGCGAAAGGCTCGACAGCACCTACCTGCCCCGCGTTCTGTCCACTAACGGCACAAGCGCAGAATTTACCGTTTCGGGCGGAACAAACAATCAAGCAGTACGCGTTTACGGCTTCAACAAGCTGACCGTTCCGAAGATCTACGAGCTTGTGGACGGTGAATGGCAGGAATACGTAGTTAATTCGGCTAACTCTCCCGACAAAGCGGGATATACCAACTATTATGACGGATACTACGCTTATTACGATGGCAACGGTACCTATTCCTACGCGTTTGCCTTCAATATGGACAACGTAGATAGCAGAACCTTCAAGATCGTTGCAGACGAGGACTTCAAGGGCTGGCCTGAAAAGGAGGAAAAGCCCGTGGACGAGGAGCTTGCAAACGTATTCGTTCCCGCAGCAGATATTTACAACAACTACTCCGGCGATTCCGGACTTGGCAACGTGCTTCTCCAAAATGACGACGGCGACTACGTAAGATTCTACGCAAGCGGAAGTCATGCCGAGGCATTTGCAACTCTATACCAGAACGCTTCGAATGAAATAACAGGTCAGTATATCTTCATAAAATACCGTATTCCTTCCACTAACACCGAAACGATGGAGTTCCAGTTCTTTACGAGCACGTCCAAAACAGGCGCTGACGGCAACGGTGATTACTTGTATGCATACACCTTAGAGAACGATGACGAATGGCATCTTCTTATAGTTGACGTTGAAATAGCAAATCTTACCTTCTTCCAACCCGATGCAAACGGCGAATATTCAGCAAAGTATCTGAGATTTGATATGTTCAATACTGCCGCTTCTGCTGAAAGCTACGTAGACGTTGCATATATCGGCATGGCGGACAGCATTGAGGATATATGTAAGCTTGAGTACTCCATGAAGGACGAGAGCAATTACGTTTCGAAGGCAGAGCTTAGCCAAAATAGAAATAAGACCGATTCTTACGACGTGGCAACGGGTCTTGTTGTCGGCGGCAACGTTGAAGAAGGCGGCGACAATGAAGACAACAATGAAGATAACACCAATACTACTCCCGAATACGTCAAGGCAGAGTCGGGTAAGGTCATTTCGGAAGCTCCCTATCTTTCAAGAATCGACTTTATAAACGGTTTTGGAGACGGAAATGGCGCTTACGATAACAAAGGCGGTTCAAGCCGCACTCCCAACTACGTCGACGTATTGGATATGAGTGGCATCGATATCGGCGCACAGTATATCGTTCTTACGGGCTGGACGATGGTTTACGGCGGCTGGGACGGTATGGTATACTCGGTTGACGGCGGTCTTACTTGGCTTGACGCTAGTCTTTATAACAGAGAGGCTCTTAGCGATGCGTACGATGGACTGATATCTGCGGCAGAAGGCGCTACAGGACAAAGCGGCTTTGCGGCATATAAAGCCGGCTGTAACTATCAGGGCGGCGAGACCACACCCGATAAGGCAAGTGGATTCAAGGCTGATCTTTCGGCTTACGCAGGACAGACCGTAGATATAACCTTTGCGGCAGTATCCTCACAAAACGCCAACGAGCTTTGTCTCGTAGCACGTCTTGAAAACGTAACTGTTCCCTTCGCGGAATAAAACTTAAACACTAAAAAGGCTTCCGCATTGTGCGGAAGCCTTTTTGGATGTTTATTTTTATCAGTTATTCTCCGCTGCTCTGCGGGCTTTCATCATTTCCTTCATACGAGTGCTCGTATCAAGGATCTTTTTACGGAGTCTTATGGACTTGGGAGTAACTTCGATAAGCTCATCGTCCTGAATGAACTCGATCGCCTCCTCAAGCGAGAAGATCTTGGGAGGAGTAAGCAGGAGCTTTTCATCCGCGCCCGAGCTTCGAATGGCGGTAAGATGCTTTTCCTTGCAGGGATTGACCGCAATATCGTCGTTCTTGGGGTTTTCACCTACGATCATACCCTCGTAAACGGGTGTCTGAGGCCCAACGAAGAGCTGACCGCGTTCTTGAGTATTGAAAAGACCGTATCTCGTGGTAACGCCTGCCTCGGAGGCAATAAGCGCACCTGTAAATCTCATAATGATACCGCCGCGGTGAGGCTGATATCCGTCAAAGAGCGTATTGAGAACTCCCTCTCCGCGAGTTGCCGATAAAAATTCGGAACGGTAGCCGAAAAGACATCTCGAAGGAATGCTGTACTCAATTCTCATACGGCTTCCAACGGGGTTCATCTCGATAAGGTCGCCCTTTCTCTGTCCGAGCTTTTCAATGACCGCGCCAACGTAATCGGTGGGCACGTCAAGCGTTACGCGCTCCATAGGCTCGCAGGTAACACCGTCGATATCCTTGAGAATTACCTTGGGGTTCGAGCAGGTCAGCTCGTAGCCCTCACGGCGCATATTTTCGATGAGAATGGAAAGGTGCATTTCTCCTCTTCCCGATATGATAAATTCGTCAGTTGTGTCACCGTCGCGTACACGGAGAGAAACGTCACGAAGGAGCTCTCGGTAGAGTCTTTCGCGGAGCTGACGGGAGGTAACGAACTTACCTTCCTTGCCTGCCAAGGGGCTTGTATTGACCGAGAATGTCATCTCAACGGTAGGCTCGCTGACCTTAACGAATTCAAGCGGCTCGGGGTTATTCGTGGATGTAAGAGTATCTCCGATCGAAATGTCACCAGCTCCCGAGAAGCAGATTATATCGCCCATTTTCGCAGTCTCAACCTGAACGCGATTGAGTCCGTCTATCTGGAAAAGCGCAACGACCTTGGTCTTTCTCGGCTTTTCATCGGGCTTGTGATAGTTGCAGACGAGTATTTCCTGATTTACCTTGATAGAGCCACGCTCGATTCGGCCGATACCGATACGTCCTACGTATTCATTGTAGTCGATAGAGGATACGAGGACCTGAAGATCACCCTCAGGATCGCCCTCAGGTGCAGGAATATAATCGAGAATGGTATCAAACAAGGGCTGAAGGTCTGTTCCCTCCTCAAGCGGATCAAAGCTTGCCGTGCCCGAGCGACCCGAGCAATAAAGCATAGGAGAATCAAGCTGCTCGTCACTTGCGCCAAGATCGATCAGAAGCTCAAGGATCTCGTCCTCTACCTCACCGAGACGTGCATCGGGCTTGTCTATCTTGTTTATACAAACGATAACTCTGTGATCGAGCTCAAGCGCGCGCTTAAGCACGAATCTTGTCTGAGGCATAGGACCCTCAGCAGCGTCAACAAGAAGTATAACACCGTTTACCATCTTCAGTACGCGCTCTACCTCGCCGCCGAAGTCCGCGTGTCCGGGGGTGTCAACGATATTGATCTTGACGTCCTTATAATGCACCGCGGTGTTTTTGGCAAGTATGGTAATGCCTCTTTCTTTCTCGATATCGTCCGAGTCCATAACTCTGGTTACGGTCTCCTGATTGTCTCTGTAAATGCCTCCCTGCTTAAGCAGACCGTCTACAAGCGTGGTTTTTCCGTGGTCAACGTGCGCGATTATGGCTACGTTTCTTAAATCTTCTCTTACCATACTTACTCCTTATATTTAAACTAAAATTTATACAGCTTTCTTCCAACTATATATTTTAACATATTTCTACAAAAAAATAAATTGAAAGATATCACGATATTTATAATTTTTTGACCCCGATTTTGTGCAATATGACACAATTTATCGCCCAAAGCCTAACATTTCGAGGCTTAAATATGTCTTTCTCCGTTGACATTTGTTTTACTCCGTGTTATAATTACCATAACGGAACCTACCACCGCAAATTTTTACTAATACAGTTAAAACAACCGATTTTTATACGGCAAAAACGGAGGAATTATGCTTAAAACAAAAATCACGTCTTCTCTTGAAAATTGCTTTCTTGATAATAAAATTGACGATTTCAAGCCGCTCTCAAGATTGACCGCGTTAAAAAACGAGCGCTTCTCGTTTCAGCTTCTCTGCTCTCTCGAGAACACCGACCCCGGCAGAGTCCTCTACGACGTTAAGCTTGACGGTGACTTATCCAAATACGCGACCTTACGCGAGGTCATAAGTCTCCCCGCCTCCATGCCCGTTGTACCCGGTGCTCCCGTTGATAACTATCTGCGCTCTACCCCCGGGCTTTATCCCGACCTGCTCATACCCCTGCGCTATCACGGCAGAGTCAGCGTGGTCAGAGGCAGTCTCTGCGCTATCTGGATCGAGGTCGATCTTTCGGAGGTTACCGCAACAGTCTCGGCAGGCGAACGCGAGCTTGCGGTCACTCTTATAAACGGCGACTCAGTCGCGGCTCGTGAAGCCCTTACCGTTGAGATCATCGATGCCGAGCTCCCTCCTCAGACATTGAAGTTTACACAGTGGTTCTATTGCGACTGTCTTGCAAATTACTACGACTGCGAGGTCTGGTCGGAGCGTCATTGGGAGATCGTCGAGAGCTTTGCGCGCACTGCCCGTAAAAACGGAATAAATATGCTTCTCACTCCCGTCTTTACTCCCTCGCTTGACACATATATCGGCGGCGAACGACTCACCACACAGCTTGTTGGAGTGACTAAAAACGAAAATGAATATTCATTCGATTATTCGCTCCTCGACCGTTGGATCGATATGTGTGACCGAGTTGGCATTGAGTACCTTGAGATCGCGCATTTCTTTACGCAATGGGGCGCGCAGCACGCTCCCAAGGTTATGGCGACCGTCGACGGTGAGTATAAGCAGATATTTGGCTGGGAGACAGATGCGGTTTCGAATGAATATACAGAATTTTTGAGACAATTTATAGTCTCCTTCCTCGATTATATGAAGGCAAGAGGCGACGACAAGCGTTGCTTCTTCCACATCTCCGACGAGCCGAGTCAGGAGCAACTTCCCTTCTACAAGGCGGCAAAGGATTCGATCTCGGATCTGCTCGAGGGCTACGTTATTATGGATGCGCTCTCTAACTACGAGTTTTACAGCCAGGGCGTAGTTGATACTCCAATCCCCGGCACAGACCACACGACTCCCTTTATTGAAAATAAGGTTGAGGGGCTTTGGACTTATTATTGCAGCAGCCAATGGAGAGACGTTTCCAACAGATTTTTGGCTATGCCCTCCTACCGTAACCGTTCGATCGGTATGCAGATGTACAAATACGATATCGTCGGATTTTTGCATTGGGGATATAACTTCTATAACACTCAATACTCCTACGATCCCATAAATCCTTACCTTGACACCTGCGGCGACGGTTGGGTACCCTCGGGAGATACCTTCTCGGTCTATCCCGCAAGTAACGGTACTGCACTTGAATCCTTGCGTATCGTTGTTTTCAATGATGCCCTGCAGGATATGAGAGCTATGAAGCTTGCAGAATCCTTGTGCGGCAAAGAAAAAGTGGTTGAGACTATCGAAGCTGCGTTTGGCAAGGAAATTGCTTTCAAGGTCTGCGCGCGCTCTGCCGACGAGATACTCGCGGTCAGAGAGGCAGTTAATGAGCTTATAAAAAGTAACATCTAAATGTCGGTTTGCCGACACATAAAAACAAGGTCGTCCAATTTGGACGACCTTGTTTTGTTTATCAGATATTCTTATCAATAAAGCTCTCGAGGACTGCCTTGTTGCTATATCCGATCGATTTAGCGGCTACCTCGCCGTTCTTAAAGAGCAGAAGCGTGGGAATACTGTCGATTCCGAACTGATTGCAAAGCTGGGGATTGTTATCAACGTTTACCTTGCAGACCTTTATATCGCTTCTCTGCTCTGCGATCTCGTGAACGATGGGAGCGATCATACGGCAAGGGCCGCACCACTCTGCCCAGAAGTCTACGAGAACGGGAATTTCGGATTTTACTACTTCGTTTTCAAAATTTTCATTTGTAATATCGATTATCATTTTGCACCTCTTTGATTTTAATTATTTGCTCTTATAATAAAGCAGGCAGTGGCAATAGCCCTCGAAATCGGGATCCTTGATCTGATCTCTGAACTCCTTGCACATACACTTATTTTCAGGGATTCTCTCTCTGCGGCAAGGGCAATAGCCGCCAGTGCGCTCGAGCCCCTCCTTGATAAGTTTTACAACTTCCTTATCAGTATTCTCGGTTATTTTCATATTTTACCTCCAATTTATGTCAGATCACTTCAAAAATCCGTTGATGATCTCTTCCTCGGCTTGCTTTTCGTCAAGTCCAAGCGTCATAAGCTTCATAAGCTGCTCGCCTGCGATCTTGCCGATTGCCGCCTCGTGAATAAGCGACGCCTCGGTGTTGTTCGCGATGATCTTCGGTATTGCCTGAACCGACGCGTTATCCATAATGATGGCATCGCACTCGGTATGTCCCGAGCAACGTGCGTTTCCGACAACGTCCGAAATAAAGAGCTGACGCGAGTTATCCTTTGCTACGGAACGCGAGACGACGTGTGCTCCGCAATCCTCACCGTTGAGCGCAACGGTAAATTCGGTCTCGGCAAACTGCTCGCCGTGGGTCATTATCTTTTCGTGGACAACGAGAGTTGCTTTGTCAGCTAAGGTTGCCTCGGTCTTTCTTTTTGTAGAGTCAACGCCCTTGATCTGCGTTGTTTCCATCTCCATATACGCGCCCTCGTCAAGCTCGACGATCGTATGAGGATTCATAACGTTCTTGCCGTTTCCGTCTCCCTCTCCGTAATGCTTTTCGACGTACTTGAGCTTGGCGTTCTTGCCGACGAAGAAGCTGTGTATTCCGCTGTGCTCGCTATCCTGAACTCCGCAATTATGGATTCCGCAGCCGGCAACTATAAGGACGTCTGCACCCTCTCCGATGTGAAAATCGTTATAAACGAGCTCCTTGAGTCCTGTTTCGGAGAGAATAACCGGAATATGCACGCTCTCTCGCTTCGTGCCCGCCTTGATATAGATGTCAATTCCGGGCTTATCGGTCTTTTTCTCGATTACTATGTTTTCAGAGGAGTTCTTACCGTACATTTCGCCGTCCACGCGGAGAGAGTATGCTCCCTCGGGGACACCGTGAAGGTCCGCTACCTCGCGAAGAAGGTTAAGCTGAATACTGTCGAGCTTTTTCTTCTCTGCCATTATTCGTCACCTCCCATGGTAAACTTACATCCCGACTGAGCCGAAAGCAGCTCGGGCAAAATGTCGTTTTTCGCGCCGTATGCGGCAACCTTACCGTCTGCGATAACGACTATCTTGTCTGCGATATCGAGAATTCTCTCCTGATGGGAGATTATAAGGATATTTCCCTTGGTTTTTTCGTACATCTTCTCAAAGACCTTGATAAGATTATTGAAGCTCCAAAGGTCTATTCCCGCCTCAGGCTCGTCAAACACAGAAAATTTTGTTCCGCGCGCGTTGATCATAGCGATCTCAATTCTCTTGAGCTCGCCGCCCGAAAGAGATTCGTTTACCTCGCGGTTTACATACTCCTTTGCGCAAAGACCGACCTCGGAGAGATATTTACACGCCTCAGAGACCGAAATTTTGCTTCCTGCGGCAAAAGATATAAGATCCTTGACCGTAATGCCCTTAAATCTTACGGGCTGCTGGAAGGCAAAGCTGATACCTGCATTCGCGCGCTCGGTTATGGTCATATTAGTGATATCCACGCCGTCAAGCAATATCTGACCCGAGCTTGCGGTGTAGATTCCCGCGATAAGCTTCGCGAGAGTGGATTTTCCGCCTCCGTTAGGGCCTGTTACGGCAACGAAGCGCTCTTTTATCGTGAGACTTACGTCGTCGAGTATCTTTCTTTCCTTGCCCGTTTCGGCATCAGTGACGATATAAGTCAGATTCTTTATTTCTAACATAGGATTCCTTTCAGATGAGTCTATATATTAAAAAGTGACATTCTTTCATATTATTCTACCACATTTTTTTCGTTAAATCAATAGATAAAATGAATTTTTTAGAATATTCCATTCTTGGCATTATGGAGTAAATTAGGGGAAGAAAATCTGAATTTCTTCCCCTTACTATTTTAATTATCCAAGTATCTGCAAGCCGCGAGAGCCGCTACTGCGCCGTCGCCGCATGCCGTTGCTATCTGACGGATGTTTTTCGTGCGGCAGTCGCCTGCAACGAAAAGTCCTTCGGTTTCGGTAGCACAGTTTTCATCGGATACGATATATCCGCGGTCGGAAAGCGTTACGACGTTCTTATACTGCTCGTTTTCGGGGACCTGTCCGATAGCTACAAACATTCCGTCGAGGTCAAGTCTTGTTTTCTCGCCCGATGCGGTATTTTTAATGATGATACCGCCGAAAACCTCTGCTCCGTGTATCTCTTCAACGGTAGAGCCGTAGATTATCTCAACGTTGGTTCTCTTGCGAAGAATCTCAGCAAGCTTTTCTTCTCCCGTGAGAAAATCGAGGTTCTGAACGACGTAAACCTTTTCACAACCGTCCGAAAGCATTATCGCTTCCTGAAGTGCGGAGTTGCCACCGCCGATGACCGCTACGGTCTTGCCTGCGTAAAACGCGCCGTCACACACGGCACAGAAGGAGATGCCGTTTCCGACGAAGTCCTCCTCGCGTTCAATGCCGAGCAATCGGTGCTTCGCACCCGTTGCGAGAATTACGGAACTTGCCATAAACTCGCCCTCATCGCTGCTTACACAAAAGAAGCTTCCCTCTTTGTGTACGCCTGTGACCTCGCACATATCTATTTCGGCTCCAAGCTCTATTGCTTGTGAAACAAGCTTTTCCGCAAGCTCGTTACCGCTGATCTGCGCATATCCGGGATAATTTTCAATTTTAGGGGAAAAGGTCATCTGTCCGCCAAAGGTTCCTTTATCGAGGACGAGGACGCTTTTATCCGCGCGCCGTGCGTAGATCGCCGCGGTAAGACCCGCGGGACCCGCGCCGACTATTATCAAATCATACATACTGATCTGCCTTTCTTTTATCTAACGGCGACCCAACGTGATCAAGCGTTTGCCGTTTCGATATACTTCTTGATATTGGAAAGGTTCGCCGCCTTGGCAACCTCAACGCCGTCTTCAACGACTACGAGCGTGGGTGCCTGTCTGATTCCATACTTAGCAATAAGATCAAGGTGCTCGTCTGCATAGAGCTTTTCGTAGGAAACACCTGCTTTGTCGAGGAACTCACACGCGATCTTACAGTTGGGGCAGGTCTTGGTTGCGAACAGCATTACCTTGGTCTCTGCCGCGGTCTCGGGGGCGCACTCCTCTACTACGGGCTCTGCAACTGCGTTGATGGTTCTTACGCTGTCAGCGCCAACGTTGATCTCGGGGTGAAGCTCGGTGGAACGCTCGATGTTATAATTTCTTCTCTCCTTGAACTCCTGGCTCTTACCGTCATTCCAGTTCTGAACGGGTCTGTAATAACCCGTGATACGGCTATATACCTCGGTATTCTTGCCGCACTTGGGACAGGTGTACTCTTCACCGTTGATATATCCGTGATCGGTACATACGGAGTAGGTGGGAGACATCGTGTAGTAAGGAAGCTTATAATTCTCCGCGATCTTACGAACGAGGTTTGCCGCACTCTTCCAGGTGGGAAGCTTCTCACCGAGGAATGCGTGGAATACCGTACCCGAGGTGTAGAGGGTCTGGAGCTCGTCCTGAATGTCGAGAGCATCGAAGATATCCTCGGTGTAACCAACGGGAAGGTGGCTGGAGTTGGTGTAGTAAGGAGCCTTTGCGTTATCGGTAGCGGTGATGATGTCGGGCCATCTCTTTCTATCGTGCTTTGCGAAGCGGTAGGAGGTCGACTCTGCGGGAGTTGCCTCGAGGTTATAGAGGTCGCCGTACATTTCCTGATAGTCGGAAAGTCTTTCTCTCATGTGATTGAGAACGTTCTTGGAGAACTCCTGGGTCTTCTTGTGAGTCATATCGGCTCTGAGCCACTTAGCGTTAAGACCTACCTCGTTCATACCAACGAGACCGATTGTCGAGAAGTGGTTATTAAAGGTTCCAAGGTATCTCTTGGTGTAAGGATACAGACCCTCGTCGAGAAGCTTGGTGATAACGGTTCTCTTGGTCTTGAGTGAGCGAGCCGCGATATCCATAAGCTTATCAAGTCTCTTATAGAAGTCTTCCTCATTCTCTGCAAGATATGCAATTCTGGGCATATTAATTGTAACTACGCCGACAGAACCCGTGGATTCACCCGAGCCGAAGAAGCCGCCCGACTTCTTGCGGAGCTCACGAAGGTCGAGACGGAGACGGCAGCACATCGAACGAACGTCGCTGGGCTCCATATCGGAGTTGATGTAGTTGGAGAAGTAAGGAGTACCGTACTTTGCGGTCATCTCGAAGAGGAGCTTGTTATTCTCGGTCTCGGACCAGTCGAAGTCGCGGGTGATGGAATAGGTGGGAATAGGATACTGGAAGCCGCGTCCGTTAGCGTCGCCCTCGATCATGATCTCGATGAACGCCTTGTTGACCATATCCATTTCCTTCTTACAATCCTTGTACTTGAAGTCCATTTCCTTGCCGCCGACGATACAGTTGAGCTCTGCGAGGTCGTTAGGAACGGTCCAGTCGAGAGTGATGTTCGTGAAGGGAGACTGTGTTCCCCAGCGAGAAGGAGTATTTACGCCGTAAATGAAGGACTGGATGCACTGCTTTACTTCCTTGTAGGAAAGGTTATCTACCTTTACGAAGGGAGCAAGATAGGTATCAAAGGAGGAGAATGCCTGCGCGCCTGCCCACTCGTTCTGCATGATACCGAGGAAGTTTACCATCTGGTTGCAGAGGGTGGAAAGGTGACCTGCGGGAGAGGAGGTGATCTTACCGGTTACGCCGCCAAGTCCTTCCTGAATGAGCTGCTTTAATGACCAACCTGCACAGTAGCCCGTAAGCATAGAAAGGTCGTGGATGTGAAGATCAACGTTTCTGTGGGCGTTTGCGATCTCATCGTCGTAAACCTCGCTAAGCCAATAGTTAGCCGTGATAGCGCCCGAGTTGGACAGGATAAGTCCTCCTACGGAATAGGTTACGGTGGAGTTCTCTTTTACTCTCCAGTCGAGAGCGCGGAGATACTGGTCTACAGTTGCCTTATAGTCGAGAGCGGTGCCCTGAACGTTTCTGAGCTTCTCTCTCTGACGGCGATACAGAATGTATGCCTTAGCGACGTCTGCATATCCAGCCTGAACGAGAACCGACTCAACGCAGTCCTGGATCTCCTCGACGGAGATAAGTCCGTCTTTGATCTTGGGCTCGAATTCTGCCGTTACCTTCAACGCCAAAAAATCTATGATATTCTGATTGAACTGTTTTTCCTGTGCCTCAAAAGCAAGCTTGATTGCATCAGAAATTTTGCTAAGATTGAATTCTACGATTTTTCCGTCTCTTTTTTGTACGCTGTACATTTTCTTCTCCTTTTTCACTTTTATATTTTTTGAATTTTGATTACCGATTTTACCTTATGCCATATAGGATCTTTCTAAAAAAGGCATAAAATGGGCGCGGACACCGATCCGCGCCGCATTAGCATTATACTATATTTAGTGGTAGTTGTCAACCCCTAAACACAACATATTGTGTTATTTTTCGAAATTTGTCACTATATATAGTTTTATACCCCTCTTAATTGTGCATTTGGCACAAAAGGCAACAAAACGTTCAAAAAGTTTTCCATTTCGCTCTCATTATAGGAAGAAATTTCCTTTCCGATGATGTCACCCGAGTCCTTGAATTGCTGCAAAAAATACTTCTCGTTGCCCTTGATCCACTCACCGATCAGATAGAAATCTTCTTCGGTATGGAACGGCTTTGCGACCGTGGTTCTGAATTCAAAATCCACGTTCCCTTCCATCAGATAATTTTTGCTTTCGATTATCGAAGTAAGGTTATAGTTATCCGCAAGACCGACCGTATAGGCGTACTTTGCGGGGTGATTTTTTATATCCATCGCTACGTAATCGACGAGCTTATCTTCAACGAGCTTTTTTATCACGTCGGGGCGAGTTCCGTTGGTATCGAGCTTGACCGCATAGCCGAGATCTTTAATTTCTTTTATAAAATCGTGAAGCCCCGGCATAAGCGTCGGTTCTCCGCCCGTGATGGCAACTCCGTCGAGCACCCCTGCCCTTTTTTTCAGAAACGCCAATATCTCGGCGTTTGAGTAGGGCTTCTGCTCGTCGGCACGGACTACTAAAGATGCGTTATGGCAAAACGGGCATTTGAAATTACAGCCTCTTGTAAATAGCGTGCAGGCTACCTTTCCCGGAAAGTCGAGCAGCGTTAGCTTTTGTAATCCTGCGATTATATTGTCCTTCATTATCATCATACCTCGTCGAAATTGATCTTGCGAGAAAGGAGATATCCGTTATCCATAGTATATACGGTGTCTGCTCGCTTGGCTATCTTCATATCGTGTGTGACCATTACAAGCGTAAGGCCTATCTGTGCACGGGTCTCAAGCAAGAGTTCAAGAACCTCGTCGGCGTTTTTGCGGTCGAGATTTCCCGTTGGCTCGTCCGCAAATAAAATCTGCGGCATATTTATCAGCGCACGCGCTATGGCAACTCTCTGCTGCTGTCCTCCCGAAAGCTCACTGGGCAGATGGTGAAGTCTATCCGACAAGCCGAGCATAGGGATAAGCTTTTTGAGGTGCTCCTCGTAGGAAAACTCGTCGCGTCGGCACATCATCGTCGGGACGAGGATATTTTCGTACGCGGTGAACTGCGGGATGAGGTTGTGCTTCTGAAATACCACGCCGATATTCATTCCGCGATAGCGATTGAGCTCGTCGGAGCCCATTTTCGTTATCTCTCTGCTTCTTATTTTGACAGACCCCGCGTTTGGCTTATCGAGACCTGCGCAAATATTCATAAACGTACTTTTTCCCGAGCCCGAAGATCCGATTATCGCCACGAATTCACCCTCGTGCACCTTAATGCTTGCCCGGTTGACCGCGGTCACCACGTCATCATACTGCTTATACTGCTTTATGATATCAGTTGCCTCCAGCATAATTCTGTTGGGGTCTATGGTGTTAAGGTCAATGACACTTATTTTGTTTTCCATAATTTAACTCCGTTTATTATAACTCAATTTTCTGATCCTCAAGCAGCTTGCTCTCGTTCTGAAGCTTTCTCTTATAAAGAAGGAAAGGAATCAGACTTGAAATGCATCCGCACAGTGCGGAAACGCCTGCATATAGCAGTATGGTCGAGAACGGCACGAAGCTGTTGAAGGACACGTTCATTCCCGGGACTCCGAGTCTTGGCAACACGCTCGTAAAGATACGGTATATTCCGTAGCAGGTCAATCGGCTGAGCGCGAGGTTGACTACAAGGCTTATGACGAATATTAGCGCACCAGAGACGGCGTGTATGCCTCCTATCTCCTTAAGCGTAGCACCGATCGATCCAAGCGTTCTGAATTCCGCTTCCCTCTTTTTATAAAACATAACCTGCGAGAATATCCATACGACAGGAGATATCATAAGCACGAGGATCGAAAGCAGATAAAGGAGACCCGGAAGATTTACGCGATTGTCAACTATGGAATATATGTCCTCGTTGGTATAGGCAACGCTCCAATCGGGATAGTTTTCCATTATGGTTTTAATTTCAGATCGAATATCAGAAACATTATCAAGATCGATGCCCGATTCAGAGAAGATCTTAAGCTCTGTTATTGCGTGTTTATCGGTGGTTACGCCACAATAAGTATCGGGGTTCATTCCTACGATGAAGCTATCGGTAGCGTCGGTATCATGGATGACCGCACCGACGGTGTATTCGGTATAATTAAAAGAACAGTGGTAGATCTGCTGTGTAAGTATCTTATTGGCATCGGACTGCGGGAGCATTTCGCTGTCGGTAGACACCCAATCGGCAACCACTACCGTGTCGCCGGGCTTGAAATCAAAGCTTTTTGCGCCGTAGAGTCCTTCGCTGATAACTATCATATTGTCGTTCGCGAGGAGCTTTTGGGCGTCATATCCTTCGAGATATTCAACGTCGTAAAGAGATTCGTACATCTCAAGCTCGAGCGTATCGATACAAACGTATTTGCAACGATTGGTTGCTCGGTTATATCCCTTGACCTCGTCGAGAGATGCTACCGTGAAATTTGAACCGCCTACCTCGGTGCCCGGAAGAATAAGCAAATGGTCCATTCTTACGTCAAAGCTCTTGCTCTGCTCGAAGGTGATCTTCTCGACGCGGTCGATATTGTCGAGCTTTTGAAGAAGCTCTTCCGCCTCCCAATTCGCCTTATGGCGATTTTCGTCGAGTATGGTGCTGAACTTATAAGTGAGTGCTAACGATTCGTCGGGCGCCTCGTTCTCGGTCTTCAGCATGTTCGCGCAATATATTCCCGTGACGAAGATGACCGAGAAGCAGACTGCGCCGAGGACGAGTCTTGCGACGTATTTTCTGAATCTCCACGTAGTGTAAGTCTCGTAATTGAGGGGCATTTTCTTTGCGAAGATATTGAAAGAACGGCGAGGAGATGAGACAAAGTTTGAGTTGTCGGCGGTAGTTATAAGCGCGATCGGAGGCTTGATGAAGAGGCTGCCGAGCGACGAGCAAGCCGCAATAAACGCTGCGATAAAGGTCAATGCCGTGTAGATCAAGAGCTGCAAAAGTGAGATCTTGACGGCAACTCCGCTATTTGCATATACTGTCAAAGTCAAAAGATACGATATGATCGCGGACGGAATGAGCGTGATCAGATTTATCGTCAATAGCTCGTTCATTGCGATCCTGCCGAGCATTTTTTTGTCGGCGCCGAAGGTCATATATATGCCGTATTGGAATTTATAGTGGTTGGTTCGCACCGAGTAGATGACCGCGAGAATCAGAGTACCTATAATAAAGGATAGGACTCCGGTTATGACGGACGAGAGAAGTATCTCGCCGCGCAGCTCGGTCCTATAGGTATATTTCGGGGTCACTTGGTATTGTACCGTTACGTTACTGAGATATTTCTCTGTAAACTCCTCCAGCGCTCCGCCCTTGAGGTTGACTCCTATGCTTTCCTTATTCCCTACGTAGCCAAAGCTTGTAAAGCAGGCTTTACTGCTTGAAAGATCGTAATTTAGGCGGTTCATAACCGTTGATATTCCCGTGTTAGTTCCCGTTATAGTTACGTCGTATTTGTAATTTTCTTCGAACAGAGTGTCGTTGGCATTATAATTGGTGAACGCAGAGAAAGTCCAGATCCCGAAAAGGAGCTGGACTACTATTACTGCGGCATATAAGCCTATAAATTCCTTGTAATTTATCAGGACGCTTTTTACCGAGCTTTTTATTGAATTCTTAAGCTTTCTTAAAAATTCCAATTTGGATACCTCTCAATTTATATGTAACTGCGCTGGATTGCCACCACTCTGCCGAGAATGAGCACCTCGTCGACTATTATCGGCTCCATGGTGCTGTTTTCGGGCTGAAGACGGTAATGACCGTCCTCGCGGAAAAATCTCTTGACAGTTGCTTCATTTTCAATAAGGGCAACTACGATCTCTCCGTTTTCGGCGTAGCAGGTCTTTTCGGCTATTACCATATCGCCGTCCATAATTCCGACCTCTATCATACTTTCGCCCTTTACCTTCAGAGCAAACATCTCCTCAGCAGAGGTTCTTCCGATATATCCGATATATCCGTCGAAATCCTCTTCGGCAAGGATCGGCTGGCCTGCGGTGACTGTACCGAGCACGCGCACTGCAGATACCATAGGCATATCCTCGTTAATTACGCTTATAGCGCGGCTCTTGCCGTCCTCCTTACGTATATAGCCAAGCGTGTCGAGGCGGTTGAGGTACATATGAACGGTTGAGGTGCTCTTATATCCGAGATCAGCCATAATATCGCGCACGCTGGGCGCAAATCCGTTGTTTTTTACCGAATTTACGATATAGTTATAAACTTTTTGTTCTTTCGGCTTGAGTTTTTCCATTTTTACTCTCCTGTTGCTTAAAAATATAGCACAAATGTATCTTTTTTATATTGTAACATATATTTCCCTGCTTGTAAATAGGGTTTTTGAAAAATTTTCGGGTTTTTGGCTATGGTTATTCATTTTGACATAAGAAGCTGCTAATATAATGTTACAAAATATGTTTTAAATGTTAAATTCCCTTTGTTTTCAGGAAAATATTAACAAATTGAAACTTTTGAAAACTTTTGAAAATAAATATTGCAATCTTGCAAAAAATATTGTAAAATGTATAATGGAGGAGAAAAGGTCATCTTCTCTCTGACAAAGTTGTCTATAATGTTTTGAATATAAAAAGGAGAAAAATCATGACACCTACAAACAACAAGCACGTACTTGATTGGATCAACGACATGGCTGCTATGACTCAGCCTGACAAGATCGTTTGGATCGACGGCAGCGAAGAACAGGCAGAGGCACTCAGAGCCGAGGCTTGCTCCACCGGCGAAATGATCAAGCTCAATCAGGAAAAGCTCCCCGGTTGTTACCTCCACCGCACCGCTGTTAACGACGTTGCGCGTGTTGAAGGCAGAACCTTTATCTGTACCTCCAAGAAGGAGGATGCAGGTAACATCAACAACTGGATGGATCCCACCGAATGCAAGGAGAAGCTCTCCAAGCTCTACACCGGCTCTATGAAGGGTCGTACTATGTACGTTATCCCCTACTCGATGTCCGTTGTCGGCTCTCCCTTTGCTAAGTACGGTATCGAGCTTACCGACTCTATCTACGTTGTTCTTAACATGCTTATCATGACCCGCGTTGGAAACGACGTTCTTGAGGCTCTCGGCGATAGCGCTGACTACATCAAGGGTCTTCACGCTCGCGCCGATATCGACGAGGAGAACAGATATATCGTTCACTTCCCTGAGGAAAACGCCATTTGGTCGGTCAACTCCGGCTACGGCGGAAACGTTCTTCTCGGTAAGAAGTGCTTTGCTCTCCGTATCGCCTCCTTCCTCGGACGTAAGGAAGGCTGGATGGCTGAGCATATGCTCATCCTCGGCGTAGAATATCCCAATGGCGAGACCAAGTACGTTTGTGCCGCATTCCCCTCCGCTTGCGGTAAGACCAACCTCGCTATGCTTATTCCCCCCGAGTACTACTCCAAGCAGGGCTACAAGGTTTGGTGCGTAGGTGACGATATCGCTTGGCTCCGCGTCGGCGAGGACGGCAGACTCTGGGCAGTTAACCCCGAAAACGGTTTCTTCGGCGTTGCTCCCGGTACTAACCTCAACTCCAACCCCAATGCTCTTTACACTACTATGAAGGACACCATCTTCACCAACGTTGTTCACAACACTGCTGACAACACTGTTTGGTGGGAGGGTCTTGACAAGAATCCTCCTGCAGAGGCTATTGACTGGAAGGGCAATCCTTGGGACTTCAGAAAGTACGATAAGAAGGATAAGTCCACCTGCGGTGCTCATCCTAACTCCCGTTTCACCGCAAAGGCTATCAACTGTCCTTGCATCTCCTCTGAATTCTCCAATCCCGCAGGCGTTCCGATCTCCGCTATCGTATTCGGCGGCAGACGTGCAAAGACTGCTCCTCTGGTTTACCAGTCTACCTCTTGGCAGAACGGCGCATTCGTCGGTTCTATCATGGCTTCCGAGACTACTGCGGCTGCAGCAGGTGCTGTCGGCGTAGTTCGTCGCGATCCTATGGCTATGAGACCCTTCGTTGGTTACGATATGGGTGACTACTGGGCACACTGGCTCAAGATGGGTACTACCATTCCCCACGCTCCCAAGATCTTCCACGTTAACTGGTTCCGTACCGACGACGAAGGCAACTTCATCTGGCCCGGATTCGGCGATAATATGAGAGTGCTTATGTGGATCCTCGCTCGTTGCGAGGGCAAGGTTGACGCTGATATCACTCCTATCGGTTACGTTCCCAAGGCTGAGGATATCTGCATTGACGGACTTAAGGACGTTACTCTCGACACCATCAAGGAGCTCCTTACCGTTGATAAGGCTTCCTGGCTCGAGGACGTTGAGAATATCAAGGCGTTCTACGCTCAGGTCGGTGACAGAGTTCCCCAGACTATGTACGACGAGCTTGCAGCTCTTGAGGCAAGACTTAAGGCATAATTCAATTAATTATATTTGCGAGGGGGAAAGCTTCTTGAAAGAAGCTTTCCCCCTCGCGCTCCCCCTTTCAAGAACTTCCCCCAAAAAAAGAATAGTTTTATTCAGAATATTTCTCTCGATTTCGAGTTTGATTCTTGACTCATACGGATTATTATGATATACTTGTCGTAGCGGTGATTCGCTGCGGCATTTTTTATTTATAGGAGAAATGATATGGAGCACAGAATACTTAAGAGATATCCCATTGGAAATCCTACGAGAAAGTGGAGACAGGATAATTTTGTCCTTTCCAATTTCGCGGCACGCGGTAGCAATATGAGAAAGGCGATCTACAACTGCGCAGAAGCAGGATTTAACACGCTTGAGCTTGGTTGGGCGTCGCACGAGCAGGCAGATGAGGCGGTCGCTCTTTGTGAGCAAATCGGCGTTGATCTTATATTTCAGGATTTCAGTCGCTTCGGCGGTATGCAATGCTATCGCACGGATGGAGTCAATGACGATATGGAGGCAGTTGTTGCAGATCTGAGCAAGTGGAAGCGAGTTGCGGGATTTTACATCTGGGACGAGCCGTTGCTCGACGATCAGCTTGAGGCTTCGCGTGTGTTGGTCGATCTTGCCGAGAAATTTGCTCCCGATAGACTTCCCTTTACCGTGGCTATCCCCAGCTACAATCTTGATTACACTTGGGATAACGGACTTTTCGCAGATTATCTTGAAAGATACGTTACTATAATCAATCCACCCATTCTTTCGCTTGACTACTATCCATTCGGTATTCCCGGGGATCAGGATGAGGTCGATCAGTGCGATAAGTCGCGTATGTGGTGCGATCTCGGTATTCAGAAGCTGCTTTGCGACAAGTATGATCTGCCGCTGTGGTTCTATTATCAGGGGCAGAATCTTCACGACGTAGATTTCTTTATCTTCCCGATGATCCGTTCGATGATGTATGCGGGCGCGCTTTACGGCGCAAAGGGTCTTCAGCATTTCACTGCAGTTGGTGCGGTTATCGACGCGGACGGAAACAAGGAAAAGTTCTTTGACGAGCAGAAGGCTATACACGAGGAATTCAGAAATCTCGGCGAGACGCTTATGGCTTTGAGTTGCAAGCGAGTTATCCACGATGATAGCGTTGTTCTCCGTTGCGAAATTGCTGACAAATTGGCTAATAAGCTTGAAGAAAGCGCGTATCTCTCCGCGCCTCTGCCCTACAGAGTTTCGGTTTCCGAGTTTGAGGACGAATATGGCAACGGATATATGATGATACTCAATCGCGATTATATGAAGACTGCTGACGTGAAGCTTTCGCTTAACGGAAATTACAGACTGTACGAGGTCAGCAAGACTGACGGCTTACAGCACGTGATATCTGACTCCTCAGGCAAGCTTTCTCTTGAGCTTGCTCCCGGAGATGCTGTACTGTACAGGCTTCAGCCCGCGAACGAAGAGGCATTTACAATTGAATACAGACTTTCAAAATAAATTTTTAAAAAAGAGACCTTCGGGTCTCTTTTTTGTCTGCTTTTTTGTGAAGATTTTTACTGTTTTTCATAAGTTTTTTTCTTGACACCATCTCGGATTAATTGTATAATATAACTATATGATATCTACTATTATGACACCTTATTGGTGAAAACAAGGAAAGGATAGTATGTTTCGCTTTAAATCTATGGGTAGTACCCACATACCCCATTATAAAAATACTGCCGGAAAGCCTGCCGTTATAATGACTGACGCAAAGGAGGTATTGTTACCTCTGTCACAGCATATCGGAGCACCCGCAACACCGATCGTTAAGGTTGGTGACGAGGTTAAGGTCGGTCAGAAGATTGCCGAGGCGAACGGATTTGTTTCTTCGCCCATATATGCTTCGGTTTCGGGTAAGGTCTCAAAGATTGAGGATTATCTGCGACCCGACGGAAGAACGGTGGCGGCTATTCGAATCGTCAGCGACGGTTTGATGACGAGGTGCGAGGAGATCACTCCTCCGTCGGTCTCTGATCTCGAGGAACTAATTGTCGCGACGAGGGATTCGGGGCTTGTTGGGCTTGGCGGTGCAGGATTTCCCCTTTCAGTCAAGCTTGAGGCACTCAAAAAGGGCGGTATTGACAAGATCATAATCAACGGTGCGGAATGCGAGCCCTACATAACCTGCGACACACACGCTATGCTTTACGAGTCCGAATGGATCGGCAAAGGTATCGCTTTGCTTGAAAAATTCGCTCCCGACATTGATCAATTCATTATTGGAATTGAGAAAAACAAGCCTGCGTGCATTAAGGAAATGAAGCACATCTTCGAAGGTGATAAAAAGGTCAAGGTTATTTCTCTGCCCGACACTTATCCGCAAGGCGGCGAAAAGGTGCTTATATACAACACTACAAAAAGAATAATAAACGAGGGCAAGCTGCCTGCCGACGTGGGTGTGCTCGTTATTAACGTAACTTCTCTTGCAATTCTTGCAAAATATGCCGAGCTTGGCGAGCCTCTCGTGACAAGATGCGTGACGTTTGACGGTTCTGCGGTCGCCGAGCCCAAAAATATAATCGCTCCTATCGGTTGCTCGATACGTGAGCTGGTTGAATTCGGTGGCGGACTCAAGTGCGAAGTCGGAAAGGTTCTTTACGGCGGTCCTATGATGGGAACTGCTGCGGCATCGCTCGACGAGCCGATAGTCAAAACGACGGGAGCGATCACGATACTTGACCGCAAGGATTCTTTGCTCTCCGAGCCCACTGCATGTATTCACTGCGGACGTTGTATTCGCTCCTGCCCGCTTGATCTTTCTCCCGTGGCTTATTCAAAGGCACTTGAATGCGAAAGTCAGGAGGAGAAGATCGCTATCCTTGAAAAGAATAAAATTATGCTTTGTATGGAGTGTGGATGTTGCTCGTTCGTTTGTCCTGCAAGCCGTCCACTCGTACAAAACAACCGAATTGCCAAGGCTGAGTATAGAGAGCATCAGGCGGCTATGGCAAAGTTGAAGAAATGACGGAGGTTATGATATGGAAAAATTAATAGTATCATCGTCTCCGCATTTACACGGCAAAACGACTACTGCGAGTATTATGAGAGACGTTCTCATAGCACTTTCCCCTGCTGCGATCTCGGCAGTCGTGCTTTTCGGCATAAAGGCTCTTATAATTATCTCGGTTTGTGTTGCTACGTCCGTTTTATCGGAATTTATTTTCAATATCATCGCTAAAAGGAAACAGACGGTCGGTGATCTGAGCGCAATGGTTACAGGACTTTTGCTGGCACTCAGTCTATCAACAAGAGTCAGCATCTGGCACTGTGTGGTAGGCTCGGTTTTCGCGATAGTTGTGGTCAAATGCCTTTTTGGCGGTATTGGATGCAATTTTGCTAATCCTGCGGTCACTGCACGCGTGCTTTTGCTTATCGCGTTCGGCAAGGTTGCAGGGGGCGCGGCAACTAACTTTATGTCTGCCGAGCTTGTCGCGAGTGCGACTCCGCTTGCGGTCATCAAGGACGGCGAGGGACTGCTTCCCTCTCTGACAGATATGCTTATCGGTAACCGCGGCGGTGCGATCGGTGAGGTCTGTGCTATCGCTCTTATTCTTGGATTTGTTTATCTTGTAGTAAGACGTGTGATCACGTGGGAAACTCCTGTTGTTTTCGTTGCGACGGTATTTGTTCTTTCTCTTATCGTCAAGCAGGATCTTACTGCGGCGCTCTATCAGGTTCTTGGCGGCGGCCTGCTGCTCGGCGCGATATTTATGGCGACCGATTACGTAACTACTCCCATTACCCGAAGCGGAAAAGCGGTCTTTGCGTTTGGATGCGGTATAATTACCGTTCTTATTCGCTTCTGGGGCGACTATCCCGAGGGAGTCTCGTTTGCTATCTTATTTATGAACATTCTCACTCCTTATATCGAAAGGCTTTGCCGCAACAAGCCGATTGGAGGTGTTAAGAATGAAAAATAAGCTTTTTCCCACGTTGGCGCTCGGAATTATCTGTCTTGTTGTCGTTTTGGTGTTGGCGGCGGTAAACACGATTACTGCTCCGCTGATAGAAAAGGCTCAGGCAGAAAAGGTGCAAAGGGCTCTTGCCGAGGTGATGCCCGAGGGTGTTAATTTCACAGAGATCGAGGTTGACGGATTGCCCGAGGAGGTCGCGAAAATTTACTCCGAGGACGGCGGCGGATACGTATTCCAAATGAACGTAGTCGGATACAAGCCCGGGCTCGTAATTCTCTGTGGAATTGACGCAAACGGAGTTATTACCGGTGCGGACTTCGTTGCATCCAACGAAACCCTCTCTGCAGAGGTTGGCCTTGGCAAAAACTTTATCGGACACACCTCTGATACCGTAACGGTGGAATTGGTCGCAGGCTCAACGGCAAAGAAGACTACGAGCGCATATTACTCCGCTATCGAGGCGGCGCTCGAGGCATTTGAAATAATTACGGAAAAGGAGGATGCACAATGAAAAATAACAAGCTTGCTATCCTTCTTAAAGGTATCATAGAAGAAAATCCCGTTCTGATCCTCGTGCTCGGAACTTGTCCCACTCTTGCTACTACGGGTAACGTGATTTCGGCTTTCTCAATGGGTATTGCGGCAACGCTCGTGCTTATCTGCTCGAACGCGGTGATCTCCTTGCTTCGCAAGGTCATTCCCGACACGGTGCGGATTCCCTGCTACATTGTAATTATCGCGGGATTCGTTACCGCACTTCAGATGCTTTTGCAGGCTTATCTGCCGTCGATATACGATATGCTCGGTGTTTATCTTGCCCTGATCGTCGTTAACTGCATCATTCTCGGCAGAGCCGAGATGTTTGCACGCAAAAATCCCGTTCTTGATTCGGTCATGGACGGTGTTGGTATGGGAATCGGCTTCCTTGTGGCACTTTTGCTTATGGCAACGGTGCGCGAGGTCTTCGGTACAGCTTCCTTTGCGGGAAATTCAATTCCCTTTATGGAATATTTCAAGATCCCGATACTTACTCAGGCTCCAGGCGGATATCTTGTATTCGGTTTCCTTATAGCACTGATGAACAAGCTCAATCAAAAGCGCGGCGGAGTCAAGAAAAAGTCCTTCTCGTGCGAGGGCTGTCCTTCGGCTTCGGCTTGCCACGGCAGCTGTGAAAAAGGCGTAAAGGAGGGTGAAGCGAATGTTTAAATCCCTCATTCTCATACTGATGGGCGGAGTTCTCATCAATAATTACGTTCTTCAGCAGTTCCTTGGAATCTGCCCCTTCTTGGGTGTTTCCAAAAAAGTAAATCAAGCCGTTGGAATGGGCGTTGCCGTTACCTTCGTAATGCTCGTTGCGACGGCGGCGACCTGGCCTATTTACACCTATATTCTTTTCCCCAAGTACGCTTATTTACAGACCATTGTCTTTATTCTCGTTATCGCGACGCTCGTTCAGTTCGTTGAGATCGTTTTAAAGAGGTTTATTCCCTCGCTTTTCAAGGCGCTCGGAGTATATCTGCCTCTTATCACGACTAACTGTGCTGTCCTCGGTGTTGCCATTAACAATATCAGCGACGGATTCAATTTTGTGGAGTCTATGGTTTCTTCGCTTGGTGTCGGACTTGGATTCTTGCTTGCAATGGTTCTTTTTGCGGGAGTTCGCTCGCGTATTGAAAATATCAAGACGCTTAAGTCCTTCCAAGGATTGCCCGTTACTCTGATAGCCGCTTCGATCGTTGCGATGTCCTTCTACGGCTTTTCGGGCGTTATCGAAGGTCTTCTGGCATAAGGGGGTGTTAAGATATGGATATGAAAATATTAATACCTGTTCTTATCGGCTTGGCAATATCCGTAATATGCGGAGTTGTTTTGACCGTTGCCTCAAGGCTGTTTGCCGTTAAAGAGGACGAAAAGTTTTTAAATATCCGCGACTGCCTGCCGGGTGCTAACTGCGGCGCTTGCGGTTACAGCGGATGTGACGGATATGCAAAGGCGCTTTCTTCGGGTGAGATCGACGTGACTAATCTTTGCCTTCCAGGAGGCGACAGTGCGGCAAAGCAGATCGCAGACGTGCTTGGCGTCGAAGCCGAGGATGTGATCGAAAAGGTCGCTTACGTTGCCTGCAATGGAAACTGCGAAGCAGCACCTAGAAAGGTTGAGTATCACGGACCCAAGAGCTGTCGCATTGCCAATATGAGCTATAGCGGAGATAAATTCTGCACTTTTTCCTGTCTTGGATACGGCGATTGTATTGCGGCTTGCTCGCAGGATGCGATTTCTATTGAAAACGGTGTTGCAAAGGTCGACCCTGAAAAGTGTGTAGGTTGTGGCGCGTGTACGCGCGTTTGTCCTAACAAAGTCATTCATATCGTCGATGCTGCTTCGCGTGTAAAAGTTCTCTGCTCCAATCACGACAAGGGGGCGGTCACAAGAAAGGCTTGTGCCAACGGATGTATCGCTTGTGGTAAGTGCGAGAGAACTTGTCCCAACGGCGCTATCAAGGTCGAGCATAATCTTGCAGTTATCGATTATGAAAAATGCACGGGTTGCGGCGAGTGCGCCGAGGCTTGTCCCGTGAAATGTATTGAACTGAAAAAATTATAAAAATTAAACAGGGGTTTTTATAACCCCTGTTTTTCTACGTATGATTATATAGCTTCTATTGCCGCTATGAGAGCTGAAACGATGGTATCAAGCGGCATTGACGGCATATTTCCCTTTTGCTGCTCATCGGAATACGGAACGTGAATGAATCCGACCCTGGTTTTAGTCCCGTTGAAGTGGGCAAGCAAGGAATAAAGCAGATCGTTGCAAACGTAAGTGCCAGCCGAATAGGAAACCTGCGCTGCAATTCCCTTTGATTTAATATTTTCCGCGATCTTTCTGACGGGCAGAGTCGAAAAATACGCTTTATCTCCGCCTTTGATTATCTCGTCATCGGATGGTTGGTTACTGTTGTTATCGGGTATGCTTGCGTGGCGGAGATTTATACCGACCATTTCAGGCGTTACCGCCGCCCTACCGCCTGCCTGACCTATACATAAAATAACATCGGGGGCAAGAATCTTTGCCGCATCGATAGCCTTTTGAGGCGCTTCGCCAAACACTACGGGCAGGCACAATTTTGTTATAGAAAAATCAATGATGACGTCGGGCAATCGACAAACTGCATCCCAAGAGGGATTTATCGTCTCGCCGCCAAAGGCTTCAAATCCTGTTATAAGTAGTTTTCTCATATATTCTCCGTTAGCGCTTATTTGCAAAAAAATCTGAAAGCAGCTTGGCACACTCCTCACCCATAAATCCGCCCGTGACCTTCGGCTTATGGTTGAGTGGATACGAGCACATATTGAGGACGCTCTCGCAGGCTCCCGCTTTGGCATCCTTGGCTCCGTACACGACCTCGCCCATTCTTGAATTGATTATGGCACCCATACACATCGGGCAGGGCTCGAGGGTGACGTAAAGTGTGCATTTTTCAAGATGCCAGCCGCCGAGGATCTTACAAGCCTCGCGGATTGCTATCAGCTCGGCATGTCCCGTGGCGTCGCCCGTCTGCTCCCTGTTATTATGCGCTGAGGCTATGATCTCTCCATCCTTGACAACTACTGCTCCGACGGGTATTTCGCCCTCTGCGGCGGCTTGTTGCGCCTCACAGAGAGCTTTTTGCATATATTCGTTTATTATCATATCAGATCTCCCTAAAATATGATCTTATATTATAAGTATATCACATTTTACCGTGTTTTTCAAGCGAAAAAACAAAAAACAGTCGGACATTGTCCGACTGTTTTTATATGTGTCAGGAATTACTGCTTAACACCGGAGAGCTTTGCGATCTCTGCTGCGTAGTCTTCCTGCTTCTTCTCGATGCCCTCGCCCTTCTCGAAACGAACGAAGGATGCGATTGCGATGGAGCCG
>JAFXHH010000004.1 GCA_017536475.1 Clostridia bacterium
CCGTACTTCACCCTTTTCAAGAGCCGATGGATTCTTCCATCGGCTCTTTTCTGCTTCGAGAGGACGGTCTCACTTGGATCTGTCGCCAAGCCGCAGGCTTGTGCAAAGGTTCTAAGTCCCGTACTTCACCCTTTTCAAGAGCCGATGGATTTTTCCATCGGCTCTTTTCTGCTTTAAAATGGAGATTTTGTGCGAAAATCGAGTCAAAAGGCTCAAAAAAGTTTAAAAACCGTTAAAAACTGTTCCTGCACGATTAAATTTAAGTTGCAGGGCTCTTTTATTTTTACTATAATGTAGTTAGTAGACGGAGCTTGTCCTCAGTCTGACTAAATTACTCAACAACGGAGGAATATCATGTTTTTTGACGAGATTGTTCACGGAACACAGTATTACCGATCGCCTACGCCTCTGCCCGAGGAATGGGAGGGCGATATTGATCGCATGGGCGACTTCAATCTGGACACCTTTCAGATAAGGATCAACTGGAGAAACAACGAGCTTCGCGAGGACGAATACGATTTTTCCGACGTTGACAGACTGCTTGAGCTTGCAAAGAAGTACAACCGCAAGGTCGTTATGAAATTCCTGCTCGAATGCGCTCCCCAGTACATATTCGACAAGTACGACGGAGTCAGAGTCGGTCCTAAGGGCGAGAGACTTCGCGGAGGCTATCACGGCGCGTTCTTTGGCGGATGGAAGCCCTGCTTTACCAACGTGCACGTTAAGGAAAGAGCAATGAAGTTCGTCGACAAGGTCGTTGAAAGATATTACAAAGACGAGAGTATAATTCTCTGGAACGTTTGGAACGAGCCGAGAAACAGACCCATTGAGGAATGCTTCTGCGAGCACTGCCGCAAGGCCTTTGGCGGATATCTCAAGGAAAAGTTCGGTACGGTTGAGGCTCTTAACAAGTTCTACGGGGCGACCGAGGAGAGCTTTGAGAATGTCAATCTTCCCGTAATGGCGCACGGATATTGGGATATTTACGAGTTCAAAAAATTCAAGGGCGGGGTTGACATTTACAACGCTCTGCGCTTCGTTTACGACGGCATCCGCAAGTACGATAAGGTGCGTCCGATCATGTCTCATATCGGATTTACGAGCGCGTTCCAGCTCTCACTGACCGACGTTTGCGACGATTTTACCGTTTCAAAGGCGGTCGATTTCTGGGGAACGTCCGTGCCCTGCGATACTACTATGAACACGCACGAAAACCGTCTTGACTTCCAGATGCTCAACGACTTTTTGCGCGCGGTTGACAAAAATTACTTTGTACACGAGATCTATCCCGGACTTGGAACCTTCCGCAAATACGACACGCCCTACGATATGAATTTCAAGGTTTACAGTTCGCTTGCAAGCGGAACTAAGGGCGTCGTTTACTGGCAATACCGTTCCGAAAGAGTCGGACACGAGAGCGATTGCTCGGGTATCATGTATATGGACGGCACACCCAGACCCGTGGCTTACGAGGTCAAGGATTTTGGCGCGGAGCTCAAAGAGAACCGTGAAAGCTTGGTTGGTTGCGAGGCGGCGCCTGCCGACGTTGCGATCGTTTTCGATTTCAATTCCTCGCTTATCTCTCAGATAGACGACAGCATCGGCGCGGATTACACGTTTGATTGGTGCAATCCCAAGTTCTATTACAGATACGCTCACGCGGGAATGTACCGCTTGCTGCGCGACCGCAATTACAGAGTTGATTACGTTGGCGCGACAAGACCCGAGTGCTTTAAGAACTATAAGGTCCTTTATTTCCCCTATTACACGATGCTTGATCCTGCGATCGTTCCGTATCTCGAGAGCTTTCTTGAGGGCGGCGGTAAGATAATTGCTGACGAGGGCTTTGGACTCAGAACGCCGAACACTTGGATGCAGCCCTACGATGTCGATTGTAAGCCCATAATGAACGCGAGAATGCGTCACCGTCACGTCGTGCGCGGCGAGACGCTTGAATATGCGGGCAAGGTTGGCGCGATCGCGCCCTTCGTTACCGATTACGAGGTCGAGGGCGGTGAGGTTTTGGCGACTCTTAACACAGGTGCTCCCGCTGTACGCGAGATCAAGTACGGAAAGGGAAGCTTCTATCTTTGCAGCTTCTCGCTCGGATACAGCTACTATCAGAGTAACGCGGATATTTGGGCGGACATCGTCGAAGATCTTGTTGCTGACGCTGATATTGCAAAATATCCTTACGCGGACGTGAAGGGTGAGATCTACGAAAAGCGTCTTGAAAAGGACGGCACCGAGATCATATTTATCTTCAACAGCTCCGAGGCAGAGAAATGCATTGAGATAAAGGAAAATGTCGTTTCAGTAGGCGGAAGCGGAAAGCTTGACGGCAAGGTGCTTGTCGTGCCTGCGAAGTCTACTGCGTTCGTAGTTGCTGAAAAATAATCGTTGAATAAAAAGCCGCATTCGGTGTGACGCTTCATTGGAAGGTCGTATCGGGTGCGGCTTTTTGTTAATTTCGGCGGCTATGTTGACAAGCCGGGGAGTTTGTGGTATAATTATGTGGTATTACAAATCAAATCTTAATGGGAGTTGTTTATGAAATCAAATTTTTTAAGATTATTGGCGATCGTTTTATGCTTTGCAACTCTTGCAACCTTCGTTGCTTGTAACGACGGCGGAGATCAAGAGACCGAGCAGACGACCGAAACCACCACAGGTTCCACAGAGGGAACTACAGAGGGCACGACTGACGGAACTTCTGAGGGCACGACCGAGGAGACCGAATTCGTTACGCCCGAGATGACCGTTGAGGAGCATGACGGAGTAGCTACGGTTACCACCAGCAAGGGCCTTTCTTACACGGTCAGAGGATATGAGAACGTGAACGGCACGGCGTTCGTCTTCTATTCGGGTCTTGAATTTAATTTTTCTGCAGAGACGTTCTCGGAAAAGTTTAATCGCTTTACGCTCAATTACAGATCTAACGCTCCCGTGCATATCTACGTTACCTATGCAAACCATATCGGCGAGGAGACCGTTGCGGATTTCTTCGTTGAGAAGGGAGAGGGCGATTTTTCGGGTCTGATCCTTGATTATCTTGACAAGAAGACCGCTACCTCTATTACGAAGATAGTCGTTGACACGTGCGAGAACAAAAAGGCTTCCTTTACTCTTTATCACGTTTCGGCGGAGAAGATCCAGTGCTATACCGGAAGCTACGGCAATACCAAGTACTATATCAACAACGACAGATTCAAGCTCGGAGTTGATATGAGTTGGGGCGGAGCGATCTGCTATATTGCCGATCTTACTTGTAATATCGAGGGACTTGAAAACCTTGTAAACAAAGCCGACGAGGGAAGACTTATTCAGCAGTCCTACTACGGAACTCCTACCATTCCCGGTGTATACGAGCCCGGCGAGTTCAACGGCGCGCAGTGGAATTACAACCCCGTACAGGGTGGTGACAAATACGGAAACGACAGCCGTATTGTTGACATCGTAGTTACCGATAACAGCATTTATATCAAGGGTCAACCTCAGGACTGGTCGCTCGACGGCGCTATCACTCCCAGCTATATGGAGAACTGGTACATACTTCACGATGATCACATCGAGGTCAAGAACCGCTTCGTTGATTTCTCGGGTTGGACTCATCCCGTGACGACGCAGGAGATCCCCGCCTTCTATACCGTAAGCTATCTCGACACGTTCGTCTGGTATGACGGCATTGACCCCTGGACCAACGGCGAGCTGTCTTTTGTGGGCGATCTTAATTTCTGGGGCGATTCCAAATATGCGGCAGATTGCACGTTTACGCTCAGACAGTCCAACACGGAGGCCTGGTGCGCTTGGGTGAATGCTACGACAAATTACGGAATGGGAGTTTACGTTCCCAATGCTGACGTATTCTTGGCGGGAAGAAACGATTATAATGGAACTATGGATCCCGATGACGGTGCTTGCGGATACGTTGCACCTCTCAAGAAGCTCAAGCTCGTTTCGTACGACGCGCTTGAATACAGCTATATGATCGCTACGGGAACGGTTGATGAGATCCGTAATACGTTTACGGAAAATAAGGACTTTACCACTAACGAGGCACTTGATAAGAATAGCGTATCGATGCGCTATCCCGACGGCGATCTCGATCTCTCCGATATGGATTTCTCCAATGAAAAGTATTGTGGCATTTTCACAAGCCCCAACAACACTATGCTTGAATATGATGCGACCGAGCAGGCGCTTAAGTGCACTGTGACCGGTGGAGATCCCTATGCGGCTATTGAGTTCGGTAGCTCGCAGGCGATCTACAATGCAGATAATTACGGCACGATAGAGGTAGTTTATATGATCCCGACTACCAACTCAACGACGAATTATACTATGGAACTCTTTTTATCGACCGGATCGACTGCCAGCGCGGTTGGCGGTAAGAGTGTTACCAGACCGCTTGTTGCTGACGGCGAATATCACACCCTGACCATTGACGTTTCGGGATTGTCTTTCTGGTCGGGCACGATCAACCAGATAAGATTTGACTATTTCAGCGGCGCGGCGCTCGACGACGTGCTTTACGTTAAGTCGATAGAGCTTAAGTGACGATGGCGGTAAGACAGGTTTGGACCGTTACGGTCGGAGAAGAAATCAGCACTGTCGAGTACAAATGCTCGCCTCTGACGGGAAGGACCGAGCTTATTATCGACGGTTCTTCGTTCGTCGTGAAGGGTAAGCCCTTTGGAATAGGTCTTGTGCGCCGTGAGCCGATAATGGTTTGCGGAGTGCAGGGAATACTTGACGTCGGCAAGGGCGGTCGCGCGAAGCTGATCGTTCGGGACGGCAAGGTAGAATAAGAATATAAGAAAGGTCGGTTCAATAGAGGTGTACCCTAAAGGACAGTTTTAGGGAGTACTTTACCTACCGACAGAAATAGCAGAAACCGCAGATTGATTTTCTGCGGTTTTTGTGATATAATAGGCTTATGAGCAACGTCTTATGATTGAAAAAGGAGAAACATTGTGAAAATAGCAGGAATATGCTTTCTTATTTTGGGCGGTATTTTACTATTGATATCGGGATTATATTTTATCGCCTATTTAATATTTGAAAAATCACCACATAAAACAGGCAGGACTCTTGGAAAACTGTACAGTAGTAAATATAAAAAGGACGTTAATGTTTGGACTGGATTTGGAAAATATGATGGTCCTCCGAGAATTGCTTTCACCATAAAGCATCTAACAAAAACAAAATACTTGTATAGTGTAAATAACAAACTTTATCTTTGTGCTTTGGAGTTTTTTAGGAAACCGCATAAAATACCAAATAATTCCTGGGTAGTTTATATCAAAGCATTTCCGCGTATTTCATATTTAGACAACGATGAGAATTGCATCGGAGCTTTTGACTTTTGTGCTAAAGCAAGTGTTTTCCTTGGAATAGCAATATGTACATTGGGTTTAGGAGTTGCATTTTTATCGAAAGTTTAGATGCTGATGTTATAACAAAATACATAAATTTTCTAAATCAATTTTTATTTATAGAGAAACATTAGGGTTGGATACGCTAAAAGCCTCCCTTGTGTAAAGGGAGGTGGCACGCGTCAGCGTGACGGAGGGATTGTAAAAATTAGATTTGAATAAAACAATCCCTCACCGCCTGCGGCGGAGCTCCCTTTACACAAGGGAGCCTTTTTTGTTCACCTATGGCTTATCAATTTTCCTGACAAGCACTGCATTTGTGGACACAAACGCGAAATACGGCATATCCCTTTCGAGATATGCCGTATTTTGAAAACTGTCCTTTAGAGCGACGCTCTATTGAACCGACCTTTTCTTTTTTGCTTTTATTTTTCAAGCAGTCTGAAGCCTGCCGTTTCGGTGACGGGAAGTGAGAACACGAGAGGGTGAGTGCCGAAATCGTTGGTGTACGAGGCGATAGCCTTCATAATATCGGCTTTGTTTTCCTTTTTGGAGACGATATATATGATCTCCTTTTCGTCCGAGAGGGTCACTCCGAAGAATTTATCTGCCTCCGATGCGGTGCCCTTTGCCTTCATTATCGTTCCGCCCGCGGCGCCCGCCTCCTTGGCAAGTTGCATGATCGCGTTGCTGTTTCCTTTTATACAGATAGTTACTATAAGTTCCATTTCTATTTTCCTTTCGGTCGTTACGTGATTTTCTTCCGACGCGCTTTGATCCGCGAGAACGTGATCCAACGCTCGCTTAGAGGCGATACTTGTTAAGGGAATTGCGAGCGCGATGCCTCGGTCGGGCAGGTCTATCTTCATTTCGTATGTCAGCGCATTCTTTAACTCGTACATTTTGCTCGTGCTGACGAGGGCTTGCATAAGCACCTTTTCGGAGTGCTCAAGTCCAAGCAGGTCAAGCGTTTCCGAGGTGGTCGAGCCGCGGCACAGGGAGCTGTAGACTGGACAGACGTTTTTGTGAAGGAAAAAATCCACGAATTCTTTTTCGTCTGATTTTTTTATTATTGTAAGGAACAGGTATATATTTTGCATTCGTCAATTACCTCCGTGGGTGTGAGTCGGGCTTGTCGGGGAGGATTTCTCCTCGGTGAAATCTATGATCAGAACGTCGTCATCGTCTGTTGCGTCGTTGCTTTGACTCTGATGAGCCTCAAAACCGTAGATCTCGTCGATTATAGTAGTGTCGAGCTTTTCTTCTTCTGCTGCGGCGCTGTTCTTGAGCTTGATCTTATATATCAGACCGACTATTTGTATAGTAACGGGGGGCATCATCGCAACGAGCGCGATAACGCCAAACGCATCGGTCATTATCGACTCTGTGCTGCCTCCGACCGCCTCGCAGACTCCGATCGACATCGGGAGCAGGAAGGTAGCCGCCATAACGCCCGAGGCGACGCCGCCCGCGTCAAACGCGATAGAAGTAAAGAGGCCGGGACAATGGAAGGAAAGAACTACTGCGGCTATATAGCCGATGAGAAGGAAGGGAAGGATCGGTATTCCCGTCAGCGCGCGGATCATTGCGATACCGCCTGCCGCCGCGACACCGAGAGCCATAGCCATCGGGAGAACCTTTGGAGGAATCGTACCCGAGGTCGCTTCCTCGACCTGCTTGTTAAGCACTCCAACCGCGGGTTCTGCGTAGGTCATACAGAAGCCGATTATCATGCCGATTGGCACGATGATCCAAGAGTATGAGAGGTTAGCGAAGGTTGCGCCGAGATAGCTGCCGACCGGCATAAATCCGACGTTTACGCCGACCAAAAAGAGCACCATGCCTACAAAGGTGTATCCAGCGCCGATGAATATCTGAGCCATTTCCTTTTTTTGAACTTTTACTGTGAAAAGTTGATAGATAAGGAAGAATATGATGATTGGAAGGAGTCCCATGAGCACGTCCTTGACGATGCTCGGGATAGCCGAGACAAAGGACCAGCCCATCTGCTGTGAATTGAGAAACTCGGGGAGGGGATGGGGCTTATACGCGATGTCGCTGAAGCCTCCGACAAGGCCCATTACGAGAACTGAGATGATCGGTCCGATCGAGCAGACCGCCATAAGACCGAAGCTCGAGTCTTCGTCGCCGCTTTGCGAGGTTATCGCCGCGATACCTGCGCCGATCGACATTACGAAGGGGACTGACATCGCTCCTGTGGTAACGCCACCTGCGTCGTATGCGATAGCAAGGAAGGTAGGGTTGACGAAATAAGCTATGACGGACAGAAGTAAAATCGTGCCGTATCCGCCTGCGAGTATGTATTTGAATTTGATCTTGAAAATTATTCTCAATACCGCAATCACCAAAAATACACCGAGGCCTGCGGCGACCGCGAGGATAAATGCGAATTTTTGGTCTCCCGTATAGCCTGCGAGAACGTGCAGGTCGGGCTCGGAGATAGTGATGAGCACGCCGACGATGAGAGAAAGGATCGCGATTATCGGTATTTTACGGGAACGGGTAAGGTTTGCTCCTATGTGAGCGCCTATTCGTTCCATAGACAGCTCTGCTCCGAGGGAAAACAGCCCGAGTCCTACTACAAGCATACAAGTGCCCACGACAAACGCGATGAATATGTCGTTTGGCAACGGGCATATGGTAAATGATAGAAAAAGAATGATCAACGCGATCGGCATCGCCGACTGCAAGGCTTCTTTTATCTTTTCTATAATTGTTTCGAGTCGTTTGGATTTCATTATTTCACCTGAGTCGTTTATTTCAATACTGTATCATTATAATTATACATTACTAATAGGAGGTTTCTATTGACGGTGTAAGAATGGGCGGTGAACAATTTGTTAATTCGCGCATTTTTCATTCGTGTCGCTTTTGAGATGGAAAATGTTAATAATCCTATTGACAAAACAAGGGTTTTATGATAAAATTTATAATTGGATTATAATTTAATTAAATGTGCGGACGTGCGTATTTTTCGGAGGCTTGCGCGAGGTCTTTTCCTCCAAAAACTAAAAAACGCTTCGCGCGGGAATTTATTTATGCCGACAGCGGCGGAATGGAGTGTAAAATGAAGAACACTGAAAAAACAATGGACAAAATCGTGGCTCTTTGCAAGGGCAGAGGCTTTATTTTCGCGGGAAGTGAGATCTATGGCGGTCTTGCTAACACCTGGGATTACGGTCCTCTCGGCGTAGAGCTTAAAAACAACATAAAGAGAGCTTGGTGGAAGAAGTTCGTTCAGGAGAACAAGTACAACGTCGGACTTGACGCCGCTATCCTTATGAATCCTCAGACCTGGGTCGCTTCTGGTCACCTTGCGGGCTTCTCCGATCCTCTTATGGACTGCAAGGAGTGCAAGGAGCGCTTCAGAGCCGACAAGATCATCGAGGATTGGTGTGCAGAGACGGGATTTGAGCTCCCCAAGCCCATCGACGCGTTTACTCACGCCGAAATGAAGGCTTTCGTTGAGGAGCACAATATTCCTTGTCCCTCCTGCGGAAAGCACAACTTTACCGACATCCGTCAGTTCAATCTTATGTTCAAGACCTTCCAGGGCGTTACCGAGGACGCGAAGAACACCGTTTATCTTCGCCCCGAGACCGCGCAGGGTATTTTTACTAACTTTGTAAACGTACAGAGAACTACCAGAAAGAAGATGCCCTTCGGTATCGCGCAGATCGGTAAGTCCTTCCGTAACGAGATCACTCCCGGTAACTTTATCTTCCGTGTTCGCGAGTTCGAGCAGATGGAGCTTGAGTTCTTCTGCAAGCCCGGCACGGACCTTGAGTGGTTCGCTTACTGGAGAGAATTCTGCCACAACTGGTTGCTTGCTATCGGTCTTAAGGAGGAGAATATTCGACTTCGCGATCACGATCCCGAGGAGCTTTGCTTCTATTCCAAGGCGACCACCGACTTTGAGTTCCTTTTCCCGTTCGGTTGGGGCGAGCTCTGGGGCGTTGCCGACAGAACCGACTACGACCTGACTCAGCATCAGAACGAGTCCAAGAAGGATCTTACCTACTTTGATCCCGAGACTAACGAAAGATATATTCCTTACGTTGTCGAGCCCTCGCTGGGTGTTGAGAGAACCGTGCTTTCGGTTCTTTGCGACGCTTACGACGAGGAGGTCATCGACGAGGCGAAGAACGACGTCAGAACCGTTCTTCACTTCCATCCCGCAATAGCTCCCGTTAAGGCGGCTATACTTCCTCTCTCGAAGAAGCTTTCCGACAAGGCAAGCGAGATCTACTGCGAGCTTTCCAAGTATTTCAACGTTGATTTTGACGAGGCGGGCTCTATCGGTAAGAGATATCGCCGTCAGGACGAGATCGGTACTCCTCTTTGTATCACGGTCGACTTCGACACGGTCGGCGACGCTGAAAAGGAAGGCGACGGCTGTGTTACCGTTCGTGACAGAGACACTATGGAGCAGGTTCGTATTCCGATCTGTGAGCTTAAGAGCTTTATTGAAAAGAAGATCGAATTTTGATAATTGACTATTTTGACAGAGATATTCTTCGGGATATCTCTGTCGCTTTAAAATGCTGACTCGTTGAGAGGTTTTGTTATGATTGAAAAGGTTTTTAACGTGCTTGACTATGGCGCGGTTGCCGACGGCTCTACGCTTAATTCCGTTGCGGTTCAGGCTGCAGTTGATGCTTGCGCCGAGGCGGGCGGCGGAATTGTCAGCTTTCCTACGGGAGATTTCGTGCTCTCTACAGTTTTTCTCAAGAGCAACGTGACTGTTCGCATAGAGAAGGGTGCAAGAATTCTCGGCTCGCTTGATTTTTACGATTATGCACCGCAAGAGGCAATAGATTATCCTGCGTATCAGGATCAGTCGCACACGTATTTTGACTGTTCGATGTTCGTCGGTCGCGATTGCGATAATATCGCCATTTGCGGAGAGGGTGACATCGATATGAGGAGCGTTTGGGACGAGGATAACGTGCGCGATATCGTGCATCGCGGTCCGAAGTGCATTGCGCTCAAAAACTGCAACAACGTTGAGATAAGCGGCATCGGTATCTTTCACGTCACCGACCTTGCGGTGTATTTCGCGGGCTGTGAGAACGTGGATATACACGGTCTTCGCATGATCGTTTATATTGACGGAATTTCGCCCGACAACTGCAAGAACGTTAAGATCTACGATTGTGATATCGAGACGGGTGATGACGGAATCGTTTTTAAGTCCTCTTATACGCTTAACAAAATAGGCGTTTGCCGCGATATCAAGGTCTGGAACTGCCGTATCCGAAGCAGATGCAATGCAGTCAAGTTCGGCACGGAGACTAATGGCGGATTCTACGATATCGATATCAGAGATCTCGACATTCGTGACGTCAGGATCACCGCGCTCTGCGTTGAGAGCGTTGACGGTGCGATCATTGACGGTCTTACGTTTGAAAATATCCGCATCAGAAACGCGGGTACGGCATTCTTCGTTCACGTCGGACAGAGAATGAGAGGTCCTGAGGGCAGGGAGGTAGGATATATCCGAAACGTGCGTTTTGAGAATATCGTTGCTGACGGTCCCTACGTGCCGCACACCATCATTCCGTGGAATTACATTCATTACGTTAATAAGGACTATATACAGTATCCTTGGGACTTCAATTCCCAGCACAAGATCGGTGTTCAGTGCACATCGAACGCCTGCGGCCTTGCCGACCGCCCGCTTGAAAATATCACGTTTAAGAATATTAAGCTCACGGTTGAGGGCGGTATTGCCGAATGGAACCCCGTCGTGCCCGACGTTATTCCTCCTTATCCTGAGGTCTACGTTTACGGAAAGGTCTTGCCCGCGAAGGCGATCTTCTTCCGTCACGTGAATGGCTTGACACTCGAAAACTTCGTTGTTGAGACGTATCATCCCGATGCGCGCGAGGATTTTGTGTTTGAAAACGTCAATGATCTTCATATTGTTTGAGGTTCAAATAATTCTTTGATTATATACGGAGATGTTTTTTAAATGAAGAGTACATTTGTCAGATTGATAGCTATATTTCTTTTGCTGGTCTTTGTGTTGACAGCCTGTACTGTGAAGGGACCGTCTTATGAAACGTCCGAAGGATCAACCTTCGAGGAGCCGACAGAGGTGACTACAAAAGAAACAACAGGAGAAGCAACAGAAGAAACAACAGAAGAAACAACAGAAGAAACAACAGAAGAAAAGTCGATGGGGACTACGGTGGAAAGTACTGAAGGATCCACGGTAGAGACTACGAAGGAACCCGCAGAAGATCTCACGGAAGACTTCACGGAAGACTTCACGGAAGATCTCACGGAGGAACCCATAACAGAAACTACCGAGGGCGTCTCCGAGGACACCTCTGTGGATACTTCTGAAGAAACTACCGAGGACGTTACGGAGAAAACCGTTAAAGAGACTACGGAAGAATCCACGGAGAACACTACCGAGGAAACTACCGAGAACATTACCAAAGAAACCACCGAGGAAACTACGGCAGAGACTGTCGAAGAAACTACTGAGGCTCCTTTGCAGTACACTGTTGATGGCAAATATATTTATTTTGGTCAATATCCTCAAAAAGACGTGACCGATGCAACTATTCTCGAGATGCTTGAGGATGAGATCGGAGCTACGCCTTCTCCTGAATATTCGGTTGAGGGGTGGACCTCCTTTGGCGCGTATATGAACGGCATAGCTCAGGATTATATGTGGTACAAGGACGTAGTTATCGATGGAGAAATGTACCGAGGAATTTATTTTGTCAGCTATCGTCCCAAGGAATCGGTGGGAAGTGAGCCAAATCAGTATTACGACACAAATGAGGAGCGATATATTTCTTCACAGGAGAGAAACGGCTACGTTACGGAGAACGTGTATTGGTTCAAGTATGAGCCTATCAAATGGGTCGTGCTTGCCCAAGAAAACGGATGTGCTTTCTTGGTGTGTGCGAGTATTATAGACGGCGCATCATATCAAGCGAATACCGCGCTCGAGGGAGCACCCGAAGGAAAGTATATAAATAGTTACGAATACAGCACCGTTAGGGCTTGGCTCAATAATGATTTTTACAATACCGCGTTTACCCCCTTGCAACAAGCTATTATTCAAACAACCGACGTGCGTAACGATATTGTAAGCGCCGCCATAAACAGCTCCGCATACGCAAGCCCCAATACACAGGATAAAGTGTTTTTGCTTAGCCATGAGGAAGTAAACAATAAGGATTACGGCTTTCCCGATGAATACGGCTATGACGGCGGTACTCACAGCTATTTAAGACGAAGAAGCGTTACAAGATATGCCAGAGCTATAGGCGTACTTTCGTATACGGGTACTTATGTAGGTTGTGGAGATTGGTGGTTGCGTTCGCCTAAAGCAAGTTTGTCTTGTGCGAAAACCGTTCAAAACACAGGAGGATTGTTTAGTCAGATCAGCGTTCATGAATATTTGGGCGTCGTCCCTGCGTTGTGGATAAAGCTTTAACGGACGTATTTTGCGATTTTTAAAGTTTGTTGTGAAAAGCAGATATCGGGTGGGTCAAGGTCGACTCGTTCGGAATCCGATTTGAATTTTTTACGAAGATATTTAATTGAATTCTATTATTTTGGTGAGACGTTGAGAATTTTTCAAAAAAGTTCAAAAAATTTTGAAAAAGGTATTGACAAGCAATAAAAACTGTGGTATAATGCCAAAGTGAGCTGAAAAGCTCTTATCCAAAGACAGCAGGTTCCCGTAAAAGCGCAAGCCACCCTGCCGAGGAGTGAAAACGATATATTTCGCCGCAAGGCTATAATTACGCTTTCTTCTCGGTATGCAGGTTTGCAGACGGGAAGAAAGTTTTTTTATCCAATGGATTTTTGAACGCGGCGTTGTCGCAGTCAAAAATTTATTATTCATTTAATCACTACGGGAGGTTAAAAACAATGCCTAGTAACGCAATACTCGAACAGAAGAAACAGGTAGTTGCAGACCTCGCAGAGCAGATCAAGGCAAGCGCAGCGGGCGTAGTCGTTAATTATCAGGGTATCACCGTTGAGAATGACACGGCTCTCCGTAAGGCACTCCGTGAAGCAGGTGTTAAGTACGTTGTTATGAAGAACACCCTCACCGGCAGAGCTTGCGACGAGTGCGGTTATGGTGATATCAAGCAGTACCTCAACGGTATGACTGCTATCGCTATTTCCAGCCCCGAAGATCCTATCGCTCCTGCTAAGATCCTTAAGGAATACGCTGAAAAGATCGAATCCTTCAAGATCCTTGCAGGTTACTGTGATGGAGAGGTTATCGACGCGGCAGGCGTAAACAACCTTGCGGATATTCCTTCCAAGGAAGTCCTCATCGCGAAGTTCCTCGGCTCTATCAAGTCTCCTATCTACAATTTCGCTTACGCTCTTCAGGCTGTTATCGACAAGGACGGCGAAGGCGCAGAAGCACCCGCAGCAGAAGAAGCTGCTCCTGCAGAGGAAGCACCCGCTGCAGAATAATCGGTTATTTGACCGCATAAAGACAAAAAACAATTTATATTTCCATATTCAGGAGGTAATTTAAAATGGCATCCGAAAAGATCACAAATATTCTTGAAGAAATCAAGACTCTTACAATCCTTGAGCTCGCTGACCTCGTAAAGGCAGTTGAGGAAGAGTTCGGCGTATCCGCAGCAGCTCCCGTAGGCGTAGTTGCAGTAGCAGGCGCAGCAGCTCCCGCTGTTGAAGAGAAGACCGAATTCGACGTAGTTCTTACCGGCTTTGATGCAGCTAAGAAGCTCGCAGTTATTAAGGCTATCCGTGAGATCACCGGTCTCGGCCTTAAGGAAGCTAAGGACATGGTTGAGGGCGCTCCCAAGACCGTTAAGGAAGGCGCTTCCAAGGAAGACGCTGAAAAGCTCAAGGCTGACCTCGAGGCAGCTGGCGCAACCGTTGAAGTTAAGTAATTTCAAGGGCAAGAGCAACCTTAGTAAATTTTATAGTTTAGCTGTCTGTTAATTTTGGATAACAGATCGAGCCGCAAGGAATTTTTCTTGCGGCTCGATCTTTTAGACTTTACTGATCCGTTTTGTAGCAATCGAAAAACTAAAGCAGAATGAGTCTTGACAAAATCAAAAGTCTAAAAAAATAGCCGCAAGGAATTTTTCTTGCGGCTCGATCTTTTAGACTTTACTGATCCGTTTTGTAGCAATCGAAAAACTAAAGCAGAACGAGTCTTGACAAAATCAAAAGTCTAAAAAAATAGCCGCAAGGAATTTTTCTTGCGGCTCGATTTTGTTTTATGGCGCCGTTGGTTATGGCGCGCTTTATTGATCTTTGTTATTCTTGATTATGTTCTCTGCCATTTTTACAAGTCGCTCGCGGATCCAGAAGGGCTCGACTATTTTGAAATCCGAACGGAGAGTGATAAGCACGCTTAAAAACTGCTCGACGTTATGGAATTCGCAGACGTATTTGTTCCTTGATTCCTTGGAAATGATGAAATTCTTGAGCGAAAGCACCGAGAGCTTGTCGGGGATCTCGACCGTTGCAGTGTAGGGAATCTGCATCTGCACGAAGGCGTTTTCTGCTTGCATCGATGCGCCCGAAACGCTATCGGCGAGCTCGGTCAGAGAGTCGTCGTTATCGCTTGTAAGGACGAGGGGCAGGGAATATTGCTCGGTATAGTAATATCCCTTGTGCTCGAGGCTATATTCGATCGGCGCGCCGAGTTTTTTCCTCAAGTAGTCCACGTCGCGCTGAGCCTGACGGTGTGATATTTTGAATCGCTCCGCAAGACGCATGGCATTGGGGTAATATTTATTGGCTATCTTTTTGTGAAGCCACTGTATTCTTGTGTTTGCGGAATTTCCCGATGAGGTTTTCATTTTTTGAGTTAATTCCTTTCAATATATATTATATATAGCGCGCGTGGCGGATCATTCGGTTTCTTTTTCGGTCGATTCGATCGACGGCGTTGCTTCGATAGTTTCGATTGAAGCTGATGCGGTGAAGAATTTTACTGCAGTCGGAACAGCTGCCGAGAGGAAAAAGATCGGGTAGATCAAGAGATCAATGCCGTATTTGTCAAGGTTGCATACCACCTCGGTCAATGCGCCTATGCTTGCGAGGAGCGAGACGGTGAGGTAGCATATTTTTGAAAAGATGAAATATCCTGTGCTTGCTCGGTCTATCAGAATTCTCAGATCCGAGAGAGTGGTGAGGACTGCGGTTGCTGCGGAAAATTGTGTGAGCAGCTTCAACGGGGAGTTGAGCTCAACGTCGAAGCCGAGGTGGAGCTTTGATATGAGCAAGATGCAGAAGATTATCTTGACGTATCCGAGTGCGAGCTTTGCTGATTTCGGGAATCTTAAAACGTCCGCAAGGTAATAGAGAGCAACGCCGAGGAGCGATATTGTCATTATGATCGAAATGATGCTGTTGTCACCTTTCGTTATTTCGGTGGCGGCGATCGCAAATACTGCTATTGCCGTTGCTGCCGGTATGAACGATAGGTTGTAAGGCGTTTTCTGCGCGAGTTCTAGTTTGCCTATTTTTTTTGAGGCAAAAAACGCGGAAAACGAGAAGATAACTGATAGCGCCAAGATTGCATATAAGGCGATCTTTGCAGGAGAGTCTTGGAAGTATCTTGAGTCATTTTCAAAGAACGCAAGGAATGCGGTCAGCCCGACGGCTGCGGTGAGCAATAGGATCACGGCTGAGCCGAGCTTGTATATTTTTAATAGCGAACGCTTTGATTCGCTCGTTTGAGGACGGTTCATTCTGATATATCTCCGTACATAATATAATGGTAGCTTTCATGTGTCGGGGCGCTTTTTGAGGCAATATTGCCGTGCCGAGCACCCTCTGATACTATTATATAACGAAAATGTTAACGAAAAATAGACAAGTGACGTTATTTTTTTGATTTTATAAAAAAATTTAGCCTTGAAAATGGGTTGCTTGCTTGATTTTGAGGCGCGAAAAGGCGAAAAAGACTGATTTTTGTACAGTGTGCACAAAATGTCGGTTAAAATTTCTGTAAAGTTTTACGAAATTGCGGGCATAAAATTTTTGAATTTCTATTGACTTTCTAAGCTTTTTAGTGTATAATTATCGAGCTTGATATGCGATGAAACGAGAGGTTGCTCTTAAAGGGACGCCTTTAAGAGGTAATTTTCGTGGAGTATGTCCGTATGAACGGGCGACGTAGTCTTTCATACACACACTAAGCAACATGCGGCATAGTGGTGCTTTGGTGTTCGATCTTTCCCTTATTATTCGGAGTTTATCTGTCAGATGCTGATGCGGATAAAGTCCGTGTTTTAATGGGAAACAGAGGAAACACACGGCACGGTGTACGATAGAAGCGTCCCAACACTTAAAGGCGGATCGCTTCATTTTTATTATATGAGCGACGCCGATATCTGAAAGGAGGCACATTACAATGGCAGTTAATGAAAAAATCAGAGTTCGTCTTAAGAGCTACGATCACACTCTCATCGATACCGCTGCAGAGAAGATCGTTACCGTCGCAAAGACCAACGGCTCCGAGGTTTCCGGTCCTATTCCGCTTCCCACTGAGAGAGAGATAGTTACTATCCTTCGCGCAGTGCACAAGTACAAGGACGCTCGTGAGCAGTTCGAAATGCGCACTCACAAGAGACTCATCGATATCATCAAGCCCAATCAGAAGACGATTGACGCTTTGATGAACGTTGAACTCCCTGCAGGCGTTGAGATCGAAGTTAAGATCTGATCGCTACATTATTTATTATCTTATCAAGCAAGCAAGGAAACTTGCATGACAAAGACAACAGCCGGCGGTGAAGAAAACACCGTGTCGGTAACTTTGTAAGTCACGTTGGACGGACAAGATCCTATCCAACCAATAATTTACAGGAGGAAAAAGAAAATGAAAAAGGGTATTATCGGTAAGAAGATCGGTATGACTCAGATTTTCGACGAAAAGGGTAACGTGATCCCTGTAACCGTTATTCAGGCTGGCCCCTGTGCAGTTGTACAGAAGAAGACCGCTGAAGCAGACGGCTACGATGCTATCCAGCTCGGCTTTGTAGAAGCTAAGGAGAAGCACATCACGAAGGCTGAAAAGGGCCATTTTGAAAAAGCAGGTGTTTCCTACAAGAGACATCTCAAGGAATTCCGTCTTGACGATTGCAGCGCGATCAACGTTGGCGACGTCATCACAGCCGATACCTTCGCCGCAGGCGACAAGGTCGACGTAACAGGTGTGACAAAGGGCCGCGGTTATACCGGCGCTATCAAGAGATGGAACCTTCACTTGCTCGGTGCTACTCACGGTATCGGTCCCGTACACCGCCAGTCCGGATCTATGGGTGTTATCGACCCTGCGAGAATCTTCAAGAACAAGAAGATGGCCGGTCAGTACGGTAATGAGCAGGTAACTGTTCAGAATCTTAAAGTTGTAAAGATCGACAGCGAAAAGAACCTCATCGCAGTTAAGGGTGCTATTCCCGGTGCGAAGGACGGTATCGTATTCATTCGCGATTCGATCAAAGCATAATCGGAAGGAGGAAATAAATAATGCCTACTATTAAAGTTGTTAATATGGCCGGCGCTGAAGTCGGTACCATGGAGCTCTCCGACGTATTGTTCGGAGGAGAAGTAAACGGCACAGTCCTCCACGCTGCAGTAAGAGCTTACCTTCTCAATCAGAGACAGGGTACTCAGTCCACTCTTACTCGTTCCGAGGTTTCCGGCGGTGGTAGAAAGCCCTGGAGACAGAAGGGTACAGGTAGAGCTCGTCAGGGTTCGACCCGTTCTCCTCAGTGGACACACGGCGGTATCGCTCTCGGTCCTAAGCCCAGAAGCTACCGCACAGACCTCAACAAGAAGACAAAGAGACTCGCTCTCATCAGCGCTCTTACCGACAAGGTAAACAACGGCAAGCTCATCGTTGTTGACGATATCAAGCTTGACGCTTACAAGACCAAGACCATGGTCAACATGTTCAAGGCTCTTGGCGCAGAGAGAAAGCCCCTCGTAGTTCTTCCCACGGTCGATGCACTCGTAGTTAAGAGCTGCGCAAACATTCCCGGCGCAAAGACTTGCCTCTACAACACCATCAACGTATACGATATCCTGAACGCTGATACGTTCATCACTACCGTTGCGGCTGTTAAAATGCTCGAGGAGGTATATGCATAATGAGAATGCTTGAAGATGTAATTATTAAGCCTATTATCTCTGAGGCTTCGATGGATCTTATCGCTCAGAGAAAGTATGTTTTCAAGGTAGCAAAGACTGCTGACAAGGCGGAGATCGCTGCGGCAGTTGAGGCTATGTTCCCCGGCACCAAGGTCGAGGCCGTTAACACGATCAATATGAAGAGAAAGCCCAAGAGATACGGTGTACACTTCGGTTACACAAGCGCTTGGAAGAAGGCAATCGTTACTTTGACTGCTGATTCCAAGACCATCGAGTTCTTTGAAGGCATGAACTAAGAGGGAGGTCGAATAAAATGGCAACACTTAAGTATAAACCTACGACACCCGCGAGAAGACACATGTCCGTTCCTGTCTACAAGGATATCATCACTAAGGACGTTCCTGAAAAGAGCCTTGTAGTAATCAAGAAAAAGCACGCGGGCCGTAATAGCTACGGACGTATCACTGTTCGTCACAGAGGCGGCGGAAACAAGGTTAAGTACAGAATTATCGACTTCAAGAGACTTTCTACAGTCCCCGCTGAAGTAATCGCTATCGAGTACGACCCCAACAGAACCGCTTATATCGCTCTTCTTCAGAACGAAGAGGGCGTTAAGAGCTACATTATAGCTCCCGAAGGCCTTAAGGTTGGAGATAAGGTTTACTCCGGCGCAGATGCAGACATCAAGCCCGGTAACGCACTTCCTCTCGCAAACATTCCTGTAGGTACCTTCATCAACAGCATCGAGCTTTACCCCGGTAAGGGCGCTCAGCTCGTTCGCTCTGCAGGCGTTATGGCACAGCTCATCTCCAAGGAAGCAAACGGTATGGCTCAGGTCAGACTTCCTTCCGGCGAGGTTCGCTTCATTCGCCTTGACTGTAAGGCAGTTATCGGTCAGATCGGTAACATCGACCACGACACTGTTAAGGTCGGTAAGGCTGGTAAGACCAGACACAAGGGCATTCGTCCCACAGTTCGCGGTTCCGTCATGAACCCCTGCGATCACCCCCACGGTGGTGGTGAGGGTAAGTCTCCCATCGGTCATGCTAATCCTATGACTCCTTGGGGCAAGCCTGCTCTCGGTCTTAAGACCAGAAACAAGAAGGCTCGGACTGACAAGTTCATCGTAAGACGCAGAAATGCTAAATAAGGAGGGAATATAAAATGAGCAGAAGCCTTAAGAAAGCGCCTTTTGTAGAAGAAAAGCTCTACACTCGTGTTTGCGCTATGAATGATAAGGGCGAAAAGAAGGTTCTCAAGACCTGGTCTCGTTCGTCCACAATATTCCCGGAATTTGTCGGTCACACTATTGCGGTTTACGACGGCAGAAAGCACGTTCCGGTATACGTTACTGAAGATATGGTCGGTCACAAGCTCGGTGAGTTTGCTCCCACCAGAACCTTCAAGGGCCACGCAGGTTCCAAGACATCCAACAACGGTAAGTAATCAAGGGAGGAATTAGAAAATGAAAGCATATGCATATCTTAAGTATGCGAGAATTTCCCCTCGTAAGGTGAAGATCGTTCTCGACCTCATCAGAGGCAAGGATGTAGGAGCAGCTATGGCTATCCTCAAGAACACCCACAAGGGCGCTTCTGAGTACCTTATCAAGCTTTTGGGAAGTGCAATCGCAAACGCAGAAAATAATTTCCACATGGATTCCACCAAGCTCTACGTATCCGAGTGCTTCGTATGCCCCGGTCCTACGCTCAAGAGAATTATGCCCAGAGCTAAGGGTAGCGCAGACAGAATCCTTAAGAGAACCAGCCACGTTACAATCGCGGTTGAAGAAAGAAACTAAGAGAGGAGACAAGAGTTATGGGTCAGAAAGTTAATCCCCACGGCCTCAGAGTAGGCGTTATAAAGAACTGGGATTCAAGATGGTTCGCAAAAGACGAAGTTTTCGGCGACACTCTTGTATCCGACTACAACATCAGAAAATATCTTAAGAGCGAGCTTCAGGACGCAGGCGTTCCCAAGATCGAGATCGAGCGTGACAGCCGCAGAGTAAGAGTTTTCATTCACTGTGCTAAGCCCGGTATGGTTATCGGTAAGGGTGGTGTTGAGATAGAGAAGTACAAGGCACAGCTCGAGAAGATGGTTGGCATGCCCGTATCCCTCAACGTTGTTGAGGTAAGACAGCCCGACCTCAACGCTCAGCTCGTTGCTGAGAACATCTGCTCTCAGCTTGAGAAGCGTGTTACCTTCCGCCGCGCTATGAAGATGGCTATCAGAAACACCATGAGACTTGGTGCAAAGGGTATTAAGATCGCTTGCAGCGGACGTCTTGGCGGTGCCGAGATCGCAAGAAGCGAGCACTACCACGAGGGTACTATCCCGCTTCAGACACTCAGAGCTGACATCGAGTACGGCTTCTGGGAGGCAAACACCACTTACGGTAAGATCGGTGTTAAGGTCTGGATCTACAGAGGAGAGGTCCTCAACGAAGTAAACCGTCCTGCACGCAACGGCGAACGCAGAGACAATCGCGGTGATCGCAGAAACAACGGCGACAGACGCGACAGAAGAAACGGTGGCAACCGTCAGGGTCGTGGCGATAGAGCGCCCAGAGCTGACAGAGCTCCCAGAGACGGAGGTGCTAAATAATGTTAATGCCTAAGAGAGTAAAATTCCGTCGCGTACAGCGCGGAAGACTTAAGGGTAAGGCGCTTAGAGGCAACACCATTACCAATGGTAACTACGGTCTCGTAGCACTTGAGCCCGCTTGGATCACAAGCAATCAGATCGAGGCTGCCCGTATCGCGATGACTCGTTACATTAAGCGTGGCGGTAAGGTCTGGATCAAGATATTCCCCGACAAGCCTATCACTGAAAAGCCTGCTGAGACTCGAATGGGTTCCGGTAAGGGTAGCCCTGAGTACTGGGTAGCAGTTGTTAAGCCCGGTCGTGTAATGTTTGAAATGGACGGCGTTTCTGAAGAGGTCGCTCGTGAGGCTATGCGTCTTGCAGGCCACAAGCTCCCCATCAAGACCAAGTTCATGGTTAAAGAAGAAGTAAAGGAGGCATAAGCTCATGAAAATCGCTGAAATTAAAGATTTGACAGTTGAAGAGCTCAACGCTAAGCTTGTTGAACTCAAGAAAGAGCTTTTCAACCTCCGTTTCCAGCACGCAGTTAATCAGCTTGAAAACACTCACAAGATGACTGAGGTCAAGCGTGATATCGCTCGTGTAATGACAGTTCTCAATGAGAAGAACGCATAAGGAGGCAGTCATGACAGAAGAAAGAGCACTTAGAAAAGTCAGAGTTGGCATGGTTGTCAGCGACAAGATGGACAAGACGGTCGTCATCGCTATCGAGGACAACGTCAAGCACCCCGTATACGGTAAGATCATCAAGCGCACTCTTAAGGTTCACGCTCACGACGAGAACAACGAATGCGGTGTTGGTGATAAGGTAAGAATCATGGAAACAAGACCCCTCTCCAAGACTAAGAGATGGAGAGTTGTTGAAGTGATCGAAAAGGCTAAATAATTGAATTCGAATAGTAGGTACGTCGAAGCGTACTCGAAACAGTAGGAGGAAAAAACAATGATTCAACAGCAATCTCTTATGAAGGTCGCTGACAACACCGGCGCTAAGGAGCTGATGTGCATTCGCGTTCTCGGCGGAACAGGCCGCAGATACGGTAACATCGGTGACATCGTGGTTTGCTCCGTTAAGAAGGCAATCCCCGGCGGCATGGTTAAGAAGGGCGACGTCGTAAAGGCAGTTATAGTAAGAAGCGCACACGGCATGAAGCGTGCTGACGGTTCTTACATCAAGTTCGATGAGAACGCAGCAGTTATTATCAAAGAAGACAACACTCCCAAGGGTACTCGTATCTTTGGCCCTGTTGCAAGAGAGCTCCGTGAGAAGGACTTCCTTAAGATCCTCTCCCTCGCTCCCGAAGTACTTTAATGGAGGTAACGAACGATGGCAAATATTAAAACAGGCGACACCGTTGTAGTACTCTCCGGTAACTCCAAGGGCGTTAAGGGCAAGGTTATTGCCGTTTCCCCCAAGGAGAACAAGGTACTCGTTGAAGGTGCAAACATTATCCACAAGCACGTTAAGGCTCGCAGACAGGGTGAGACCGGCGGTATCGTAGACGCTGAGGGCGCTATGTACGCTGATAAGGTCGCTCTCTACTGCCCCAAGTGCGACAAGGGTGTAAGAACCAAGACCGAAAGAAGTGTAGATGAGAACGGTACTAAGACTATCAAGACTCTCTGCGCAAAGTGCGGCGCGGTTCTCAGAACCGAAATTGTTAAGGGAGGTAAGAACTAATGGCAAGACTTAATGATATGTACAAGGCCGAGGTTGCTCCCGCCCTTATGAAAAAGTATTCCTACAAGAGCGTTATGCAGATCCCCAAGCTTGACAAGATCGTTGTCAACGTTGGTGCAGGCGACGCTAAGGATAACACCAAGGTTATTGATTCCGTAATCAACGACCTCACCATCATCACCGGCCAGAAGGCAGTTCCCACCTATGCTAAGAAGTCCGTAGCAAACTTCAAGCTCCGTCAGGGCATGAAGATCGGCGCAAAGGTAACTCTTCGCGGTGAGAAGATGTACGAGTTCATGGACAGACTTTTCAACTTTGCTCTGCCCAGAGTTCGTGACTTCAAGGGTATCAACCCCAACGCTTTCGACGGTCGTGGAAACTACTCCCTCGGTCTCAAGGAACAGCTTATATTCCCTGAAATCGAGTACGATAAGGTAGAGAAGATCCGCGGTATGGACATCTGCTTCGTTACTACTGCTAACACAGACGACGAGGCAAGAGAGCTGCTCACTCTTATGGGCGCTCCCTTCGCAAAATAATCGGAGGTAATGGAAAATGGCTAAAACAGCAATGATACTCAAGCAGCAGAAGACCCAGAAGTACTCCACTCGCGAGTACAACCGTTGCAAGATCTGCGGACGTCCTCACGCTTACATGCGTAAGTACGGTATCTGCCGTATCTGCTTTAGAAACCTCGCGTATAAGGGTGAGATCCCCGGCGTAAAGAAGGCCAGCTGGTAATTTCCGGATATAATCGCAGTTTTCGCGGCTCGACTTACGAATTATAGTAAGCCTTCGCCGCGAAGAACCACGATTCTATCTCGAAAATTCCTCAGCTGTATACTGCTGGTAAAGTGAGATTGATCAAATCTCAAAAATTCAATGTGAATCTGCTCTCAAAGAGAGCTGTTCAATAAAACCCCCAACTATCGGAAGGAAGTTAATCTACGGCGTCTCGTCGGGTTGGACTTAACCGCCGATATGCCGCCGAGGAAGATTCTCGGCAGCAAGAAAAATCATACTTGCATCAGGAGGAAAAGAAAATGCAAATGTCAGACGTAATTGCAGATATGCTCACAAGAATTCGTAACGCTAGCAACGCTAAGCACGCGACCGTGGACATTCCTGCATCCAACATGAAGAAGTCTATAGCTGATATCCTTGTTGAAGAGGGATATATCAAGGGCTATGACGTTATCGAAGATGGCAAGCAGGGTACTATCAGAGTTACCCTCAAGTACATCGGCAAGACAAAGGTTATCAGAGGTCTCAAGAGAGTTTCTAAGCCCGGTCTCCGTATCTACGCAGGCTACGAGGATATGCCTCAGGTTATGAACGGTCTTGGTATCGCGATAGTCTCCACATCCAAAGGAATCATGACAGACAAGAAGGCTCGCGCAGCTAAGGTTGGCGGCGAAGTCCTCGCGTATGTATGGTAATCGAACGGGAGGTATACTGATATGTCAAGAATTGGTAGAATGCCTGTCGAAATTCCTGCAGGTGTTACAGTTACAGTAAACGGTAATACTGTTACCGTTAAGGGTCCCAAGGGTACTCTTACCAAGAGCTTCAGCGAAAGAATCACTGTTGCCGTTGAGGGTAATCAGGTGCTCGTTACAAGACCCACAGATGAAAAAGAAGACAGAAGCCTTCACGGTCTCACCCGTGCTCTCGTGCAGAACATGGTAACAGGTGTACACACCGGTTATAAGAAGATACTTATGATCATGGGTGTTGGTTACAAGGCTGTTAAGACCGGCAAGGATCTTCAGCTCTACTTGGGCTATTCGCTTATGCCCGGCGTGGGTACTCCCCAGGCTAAATATATCGTTAGCGACACTGATACGGTTAAGCTTTCCGTTCCCAACGAGAACGAGATCAAGGCTCAGGGCATCGACAAGATGACCACCGAGAAGATCAACGGCGGTCTTATCATCGTTGTTGAGGGTATTGATAAGCAGGAAGTTGGCCAGATGGCTGCTGTTATCAGAGGCAAGCGTCCTCCCGAGCCCTATCACGGCAAGGGTATCCGTTACATCGACGAGTACGTTCGTCGTAAGGCCGGAAAGACCGGTAAATAATTGAAAGGAGTGGAGTAACATGGTATCAAGAAAAGACAGTAACAAGGCTCGTCTTAAGAGACATAAGAGAGTCAGAGCAAAGATCTCCGGTACTGCAGCACGTCCCCGTCTTGCAGTTTACCGTTCCAACGCTAACATCTCTGCACAGATCATTGATGACGTTGCAGGAAAGACCCTGGTTTCCGCTTCTACCTACGGCGCATCCTTCGAGGGTAACGGCGGCAACAAGGCTGCTGCTCGCGAGGTCGGTAAGACCATCGCTGAAAAGGCAGTTGCTATGGGCATCACAGAAGTCGTATTCGACAGAGGCGGCTATCTTTATCACGGACGTGTATCGGAATTGGCTGAAGGCGCTCGCGAGGGCGGCCTGAAGTTCTAATCCTTCTTGGATTAGTAACCGGTTTGTACACTGTTCAAACAACATTTATTTGAACATTTCAGAGGAGAATTTAACATGGCACAGAAATTTAATCCGGCAGAGGTTGAGCTTACTGAGAAGCTCGTCTCGCTGAACCGTGTTTCCAAGACCGTTAAGGGCGGACGTATCGCACGTTTCGCAGCGCTCATGGTTGTCGGTGACGGCAACGGTCACGTTGGCGTAGGTCTCGGAAAGGCCGCAGAGGTTCCTGAAGCGATCCGCAAGGGAATCGAAGATGCGAAGAAAAATATGATCACAGTTTCCCTTAAGGGAACCACGATCCCCCACGAAGTTGTCGGCGTATTCGGCGCAGGTAAGGTGCTTCTTAAGCCCGCTGCTCTCGGTACCGGTATCATCGCGGGTGGTAAAGTAAGAGCAGTTCTTGAGGCTGCAGGTATCTCCAACATCAGAGCTAAGTGCCTCCGTTCCAACAATCCTACCAACGTTGTTAAGGCAACTATGGAAGGTCTTAAGGAACTCCGCACTGCTGAAGAGGTTGCGAAGATCCGTGAAATCAGCGTAGAGCAGGTTAAGGGTTAATAAGGAGGTAAGACACAATGAAAAAGGTTACACTTACAAAGAGTCTTATCGCATCCAAGCCCAATCAGCGCGCAACCGCAAAGTCCCTCGGTCTTAACAAGATCGGTGACTACATCGTTCACGCTGACGACGCTGTTCTTGCAGGTAAGATCAAGGTTCTCGCTCACCTCGTAACGGTTGAGACCGTAGAAGACTAATAGGAGGTATCAGAGAATGAAACTTAATGAACTTAAGCCCGCTGCAGGCTCCGCTAAGGACGCTTGGAGAAAGGGTAGAGGCGCAGGCTCCGGTAACGGTAAGACTGCAGGTAAGGGTCACAAGGGCCAGAATGCTCGTTCGGGCGGCGGCGTAAGACCCGGTTTCGAGGGAGGTCAGCTTCCTCTTTACAGAAAGCTTCCTAAGAGAGGCTTTAAGAACAGATTCGCTACCAACTACGTTACTGTTAACGTATCCGAGCTCAACGTATTTGAGAACGGCGCGGTAGTAGATCTCGAGGCACTCCTCGCAAAGAAGATAGTTCGCAAGTCTCTCGACGGACTCAAGGTTCTCGGTAACGGCGAGCTTACAAAGAACTTGACTGTTAAGGCGGCAGCTTTCTCTGCAACCGCTAAGGAAAAGATCACAGCAGCAGGTGGACAGGCAGAGGAGGTATAAGGGATGCTTCAGACGTTAAAAAATGCTTGGAAGACCCAGGAGCTCAGAACAAAGCTTCTCTTCACATTGCTTATCGTTATCCTTTACCGTCTGGGCTCTTGCATTCCCGTACCGTTCGTTGATTCCGCTCAGATGGCGGGTGTCATCAACTCGAGCTTCAACTACGCAGTTCAGCTCGTAGCAGGTGATGCGTTCAGCACGGCTACCTTGTTTGCCCTTTCGGTTTCCCCCTATATCACTGCGTCGATTATTATCCAGCTTCTTACCGTTGCTATTCCTGCTCTCGAGCGTCTCGCTAAAGAGGGTGAGGAGGGTAAGAAGAAGATCAACGCGATCACGAGAATCGTTACTATGGTTCTTTCCGTTATAACCGCATTCGGTTATACGACTCTTCTTGTATCCAATAACGTAGTTAAGTACATGCAGAACTACACCTACTCTTCTTCGAAGGGTTGGACTTACTCGGCGCTTGCCGGTAAGGAGCTTGCAGGCAAGGCTGTTGATATGAAGTTCTTCGGTGTTACAGGCTCCGATCTCTTCTACTTCATCGTAATCATTGCTTGCTACTGTGCAGGTGCGGCTCTCGTTATGTGGTTGGCTGAAAAGATCAATGATCACGGTATCGGTAACGGTATCTCGATCATCCTTTTCGCTAACATCGTTGCAAGAATTCCTAACACGATCCTGAACCTTTACGGCATGATCGCTTCTGCTAAGGGCGTTACCAACATTATCATTTCTATCGTTTGGTCGGTTCTTATCGTTGCGCTTCTGCTCGGTCTTTCGTATCTGGTCGTTTGGTTTACCGATTCCGAGAGAAGAATCCCCGTTCAGTATGCAAAGAGAGTTGTTGGTCGTAAGATGTACGGCGGTCAGTCGTCCAATCTTCCTCTTAAGCTCAATATGGCAGGCGTTATGCCCGTTATCTTTGCTAACTCGATCGTTTCTATCCCCGGAACTCTTGCTACCATCTGGCCCAACGTAAATTGGATCAGCGGTCTTGCAAACAACTATTTCAACTACACAAAACCCCTTTACGTTTTGTTGTCCATTATCTTGTTGTTCGCTTTCGCTTACTTCTATATTATGATCTCCTTCAACCCTGTTGAAGTTGCTAACAATATCAGAAATAACGGCGGTGCGGTTCCCGGCATTCGTCCCGGACGCCCCACGAGCGACTATATCAAGAAGATACTCAACCGTATCACCTTTATCGGTGCGATATTCCTTTGTATCGTTTCCGAGATCCCGAAGGTCGTTGTTGCGATATTCGAGACTATCAAGGAGGTTGCCTCCATTCAGACCGAGACAGGCGCCGTTGTCGACGCTATCGTCAATTTCTATAAGGCAGGTGCGAACTCCTTCCTTACCGTTGCGTTCGCAGGTACTTCCGTACTCATCGTAGTCGGTGTTATCCTTGAGACTGTTCGTCAGCTCGAGGCACAGCTTACCATGCGCAACTACAAGGGATTCCTTGATTGATAACAATCACTTATCTAAACGGAGATTAATCTATGAAATTAATTTTATTGGGTGCTCCCGGTGCGGGCAAAGGTACACAGTCCGCAAAGATTTCCGAAAAGTATAACATTCCCGCTATTGCGACCGGAGATATTCTTCGCGGCGCGATCAAGGAGGGAACCGAGCTTGGCATGACTGCCAAGAGTTATATGGATGCAGGAAAGCTTGTTCCCGACGAGATAGTCGTTGGTATCATTAAGGATTATCTTTCGACTGAAGCTTGTAAAAACGGCTTCATTCTTGACGGTTTCCCCCGTTCCATTCCTCAGGCAGAGGCTCTTGACGCTATGGGCGTTAAGATCGACGTTGTTCTCTCCATTGAGGTTCCCGATGAGAAGATCATCGCGAGAATGAGTGGACGCAGAGTTTGTCACTGTGGTGCTTCGTACCACGTTGACTACATTCCTCCCAAGGTGGAGGGAATCTGCGACAAGTGCGGCGCTGAGCTTTATATCAGAGCTGACGACTGCGCTGAAACCGTTGCTAACAGACTCAAAACCTTCCACGCGCAGACCGAGCCTCTTAAGACTTTCTACGAGGCTAAGGGTATTCTGGCAACAGTTGAGGGTCAGGAGGAGGTCGCTGATACGACCGCCCTCGTCTTCGCTGCTCTTGACAGAGTAAACGCGTAAGAAAAACCGAGGTTCACGGATGATACAGTTAAAAAATCCGCTTCAGATCAAAGAAATGAGAGAAGCCGGAAGAATTACGGGCGAGGCGCTCCTTGTGGCTCGCGAGCACATCCGCGAGGGCATTAGCACCTACGAGCTTGACTCGATCATAAGAAATTATATCGAAAAGCAGGGTGCTAAGCCTTCCTTCCTCGGATATCACGGCTTCCCCGGAAGCGCTTGTATAAGCATAAACGACGAGGTCATTCACGGTATTCCTTCAAAGAAGACCATTCTTCGCGAGGGCGACATTGTGAAGGTCGACGTTGGTGCGTTCTACAAGGGTTATCACGGAGATGCCGCCAGAACGATTCCAGTCGGCAAGGTCAGTGCCGAAGCAGAAAAGCTTATCAAGGTCACGAGAGACAGCTTTTTTGCGGGCATAGAGAAGTTGCAGGTCGGAAACAGACTCGGTGATGTCGGTCACGCGATCGACGCTTTGGTAGTCGCTAACGGTTTTTCTACCGTTAAGAGATATATCGGTCACGGAGTCGGACGTGAGCTTCACGAATCTCCCGACGTTCCCAACTACGGAACAGAGGGCAGAGGGACAAGACTTTGCGCGGGTATGACTCTGGCGATCGAGCCCATGGTTAACGTGGGTGTCGAGGGAGTCAGGGAAATGAGCGACGGTTGGACGGTCAAGACCGCCGACGGTAAGCTCTCTGCCCATTACGAAAATACGGTGGCTCTTACGAGCGACGGCGTGATCGTAATGACACAGATAGAATCGGATTTTTGAGTTTAAGATTCCAGTCAAATATTAGAATCAGTTAGGAGAAGGAATATGTCGAAGGACGACGTTATTGAATTTGAAGGCACGGTGATCGAGGCTCTGCCCAACACCAACTTCAAGGTCCAGCTCCCCAATGGGCACATCGTTACTGCTCATCTCTCGGGTAAGCTGAGACAAAACTATATCAGAATTTTGGTCGGCGATCACGTAACCGTTGAAGTTTCGGTTTACGACCTTACTAAAGGCCGAATCACGTGGCGCTCCAAATAATTTATAAAAAAAGATTTTACTAAAAATACTCTAAAGAAAGGTTGGTTTACAAAAATGAAGGTTAAACCGTCCGTTAAGAAGATCTGCGAGAAATGCAAGATCATTAAGAGAAAAGGTAAAGTCATGGTTATCTGCGAAAACCCCAAGCACAAGCAGAAGCAGGGTTGATCGAGATACATTGACTTTGATCCAACTCAATCTAAACAGAGAGGTAATACAGAATGGCACGTATAGCAGGTGTTGATATTCCTAATAACAAGCGCGTTGAGATCGCTCTTACCTACATTTACGGTATCGGTCGCAAGAGTGCTAACGATATCCTTGCAAAGACCGGTATCAATCCCGATACCAGAGCTAAGGATCTGACCGAGGAAGAAGTAGCTAAGCTTCGTGATGAGATCGAAAACTCTTACACTGTTGAAGGTGACCTCCGCAGAGAAGTTGCTCTTAACATCAAGAGAATGGTAGAGGTTAACTGCTACCGCGGTATCAGACACAGAAAGGGTCTCCCCGTTAGAGGTCAGAGAACCAAGACCAACGCGAGAACAAGAAAAGGTCCCGCAAAGACCATCGCAAACAAGAAGAAATAAAGGAGTGGCATAAAAATGGCAAAGGTAACTAAAAAAGTCGTTAAAAAACGCCGCGAAAAAAAGAATATTGAAAAGGGCGCTGTTCACATTCAGGCTACTTTCAATAACACGATCGTAACTATTACTGACGTTTACGGAAATGCAATTTCGTGGGCTTCTGCCGGCGAGCTTGGATTCAAGGGCTCCAGAAAGAGCACTCCCTTCGCTGCTCAGTCCGCTTCCGAAACTGCTGCTAAGGCTGCTGTTGAGCACGGCCTTAAGTCTGTTGAAGTTTACGTTAAGGGCCCCGGTTCGGGACGTGAATCCGCGATCCGTGCTCTCGAGACCGCTGGTCTTCAGATCACACTCATCAAGGACGTTACTCCCATCCCCCACAACGGATGCAGACCGCCTAAGCGCAGACGCGTATAATTTTACAGGAGGTATTAGTCATGGCAAGATATACAGGTCCCGCATGTAAGCTCTGCCGCAGAGAAGGCAAAAAGCTTTATCTCAAGGGTGAGAGATGCACTAGCGGTAAGTGCGCACTCGAGCGCAGAAACACAGCTCCCGGCCAGCACGGTGCAGCTAAGAAGAAGATGGGTGAATACGGTATCCAGCTTCGTGAAAAGCAGGCTACAAGAAGATACTACGGTGTTCTTGAAAAGCAGTTCAAGAACTACTACGAGGAAGCAGATCGCAAAGAGGGTATGACCGGTGAGAACCTTCTCATCCTCCTTGAGAGACGTCTCGACAACACCGTATACAGAATGGGTCTTGCTGAGTCCCACAAGGAAGCTCGTCAGCTCGTTCTCCACGCTCACTTCACACTCAACGGCAAGAAGGTCAACATTCCTTCTATCCTTGTAAAGCCCGGCGACGTTATTTCCGTTAAGGAAGCAAGCCGCGACTCTGCAAAGTTCAAGGCTCTTGCTGAAGCTCTTGAGAGCAAGACTGCTCCTAAGTGGCTTGACGTTGACAAGACCAATCTTACGGCTAAGGTCGTTTCCTTCCCCGCAAGAGACGATATCGACTACGATTTCAACGAGCAGCTTATCGTCGAGCTCTACTCCAAGTAATACCGCATAAAATCGGAATCGTGCGGTATTGCTTGCCGCGAGTGTCCGTTTTCCCAAAGCAACAAGCATGCTTTATTAAAATTTTATAGGAGGTTTATTTGGAATGATTGAGATAGAGAAGCCCAATATTACTACCGCTGAAATGAGCGAAGACGGTTCGTTTGGAACCTTCGTCGTTGAGCCCCTTGAAAGAGGCTTTGGCACGACCCTCGGAAACTCTCTTCGCAGAGTTCTCCTCAGCTCGCTGCCCGGAGTTGCGGTAACAAATATTAAGATCGACGGAGTTCTTCACGAGTTTTCCACTATTCCCGGAGTTACTGAGGACGTTACAGAGATCGTTCTGAACGTTAAGGGTATCACCGCTAAGCTTCATTGCACAGGTCCTAAGACCGTTTTCATCGACGTCGTCGGTGAGCATGACGTTACTGCAGGCGATATCATGCAGGACTCGGATATTGAGATCCTCAACCCCGAACACCATATCGCTACCGTTGCCGAGAACGAGAGATTCTATATGGAGCTTACGTTCAACTGCGACAGAGGTTACGTTTCTCAGGAGCGCAACAAGCAGATCTACAACGATATGATGGGCGTGAATTCCGCTATGCCGATCAACACCATCTACACAGACTCGATCTACACGCCTGTGTACAAGGTAAATTACACTGTTGAAAGCACCCGTTCCGGTAGCAACACCGACCTTGACAAGCTCACGCTTGAGGTACTTACCGACGGTACTATTTCAGCTAAAGAAGCGGTTTCCCTCGGAGCCAAGATTCTCAATGAGCATCTCAACTTGTTTGTAGATCTTTCGGATGATGCAAAGAAGACAGAGATTATGGTTGAGAGAGAAGAGACCATCAAGGAGAAAGTCCTTGAGATGACCATTGAGGAACTTGACATGTCTGTTCGTTCCTTCAACTGTTTGAAGAGAGCAGGCATTGATACAGTCGAAGATCTTACAAATCGCACCGAAGAGGATATGATCAAGGTTAGAAACCTTGGTAAGAAGTCGCTTGACGAAGTTATTCAGAAGCTCCACTCGCTTGGTCTTGACCTTAAGCGCGAAGAGGAGTAAGAAATTTAGATTAATTAAGCAGAAGGAGGGAATTAGAAATGCCCGGAACCAGAAAACTTGGCAGACCTACCGCGCACAGAAAAGCTATGCTTCGCGGAATGGTTACCCTGCTGCTTGAGAACGGACAGGTTGAGACCACTCTCACCAGAGCTAAAGAAGTTCGTTCCATCGCAGAAAAAATGATTACACTTGGCAAGAAGAACACGCTTGCAAGCCGCAGAGCTGCTCTTGCATACATCACTAAGGAAGACGTTGTAACTAAGTTGTTCAGCGAGATCGCTCCTAAGTATGCAGAAAGACAGGGCGGTTATACTCAGATATTCAAGATCGGCGCTCGCCGCGGCGATGCTGCTGAAATGGCTATCGTTCGTCTTATCGACGAGGAAGCTAAGGCAGAGTAATCTGAATATATGTTTGGGGAGAGTTATCTTTGATGAGAAGCTCTCCCCTTGTTCAAATTTTTATAGGTTTTGATACGAAGGGAGGATAGGATGATGGAAGACAGCAGAAAAAAGCTGATACGGCAATTTTTTCTGATGAACGCAGGTGCAGTGGTGGTCGCCGCAGTCTTTGTGCTGGTCGCTTTTTTGAATTTACCGATATTTGATTGCGTTTGTTATAGATTTTTTCATCTTTACTGTCCCTTGTGCGGCGGAACGAGGGCGATCTTTGCTCTGCTTGAGCTTGACGTCCTTGGTGCGCTGAGATACAACTCCTTTATTTTTTACCTTGCGTTTGCGGCTATTGCTTACGACGTTAAGGTGGGTGTCGGGGTCTACCACGGCAGAGACGACGCTTTCGCTGTGCCGAAGTGGCTGATCTGGGTCACTGCGGTGCTGTTCGCGCTGTTCTTCGTCGGTCGAAACCTTATGATGATCGCGTGGGGAATTGACCCAATAGGCGATCTAGTTGGATATTGGAGATAGCTGTCTGAATGGCTTGTCCGTGGGCTTTTGCTCGTTGGACGAGCCTTTTTTATTTTTGTGCAAATTGTTTACGTAGCGTTTTGTTTTGGACAAAAATTTTTCTGTGTACGCTTCGGAAAAATAGTTGACAAAGGCTCAAAAAAGTGTTATTCTATAAAAGTAAGCAGCGTGTGATCTTGAAATATCGATTCGCCAAGGAGACGGTTTTATGAAACAGGAATTTTATGATTACGACATATATCCCAAGGTGTTTTTAGGAGACCGTGAGACCACCGTTACTATACAGCCCTTGGGTGTCAATTCTGCGTTCTCTGTGGAGAAAACATATACTGTTGAGGCACACAAGGTTGATCAGTCTCATGTTGCCAGATATCCTGAGCGCAGTGGAAGAACGACGCTGTACTGTACGCCCGATGCAGATGGTTGCCTTCGCGTAACCTCTTGTTTTGAAGGCGAGGGCGAGTATAACATAACTGTTCTTGATGGGGAACGCTTTGTTGTTTCCTTGTCGGTCTATTGTCTGCACGAGGATATGGCGGGGCGAATACCCTTGAGGGGCGACTTGCACCTGCATACCTGCCGATCCGACGGACACGACGATCCCGTTAACGTAGTTGCCAATTATCGCGGATACGGATATGATTTTGCCGTTATATCGGATCATAGTCGATATTATCCGTCATTGGAGGCGATCCGCCGTTACGGAGATATCAGCGACGTTGCGATAATCCCCGGTGAAGAGGTGCATATGCCCTTTAATGACGTGCACTACGTTAATTTCGGCGGCAAATACAGTATCAATGCGCTGGTGTCGGGCAATCTTAATGAAGAGAAGGCTGGGGACGATCTTGCGTGGCGTAGCTTGGACGGAAACGCGCCCGATCCCGTATCGCAAGAGGAGTTCAAGGCTATTATTGAGGAGCGCGCCAAGAGTGTTCCGCTTGAGCACGAAAGCGAGCGACTCAGTTACGCGGTTCTTGAGTGGATATACGAGCATATGCAGAAAAACGGCGGGTTGGGGATCTTTCCGCATCCGTATTGGCTATGTCCACTTATGCAGCTTCCCGAGGAATATACGAAATTTATATACAAAAACAAGCCGTTTGACGCTTTCGAGGTGTTGGGCGGAGAGAATTATTTTGCTCACAACGGTTTTCAGACTGCGCTTTACTACGAGATGAGGCGAGAGGGATACGATCATCCCGTCGTTGGCTCTACGGACAGTCACAATTCCGTCGCGGAGCACAACCGCAACGCGCTTATCTGCTCGACTATCGTTTTTGCGAAAGAAAACGAGCGCGAGAGCCTGATCGATGCGATCAAGAATAAATATTCGGTTGCCGTTGACACTATCAGCGCAGAATACCGTCTTGTAGGTGATTTCCGTTGGATCCGTTACGGCTGCTTTTTGATGGAAAATTATTTCCCGATACACGACGAGGCTTGTCGCGCTGAGGGATATTATCTGCGCCGTTATTTTGCGGGTGACGACCGCGCGGCAGAAGTTCTTCGCACTATGAAGGGTCAGATCCCTGCTATGCAGAAGAAATATTTTGCGCTTTAATTGATTTTTCGCAGGCTTACGGACGCTGATCCGTCGTTCGTATAAGTAAGTCGATTTTACGGATCGAATGAATGCAAAGGAGGAAAAGAAATGGAAGATTTCGACAAGGACCAGAAAGAAAAGGTCGAGATTGAGGAAGAAGAATTCGAGGGTGCGGAAGAGCAACGAGAAGAAGAGATGGAAAGCCGTTTTGATGAGCTTAACGAGTTGCTTGATGCACGACAATTTTCCAAATTTGCTCACGAGTTAGGCGAAATGAACCCCGTTGACGTTGCAGATTTCTTTTCCGAGCTTGACAATAAGAGAATTCCCGCGGTATTCAAGCTTTTAGGCAAGGATATTGCCGCGGAGGTTTTCGCAGAGCTTGACAGCGATATGCAGAAGTATATCATTGAGGCGATGACCGACCGTGAGATCACTCGAATCATCGAGGAGCTGGCGCTTGACGACGCTGCCGAGACGATCAGCGAGCTGCCTGCTAATATCGTTACCCGAATAATGAAAAACGTCACTCCCGAGACCCGAAAGGAGATAAATCGCTATCTTTCGTATCCTGAGGGCAGTGCGGGAAGCGAAATGACAGCGGAGTTTGTCAATCTGCGCGCCGAAATGACCGTTGCACAGGCAATCGAGTATATACGTAAGACCGGTGTTGACAAGGAGACCGTCTACTATGCGTACGTCACCGACGAGCGCAGGGTCTTGCAGGGAACTGTATCCTTTAAGGATCTGCTTTTCTCGAGGGGCGACACTCTTATCAAGGATCTGATGACCGAGGATCCGATCTACGCGGCCACCGTGGACGACCGAGAATATGCGGCGGACACGATCGCGAAGTACGGTCTGCTTGCGCTTCCTATCGTTGACAAGGAAATGAGACTTGTCGGTATCGTAACGGTAGACGACGCTATCGACGTCATTAACGAGGAAGCTACCGAGGATATCGAGATCATGGCAGGTATTACGCCTACCGACAAGCCTTACCTCAAGACCGGAGTTTTTGAGACCTGGAAAAAGCGTTTCCCGTGGTTGCTAATACTGATGATCGCGGCAGTCTTCTCAAGCATGGTCATTACGCACTACGAGGAGGCTATCGGAACGTACGCTATACTTGCGGCGTTCTTCCCTATGCTGATGAACACGGGCGGTAACGCGGGAAGTCAGTCGTCGGTTGCGATCATTCGTGCGCTCTCGCTTGATGAGATCTCGATGAAGAACTTTTTTAAGGTTCTCTGGAAGGAATTCAGAGTTTCGTTGCTTTGCGCGGCATGCCTTTCGATCGTTTGCTTCGCCAAAACCATGGCTATCGACTTCAAATTTCAGGCACAGGAGATACTTGCCAACGGCGCGGTTCAGAACAACATTGCCATTGCCGCGATAGTCAGCGTTACCGCGTTTTGCGCGGTGGTTATCGCGAAGGTCGTGGGAGTTATCTTCCCCATGGCTGCAAAGAAGATCGGTCTTGACCCTGCAGTTATGGCGTCGCCGTTTATTACGACTGTGGTCGACATCATCACACTTGTGGTCTATTTTGCTATTGCCTCGCTTGCGTTGGGAATATAAACGAATATAAAATGGGAGAAGGCATTTAATGCTTTCTCCCATTTTGGTTGAAAAATTTGTCGGTTTCGCATCTCACCTCGTCGGACATAAGAAATAGCACGGCGAGGTTTATTATCGTCATGATCCCGAGTGCGAGGTCTGCGGCGAGCCATGCGAGCTTTGGGGCGGTCAGCGCGCCGATGAAAATAAAGAGGCAATATATGAGGATATAGGCGGTGGTAAACGCGCGATTTTTCGTTATATAAAGGATACTTTCTTTGCCATAGTGCGCCCAGCAGATCATTGTGGCGAATGCGAAAAGCAGCACGGATATCGCCATAAAATATTCCGACCAGCCACCGAGCACGCTTGAATATGCCTTTATCGTCATCATCATTGGATTTTCGGAGTAAGAGAGAATGTTTTGCGCCGAGTTGCCAAGGACAGAGACGATGATCACGAGGGCGGTGAGGGTACAGAGCAGGATTGTGTCGATAAAGACCTCGAAGATACCCCAAAAGCCCTGCTTGGCTGGGCTATCGGTGTCGGCGGCGGCATGCGCTGTTGGCGCAGTGCCGCAGCCCGCCTCGTTCGACATCAGTCCGCGCATAGTGCCTGCCTTGAGCGCTCTTGAGATGCCAAATCCCACCGCGCCGCCCGCGGCGCTTCTGATATTGAATGCATCCTTGAATATCGCGGCGAATGCGTCTCCAACGAGCTCACGGCGCGCGGCAAGGACGGCGGCGGAAAGGAGAATATAGCCGACCGTCATTATCGGGACGGTCATCTCGGAAAACGAGCTTATCCATTTGGCGTTGCCTGATATTACGACGACAGAGAGCAGGGCAACCACGGCTCCGATTATCCACGGGCGGATATTCATCACGCCCTCAAACGAGGTCGAGATCGCGTTGGATTGAATGACGCAGCCCATAGTGATCGCATTGACGATGCAGAGCAGGGCAAAGAAGATTGCGAGAGCTTTGCCAAATCTTTTTTTGCCGTTTTCCGCAAAGTGATCATATATATAATACGAAGCGCCGCCGCGGTGCTCGCCTGTGGAGAAATCTGTCCTTCGGTGTCTGATGGCGAGCGTTATTTCGGCATATTTGAGCACCATTGCCACGAGTGCGCTTATCCACATCCAGAAGACCGAGCCGAAGCCACCGATCGCGATCGAGGAGGCGACTCCCGCGATATTTCCCACTCCAAGCGTGCCGGCGAGGGCGAGAGTGACTGCGCGGAATGGGGAAATGCCGTCCTTTTTTTGCCGCGTGAGCATTGATCTTATGATCTTCACGGGATGTCTGATGTAAAAGAATTTCAGTTTGAACGAGAAGAACAGTCCTGCAAAAATAAGAAGGACGGGGGTGATCGCGCTGATCAGGTTATCATTTAAAAATTCAAGCATATCTTTGACCTTACAGTTGTGCTTTTTGGGATGGCTTCAGAGGCGATTTTCGACGAAAGATCCGATACTTTTTCCTGCCTCAACACAATTATATGCGGGGGAGTCGATTTTTAGAAGAAAGCTTTTTGCTGTAAAGGAAAACTTTGTTAATAATATGTGAATTATATGCCGAAACTATTGATTTTTGCCGCGTTTGTGGTACAATATACTTTGTGATTAGCAGTCGAATCGAAAGAGTGCTAAAATTATTAAGTATCAATATGCCCAGGTGCATTTTTAAGGAGGATATTAAGATGACACTTAAACCGTTATCCAACAGAGTTGTAATTAAATTCGCAGAGGCTGAGGAGAAGACTCAGTCCGGTATCATTCTCACCGCTTCCGCGCAGGAAAAGCCCCAGATCGCAGAGATCGTTGCGGTTGGTCCCGGAAAGGTCGAGGACGGCAAGCTCGTTCCTATGTCTGTTAAGGTTGGCGAGCGTGTGATCGCAAGCAAGTACGCGGGAACTATCGTTAAGATGGGCGGCGTTGAATACACCGTGCTTTCCGAGGACGACATCCTCGCGATCGTTGAGTAATTTATTTGGAGGTCAGCGCGAAAGTTGCTTCCACCTGATAGAAAATTTAACTGTTTCGCGCGCGAATTTTGCTTGACGGCAAAATTCATCAAAATATTTTTATGCCGCCTTGGGCGGCGGAATGGAGATTTATTATGGCAAAGAATATTCTTTATGGAATTGAAGCAAGAAACGCGCTCGTTCGCGGTATCGACAAGCTTGCTGATACGGTCAAGATCACTCTCGGTCCTAAGGGCAGAAACGTAGTGCTTGACAAGAAATACGGCTCTCCCCTCATCACCAACGACGGTGTTACCATCGCCAAGGAGATCGAGCTTGAGGATGAGGCAGAGAACATGGGCGCACAGCTCGTTCGCGAGGTTGCTACCAAGACCAACGACGCTGCCGGTGACGGTACTACCACCGCAACTCTTCTCGCGCAGGCATTCGTTCGCGAGGGTATGAAGAACGTGACCGCGGGCGCTAACCCCATGGTTATCCGCAAGGGTATGAAGAAGGCTGTTGATGCGGCTGTTGCGGCGCTTGCAGAGAACTGCAAGAAGGTCAATGGCAAGGAGGACATCGCTCGCGTTGGTACTATTTCCGCAGGCGACGAGGTCATCGGTGAGCTCATCGCAGACGCGATGGAGAAGGTTACCGCTGACGGTGTTATCACCATTGAGGAGTCCAAGAGCGCGGAGACCTATTCCGAGGTCGTTGAGGGTATGCAGTTCGATCGTGGATATCTCTCTCCCTACATGGTTACCGATACCGACAAGATGGAGGCTGTTATCGACGACGCTCTCGTTCTTATCACTGACAAGAAGATCTCTACTATAAACGACATTCTTCCTCTTCTCGAGCAGCTCGTTCAGTCGGGCAGAAAGCTCGTTATCATCGCTGAGGACGTTGAGGGTGAGGCTCTGACTACTCTCGTGCTCAACAAGCTCCGCGGCACGTTCACCTGCGTTGCCGTTAAGGCTCCCGGATTTGGCGACAGAAGAAAGGAAATGCTCCGCGATATCGCTATTCTCACCGGTGGTGAGGTTGTATCGAGCGAGATCGGTCTTGAGCTCAAGGATGCTTCTATCCAGATGCTCGGTCGCGCTCGTCAGGTCAAGATCACCAAGGAGAACACCATTATCGTTGACGGTGCAGGTGACGTAGAGGAGATTAGCGCTCGTGTGGCTCAGATCAAGTCCGCTATCGAGAACACCACCAGCGATTTCGACCGAGAGAAGCTCCAGGAGAGACTTGCAAAGCTTTCGGGCGGTGTTGCAGTTATTAAGGTCGGTGCGGCTACCGAGGCTGAAATGAAGGAAAAGAAGCTTCGCATCGAGGACGCTCTCAACGCTACCAAGGCGGCTGTTGAGGAGGGTATTGTTGCAGGAGGCGGTACTGCTTACCTTAATGCCATTCCCGCGGTTGAAAAGCTGCTTAAGACCGTTGACGGCGACGAAAAGACCGGTGTTAAGATCGTTCTTAAGGGTCTTGAGGAGCCCGTTCGTCAGATCGCTGCTAACGCAGGCTTCGACGGTGCGGTCATCGTTGATAAGATCATGAGCTCCAAGAAGGTCGGCTACGGCTTCGACGCTTACAACGAAAAGTACGTTGATATGGTCGGTGCAGGTATCGTCGATCCTAAGAAGGTTACTCGTTCCGCACTTCAGAACGCGGCTTCGATCGCTTCCGTAATTCTTACTACCGAGTCGGTAGTTTCCAATATCAAGGAGCCCGAGCCCGCAGCTCCCGCAGCAGGCGGCATGGGTGGTATGTATTAATTTTTATATACGCAGGGGGAGAGGGGAACTTTTTAAAAAGTTCCCCTCTCCCCCTGCACCCCCTCACCCTTCAAAAACTTTCAATAAAAGAATGGTTTTGGGGTGGAGTTTGTCTGTGGACGTGAGGTTTTTGGGAAGATTTGCGTTTTGGACTTGTAAAATGGTGGGGTTTGTGATAAAATGAAGTATAAATTTATGGGAGCTGGATATGGGAAAATTTGACGGGGTGCTGATCTGCACCGATCTTGATGGTACGTTGCTTCGGTCTGACAAGTCGATCTCGCAGGAAAATCTTGACGCGATCGAATATTTTAAGTCAGAGGGCGGATATTTTACCTTTATTACGGGAAGAATGCCGTATTTTTCTAAAATGGTATACGATGCGGTCGGGGCTAATGCTCCCGTTGGGTGCGTTAACGGCGGCGGTATTTACGATTATGAAAAGGGCGAGTATTTATGGCTACAGACTCTCTCTGACGGCATTATCGAGCTTGTGGAGCACGTTGACAAAAACGTTGACAGCATTGGAATTCATCTCAACACGCCCGACAAGGTCTATTATTGCCGAGAAAACGGTGCGTCGGCTAAGTACAGAAAAGCCACGGGGACGCCTAATCTCGTCGCTGATTACAGGGCGGTGGATGAGCCCTTGGCAAAGATCGTTTTTTGTGACGATAATGAAGAACATATTTTGCGTGCTATTGAGCTTTTGAATTCTCATCCGAAAGCAGACCTGTTTGATTTTATACGAACCGAGCGAATTCTTTACGAGGTCGTGCCCAAGGGAGTCAACAAGGGTGCTGCTTTGCCGCGACTTGCCGCTGCTTTGGGGATAGATATATCGAAGGTCGTGGCGGTTGGGGATTACTATAACGACGTTGCGATGCTTCGCACGGCGGGAGTTGGCGTTGCCGTCGCGAATGCGGTCGACGAGGTCAAGGCGGTGGCAGATCATATCACCGTGAGCAACGAGGAGCATGCGATCGCGAGGGTGATAGAGGAGTTGGATAAGGGGATATTGAATTTATAAGCAAAAAGACCGAATCTGTGATTCGGTCTTTTTATATACTTCACGGCTACAAATAGACTAACGGTTAAATCACTTTTGCTTATTGTAGAAGTTCTTGAAAAGGGGAGCGCGAGGGGGAAAACTTCTTTTAAGAAGTTTTCCCCCTCGCATGCTTATCCTAACTAATTATATCCCCTTGGGTCTCAAACATACGCTCGGCGGCTTGGCGCAGGGGAGCGTGGTTTTGGAGATTGGGGTCGTTTTTAAGGTATTCGCGCGCCTCGGAGAAGGCGGTGGTCATAAGCTCACTATCCTCGCACATGTCGGCGATATTGAAACTGAGCGTTCCGCTTTGTCTGATCGAGGCGTTGCCCGAGAGGGCAAGGAAGTCGCCCGGACCGCGCAATTTGAGGTCCTGCTCGGCGATCTCGAAGCCGTTGTAGGAGTTACACATGGTCTGAAGTCTCTGCTTGGCGGTCTCACCAAGGCGGCCGCCCGTGCCGTTGACCAGAACGCAGTAGGATTTCTTTTGTCCGCGTCCGACTCGTCCGCGCAGCTGATGAAGTTGGGAGAGTCCGAAGCGTTCGGCATTCTCGACGATCATAAGGCAGGCGCTGGGCACGTTGACTCCGACCTCAATTACGGTAGTGGAGACCAATATCTGCACCTCGCCCGAGGCGAAGCGGCGCATTACATTGTCCTTGTCTGCCGTTTTCATTTTGCCGTGGACGAATGCGATATTATAGCCCTGCAGGCGCTCGGAGAGCTCCTCGGCATACTGAACCGCCGCCTTTAAGGGCGGTTTTTCGTTTCTTACGAGCTCCTCGCCGTAAATTGCGATCTCGGAGAGGTCGATCTCTCCTTCTTCAAGCTCGCTTTCCTCGACTGCGGGGCAGACTACGTAGACCTGACCGCCTGCGTCGACGTTTTTGCGAATAAAGGCATCGAGGCGGGGGCGGTAGCTTTCGTCGACGAGGAAGGTGTCGACCCTTTGACGTCCCGGGGGCATTTCGTCGATCTTGGACATGGCGAGGTCGCCGTACATTACGAGCGCCAGCGATCTCGGGATCGGGGTCGCGCTCATAACGAGAACGTGTGTGTGTTTATTCTTTTCGGAGAGCAGGGCGCGCTGGTTTACACCGAAGCGGTGCTGCTCGTCGGTTATGACAAGTCCCGGATTTATAATTTCCGCGCCGTCGGAAAGGAGCGCTTGCGTGCCGATGACGATATCAAGGCGCTCGTTGGGGTCTTCTGCCTTCATAGCCGTGTGGATCTTTCTCTTGGTTGCCGCGGTGCAAGAGCCTGTGAGGAGCGCACAGCGTATTCCCAGAGCCTCGAAAATTGCGCACAGATCGTTATAATGCTGAGTTGCCAATATCTCCGTGGGTGCCATCAAGGCGGCTTGGTAGCCGTTTTTGACGGCTATATACATGGCTGCCGTGGCGCAGATCGTTTTGCCGCAGCCGACGTCGCCGATGACTATACGGCTCATCTGCTCTCCCTTGCTCATATCGTGCGCGATGTCTTTTATCGTTCTTTCCTGCGCGCCCGTCAGCTTATAGGGAAGCCACGCGAGCAGGGGAGAGATGTCGGTATCCTTGCAAGCGGGGGCGGAGAGTCGTTGGATCTTCCTGCCCGAGAGTGCAAGGCCTGTGGCGAAAAGGAAAAATTCGTCGAATATCAGCCTTTTTTTCGCGATCGCGAGCGCTGCATAGCTTTCGGGAAAATGTATCTGACGGAGGGCGTAGTATATCGTGCAGAGCTTATTTCGCTCGCGTATTTCCTCGGGGAGAGGGTCGGGCATTGCTTGGCTTGCTAATTCAAGCGTGTCGGCGACGTTTTGCGAGATCTGCTTTTGCGTCAGTCCCTCGGAGAGCCTATAGACCGAGAAAAAGGGAGGGGGAGGCAGCTCCTCTACCCACGGGTCAGCCGCGGGGGAGGTCATGGAGTAGCGGTTTTTTACTCTTTCGACCTTGCCGTAGAAGCGAAAATCCGAGCCGACCGAAAATTTGTCTTTATAGTAATTCTGATTGAAATAGGTGATCTCGCAGACTCCGCTTTCGTCGAACGCGCGGAATTTTAAAAGCGACATTCCTCGCTTGATATTTGCAATCTTTGGCTCGGTCGCGACCGTGAGGACTACCGCCGATTTATATTCGGGTGAGGTCTCGGCAAGCAGTTTTATATTTGCTCTGTCCTCGTAAGCGCGAGGGAAGTAGTAGAGCAGGTCGAGCAGTGAGTGTACGCCTGCCGCGGCGTACGCTTTTGCTTTGACTCCACCGACTCCGCGGAGCGCTGTTACGGGTATTTCGTGTAGATTTTTGTTATTATTCATATTTTCACCAATATTGTTGAATTAAGCAGAGTGTCTTCGGAGGTTTTCACTCTAGTTTTTGACAAAGACCTCTACACAAGTGATTTATAAATCGTTTATCCGCTTTTTTCTTTGGCACAAGAAGCGCAAAGAAAAAAGCTTGGCAAAAAAGAAACGCGTGCAAAGGAGTTTCGCCTCTGCGGAGGCGACCAACGCTCCGCGCGTTGGATCGGCGGTCGCTTTTTGGAAAAAGCGACGCAAAAACTTTTCTGAAATATTGCAGTGAAGCCTTGACAAATCAAAATCTGAAGTCGATAGATAAATTATTCGTCTGCTTTATCTGCCTTTGTTTGAGTGACGTCGGCGAGGGGATTTTGCGCCATTGCGTTCATCATGTTCTTGTCGCTGACGTGGGTATAGATCTGCGTGGTGTTGAGCTGCTCGTGGCCGAGAATGTCCTTGAGCACGCGGATGTCGACGTTGCCCGTCTGATACATCAGCGTGGCGGCGGTGTGGCGGAGCTTATGGACAGAATAATGCTTTGAACCAAGTCCTGACAGATCGAGGTATTTATAGACCATAGCCTGCACCATTTTGTCGCTTATTCTTTTTTCTCGGTTGCTCAAAAAGAGCGCTTTATCATAAATGTTATGATTCTTTTCGATGAGGCGGTAGTTTTTAAGATAGTCCGCGAGCACGACCTTGCAGGCGTCGTTGAGGTAGATTATTCTTTCCTTACTGCCTTTACCGAGGACTCGAACGTGGCTGAGCTCTCGGTCGAGGTCGGTCAGATTGATACCGACGAGCTCGTTCAGACGCATTCCGCAGTTGAGAAAGAGCGTGATTATGCAAAGATCACGGAGTCTTGTTTTGGACTCGACGTCGTTGCGGACGGTATCAAGCAGAAGCTTTGCCTCGGCGAGCGAGAGAAACTTCGGCAGGGTCTTTTTGTGCTTCGGCGACTCGATGTTGGCGGCGGGGTTTTCCTCAAGATATCCGCGCTTGACGGTCATAAACTTGAAAAGTCCTTTTATGGCGGACAGCTTTCGCGCCTTGCTTGCCCACATATTCTTACGGATGTTACCCGTATAGAGCAGAAAATCGTATATCTGCTCGGTGGATATATCTTTTATGTATTCTACGTCGATATTTACTATACTGATATCGCAAAACTCGTCGGAGTCGGGGTCTATGCCGTTTTGCTTGGCGATGATATAACGGAAGAAGGTCCTCAGATCGAGCAGGTACTCGTCGACCGTCTTTTGAGAGCAACCCTGTATTGCAAGCTTATAGGATGCGAATTCACGAATGATCGACGGAAATTCGTCAATATTTACGCGGTAGGGCATAGTTTTTGATCTCCTTTCGGTGTTTATATATTAATTATACCAAATCTTTTTTTGTTTTTCAAGATGTTTCTTGTATTTTTCAAGGGATTGATGATTTTGAAGGGATATTTTGTATAATATCGTGTTATTGCCGCTGTTTGATGACAAATTGTTGATTTTCTTTAAAATTTCACATGGAATTGTTGAAAAATACACATTTATCGTATATAATGTTATCATTGGAGGTCTGCCCTCGGGTGACCGAAGTGAAAGGACATTTGTAATGAAGGATTTTTTTAAGAGATATTCGTACGAAAGCGTGCGGTTATTTATAAATCAGGTTGTCATAGGACTTTTTGGATTGGTGCTTGCGCTTGCCGCGGGAATAGCCGAGAACGAGACCTTGCGCGTGGTCACGGGCATTTTTTCGGTGATCTTTTTCTTGTTTATGCAATTTGCTTCGGCGTGGAGGATCGGTGCGGAGGACAAGATGTCTGCCGATCTAGGTAAGAGAAAGCTTGATCTTTCGGTTCCGTTCAAGGTCTGGTTGCTCGCAAACTCGCTCAACCTGCTTCTTGCGCTTTTGATAGCACTTGGAGTTTGGTTTGGTAACGGTGGAGTGTTATCCTCGGTTTCGGGAGGCGCGACAATGATAAAAATGATCATTGAGGGAATGTACACGGGTCTGCTTGCAAGTCACGTTGGCGGTGCGCCGCTGAACTCATATTGGTTCGTGCATTTTCTGACGGTTCTGCCAGCTCTGCCCGTGATAGTTGCCGCTTATATCTGCGGTGCGAAAAACATTAATTTCGGCGGTCTGTTTATGCCGAACGTGAAGAAATAATCGTATTTTGCTAAAGGGTCGGGGCGCCGGAGCGTGCCCGATCCTCTTTTTTCTGAATTTTTATTAATGCAGGCTTATTTTTCTTGTATTTTATGGCTTATTGTGGTATAATTGTTTTAGTATATTTCGGGACGGAGGTGTGATCGTGACAAATTCCGATATAAAGATACTCGTGGTCGATGACGAGTCCGATATACGCAAGGTGGTCTCTTTGCTTTTGAAAAATAAGGGCTACTCCGTTATTGAGGCGTCGAACGGCGATGCGGCTATCGAGGCTGTGAAGCAGGACGACGTTGACCTTATCATTATGGATATTATGATGCCAAAGATGTCGGGCGTCGAGGCTACGAAGAAAATACGAGAGATTTCGGTTGCTCCCGTGCTGTTTTTGACTGCAAGATCGCTTGTTGCCGACAAGGAAAGAGCCTATAGCAGCGGCGGTGACGACTACGTGGTCAAGCCCTTTTCGTCCGCGGAGCTGCTTATGAAGGTCGAGTCGCTCGTCCGCCGTTATACCGTCTACAAGGGCAAGGAAAGGACTGACGGCATAATCTCTCTTTCCGGTGGAGTTGAGGTGGATCCTGAAAAAAGGATCGTCACCAAAAACGGAGAGGATCCCAATCTGAGAGACAAGGAAAGCGCGATCTTCTTCTATTTGCTTGAGCATCGTGGAAACACGGTCGAGCCTGACGTTATTTTTGAAGCGGTCTGGGGAGAGAGGGCTCTTGCTTCGAGCGCTAACAACGTGACGGTCAATATTCTGGGTCTGCGAAAGAAGCTTGAGGACGATCCGTCTAATCCGAAGATAATAAAGACCGTTTGGGGAAAGGGGTATCAGTTTGTCTAAAAAGAAATTTTTTATTTCTCTCAAAAGCAAATTAATACTTATTCTGATATTGGCGATCGTCACTGCCGCCGTGGTATTCGTAGCATGTAAGCAGTTTGGAGATTTTTTGGTTTGGAAATATTATCTTGATGAGGAGACCAAGCAGGAAAGAGCTGAAAATTATATTGAGGATTTTCAGAAATACGTTAAGAACAAAAAGCTTTCGATCCACGATTCAAAGAAGATCGCCGCATGGTCGGGCGGAAACTACGTAGATATGATCGTTTACAAGGACAAAAATCTTGTTTACGCTCCCGAGTGGTTTATTGATTCGAGCAGTCCGCAGGATTACTTTTCGGGTGACCGAAACTTTGAGCAGTATCTTACCGAGGAGGCGAGGACCGCTTATCTTGAAAGGCTTGAGGATATTCTCGATGAAAACAGCGATCTCTCGACGGTCTATTTCGTCGACGGAACATTGCTTGTGAGAGTTATTGACTACACGGAGGATTTCGTGTACAATCTCGTGTTTGCTGCGGCGCTGCTGCTGGCATTGATCGTGCTGGTGATAATTATGATATTGAATTTCTCTGCGACGGCTTCGAGAATTAAGCGTCTGGCGAGGGACGTAAGACTCGTTGAGGGCGGGAACCTTGAATTGCCGATCGCTATCAGAGGTCGCGACGAGCTTAGCTCGCTTGCCGAGGACGTCAACAGTATGAGAAACTCGGTCGTTGACACTATGACAAAGGAGCAGCAGGCGTGGAAGGCAAATGCCGAGCTTATCACGGCTATGTCACACGATATCCGTACTCCGCTTACCGTTATGCTCGGATATCTTGAGCTTATGGAGATGCAGGAAAAGTCCGAGATCGATTCGGAATATATCGCGGCTTGCAAGGACAATGCTCTGCGGTTGAAGCGCCTTTCAGACGATATGTTTTCTTATTTTCTTGTCTTTGGCAAAAAGGACGCTCTTGACGGAGAAATGATCGAGGTTGGCAGCGAGGTGCTCGAGCACATGCTGGCAGAGAGGGTGATCCTTTTTGAAGAAAGCGGATTTGAGCTGTCATACTCTCATGATCTGCCAGGCGCGACTATTTCGGTAAATCTGGACTATCTCGGCCGCGTCATTGACAACGTGTTCGCCAATATTCAAAAATACGCTGATCTTAACGCTCCTGTTTATATTGAATCGGGCATCGAGGACGGCAATCTCACTATTACTGTCAAAAATAAGATCGACAAGAGTTCGGATCGCGCCGAAAGTAACGGCATAGGTCTTAAGACCTGTGAGCGCATTATGGAGCGCATGGGCGGCAACATTCGTGTCTGCTCCGAGGGCGAGGATTACAGTATTACGTTGAATTTTCCTGTTAAGGAGTAAAAATAAAACAATAAAGGAAAGGCAATCTATGGAATTTTTAGAATTTTGGGGACAAATGACGGCGAATCCGCTGTTATTTGTCGCTGTGGCACTGACTCTCGGTGTCATTCTGGTAAACGGATGGACGGATGCGCCCAATGCCATCGCCACGTGCGTTGTTACGAGGTGTATGCCACCGAAGGCGGCGATACTTATGGCAGCAGTGTTCAATTTCCTCGGCGTTTTCGTAATGACGCAGATCAGCAACAAGGTTGCCGTAACTATTACGAGCATGGTGCATTTCGGAGAAAATTCAGGAGAGACGATCATTATCGTTTTGTGCGCGGCGATGCTTGCTATCGTTATCTGGGCAACGCTCGCTTGGGTGTTTGGTATCCCGACAAGCGAAAGCCACGCTCTGATCGCGGGTCTGACGGGTGGAGCTATGGCTCTCACGGGGCTTGACGCGATAGTCTGGAGCGAGTGGAGCAAGGTGCTTATAGGTATCGTGATCTCGGTCGTGCTCGGATTTGGCTTGGCTTGGCTGATCGGCAAGCTTGTCACTATGATCTGCTACAATATGAACAGGCCCAAAACAGAGCCGTTTTTCAAGGGCGCGCAGATCGCGGGAGCCGCGGCAATGGCATTTATGCACGGAGCGCAGGACGGTCAGAAATTTATGGGAATTATTCTGCTTTGCGTGTTCACCCTGCAAGGCGCGGGAGGCGCTGTGGCGACCTTTGCGATCCCGACCTGGCTTATGGTCGTTTGCTCGCTCGTTATGGCGGCAGGCACCGCTATAGGCGGTAAAAAGATCATTAAATCCGTCGGAATGGATATGGTCAAGCTTGAAAAATATCAGGGCTTTTCGGCAGATATCGCATCTGCTATCTCCCTCGTGTTCTGCTCGGTATTCGGTCTCCCCGTTTCTACTACCCACGTAAAGACCACGTCTATCATGGGTGTCGGTGCAGTTAAACGCGTGTCCGCCATTAATTTCGGCGTTGTAAAGGAAATGGTCATGACCTGGATACTTACTTTCCCCGGATGCGGACTGCTTGCATTCTTAGTAACGAAATTGTTCTTACTTATTTTTAATTAACTGAAAGGAAATATAAAAATGGCTAAAGGTGATAAATTCTATTACGATAATTTTTCGGAGTGCGTCTCCCTTGCACAGAAGGCGGCGGCTTATCTCGTTGAGTGTCTTGAAAACTACGATTTGAACAAGATCGAAAAAATGCTTGAGGAAATGCACGTCTTTGAGCACAGTGCAGATATGAAAAAGCATGAAATGAACGAAGCACTTGCAAAGGCGTTCGTGACTCCCGTTGACCGAGAAGACCTCGATCTTATGAGTCAGCAGCTCGATACCGTGCTTGATCTTATTGAGGAAGTACTGCAGAAGATGTACATATACAATATCAAGACGATAGAGCCTGCCGCGATCGATTACGCAAAGCACCTCGTAAGAGCTTGCGATATCCTTGGTGATATCATGGCAGAGTTTGAAAACTTCAAGAAATCGAAGAAGCTTCATACTCTTATCGTCGCATCAAACGACGTGGAGGAGGAGTGCGACAAGCTTTATCTTGCTACGATGCACGAGCTTACCAAGAACTCCACGGACGTTCTTACCACGCTTTCTTGGTATAAGATATACGATTGCTTCGAGGCCTGCTCGGATGCTTGCGAGCACGTCAGCGAATGCGTTGGCTCGATCGTTATGAAAAATACCTGATATTAGAAAAAGAGCATATGCGAAAGCATATGCTCTTTTTGATTTAAAGCTTGGTTTCAAGGCGAGTTCTGACAGCCTTGATGAAGTCGAGCGTATTGACTGCGGTTGCGGAAAAACCTTCGTCGACGAGACCCACGAGGTCCTTGGTCATTATTCCGTCGTTGAGGGTGTCGATGCAGGCTTCCTCGAGCTTGTTTGCGAAGCTTACGAGCTCGTCAAGCTTGTCGAGCTCGCCGCGCTTACGGAGCGCTCCAGACCAAGCGTAGATCGTTGCCATGGGATTGGTCGAGGTCTCCTCGCCCTTGAGGTAACGGTAATAGTGTCTTGTGACCGTGCCGTGAGCCGCCTCGTATTCAAACTTGCCGTCGGGAGAGACCAGCACGCTGGTCATCATCGCGAGCGAGCCGAATGCGGTGGATACCATATCCGACATTACGTCGCCGTCGTAGTTCTTGCATGCCCAGATGTAGCCGCCCTCGCTTCTGATCACTCTCGCGACCGCGTCGTCGATCAGGGTGTAGAAGTAGGTTATTCCAAGTGCTTCGAACTGCTCCTTATAGTGCTTGTTGTAGATATCCTCGAAGATGAGCTTGAAGGTCTGGTCATACTGCTTGGAGATCGTGTCCTTGGTGGAGAACCAAAGATCCTGCTTGGTGTCGATCGCAAACTTGAAGCAGGAGTGCGCGAAGCTGATTATCGAGGTGTCTTTATTGTACTGACCCTGAAGCACGCCTGCACACTCAAAATCGTATATTGTTTTGGAGAACTCGGTGCCGTCATCGCCCTTGAAGGTAAGTGTTGCCTTGCCTGCCGAGGGCACGCGGTACTCGGTCGCTTTATACACGTCACCGTACGCATGACGTGCGATCGTGATAGGCTTTTTCCAGTTGCGGACTACGGGCTTGATCGCATCAATGGTAATAGGTGCGCGGAAGACCGTACCGTCCATTATTGCGCGGATCGTGCCGTTGGGCGATTTCCACATTTCCGTGAGGTTGTATTCCTCAACTCGCTGCTTGTTTGGAGTTATCGTCGCGCATTTGACCGCAACACCGTATTTCTGCGCCGCGTATGCAGAGTCGAACGTGACCTGATCCTTCGTTCTTTCTCTTTCGGGCAAGCCGAGGTCGTAATATTCGGTCTTCAGGTCGATGAATGGATAAAGAAGCTCGTCCTTTATCATCTTCCATATTATTCTTGTCATCTCGTCGCCGTCCATCTCGACCAGCGGCGTTGTCATTCTGATCTTTTCCATATTTGCCTTTCTTTTGCGGGGCTTTGCCCCTGCACCCCACCAAAAACTTTTGGAAAAAGTTTTTGGATTTCAAAACTTCTTATAAAAGGGCTTGGAGGGATTGGGTTTGATTACTTTTAAGCTTAGAAGGATAAGATGTAGTGTTTTCTACTATCCTTGGGGAAGTTTTTGAAGAGCTCGAGAAACTTTTTTCAAAAAGTTTCTCGAACGCGTCTTCCTTAGCTGTTTTTGATCTTATAATAGTTCATCAGGCAGCCGGAGAGAAGGATCATCTTTTCTTCTTCGGTGAGGCCTTTGACGTAGAGGGTGAGGTCTTCGACGTCGCCCGATTTGCGTATGACCTTTGCGGTGAATTTTTCTTCGCCCGAGGCAATGGTCTTTCTGATATCGGGGACGAATACGCAGTCGCCTGTTTCGTACTCGAATTTAGTTTCGGGGTCGAGGGTGAAGGGAAGAATTCCCCAGTTGATACAGTTGGAGCGATAGCGCTTGGTTGCAAATTCGTAGCAGATGTTGGCAAATCCGCCGAGCACCTTCTGGCAGGAGGCTGCCTGCTCACGCGCCGAGCCGTCACCGGGCTTGTTTGCGAATACACACGAGCCGAACTGGGTGTTTTTGAGAAGCTCGTTGGCGTCACCGACTTTGGAGAGAGTGGCTATAAGTTTTTCGCTTGCGTTACCGTCTCTGCGTGCCTTTTCCTCTGCGGCAACCGCTTTGGAGAGTCCTACGTACTCGGGGACGCGGCGGGAGAGAGTGTACTCTGCAAGTCTGCGAGGATTGGAGCGCAGGGAGCTGGTCTCACCCGAGGGGATAAGCTCGTCGGTGGTGGTCACGGGATCATGGATGACTGCGGTCAGCTCGACGAGCAGATTTTCGCCAAGCTCGTACTGATCGGGCCAGCTTGTGATATTCGGTCCGAGAATGAGCTCGGTCTCGGGATCTGCCTTGCCGTAGCCGTAATAAACTCGTTTATCGTAGACTGTTTTATCAAATTCGTAATTTACAGGGGTGTAATCGTAGTCGATATCGGTTGCGGGGGTTATTTTACCTCCGTTTGCCGCAGTCGCCGCTATGCTTCTCGCGTCCATCAGGGCAACGCCCGAGACCTGACCCTCGCCGGGCTTTGAGCCCTCACGGTTGGGGAAGTTACGGGTGGTGTGGCGGAGAGAGAGTCCGTTATTTGCGGGGACGTCGCCTGCGCCGAAGCAGGGGCCGCAGAAGGAGGGTTTGATCACTGCGCCGTTTGAAAGCAGGTCCGCAGTCACTCCCTCGCGGGTCAATGCGAGTGACACGGGGATGCTTGTGGGATAGACCGACAGGTTGAAGTAGGAGTTGCCGACGTTACCCGTTTTAAGTATCTCGGACGCCTCGACTATGCTATCGAACATACCGCCGGCACAGCCTGCGATGATTCCTTGGTCTGCGAGCACACTGCCGTCTTCCTGAACCTTGGATACGAGGTCGAGATCACACTTGGGAAATTTGACCTTTGCTTCGGCTTCAACCTTTGCGAGTATTTCCTTGGCGTTTGACAAAAATTCCTTTATAGTATAAGCGTTGGAGGGATGGAAGGGCAGAGCGATCATAGATTCCATTTTGCTAAGGTCGATCTCGATCATTGAATCGTAATACGCGACACCCTGAGGCTTGAGCTCCTTATATTCCTCGGGTCTGCCGTGTGTTTCGTAGTGCTTTTTAACTACCTCGTCGGTCTCCCAGATCGACGAGAGGCAGGTGGTTTCGGTGGTCATTACGTCGATGCCGTTTCTGAAGTCGATGGGGAGGTCTTTGATGCCGTCGCCGACGAATTCGAGCACCTTGTTCTTGACGAATCCGCAACCAAAGGTCGCGCCGACGAGCGCTATTGCCACGTCGTGAGGTCCGATTCCCTTGGGGGCTTTGCCCGTGACATGAACGAGAACTACCTCGGGCGCTTTTATATCGTAGGTGTCCTTAAGCAACTGCTTTACAAGCTCGGGGCCGCCCTCGCCGACTCCCATAGTGCCGAGCGCGCCGTATCTTGTGTGCGAGTCTGATCCGAGGATCATTTTGCCACAGCCTGCAAGCTCCTCACGCGCGTAGGAATGGATGACCGACTGATTGGCGGGAACGTATATGCCGCCGTATTTCTTTGCAGCCGAGAGACCGAAGACGTGATCGTCCTCGTTGATCGTGCCGCCGACCGCGCAAAGAGAGTTGTGGCAGTTTGTGAGCGCGTAGGGGATCGGAAATTCGGTCAATCCTCCGATTCTCGCGGTCTGGATAATGCCGACGTAGGTGATGTCGTGAGACACCATTGCGTCGAATTTTATTTTGAGGGCGCTGTCGCTGCCCGAAATATTGTGAGATGAAAGGATCTGATAGGCTATCGTGTTTTTGCGTGCTTCTGCTGCACTGACGGACGAGCTTTCGCTTATTTTGCCGTTTTCGTAGAACACGCCTTTGTCAAAAAGCTTGATCATATTTGCCTCCGAGGGATAACTGAAAAATATATAGACATTATACCATTTATTCGTCCTTTAGTCAAGTAAAATCCGAGGATTTATTGAGGCTTTTTCACTTTTTTGCTTCATTTTGATATAATATGCGGATGCTCAACGGCATGATCGCATTTGAGTGGGCTGTGCGAAGCGCATATTTGACTTTTTGCGCGAAGAAATATAAAAAATTGGCAAAAACGCTTGCAAAACGGGCATGGATATGCTATAATAATATAAATGAGATCTTGGCGGCACCTGTCGTTGTGCCGCTTGAAGTTTGGAGAGTGTTTTATGGAAAAACTAAAAAGCTTCGTTAGGCAAAATCTGAAACTTATACTATTCGCACTGTTCGGTCTGCTTGTGGTCACGGGAATTCTCGTTATAGTTCTCGGCGGTGGCAATAGCGACGGATTTTTGAAGGTGATGTTCATTATCTTCGGAATCGTTCTTGAGCTTCTTGCTTGCTCGGTCGCGTTCCTTGCTATTGTGATGGGCGAGTCGGAGCCTGCAAACTTCTTCTTGTATGATGGCAAGAAGGGTGCGAATATTTCTCTTGATGAATTGGATTTCGCGAGAGTCGACAAGAAGATGACCTTCGTTATGACTAATCTTACGGAGAGCGTTTCTGAGGTTTGGTCGAGAAGAGTGATCTTTGCACAGAGCAGCGACGTTCTGCGCGAGAATGAGGCTTTGGTTCCTCTGGTTGCTTACAAGATGCTTTACGATCTTGCGGAGAGGGCAAACGAGAACGTTTGGGGAAACTATCTTTCTGCAGACGCACTTGTTATTGAGGACGTTGCAGCGGCGCTTGAACTTAACGGAGACACGGAGCTCGGCAACGCTTTCAAGTTTTTGTTTGAGAATGCGGCGGGTAGCTACGAGAGAACGGCTAAGTTCCTTGCTGATAATAAGAGATATATTCAAAGCAAAATGCTCAAATACGTAAAGGCTAATATTGAAAGATTTTGATAATTTGATTAGAGAACGGCTCTTCCGAATAAATCGGAAGAGCCGCTTTTTTTTGTTGCTTTTAGCCGCGCATTACCACAAATGATAAACAAAAAATAGAAAAATAAATAATGTGTTTATAAAAAGGCGCTAAATCGGCAAGGACTTGCATGGTGATTTTAAAAAGCGAGTCTAAGACGCGAGAAACGCAGATTGATTCGAAGTGCGCGTGACGCGTAGAAGGCGGAAGGGAAAGAAAAGGCGTAGAAAGCGACAAGGAAAATGTGATGCAGGAAAAATGCCGCATATAAAGTGCGGCTTGGATATTCCACGGGAGATGCCTCGGGGAGAATTGCCGCGTGGTAATCCCGAGGGCGAAGGAGCCATACAAGCAGTCTGTGTGGGGAGATGCTGTGGAATTTCAGAGTGAAGTGAAGAACTAAAGAAGCAGGATCAAAAAATGGTAATAACTGTAAAAAATCAATGATTTGGGAGGCTTTCGGCGAAAATGCGAAGAAATGCGGCTTATGTGAGGCGAGAAAGAGAACGCAAATTGATGATTTTATGAAAATTCAAAAAATATTAACAATTTTAAACGTGACGAAAAATACCCCTTTGTTTTTGTGCAAAGGATACAAAAACCGCGGTTTTTTATGCGATTTACAAAAAACATCGAGAACTCTTTTTGTCCTTGAAATCGGGTAAATACAATTTACCGAGAGCCTGGAGGGAGCTTAAGACTAAAAAATCAAGTGGCATAGTTAACAAAAAAACGGAATTTTTGCTCAATTTGCTAAAAAATATCTTTAATCGAGGTAATTGTAATTTACCTACAAAAAGCGCTTTTTTCGCGTCTTGCTAACTTGCCGAAACGCCCGATTTGGAGCGATTTGATGATGTCAAAAACAGAGGTTTTCTTTTTGTTCACAAAGAGATTTTGTTAAGGTTTGTAAACTGTGAAACGCTTGACAACTCTTTTTTTTTGTGTTATTATATATTAACAACTTTTGGGGTGTCGTGCGAGCTGTGAAAGTGAGTGCGATGACCCGAATTTTTATTGGCGTTTTTGTCGCGCATATATTGAATGTAGCGAAAAACGATCGATAACCCTATCTTTGATCTGAGTTTTGTGAAAAATGCATCGGCAAGTGCCAATGCGGATGCGATTTTTTGCGGTCGGATCACCCTAAATTGCATAGTGATAATGCTGCTGCAGTATGATCATCGGCGTCGCCGATCTTTTGCTCTCGCGCACGCGTATACGTGCGATGCGCTACAAGATCTTAAGCCGAGTCTGAGTCGTGCCGCAACCGTTGGTAATACCTCCGTATAACACCGTCTTCGGAGCTGACCAAAGGAATGCGCGCGGGACAGAGCGTCATGCGGTTGGTAACGATTGCATCTCTGCTCGTTGCGCACGGTGTTATTAACGGAGCATTTACCTTACACGGATAAGAAAAGGTCTTATCCAAAAACAGCAGGAGGAAACTTTTTATGAAGAAAACGAAATTTCGAAGACTTGCGGCCTTGTTGCTTTGCTTGATATTCGTTGTTGGCGCTTTCTCCGTAAATGCGGCGGCTACCGACGGTGATGCAGGCGCGAACGGAGAAACGACAGGCGGATCAGGCACGACGGGTCCCGACTACAGTATCGACGATATGATCGAGCTGCTCGGTACGATCTCTTACGACCAGTACGTCCTGACGAGTGACTTTCTCAAGGCTGACGCGGCTAAGCAGACCGTTCGTATCGATGCGGTAAAAGATCTTATAGCCGATAAGTCCGACGCCGATTACGTTGTCGGTGAGTACGAGGGCATTGAGGCTGTCGAGGCTCCCGGCGACGGAAAGCTGACTTGGAGCGTTAACGTTCCCGAAACGGCGAGATATACGATCACGATCGTCTTTTACACTCTTGACGACGGTAAGGCGAGCTCGATCGAGCGCGTGTTCGGCATCAACGGCTCGCTTCCTTTCAGCGAAGCGAGATACCTGACCATCAAGAAGAATTGGGTCAACGATTACGAGGACGCTATCTACACCGGCAAGGATGCTGCTTCGGTCAAGACCGAGGCGGAGAGCATTGGTCTTATGTGCAACATGGACGGAGACAAGCTCAAGATCAAGTATCCTGCTGTGTGGACTTCCGACATCACGGATTTCTGTGATAAGTACGATATAAGATTCGCTACGCTCGACCTTGACAAGAACGAGCTTCGTCCCTCGGCTTCGCAAACTCCTACGTGGTCCGAGTACACTATGATCGACTCGACCGGCTTCCATACCGAAGCGTTTGAGTTCGTCCTCACGAAGGGCGAGAATACCATATCCCTTGAGGGTAAGAACGGAACGATAGCGATCTCCGAGATCATTCTCTCTCCCGCAGAGGACGTTCTCACTTACGAGGAGTATTCTGACAAATACGCAGGCAAGCCCGAAGGAAGCGGTACGATCAAGATCGAGGCTGAATATACCGACGCGGCTTCCGACAAGACCATATATCCTATAGAGGACAGTGCGAGCGCACTCACCTCTCCTCACGATGCCTCGAAAACCGTCCTTAACACCATTGGCGGCGGTAAGTGGCAGAACGCAGGTCAGTGGGTAACCTACAAGTTCCGCGTAGAAAAATCGGGTATGTACGAGCTTGTATTCCGCTTCAAGCAGGATGTGCTTGACGGTATGTTCGTAAGCCGTACGCTCTCTCTCTACAGCGACGGACTCGCAGAGGGTGCTGACGGTTATTACGACGGCGTGCCCTTCGAGGAGGCTCGCAACATTACCTACAACTACGGTGATAACTGGCAGGTGACCTCCGCAACGGCAGGCGAAACCGCCTTCAGCTTCTACTTCGAGGAGGGAACTACCTACACGCTCAAGCTTGAGGTAACCCTCGGCGATATGGCTGATATAATCAACACCGTTCAGTCTGCACTTGACCATATAAATGACGACTACCTTACCATTCTTCAGCTTACCGGAACCGAGCCTGATAACTACCGTGACTACGGTTTCTCCAGAATCATTCCCGATACGCTTAAGGATATGGCTCTTCAGGCTATCATTCTTGATAACGAGGAGGATGCTAAAAACGGTTATCCTATTGGTGTCGCTCAAAGACTTACCGAGCTGGCGGGTCAGAAATCCTCCAACGTCGGTACTCTGCAGAAGGTTGCAGACATTCTTAAAGATATGAGTAGCGATGAGGACGAGATCGCGTCCTCTCTCGAGAGACTTAAGACCTACATCGGTACGCTTGGCACGTTCTTGTCCGATGCACAGACTCAGCCTCTCCAGCTCGACTATATTCTGGTTCAGCCCTCCGATGCAAAGCTTCCTAAGGCAAACCCCAATTTCTTCGTATCCTTTGGATATGAGATTTCCCGTTTCTTCTGGTCTTTCTTCCGTGACTACGACCACGTAGGCGCTATGGAGGAGACGAGCGACGAGAGTCTTGAGGTTTGGCTCGCAACCGGTCGTGACCAGTTCCAGGTTATCAGAAGCCTTATCAACAGTGACTTTACTCCCGTTACGGATCATACCGTAGAGCTTAAGCTCGTTGCTCCCAACACGCTTCTGCCTTCTATCCTTGCAAATCAGGGTCCTGACGTTTATCACGGAATGGGTCAGGCAGACGTTATAAATTACGCTATCCGTTCCGCTATCCTTCCCATTGAAGGATTTGAAGACTTTGATACCGTAAAGACCTCCTTCAATGAGGCGGCAATGCTGGTTCTCGGTCTTGCAGACGCAGAGGGAACGATGCACTACTACGGTCTGCCTGAGCAGCAGGGATTTGCGATGATGTTCGTTCGTATCGACGTTCTTGCAGAGGTCGGAGTTCCGATCCCTGAGACGTGGGATGACATTATGAAGGCTGTTCCTAAGCTCCAGGCTAAGAACATGGAGATCGGTCTTACCACTGATACCTACATTCATCTTTATCAGGCGGGCGGTCAGCTTTACGCAGACGACGGTATGAGAGTTAACCTCAACTCCAAGCTTGCTCTGACTTCCTTTACAAAGATGTGTAAGTTCTTTACCGACCACGGCTTCCCCTACGTTTATAACGCAGCTAACCGTTTCAGAACCGGTGAGATGCCGATACTTATCGGTGACTACACGGGTCTGTACAATCAGCTTAAGGTCTTTGCGACCGAAATCGAAGGTAAGTGGGTAATGGTTCCCGTTCCCGGCACCAAGATGGCTGACGGCACGATCAACAACTGCGCAGTATCCTCGGTCAACGCTTCCGTTCTCGTAAAGGGAAGTGAAGACAAGGCTGACGCCGCTTGGTCATATCTCAAGTGGTTCACCGGCCCCGACTGTCAGATAGAATACTCCAACGAGATGGTTGCTATCATGGGCCCCTCGGCTAAGCACAACACCGCTAACATCGAGGCTCTCGCAAGCCTGCCCTGGACTACCGACGAGTACTCCAGAATCAAGGCTCAGTTCGATAACCTCGCATCTATCCCCAATTACCCCGGCTCTTACATTATTGACCGTTATCTCAGCTTCGCATTCCTCGCCGCTTATAACGACGGTGAAGGCGCTGCTCAGGCACTGCTCAGCTACGTTCCTATTATTAATAAGGAAATAAGCCGTAAGCGTGCAGAGTTCGGTCTTGAAACTCTCGAAGGTTATGCTACTCTTGCTGAAAAGCGTTGCGCTCAGGCAAAGGACGTAGCTGAAATGCTCGCGGACAAGGATGACTCCTACTCCGCACTTGAAAAGAAGGTCAATTCCGCGATCCGAAGCGAAGACAGCGTCACGCTTAACGCTCTTGCGGATGATGTTCTTGAAATGGTCAAGGGAGATTACTCCGACACCATTAAGATCTCAACAAGCCCCGACACCTCAAAAATGAATGAAGACAAACTCCTCTACTATCTTGCTCAGGCACTTATGGGTGCGGCTGACGCAATGGATTCGTATTGATAAGTTTCCATCATTTAATATCTATAAAGGAGATCAAAAATGTCTAACAAAACGGCACAAAAAAAGGCTGTTTCACGTAAAGACATGACGATGAGACAGTGGATATGGAAGGAAATGAAGCGCAACTGGGTCGCTTACGTGATGGTTGCCCCTTACATGATCATTTTCACCCTATTCACTATCTTGCCCGTCTTGCTTTCGGTAGTTATCAGCTTTACAGATTTTAACATGCTGGAAATGCCCAATATCGTTTTCTTTGATAACTATATCAATCTGTTCTTCGATGACGACATCTTCCTTACGGCATGTACCAATACTCTCATTTTTGCGGGTATCGTCGGTCCTGCCTCCTACCTGCTTTCGTTCCTCGTTGCTTGGTTTATCAACGAGATCCCCCCGAAGATCCGTGCGGTCGTAACTCTCGTATTCTACGCACCCTCTATCTCGGGTCAGGTATTTATGGTATGGCAGACACTCTTTGCTTCCGACTCTTACGGTTGGGTAAACGCAATATTGCTTAAGTACAGTTTAATTCCTACGGAGATCCCGTTCTTCCAGGATGCTGCTTACGTTATGCCCTTGTGTATCGTCGTAGCTCTGTGGACCTCTCTTGGTACTGCGTTCCTTTCGTTTATCGCAGGATTGCAGGGCGTTGACCGTTCTCTTTACGAGGCTGGCGCGGTCGACGGAGTCAGAAACAGATGGCAGGAGCTTTACTACATCACGCTCCCCTCTATGAAGCCTCAGCTTATGTTCGGTGCAGTCATGGCTATCACCGGTGCGTTCGGTTTTGGATCGATAGTTACCGCGCTCTGCGGATTCCCCTCGGTCGAGTACTCCGCGCACACCATCATGCACCATCTTGAAGACTACGGTAACATCAGATATGAGATCGGTTATTCCTCGGCAATCGCGGTCGTTCTGTTCGCGATAATGATCGGTGCGAACGGCTTGGTCAAGAAGATCATTTCGAAGGTAGGTACGTAATATGGCAAAATTAAGAACAAGAAATCATAAAGTCGTACTTGCCCGTTCTGCAGGTGGCGACGCCGGTATTACCTTTTTGCTGGTCATCCTCGGCGTATTCATGTTCCTGCCTATGGTGTACGCAATAAGCCAGTCCCTCAAGCCGCTTGACGAGCTGTGGATGTATCCTCCCCGATTCCTCGTTCAGAAGATCACGGGATATAACTACAAATCGCTCTTCATGCTGATGGGTACTAACTGGGTTCCTTTCTCCAGATACATATTCAATACGGTGCTCACCTCGGTCGGCGGTACATTCGGACATCTGTTTATCGCTTCCTTGGCGGCTTACACGATGGCGAAGATCAAATTCCCCGGTGGACAGCTGATGTTCAAGACGGTTCAGACCTCGCTTATGTTTAACGCAACGGTTACGGCGATCACCTCCTTTATCCTGCTTTCCGCTTTCGGTTGGCTCGATACTTACTGGGCTATCATCGTTCCCGCTTGGGGCTCGACTCTCGGTCTTTACCTTATGAAGCAGTTTATGGATACCAACGTTCCCGACACAGTCCTTGAGTCCGCGCGTCTTGACGGCGCAAGTGAGCTTAAGACCTATTGGGTCATTGCGATGCCCATGGTTAAGCCTGCGTGGCTGACGCTTATCGTTTATTCCTTCCAGGCTCTCTGGAATCAGGGCGCTTCGACCTACATTCACTCCGAGGAGCTCAAATCTCTTAACTACGCTATCGGTCAGATCACTGCCGGAGGTATCAAGCGTGCGGGAGCTGCGGCTGCGGCTCAGGTCGTTATGATGCTCGTGCCGATACTCGTATTCGTGTTCTCGCAGTCCAATATCGTTGAAACGATGGGATCCAGCGGAATGAAAGACTAAAACAGGAGGTTATAACAATGAAAAATACAGCAAGAATTCTTTGCGCGATATTTGCTATCGTTATGATCGTGTCCTGTTTTGCAATCGGTGCTTCGGCAAGCGCCGCTTATCAGACCTACACTTATTCGATAGACGGTTACGCGCTCTATTCTCCTGACGCTTACGTCGCAAGCGAGGTCATAGACTCCGCTTATATGGGGCTCGACGTTGCTATCTCCAGCCCTAACGACTTGTTTGCTGATGACAAGGGAAACATTTATATCGCTGATACCGATAATAACAGGATCGTTTGCCTTGACCGTTATTACAAGCTCAAGTTCACTATCAGCACGTTCGTTAACGGACAGGGTGTTACCGACGCTCTTCTCGCTCCTCAGGGTCTTTACGTTACTGACGACAAGATCTGGGTCTGTGATACGGGTAAGAGCAGAATCGTAGTTTTCGACATCGACGGTAACTTCGATCGCGTTATCTACGCGCCCAGCTCCGCACTCTTTACAGATTCTTCTCTCGCGTTTACCCCCGTCGCTATGGCGGTCGACCAGTATAACAGACTCTTCATCGTATCCTCGTCTACCACCGACGGTATCATCGTTATGACCGAGGAAGGTGAGTTCACCGGATATATCGGCGCGCAGGCAGTTTCTCTTGGTCTTTGGGAAATCATCTGGAGAAGATTCAGAACCGAAGAACAGAAATCCGTTTCGGTTGAATACGTTTCCGTAATTTACGAAAATATAACCATTGACGATGACGGATTTATTTACATAGTCACTCCTTATATTGAAGAAGATCAGGTCGTGAATGCTATTCAAAACCATGATAAAGCCGGAACTTATCTTCCTGTTAAGATGCTCAACTCGAAGGGCGATGAGATCATGAAGCGTAACGGCTTCTGGCCGCCTGCGGGTGAAGTTGATTACAGTATCAAGACCACCGACGATATCACGGGTGTCTCGTCTCTCGTTGACGTTGCTATCGGTGATGAGGGAACTTGGTCGGTTATCGACTCCAAGAGACAGAGAACCTACACCTACGATAGCAACGGTAATCTGCTGTTTGCGTTTGGAGAAACTACTACTATCACGGGTAGCGTTCTCGGAGCTGTCACACAGATAGAGGCTATCACCTATCAGGGTGACAAGATGCTCATTCTCGACAAGAGCACGGCTTCCTTTACCGTGTTCCGCAGAACCGAGTACGGAGATCTGCTCGTCGATGCTATCGCGGCTGAAAACGCTCAGGACTTCGACCTTGCGATCAATATGTGGACCGAGGTCCTTAAGCAGAACTCTAACTTTGACGCGGCGTACGTCGGTATCGGTCAGGCTATGTACCGTAACGGAGATTACGAGGGCTCTCTCGAATACTTCGAGGCGGCTTACGATACTGACAACTGGTCAAAATCCTTCGCCGAAATAAGAAAGGCTTGGATGTCCGATTACTTCCTCGTTCTTATTCTTATCATCGTTGTTCTTGTAGTTGCCTTCATATTAATTAGCAGAAAGATACAGAAGGTCAACCACGAGACCGCGACGGCGGGCGGAAAGAGGACGTTCGTTCAGGAATTGCTCTACGGCTTCCATCTTATGCTCCATCCCTTCGACGGCTTCTGGGATCTTAAGCACGAGCGCAGAGGCTCGGTCCGCGGCGCTATCGTGTACGTTGCCGTCACTATTCTCGCTTTCTACTATCAGGCTATAGGCCAAGGTTATATGCTCAATCCTACGGGAGATTATTCGGGCTTGTGGGTACAGGCCATCGGAGTTCTTGTTCCGCTGCTCCTCTTCGTTCTTGCAAACTGGTGCTTGACCACCTTGTTTGAGGGTGAGGGAAGCTTCAAGGATATTTTCGTGGCTTGCTCGTACAGCTTGCTTCCCGTACCCCTGCTTCTTATCCCCGCGACCATCCTTTCCAACTTCGTTACTACCTCGGAGCTTGGTATAGTCACGATGATCTCGACCATTTCGTTTATCTGGCTTGGTATTCTGATCTTCTTCGGAACTCAGGTCACTCACGACTACACGATGGGTAAGAACATAATCACGATACTCGGAACTGCCGTCGGTATGGTATTTATTATGTTTATAGTATTGCTGTTCTCGACGCTCATCGGAAAGATGATAAGCCTTGTTACCAATATCGTTACAGAGCTTCAGTATAGAATGTAATCAAGACAGGAGAGTGATAAAATGAAAAAATTTAATAAAATAATATCGATGCTCCTGGCTGTGTTCATGCTGATCAGCGCAATTTCGGTGATGTTTACCGTTCAGGTCTTCGCGGACGATAGCGAAGAAACCACTACGGGCTCCGCCGACTCGGATAATACCGAAGAAACCACCGCGGGCACGACCGCTGAGGGCGGTGATGCGGTTGTAATACCTGAATCCACCGACTATATCAATCAGCTTTACGCAACTCCCGACGAGAAGATCTCAACGATGAGACTTGCCATCGAAAGAAACGGCTATCAGCTCTACGTTGACGACGTCTCCGGTGAGGTAGCATTCGTTAACACTATTACCGGCGACAAGCTCTTTACCAATCCCTATGACGTTGGCGCTTCTACCGGTAGTGATTCCACAAAATACGAGATCCTTTCTCAGATCATAGTTGAATTCACCGATACCACGGGTCAAACGAAGACCTTTACCAGCTACGAGCAGGCTGTTCTCCGTGAACAGATCGCAGTCGAGTATATCAAGAACGGTATCCGTGTTGAGTATACTATCGGTCGTGAGCAGGCTAAAACTCTCGTTCCCCGTCTCATTTCCTACGAGAGATTTATGGAAATGATCTGGACTCCTCTTTATGAGGAATTCGGCGACGAGCTTTACAACATCAATACCATAAGACCTGACGTTGCAAAGGTTCAGAAGTTCCTTACATACTACATTCTTTACGCGAAGGAATCGCTCAAGGATACTTACGGTATGTCTAATGAGGAATATAAGAAGCTCAGCGATGCGCTCGGCGGTATCTACGACGACCTGTACAGCTCCTCCGCTAACACCTATCTTGCGATCAGAGAAGACTATAAGATCATAGATTCTATGGAATTTCTCGTCTTCAAGCCTAACGCGAGTGAAGCCGAGATCGCAACCTGTGAGGAGATAATCCTCATGTACTGCCCCGAGTATACTTACGAGGAGCTCGAGTACGACCACTCGATCACCGACTACGTATCTCAGGACGAAAATCCCCCCGTATTCAGAATGGCGCTTGAGTACACCATCGGCGAGGACGGTCTTTCCGTAAGACTTCCCGCAAACGGCGTGCGTTTCAACGAGTCCCTTTACACTCTTGAATCGATCAAGATCCTTCCTTATATGGGTGCAGGTAACAACGCTTATTCGGGTTACAACTTCTATCCCGACGGATCGGGCGCGCTCTTTGAGTACGACGATATGGATTACAGCGTTACCCAGACCGTTACGGGTCAGGTGTACGGCACCGACTACGCTTATCACAAGATAAGCGGTGCTTATCAGGAGACTATCTCCTATCCCGTGTTCGGTATCGTTGAAAAGACTAAATATCATCACTACTACGTAACCGATCCTGACACGGATGAGATAACTGCCGAGGCTACGCTCGCAGGAATCCTCGTTGACGGTGTCAGAGCACACGAAAAGGGTGAAACCACGGTATCCACCAAGGGTAAAGAGGCAGCTATTGCCGATAAATATCTTAGTATCGTAAATTATCCCGACGCCGTTGAGGAGATATACGAGAAGAAGCAAGGCTTCCTTGCTATTATTGAGCAGGGAGACGCTCTTACCTCTCTTACCACCTATCACGCAGGTCCTTTGAGTGCGTACAACACCGTTATGATGTCGGTTACGCCCAGACCTAAGGATTCTTACAACCTTCAGGATTCTATCTCCGTCGGTTCCGACTCCGAGTGGACCGTTGTAAGTGACAGAAAGTATACCGGATCTTACTCTATCAAGTACGTTCTCCTTTCTGACACCGAGTCTCTCGATAAGGACGTTGCTGAGGACACCTACGATGCTTCTTGGTTTGGAATGGCGGTAGCTTACCGCGATTACCTCACCGAGCTTGGTGTTATCTCGAAGCTCACCGATGACGAAGTCCTTGACAGTATTCCTCTTTACATCGAGACCTTCGGCGCTGTTGAAACCACCGAAAAGATCCTTTCTATTCCCGTTGACGTAATGACCGCGCTCACCTCGTTCGATAATATCGAAACGATGTATGAGGAGCTGTCTAAGCAGGGAATCAAGAACGTCAACTTCAAGCTTACCGGTTATACCAAGGACGGTATGTTCTACGTTGTTCCTACAAAGGTCAAGTTTGAAAAGGCTGTTGGCGGTAAGAAGGGCTTCCAGGAGCTCCTCGACTACGCTAACGACGTAAACAAGAACGAAAACAGCAATATGGGAATCTATCCCGACTTCGATATTGCTTACCAGATCGCAGACGATCTCTTTAACGGCTATTCCAAGTTCGATCACGCTGCAAAGACTATCGACGACAGATATGCTGCAAGAAGAGAGTACAGTGCTACACAGCAGAAGTACGTTAACTACTACGATCTCATTATTTCTCCTGCATACTTCGACGTTATCTATAAGAAGATAACCAAGAATTACGCAGACGAGTATAAGAACGTTCAGGGTATTTCGGTATCCACGCTCGGTTCTGCGCTCAACTCCGACTTCGACGAGGATGAGCCCTACAACCGCGAGGACTCCAAGGCATTTACCGTTGAAGCTTTCGAATATCTCGACAAGACCTACGGTCAGGTCATGACCGATAAGGCTAACGCTTACGTTTGGAAGTATGTTGACCACATGCTCGGCATGGCGCTCGACTCCTCCCGTTACAGCTTTGCATCCTATTCCGTTCCTTTCATTGGTGTGGTTCTTCACGGTTCCGTAAGCTTCACCGGTGAGGCTCTGAACATGGAGGGCGACATTCAGTATGCTATTCTGAAGGCTATTGAAAACGGTGCTTCGCCTTACTTCATCCTTTCTTACCAGAACACCCAGACTCTTAAGGAATACTCCTATCTGAGCAAGTATTATTCGGTAAGATACGATATCTGGAAAGACGATATCGTCAACGTTTACGACACTCTTAACGACGTGCTTGCAGACGTTCAGAACAAGTATATTACCAATCACGAGTTCCTTACCGGTATTCGTGTTCCCGACGCTGATGAGCTTGAGGCTGATATCCTGGCAGAGTACCTTGATGCACTTATGACTCAGGAAAATATCGTTTCTATTCTTCAGAAGGAAGCGACTCTCATCGCAAGTGAGGCTCGTGAGGCGGGAAGAGAAGCAGAGGCGTATGCCGCTGAGGCTATCGTTGCGGCTCTTGCTAATTACACGAGTGCTAAGGGATTGATCGACTCCGCAGTAAGTCTTGACGTTACCAACAGCTACTACAATGATATCAAGGAAGCTTACGTTGACTATTACGCTGCAGTTGAGGCTCACGGCTCCAAGAGTGATGAGGCTACTTACACCCGCTACGTTGTCGAGGCGATAGTTAATTTCCATCGTTCTTACGACGAGGTCAGCGACATTTATGAGGCTATTCAGACGGCGATTGCAACTTACAACGCGGTTCTCGCAGATGAAACCTTTAATACTACCTTTATGACAGCTTACAAGAGCTATCTTGAAGGTGCAGTTACGCTTATTCTCACACAGTACTTGAGCGATGAAGAAGCTAAGGCTCTTGCAAGCGGTCTTGCTACTCATATCTATGACGGTCACCTTAAGGAAGACAAGAACGCTCTCTCCGCTACTCTCACCGCTTATTTCACCGATAAGTTTGATGTTGCTACGCTCAACAAGATCTGTGTTAGCGTGCTCAACGAAAAGCAGATGAAGTCTGTTATTGAGGACGTTCTCAAAGATGGATACAACGACGAAGAGGTCGATGCACTTTCTGTTGACGAGCTTAAGGCGCTCTTTATGAGTACCGTTACCTCCAAGGATCAGCTCGGCTCGGCTATCACCCTTTGTGCTAACGACGTGGCAAGCGAGCTTTACGGAGACATCGCTGAAAACGTATTTGCTACCTACGGTAGAGTTGCTATTTCCGGTGCTCACTCTGAGCTCAACTCGGCACTCGGCAGCTACAATAACTACTATTCCAAGTACGTTAAGGCTTTGGATGCTTACAATGAGGCGCTTGAGGCTGACGGTGCAGACGCTGATTCCACCATTAAGGCAAAGGCAGCTCTCGACAAGGCAGAAGCAAACCTCAAGGAAGTTAAGGCAAACGTTGAGGCGGCTATGGTCAAGGTAGATCTTGCAACCGTTCTTCTTTCCGACAGCGCAGCGGCATATCTCACCGCAACGGCTGCTTCCGAGGCTCTTGCTCAGGTGGCGAAGTCCGGATTCAACGTTGATTTTGCCGAATATATGGCAATATATGACGAGTATAACGCGACCCGCGAATACTACTCTGTATACAAGAATCTTGCAAAGGAAGATCACGCTTCTAACACTTACGGCGACGCAACAAACGAATACGCAGTATGTGCTAAGAACTGGTTTACCAACGTTAACGCTATGTTCAAGAGCTATGCCGACAAGGCTATTGCCAAGGACAAGGCAGACGCAGAGATCGAAGCTATTGCAGCAGGAAGCGTAAAGGGTCAGGTCGACAACTATATCGACGCTCTTGCAAAGCTTGGTGCTATCGAGGAGCTTGGATATAAGGACAATGCTCCCGAGTGGAATCCTGATATTTACAACACCGTATCTACTCAGGTATCTTCTACCAGAGCAAATGCTATCAAGGCACTTGAAAAGGTTGAGGGCTCTGCCGTTAGAACTCTTAAAGAACTGCTCAAGACTTCCGAGGAGCATTTCGCAGTTGCTATGAAGGCAATCGATCTGCTCGCAGGAATTGAAAACGTTACCGTTGAATATTCCGCAGAAAATAACCCCTACGCTGTTTCCAACTACGATGAGATAGACTCCTTGATCGTGCTTCAGGCTATCGACAGAGCTCGCGCAGTTTACGATTATCTCTACGTAAGCTCTTACGAGGAGATCACCGAGGGTAAACTCAGCGGATACGAGGTCAACGGTCACCCGCTTTATCCCGGAAGAACCGCTTCGGGCGATAGATACTACTACTACGGAAACCCCGAGACCGGTTATTCTTACTACACCGTTACCGTTGATGAGGCTACAGGCGAGTATGAGTGCTCGATCTACCACCTCGGTCAGCTCGTCGGTGGAACTTATAACGGATCTCCCGTTCGTACTTACACAGAAAACAACAAGAAGATCTTCTACTTCATCGCTGAAGACGCAAACGGACATCAGTATTATCAGTACGTTGTTGAAAACAGCTACTACGGCTCGGGTGTTTACGAGCTCGCAGAGCCTACCGTTTACGACGGAGTTGAGATCGCAACGCTTGAGGACGGCACCAAGATCTACGTTGACGGAGACGTTTACTATTCTGTAAACGCAGACGGCACTTATACCCGTTATGAGTATAAGATGTCTATTTCAGAGCTCTGCAACAGCATCATTGATGACGTCAAGTCCGCGTTTGACGCTTCCTACGGAGTTACCGCTACTGCGGGAGATACCTCCTTCAAGTCTCAGGTTGAAAACAGAATCGACCGCGAGGAAGACACCGATGATGGCGATGATGACGATGATACCGATGAAGAAAGCATTTCCAAGTACATAACCGAGAATATCGTAGCCGTTACTTACGGTAACGATGACGGCTCGGTTTACAAGACCATTATTCTCAACTACAACGACTACTACGTAAGCGTAGAATACGATGGTATCGAATATACCATTCCCGCTTATGAGTTCGTTGAGATCACAGACTAAGAAAGGAGGAAGCTTATGACTAACGAAATTAAGCTCGAAACAAAGGCGAAGGCTCCAAAAAGGAGAAAGATCGCTTCCCTGGATAAGAGAAAAGCTCGTGTGGGTTGGATATTCGTATTGCCCTTTATTATAGGTTTCATCCTTGTCTACCTTCCCATATTGACCGACTCGATATGGCTCTCTCTCAATGAAATGACTATCGTTAAGAACGGTGGTTATACTCTTGAGTTCGTTGGATTCAAGAACTACGGCGAGGCGTTGTTTGGAACTTACGGAACGACGTACATCCAGACTCTGATCACCGGTATAGGCAGTCTCGTTCTTGAGGTGCCTGCGATCCTGCTCTTCTCACTCTTTATGGCTATCCTTCTGAACCAGAAGATGGTGGGACGCGCAGCATTCCGTGCGATCTTCTTCCTCCCCGTTGTTCTTGCAACGGGTATCATGGAGACCATCGAGAACCAGAACATTCTCGGTGCTTACATGGGTGAGACCTCAGGTATAGACGACGGCTCGGGCTCGAGTGCGGCTGACAGTATCGTTTCCGCGATGGATATCGAGACCCTGTTCGCCTCGATGAAGGTCGGAACCAAGCTCGTAGGATACGTCGTTGACATCGTTAACCAGATATACGGCATAGTTAACCGTTCGGGCGTTCAGATGCTTATATTCCTTGCGGGTCTGCAGTCGATCTCGCCTGCGATCTACGAAGCTTGTAAGATCGACGGTGCTACAGGTTGGGAGACCTTCTGGAAGGTAACCTTCCCGATGATTTCCCCTATGATCCTGGTTAACGCAGTGTATACTATCATCGACTCGTTTACCACTGAATCGAACACCGTTATGTCTTATATCACCTCGATCACTAACAAGGTCGGTGACGAAGTAAGTACCGCGATGTCGTGGATATACTTCCTTATCGTTATATTGATACTGTTGATAGTCGCGGGAGTTATGTCGATGTTCGTATTCTATCAGAGAAAGGATTAAGAAAGGAGGAGCTACAATGGATAATTCTACTGCAAAGATTAAAAAAGAAACAAAAAATAAGATCAGAGCTGAATTTGAACGTACTCCTCTTAAGGAAAGACTGAAGGCGAAGTTCCTTAATATGTACTTCATTCAGACAGTCGTAGTCAAATTGTTCAGATTTGTCTTCCTTCTCGGTATCGCATATATCGTTCTTTATCCCTTCTTTACGAAGATCACGGGCTCGTTTATGGCGCCTGAGGATTTCGTTGATACCACGGTTCGTCTTATTCCTAAAAACTGGACGCTTGATATGTACAAGTCGGTCTGGGTAGACCTGAACTACATAAAGGCATTCTCCAACACATTGCTTTACTCGCTTCTGTTGGCACTCCTTCAGACCTTTACTTGCTGCTTGATCTCCTACGGTCTTGCAAAGTACAAGTTCAAAGGAAACAGCCTTATCTTCCTGCTTGTAGTTCTTACGATGCTTATTCCTCACAGAACCCTGCAGGCATCGATCTCGCTTAAGTTCACTTATTTTGATATCGGTGGCATTCTTTCCTTCCTCAGCGGAGGAGCATCGGTCGGCATAGAAGCGATCGACAACGTATTGGCATCTATCAAGTTGTTGAATCTGCCCGAGGGCTTGAACCTCAACAATACGATCGTTCCCCTTGTGATCCTTTCGGTCACGGGTCTGGCATTCAAGAACGGTCTGTACATATTCATGCTCAGACAGTTCTTCCGCGGTATTCCCGACTCCCTTGAGGAGTCCGCATATATCGACGGATCGAACGACTTCAGGACCTTTATTCAGATCATTCTCCCGATCTCCATTCCTATGATGATCACGGTATTCCTCTTTGCTTTCTGTTGGCAGTGGACGGACAACTTCTATACGGGTCTGTTCTTCATAAACTCCAACAAAGCTCCGCTTATGCTTGCACAGCTGACGGAAACTGCGATCTCAAGATCGTCGCTGGAGTTTGAATACGCAGGACGAAACCTCTATGAGTCGGCGTTCCTTAATACTTGCGGTATTATGATAATTCTCCCGCTTGTTATTATGTACGTCTTCTTGCAGAGATATCTCGTTGAGGGTATTGAACGTTCCGGTTTGACGGCGGAATAATTAAAAAGCTTTGGGCGGTCGCTTTTGCGACCGCCTTTTGCTGCAATAAAAAATCTCCCACGAGGGTGTCCTCGCGGGAGATTTTTGCGATGCCGTGGCATCAGTTAAAGGAGATATTTGATTTATTTTTTCTCTTTATATACCGAGATCTGTCTGTTTATCGCCTCGGCAAGCTCATCCGAGGTTATCGCGTCCGCGATGGGAAGGAGAAGCTCGCTTTCGTCGTAGACTATGCGGAGACAGCAGGACTTGGTCATAAACGTGTTTTTGTTGAACATCATTCTTTTGCTGCCGCGCTCGACCGTGACCGAGCTTATAGAGTCGTAGTTTAGCTCGTATTTGGTGCTTGTCATCTCGTCGGATATTAAGGATATCTGGCGGTGAATGATGTAAAGTCGGTCGCTTAAGATCCTTATTTTTGCTCTTGAAAATTCCGACGAGCGCAGACTGTTGTCCTTGCGTTTTTTGAGCATAACGCCGTCGTGGAGTAAATATCCTTCGGCGGTGTACTCCTTTAAGTGCTTCAGAAGCTTTGTCTGATAGTAGCGGTCGTTGTCTATGTCTATTTTCAGGTCTGCCATTTTATTTTGGATGTAATTATCCATATCCTGATCCGAGATCTTGCCCGACGCGCCTACGAGAAAGAGGATCAAGCCCGTGGGCGTGCCGATGATCGCGAATATGTACGAGATCATGCCCCACCCGAGCCATAGAGATATGAGACTGACGATCAGAAGTCCGCCCCCGACGTATTGAAGGGTGTCGCTCTTTTTAAAGTAATTTACACTGCTTTTTTCCTGCTTTAAGTTCTTTTTTTCGCTCATTTTTTCCTCCGTGAAGCTTTCTATATATAAATTATATAGGATGTAAAAAGGCGAGTCAATAGACCATTGGTTGAATTGACTGTAGCATTGGTTGAGTTGTGTGATGTTTAGATGTTATCACGCGCTCTCATATATATAGTGTGTTTTTTTGAGAAAAGGTTTGGTGATTTTTTGCAAAAAGGGTGAAATTTTTTAGGTGATTGGATAAATGAGAGCTTTTGGGGCAAAAAAACGGAGAAAACCCGAATTTGTGGGTGTTTCTCCGTTGTTTTTGATGTTTTAAAGCTTGCCGACGAGGTCGTCGTGTAGGCGCGCGATTATGCGCTTCTCGAGGCGCGATATATAGGATTGAGAGATGCCGAGATAGTCGGCGACGTCCTTTTGAGTCATCTCGGGGTAGCCGTCTAGACCGTAGCGGAGCACGATTATCTGTCGGTCGCGCGGCTCGAGGGCATTCACAGCACTACGTATGGTCTCGATCTCCTCGCGGTGCATTATCTCCTCGGCGGCGGACTCCTCCTCGCTGCCAAGCACGTCGGAGAGCAAAAGCTCATTGCCGTCCCAATCGACGTTGAGTGGCTCGTCGATAGATATTTCTCCCATTCGCCCCGAGTTTTTGCGAATATACATCAATATCTCGTTTTCGATGCAGCGCGAGGCGTAGGTAGCGAGCTTAATATTTTTGTCGGCACAAAAGGTGTTGACCGCTTTTATCAGCCCGCCCGTGCCGATCGAGATCAGATCCTCGATGTTTATGCCCGTGTTTTCAAAGCGCTTGGCTATGTAGACTACGAGGCGCAGATTGTGCTCTATGAGCGTGAGTCGGGCGTCCTCGTCGTGAGGAAGGCGGCTTATCATCTCGCTCTCCTCCTCTCTTGTGAGTGGGGCGGGGAGCAGGTCGGGCCCGTTTATGTAATAAATGCCGCGCTTTTTGGTGAGTCGGGCAATCAGCATCAGCAGTCTGCGCCGCATTTTCATAAAAATGGTTTTGATCTTGGTGGACATATAATGTCGGTCTCCTTTCTTTACGGTGCCGCCAGTTATGGCTTTAATATTTCGGAGGGGATTATCGCGCCGCAGCCTGCGGCACTGTTTTTTATATCGGACGGGGCGATGAGGGCGTCGAGCTCTATCGAGAGCTGCTCGTTTTTCTTCGTCGTTATCTCGGCGGTCAGCTTGTCGGCAAAGGCGGCGACAAGCATTCCTCTGCCGCTTGCCGTATTGATCGGGATCAGGCGAAGTCCTCTTATTTTTAATGGGTGTGGTTCTGTTCCTCTTGCAAAATCGTCGAATTGCTTGAGGTCGGTAATTTTGCCAAGCTCTGCGCGGTCGATAAGTATGACCGCCTTGCCCGAGAGCGCGTCCTTGACGAGATTTCCGCTATCCGCGAGCGCGCGGAGCGTTAGAGATTTGCCTTCTACCGTGACGGTCAATAAGCATTCCTTTACTGCCGAGCGTCTTGATATCAGCTCGCCGCTTCCGAGGGAGATCAATCCAGCGATCGCGGCAAGTGCTGCAAAAAGATAGGTCGAGATGCCGTCTGCCTCTATGTCGCCAAGCGGTAGATCGAGGCGATTGAGGAGGTTAAATATCGCCGTCATACAGCCGCCCGTCATCATTGAGATCCCAACGAACAGGAAAAGACAGAGCAGGGTAGATGAAAATTTTCTGCCCTTATCCGAAAAGACGATAGCGCACATAATGAGACTTATACCGACGTCGATCAGCAAAGAAATAGGCGCGGCGGCGGTCAGGAAAAGCGATGCTACCGAGTATATTCCGCCGATGCTTGCTGCGATCAGCATTCGTCCAAGTCTCATTTTGCGGCGCAAAATCCGCACGCAGATATACAGACAGAGATAGTCCATGCTGAAATTGATGAGAAAGAGCAGATCGGCGTAGACTTCCTGTTGCATAGCTTACCTTTTCCTTTTGCGTTGTTTTCTTTTATATTATACGGTGTCGAGTGTGAAAAAAGTGTCGCTTTGCGGCGGTTTGAAAATTTATTTTTGGGATTTAAAGACGCTCTGTTTCGGAGCGTCTTTAAAAGCTTGACACGCGAGCGAGGAGGTGTATTGCCGAAGTAGTCTGAAATTGCATAAATATGGACAAATATTGCTGTTTTTGAGCAAAATTCTTGACAGGTGACGTATTTATGTTAAAATGAAATGTAAGGATATAGAAACTTTTCTATGTGGAAAGAAAAACGGCGTGAAAGTTGCTTTTATCTAAACATAAAATGAACTGTTTCACGCGAGAAATTTGCCTTTGCGGCAAAATTCATCGATTACTATTTATGCCGCCGAAAGCGGCGGAATGGAGATTAAATATGAAGAAAAATCTTGTTGTCGTCGGTTACGGCGGAATGGGCGGCTGGCATACCCAGCACGCGCTTAAAAGTGACGTTGTTTCCCTTGCGGGAATTTACGATATTGACCCTAAAAAGAGCGCTCTTGCGCGCGAGCGCGGTATTTTCGCGTACGATTCGCTTGAGGACGTTCTGAACGACGAAAAGGTAGATCTTATTACGGTCGCGATCCCCAACGATTCGCACATTGACGTCGTAGTCAAGGCGCTGAAGGCAGGGAAGAACGTCATTTGCGAAAAGCCCGTTGCTATGAACTCTCTTGAGCTTGACCAGATGATCAAGGCGGCAGAGGAGAGTGGAAGGGTCTTTTCCGTGCACCAAAACAGACGCTTTGACGTCGATTTCCTTGCTATGAAGCAGATCAAGGAGTCGGGTGAGCTTGGTAGCATTATCAATATTGAATCGCGCATTCACGGCAGCCGCGGTATCCCGAGCGACTGGCGCGGCGAGAAGGAGCACGGCGGCGGAATGCTTCTCGACTGGGGCGTTCATCTTATCGACCAGCTTCTTCAGATCTTTGACGAAAAGATAGAGAAAATATACTGCACCTTCGATCACATCACAAACGAGGAGGTCGACGACGGCTTCAAGCTGACCATTTATTTTGAGGGCGGCAAGAGTGCTTACGTTGAGGTCGGCACTTACAACTTTATTTCTATGCCCAGATTTTATATGCGCGCCGAAAAGGGCTCGGCGATCATCACCGACTGGAGAGAGAAGTGCAAGGTGGCAAAATGTACCCACTGGCACGAGAGCGAGGTCATTCCCGTGCAGACTGCGGCGGGTCTTACCAAGACTATGGCTCCGCGTGACAGCGTGACGATGGACGAGTACGAGCTCGAGCGTCCTGCAAGCGACGTGCACGATTATTATCGCAATTTCTGTCTTGCGATCGACGGCAAGGCGACCCAGCTCGTCACTCACCCCCAGATGCGCCGCGTTATGCGTGTTATGGAGGCTTGCTTTGAGTCCGACAGACTCGGTCAGGCGATCAAATTCGACGATTGATACACACGGAGAGAGGGTTTTTTAGGATCTTCTCTCCGTTTTTGTTTTTGCCTAAAAGTCATTAAAAATGTGCTAAAAATAAGGAAAATTGGAGTCCTATTTTGCTTGACAAATATATGCTTATATGATAAAATTGTTTTGAATACGGATCAATTATCCGATGTGCGAAAACGCTTTGAAAAATCGGTGTAAGTTGCCGAAAATGCGGCTCGCACCCGGAATTTCATACATAGCCGTAGCTTCAAAAACTGATCTGAAAGGAACGGTATTACATTATGGAATTGACTTATATCGTAAACGGGAAAATAGTTCTTCCCGACGCGATCGTTACCGATAAGGCGCTCGCTTTTTGTGAGGAGAGTGGCAAGATCGCAGGACTTTGCGATTCTGTACCCGCTGATGCCAATGTGATCGACGCTGAGGGTCATTACGTTGCGCCCGGACTCGTTGACATACATATTCACGGATATCTCGGACAGGACGTTTGCGACGCAGATCCCGAAGGACTTAAGACTATCGCGTGCGGTATCGCAAAGAACGGAGTTACCTCCTTCTTACCGACCACTATGACCGTGGCAAAGGATGACATAATCGCGACTCTTGATGCGGTGCGCTCGGTCAAGACAGAGAGCAAGAGTTGGGAGGGTGCTGAAATTCTCGGAGTTCACGCCGAGGGACCGTTCATCAATCCCTCCAAGAAGGGAGCTCAGGCTGAGGAGAATATTCTTGTGCCCGATGCTGATTTCGTGCTTGAAAACGCTGATATAATCACCTCACTGACGATAGCGCCCGAGATGGACAAGGACCACGCGTGCATCAAGAAGCTTGCCGCAGAGTCGAACGTTCTTATTTCGATGGGTCATACAGACGCGAAGTTCGACGAGGCGATGAGCGCTATAAAGGACGGCGCGGCTCACGCAACGCATCTTTTCAACGCGATGTCGGCTCTCGCACACCGTAATCCCGGTGTCGTTGGCGCGGCCTTGGCATCTGACAAGGTGTCTGTTGAGGTCATTGCAGATACCTTCCATATAAATCCCGGACTTTACACCATCGTTGCGAAGCTCAAGGGCAGAAAGATGGTGCTTATAACCGACTGTGTTCGCGCGGGCGGTATGCCTGACGGTGAATACGAGCTTGGCGGTCAGCCGATCTTCCTTAAGGGAATCGAGTGCCGTCTTGCTGACGGAACTATTGCGGGCAGCGTGCTCCGTCTTAACGACGCGGTGAAGAACGTGCTCGCGCACACCGATCTCGCTATAAACGAGGCTTTCAATATGGCGTCGCTCAACCCTGCAACCGCTATTCACGTCTCTGACCGCAAGGGCTCGCTTGAGGCAGGTAAGGACGCAGATATTATTATTACCGATGAAAATATTCAGATCATAAGAACCATCAAGGGAGGAAAAACTGTTTATGTTGCTTAAGGTTAATGCACCGCTTGATCCCGGCTTTATGCCGATGTCCGTTGTTTGTCGTGATTTTGACGCTGCCGTTAAGGCGGTTGGCGGCGACAAGCTCACTATCGCTCTTGAAAGAAACGACGGCTTGACCTCGACTTACACCCTTGAGGTATTCAAGGACGGCACGGGTCACGACGAGGAAAACTATGCTGTCGTTGAAAGACTTGCAAAGACTATGCTTTGGGCGCGCGGCGGCTACAAGCTGACTATCGCGGGCTCCAAGCTCATCGCTGACAGAATCAAAGAGGACTACAAGGTTGGCGGCGCGCGTGAATTTGACCGCGACTTTATGTCGGGTATTTACGAGGCTGACTTCGAGGTGGTTCACGTGCCTTTTGAGGAGGCTCCCGTGGCTCACGAATCGCCCTCTCCCGTTGGACGTCACCTCGACGGATGCCGTATCGGCTTCGATGCGGGCGGAAGTGACCGCAAGGTCTCCGCGGTAGTTGAGGGTGAGGCGATCTACTCCGAGGAGGTCGTTTGGTTCCCGAAGCTTCAGAACGATCCTCAGTATCACTACGACGGAATCCTCGACGCTATGACCACCGCCGCTTCCAAGATGCCCCGTGTTGACGGTATCGGCGTTTCGACTGCGGGTGTTGTAGTTGGTAACAGAATTATGGCATCCTCGCTCTTCCTTAAGGTAAAGAGTGAGAACCCCGAGGCTTTTGAAAAGGTAGTTAAGAACATATATATTGATATCGCAAAGACCTTTGGCGACGTTCCCGTAGAGGTCGCAAACGACGGTGACATTACCGCGCTCGCAGGCGCTATGGACCTCGACGACAACAACGTGCTTGGCGTTGCTATGGGTACGAGTGAGGCAGGCGGATACGTTGACGGAAACGGTAACATCACGGGCTGGCTCAACGAGCTTGCATTCGTTCCCGCAGACTTCAACAAGGACGCAATGGTTGACGAGTGGTCGGGCGACTACGGCTGCGGCGTTAAGTATTTCTCGCAGGATGCGGTCATTAAGCTCGCTCCCGCGGCAAATATCGAGCTCGACGAGAGCGCTTCTCCCGCAGAAAAGCTCAAGGTCGTTCAGAAGCTTATGGGAGAGGGCGACGAGCGTGCGGCTAAGATCTACGAGACTATCGGTGCTTACTTCGGCTATGCGGTCGCTTATTACGCGCAGTTCTACGATATCAAGCACGTTCTCCTTATGGGTCGTGTTTCCTCGGGTGAGGGCGGTAACATCCTCCACAGAAACGCCGAGAGAGTTCTCGCAGAGGAGTTCCCCGAGCTTGCTAAGAAGATCTCTATCCATATTCCCGATGAGAGCAGCCGCCGCGTAGGTCAGTCTATCGCCGCTGCAAGTCTTCCTAAGATTAGTTAAGAGAGGATTATGGGGAGGAAACTTTTTGAAAAAAGGTTTCCTCCCCATACCCTACCTTCAAAAACTTTCAATAAAAGGGAACAATGGGTACTTTTTGGGTTGACAAAAGGGAATTTGTGTGGTAAAATTATTTAGTTCGCGGGTATGGCGGAATTGGCAGACGCGCAAGATTTAGGATCTTGTGTTAATTCGTGCAGGTTCGACCCCTGTTACCCGCACCAAACAGTAGAAATCCGAACCCAAAGCCGGTAGGCGAAGGGTTCGGATTTCTTTTTGTGTTCGGTGATATGTGATGTCAATTTGCTGTTGTTGGCATCACGCCCGAGCGCCACCTAAGTAAATATCCTTGATAGTTGATGCCAAACAAACACATTTTGAAGAAAGGATATTTACAATGAAAAACGAAATTACTTATACCGAACATAACGGACTTTACTACCCCGATCTTGCACTCCCCGAGCAGACGAATTACACTCTCGGCAAGTACGCCAACCTGCGCCTTGACTTTATGAAAAAGCACCGTCGTGGAACTTACACCACCCTCCTTACTAAAGGACGATTAAACGAATACCTACACGCCATTGATATTCAAGCTCACGAATTGCTCGATAACACAATTCCTCGCCTCGCCAAAGAACGTGGCGTAGACGAAGTTCTGAAGGCTCACAACGCACTTCAATGGGTTGCCGAGATGAACAATATCAAAGCAAGCGCCGAAGAGATCATATTGCAGGAGGTGGTCTATCAATGAGGTCGATCATCAACGAACTTTGGCATGGAAATATCATACCACAAGAAGATAGCCGAACCAACTCAAAGGAAATGAAAGAACTTCTCGGATATATGTCACGTCACCACGAGGACTTGGAGAAAAGCTTCACCGACGAGCAGAAAGAAATATTTGAAAAGTTCCAAGACTGTTGGAGCGAGTATATTAGTCTTGGCGAAGCGGCTATCTTTGAGTATGCTTTCAAGCTCGGTATGCAAATTGCCATTGAATCCCTAACTGAATAACATAAGGCAGCGAGGTTTTATCCTCGCTGCCTTTTAACTTGAATAAACCTCATAAACCAACAATAAACACTTATAACAGATTGACATATAATCAAGAATATGCTATAATAAGATAAATATTTGAACCTTTTTGTAAAAGGAGTTTTAAAATGATCAACGAAACAGAAAGATGGTGTTCCCTCAAAGAAATTATGGAGCATCTTGGTGTTAGCCGAGATACTGTCCTAACTTGGATTGCAAAACGCAGTATGCCCGCTTCAAAAGTTGGACGCCTTTGGAAGTTCAAAGTGTCTGAGGTGGATGCTTGGGTAAAGTCCGGCGGTGCTGCTGAGTAGATTTCAACAAAAGATTGTGATTGGAGGTGACTATGATGACAGATAAGAACAATTACGATGCAATAGAAGAGGCAGTACGAAAACACAGCGAAACTATGGAACGACTTCAGGAAAGCATAAAACCGGCATTGGAAAAGCAAGAGGAGCTTAGAAGTATTGTTGAATCAGCGACGGTAGTAATGCCTACTGTTGCAGTTCAGCCATCTATAGTCACAGCTTTGACTCAAGTAGCGGACAATAACGCCTTGAATAGTTATAGAGAATCTATGCTGTCGGGGGCCGTATCTGCATTAACTAAATTTGCTGTATGGACCGCCAATTTTCAAATAAACCCAGCAATATATTCTGCTGTTCAAAGTATAGGTGAAGCTTCAGTCTCTTTATACAACTCAATGCATACTGTTATAGAGAGTTGTGCAGTTGCTCTCCAAACTTATGTAAACTCTCCTTTTATTCAGTGGATCAGTAGTTTTGATTTTTCGCCATTAAAAACAATACTTGAAAACCTCAATTTTGATAGCGAAGTTTTAAAACGTTATCGTGAATTGAACAAAAGATATCTTCAAGTGATGTACGAATCAAAATGGTTTCCATATGCAGGATGGACTGTTGATATAGAACTTTTTACCGAAGTAAATGAAATCATAGCATCAAGCCATGGAGCAAGTAAGAGACGTGAAAAACGTATTGATAACGCAATTTTATCTTATTACACGACCAAAGAAATCAAAAACATAAAACGCGGATGGAGAAAATCCGACTTAGATCCAAACATAAAGAAAATATTAGGACAAGCTATTGAAGCACACTTGCGTGGAGAATATGCGCTTACGATTTCATGTTTGGCTACTATGTGGGAGGGTTTGATTCATAAAAAAGCTAATGTAGTTGGCAGACATAGTTCGAAAAAAACTAAAGAGGATTTCGAAAAACTATTAACTGAAAATGACTTTGAGCCTATCTTCGGTGAGTATTACGATAACTTTATTATGAGTCAATGTGATACGCCGGAAGATGTTATTGATGGTGTTCCAAACAGAAATGGAATTTCCCACAGTAAATACAAACGATATCCTAATAAGAAGGCATCACTTAATGCTATTCTTTTAACAGATTTTATCATTGGATTAAGTCCTTTACCTATTGAGACTGAAACTCAAAACTCATCGAACGAAGGAGAAGAAAATGCTTAACATTGATAGATTTAATGAAATACTTGTGCAATTTAAGAACGACTTCCGTGGAGAGCATTGGAAAAATGAACAATATAAGTGGATAGCCGTAAAGCGTTTTCAAGATGTATGGGATATCAATGCTCCCGATTTTCTTGATATGTTTATGAAGGCAACGGATAAAACATTCAACCTTCTTGCCAATATGAGCAATTTCCCACGCGGTATGATTAAGGAATTTGCTACAGCCGATCCCGAATTTACACGGGCTATGTTTATAAATCTTTTTGATGAAACTAAAGACTTGGCAAGCCGATATGAGAAATTCGCTTCTGATGCAGAAGAAATTCGCATCAAGTATGATAATGGAACATGGAGAAACCATTATCAGAGCACCAATGCTATATCTACATATTTGTGGTTACGGTATCCCGACAAGTATTATATCTATAAGTATTCGGAGTGTCGTGCAGTAGCACGAGAATTGAGCTCTGATTTTGTTCCACGCAAAGGAAAGTCCGCTGACAATGTTTTGGGCGGTATGAAGCTTTATGACGAGATTTGTTCTTTGTTAAAAAACGATTCGGAGCTTGGTGAACTTCTTAAGTCTTGTGTTTCTGATGAGTGTTATCCTGATAGTGAACTGAAAACTCTAACCATTGATTTTGGATTCTATATCAGCCGTTATTTGGCTACATCAGAAACAACTGTTGTTGATGACGAAATACCCACCTATTTCCCGTCTCTTGAAAAATACAATCCAAATCTTACAAAAGAAGATTGGAAGAAGTACATTCTTGAAGTTGAACTGCCAGATCACCCATCCCCTATGCAGATGCTTAAGGCAATGATGGAATTGGGAGGCGAAGCAACTTGTAAAAAGTTATCCGACGTTTATGGTGGAACTCCTCAGAGATATGTTGGTTGTACTATGAACTTGGGCAGAAGAATGAAAAAATATTTCGGATTACCGTCTTGTATGGATGGAGAGTATGATCGAGTATTTGTTATTCCTTTCCTCGGGAGATATGTTAATGAAAATGGTAGCAAAAATTATTCTTACCGTATTCGCCCCGAATTGCTTGATGCATTGAGTGAAATCGATTTATCAAGTGTATCACCTTACTTTGTAGAAGAAGAAAGTGAAAATGATATGGAATGTAATTATTGGTGGCTAAATGCTAACCCCAAAATATGGAGCTTTGCAAGTGTAAATGTAGGCGAATCACAAAGCTACACGCTATACAACGAAAACGGAAATAAACGTAGAATTTTCCAAAACTTCTTGGATGTTAAGGCTGGGGATATTCTTGTTTGCTATGAATCTGCGCCATCAAAGAAGATTGTAGGACTGGCACAAATTACTGCCGAGAATGATGGCGAAAAAATTGTATTTGAGAAAACAGAATCCTTAGGCTCCCCGATAGGATATTCCATACTTAAAGAATGTATGGAGCTTGAAAATATGGAGTTCTTTGTAAACCCGAATGGTAGTCTTTTCAAATTAACCAAAGAGGAATACAACTTCATTATGGATATGATCCGCGAGGAAAATCCTATTGTAAAACCCGTTGAACTCGAAAAATACAGCAAAGCAGATTTTCTTTCTGAAGTGTATATGACAGAAGAAAAGTATGACACTCTTGCACACCTTCTCAAAAACAAGAAAAATGTAATACTGCAAGGTGCTCCCGGCGTTGGTAAAACTTTCGCTGCAAAGCGTTTGGCATATTCCATTATGGGTGAAAAAGACGAAAGCAGAGTTGAGTTTGTACAATTCCATCAAAGTTATTCCTATGAGGACTTTATTATGGGTTACAAACCCGAAGGAGAGACCTTTGAACTAAAGTACGGCATATTCTATCGTTTCTGTCAAAAAGCATCAAGTCAACCTGACAAAGATTTCTTTTTCATTATTGATGAGATCAATCGTGGAAATATGAGTAAAATCCTCGGTGAGCTAATGATGCTTATCGAAAAGGATTACAGAGGGACAAAAACTACACTTGCATATAATGGATTGCCTTTTAGCGTCCCGAAAAATCTTTATCTTATAGGCATGATGAATACCGCGGACAGAAGCTTAGCAATGATCGACTACGCACTTCGCAGAAGATTTAGTTTCTTTGAAATCGAACCCGGATTCCGTTCTGATGGATTTAAGGCATATCAAAACGCATTTGAAAATGATACGTTTAATGTTTTGATTGATAGAATTGTTGAGCTCAACAAGGAAATTGTAACAGACGGTTCCCTCGGTAGTGGATTCTGCATTGGACATAGTTATTTCTGTGGTCAAAAAGAATGTACAGACGAGTGGATGAGAGAAGTTGTTGAATACGATATTATTCCCATGTTAAACGAGTATTGGTTTGATGACAAGAGCAAGGTTCAACGTTGGGAGAATAACTTGCACGGTATTTTCAATGATTAAAGACAGAAGCATACAGATAAAAAATATCTACTATATGCTGACCTATGCCTTTCAAGTTTTGAAGCAGACAAATTACGAAGAAATCAGCTCCGAAAATTTCGATAATATCGGAGATTTGTTTGCTGCTATTCTTGCAAAGGGCTTGGCACAACAGTTGAAGCAAGGACTTTATCGTGAATACATAACCATAAACGAGGACTTGTCCACGCTTCGAGGGAAAGTAGATATTACGTCCTCAATTAAGCTCAAAATGCAGAGGAAGCCAATGATTGCTTGTGAGCACGATGAGCTTTCAGAAAACAATCGCTTTAATCAAATTATCAAAACTACTGCGAATATGTTGATCAGGCAACCTTCCGTTTCAAGTGAACATAAGGCAGAACTCAAAAAGGAAATGCTCTTTTTCTCTGATGTTGATGAAATTGAAATTGGAACTATTCGCTGGGATATGCTCAAATATCAGCGCAATAATCAAGGATACAAAATGCTGATTAATGTTTGCTATTTCGTTTTAGAGGGATTGATTCACTCGGATGAAAAAGGTGACTTCAAAATGGCTTCATTTCTTGATGAACAGAGAATGTGTCGTCTGTATGAACGCTTTATTCTTGAATATTATCGTTATCATTATAAGGGTGTAATCTCAGCAAATTCTACGCAAGTCAAATGGAACGTTGATGATGGTGTGGTTGATTTTCTTCCCATTATGCAGACCGATATTATGTTGAAATGTAAAGGCAAAACCTTGATCATTGATGCCAAGTACTACGCTCATACGATGCAAACCGGGCAATACAACACCCAAACATTACACTCGAATAATATGTATCAGATATTCACATACGTCAAAAATCAAGACGTTATGGGCGACGGTAGCGTTTCGGGAATGTTGCTCTATGCAAAAACAGATGAAGCAATTACACCGAACAATCAGTTTATGATGAACGGTAATAAAATCTCAGTAAGAACACTTGATCTTAATTTGATGTTTTCTGATATTGCCAATCAACTGGATTCCATAGTAAAACAACACTTTAATTTATAAAAAAAGGAGTATACTATGAGCACATATCTAAATTTAAAATTCAACACCCCTTCCACAACAAACGAAGGATTGAAAGAGTCGCTTATTTATATTGGTTCCAGATATGGTTATTATTCAAACAAAGTAGATTGCTCTCAAAACGAGTATTTAAAGGGAGGAATTGCTTATGTTGCAAAAAAATTTGGACGTTTCAAGAAAAATGCAATAAGATATATGATTTATGCCAAACCTGTTAAAAATAGCAGTAATAAGGTGTGGAAATTCAATAAAAACATTTATTCTCGCGCGTATGAATGCATACTAAAAATTCTTATGTCATCTCCAAATGAAGATCGCGATCAAGTATATGATATGTTAAAGAAATTATATCTTGAGATCGTTAATCTTGGGGAAGATGTAGAAAGAACATATTCTACCGCATTAGTTTATTGGCAAATGCAAATGCTAAAAGTAAATTCAATACATAAGAACACAGATACGGCAACTTCGGCAATGAAAATATACAATCATATCAAGCGTATAGATAAAAACTTTTAACTGATTATTCGGATTAATCATTTTATATTATTGTCATCCATAAAAATAAATGGAGGTGTATTATGAAAAAACTATCGCCCATAGAATGGCAAGCCTTTTCTCAAAAGAAACAAATAGAAAAAATCACACATAATTTAGAATCTAATGTTTCTTTTCAATTATCAGCAGTTGCTGAAGTAGTTTTGGTAATTTTCGGAACAGCGCTCTCAAGCGTTTTTGATGAAAAAGCCTCAACTATTTGGTACACAATTCTTGCACTAAGTGTAATTGTATTATTGATATCATTTGTAAAGCCATTTTGTAGATGGATACAAAAAATGAAAACAGGCAATGATTTATTGTCATCAAGAGAATTTATTGATTCATTTGATAACGACATCTGTTATTATGTTATGATGGCAGAATCTTATTATTCAATGCTTTTAGATAAAACAAGAAATGTGTCTGAAGACAAAGCAACATCTCAAATAGATGAAAAAATTGAAAGCCAAACAAATGATAAAAAAATTGAAATTAGCGTTTTACAGTTTTACTTTATAGAAACAAGTTACTATCTAAATAAAGCCATTATGTGTCTTCAACCAATATACAATATGTCAGACAAAGTTATTGGTCAGGAGTTTTCAGAGATCGTTTCTAAAAGAATGATCGCAATTACTCGTTACAAAAATGTATGCAACTTGATTCAAAGCATATATGCTTCATTAAATCAAAGTTCAGCACTTCTTTCTGATATGCCAGATAAAGATTTAATTATCAGCACAAACAATCATTATTTTGAATGCTTAAATACAATTGTAAATCTATCTAATCATAATTTGAAGCAAAATAAATAACTGATGCAAACTTCAAGCCAAACTAATAGAAACAAAAAACGAGGTTGTGCCTAAAAAGTACAACCCCGTTTTTTGTATAAAATTTTTCAAAACCCATTGACAAACTTTCTTTCGTATGCTATAATTATCACGCGGTACATTTGTACCTTGTGCAGTTTGGAGGCATTTATGAATAAGTGGAGTCCCGAGAGGGCGGAGGCGATACGCCAATTTATAGACGAATATTTTATGGAGAACCGCAAGTCACCGACGGTGCGCGACATCGCAGCGGGAACGGGGATCTCCAAAACTTCGGTGCAAAGATACCTCACAGATATGAAGGAACACGGCGAGATCGAGTACAATGGTCGTCGCAGTATCGGCACAAATCTCTCGCGCAATATGTTTGAAACCACGCCCGCAATTCGATACGACTCTACCGTGTCTTGTGGTTTGCCAAGCGAACCGAACGTGGAAGAAGCAGACATCATTCCGTTGCCGACTGCGCTTGTGGGAGAGGGAAAGTTTTTCATTCTTACTGCAAAAGGTGATTCAATGACGGGCATCGGAGTTAACGATGGCGATCTCGTTATCGTGCGCGAGCAGAATACTTGCAGGGACGGAGATTATGCGGTTGTGCTTGTAAATGGAACTGAAACGCTGCTCAAAACCATTACCTATCTTCCCGAAAAGAAAGCATATTTGCTACACGCTGAGAATCCCGATTACGATGATCGCATTGAACGTAACGTTCAGATTCAAGGAATTGCTACACAAGTTATCAAGAAACTTTGATGATGCTTTGCTTGTCTATCAGTCTTAGCAAGCACTGCTTTTGGACGTCCAAAAGCCATTCTCGCTAATATGTCCGTTGGTCTTAGCAAGCATCGCGTTTGTCATGACAAATGGTCCATCGGTCTCAGCAAGCATCGCCGTTGTGTCCTAAATCCCAACGGAAACAAAAAACGTATCCAATGTGTCTGCTTGTCTTAGCAAGCATCGCGGTTGGATGCCCAAATCCAACCGAAAGAAAATACATCAGTCGCAGCAAGCACTGCTTTTGTCATGACGGACAAAACCTTAGGAGGTAAATGTAATTTGAACATCAAAGAAATGTTAAATAGAATGATCGACATTCTCAAAGATAAGCACACCGCGTGGGTTTATTTAGAGCTTCCGCAAATTAACGTTGACGCGCTGCGCAAAAGGATCATTGCGATTCTAAAGGACAAGCACGGCGGCGCGAATATGGGATTAGATATCCCCGATGATGAGATCGAAGCTCTTGCCGATGTGCTCCTTCCCGGTGTTATAAAATTCTTCTCCTCGGACGAATGGCGCGCCGAGCTTGAAACATGGAAGAAGGAACAAAGTGTGGAAAACAAGTTGTTAGACTTAGCAAATAGCAAGATTGCATATAAAGAGGATTAAAAATTTATGAAAAGTATGATTTATTATCCCGGTTTCGAAGTGAAAGATGAAACGTGGTTAAAGTTTGCTTTATTGTATTTTGAAGAGTTGCGCCCTATCATTCCGTATATGTGTGTCCGTGAGGAACAATACCTTTCGCAAACTGCGATAGAAGTAATGAATAATACGAATCTAATTCGACCATATAACCCAGAGTATGAAGAAGGCAACATTGCCTCGATCATAGCGTGTGAAGAATTTGAAAAATACTTAAATCATCCCGAAAGGTATTTATCATTCTTTTCACGCTCGCAATCATTAGACTTGGTTAACAATTGGAGGAGTCCCCGATTTCAAAATTGCCGTTTGTATGAAGGCAAATTTTCTCCAGTGTTTTTTGATTTTTGTTTAGAAAATGGATTGGCAACTCCTTTCGATTACGGAATTTTAATTTCGAATGATTTAGCTTTTGCCTATATGAGTTTTTTGGCGGATGTAATTGCAAAGAGACAAGAGTTTGAAATGTTTACAGATGTTAGTAAATACAATACCCTATTAGAAAAGAATGATAGAATAATTTGTAGATCTCAAAAATTGCATTATAAGATTGCCAAAACCCAAATAGAATTTGCGATTCCATGTAGGATCAAAGATATTCCTATGAATCAAATTATAAAGTTAAGACAAAACAGAGACTTTGAAAATTGTCGAAGAGCTTATACCTACGAGATTGAAAAATACTTAAAAGTTAGAGATGATGACCCCAATATGTCATTTAATTCTCAATTAAAAATTCGAGAGGAGATTGCAAAAATACTACAATCTCTCGGTATTGCCACTGCATCGCTCTTCCTCTCTTGCTCAAGTGTTGCCTCATTGATTAATGGAAGTGTTGAACCTACTGCGGCTTTCGCTACCGCCTTTTTGGATGTTTTGTCAGTAAAAGAAGTACGTGCTGTACCTCAATATCTAAAAGAGATAAGAAGGAAAACCCAAGCAAACAGATACTTTGGCAAAATTCGAAATAATGTTCCCGCAAATTGCATAGAAGGAGGGTTTGAATGACAGGAGTAATATACGCTCGATATTCCTCGGACAATCAGAGAGAGGAATCGATTGAAGGTCAGCTTCGTGAATGTCAAGCCTTTGCAAAGAAGAACGACATCACCTTGCTTGAGCCGTATATAGACCGAGCTCTATCAGCTAAGACAGACCACCGCCCGAACTTTTTAAAAATGATAAAGGATAGTGCGGCGAAAAAGTTTGATGTTGTCATTGTATGGAAGCTCGATAGATTTTCGCGCAACCGTGTTGACTCGGCGCACTACAAGTATGTGCTTCGTAAGAATGGCGTAAAGGTCATATCAGCAACCGAATCCATCTCAGAAGGTTCAGAAGGGATTTTGCTTGAGTCTGTGCTTGAAGGTATAGCGGAATACTACTCTGCGGAGCTCTCTGAGAAAGTGGTACGAGGTCTGACCGAAAATGCGCTAAAATGCAAATACAACGGCGGTACACTTCCTATCGGATACACCGTTGACGAAAATCAGTTCTTCCAAGTTGATCCCATTGCCGCGCCTGCCGTTCTTGATGCGTTCAAGAAATACGCCAAGGGCGCAACGATGCAAGAGATCACGGACGACCTTAACATCAAAGGCATACGCACCGTCAGAGGAACGAAGATCACTCTTAATACCGTGACACGAATGTTGCACAACCGCCGATACATTGGTGAATACCAATATCGTGATGTGGTCGTTCCTAACGGAATCCCCGCCATCGTTCCCGCAAAGCTATTTGAGCAAGTGCAAGAGCGCGCCGCCGCAAACAAGAAGGCTCCCGCCAAGCACAAAGCTGAGGACGAGTACCTGTTGACAACAAAGTTGTTCTGCGGATATTGCCAATGTCTGATCACGGGTGAAAGCGGAACGAGCCATACCCAAGAAGTTCACCGCTATTACAAGTGTCGAGGCACACGCAAAGGCGGAACGTGTAAGAAGAAAACCATCAAGAAGAAGTGGATCGAAGAAGTTGTGATCCTGCTTATTCAGAAGTTCATCTTTGACGATGAATTGCTCGACAGACTTGCAGATATGCTGATTGCCAAGCTCAATGCCGAGAGTAGAACATTGCCAATTCTTCGCAAGCAGCTTGATGAAATCGAAAAAGGCATCGACAATCTCGTCAACGCCATTCAAGCGGGAATTCTGACCGCATCCACCAAGCAACGTCTTGAGCAGCTCGAAGCCGAGAAGAGCGAGATCTCGGTACAAATTCTCAAAGAAGAAATTGCTAAACCCACAGTTACAAAAGACGATATACTCGCATATCTTATCAAGTACCGCAAGCTCAATATGAAACAGCTTGACCATCGCCGCCGTCTGATCGATAGCTTTGTTAATGCGATCTATCTGTTCGACGATTACTTGGTCATTACATTCAACTATAAGGAAGGCACAAAAACAATCACCTTTGCCGAAATTGAGGAGGCATTTGGTTCGGATTTATCATCACTCACTGCACCAATAAAAAATGGAGGCTCAAAGCCTCCATTTTTTATTGGTCTGTGTAATCAGTCTCGGTCGAATCTGCCAGCATCCGCAGGCGAGTGTAAGGGTTCGAAATCCTGTTGCCTTTTTTAATTTAATTTACACTAAAAATATTTACATTTATACAATTATATGATATAATCTATGTAATTAACAAGTTGTATTTTCAAGTGGAATAACGGAGTAAAAATCATGAATAAAGAAATTACAATTCCAAGAAAAAAAGCGAAGAGTATAAAATTTACAATAGGCATGTTTTTCGCAACAGTGATATTAATTTTGCCTATTATAATTTATTTTGTCGACATTCCTTGGCTAACAGCAGATACTCCTTTATTTTTCGTTATCATGTGTATCTTAGTTGCTCCTATTTGCGCATTTTGTACTGTAGGATACTTTAAACAAATATATAATAAAAAGCCTGTATTAATTGTAAATGAAATTGGTATTCAAGAGGGAATGAGTTATAATTCAGTCGGAATGATTAGATGGGAAGATATAAAAAAAATAAACATAATCCCATATATGGGTAACACACATTTTATTTGTATCATTTTAAAATCACCGGAAAAGTACATTAAAAATCAAAAATTGTTGCAGAGATTAAATAGACGGTCAACAAATACATGGGGACATATTAGCTTTAGTTCTATATATTTCAAAAAAGAAATTAAAGAAGTTGCAGAAATAATGAAATACTATTTCGCTCAATATAATGAAATTGATTGAGTAAAGGCTATACTTATGGAGTCGAGAAATTCGGAGCGGGGCTGAACACGATGAGAGAGATCACGGTTTATTGATCCTGATCCGTTGGGGAGGACGAGGAACATGAGAGAATATTTAGTTGGATTTTTTCGAGAATTCGGATACGAGGAGGTCGACGCGCAGGTTCAAGTCCTGTCGCCCGCACCAAAAATACGCAGTAGGGTTTATCCCTACTGCGTATTTTTCGTATGGTCGAGCAGTCTCACTTGAATCAGCCACCGAGCGAAGCGAGTGTAAGGGTTCTAAGTCCTGTCGCCCGCACCAAAACAAAAAAGAGGCTTTATGCCTCTTTTCCTTTTGGTAGGCGGTGTTGGCATTACCCACTGTAAGAAAAGTTTTGATTCGGGAAAATAACTATTGCAAAAATCGGAATAATATGGTATACTGATCGTGGTATAGGCGTTTTTAAATCTACCTATACAACTGAAAGGAAGTGCTTTTATGAAAAAGTTCAGAGCTTTGAAAATTATAGGATGTATTCTTGCGGCTATCGTGCTGTTTTTCGTGGTGGTCAACGTAATACCCCCGAAAAAGAACGTTGAGAACAATCCCTTCATCGTAGAGAAGGACGAGCTGCCCATGATCGCGGCGCACCGCGGCGGCGGCAAAAACAATCCTGAAAATACTATGCTGGCATTCTCCGAGGCGGTTCGCACTATCGGTGTTGATATCATCGAGAGCGATCTCTATCTCACCGCTGACGGATACCTCGTTTACAATCACGACAGTTATATAGATAGAACCTGCAACGTAAACGGCGACATTTCCGAGGAAGAGGTCGACGCGCTCTGCGAGGACGAGAGCAAACGTCACTACATCAAGGATATGACTCTTGCCGAGCTTCAGCAGTATAATTTCGGTTACTATTTTGAGGATAAGAACGGAGAGCGCATCTACAAGGACGTTGAGAACATCGAGGAGGCTGGCTTGCAGATCGCAACGGTCGACCTGCTCTTTGAGACCTTCTACGAGAGCCATCCCGATCTTCTCTTTATCGTTGAGATCAAGGACGGCGGCGACAGAGGCAGAGAGGCTTGCCGTATTTTAGCCGAAACTCTTGACAAGTACCCCGAATACAAGGATCAGATCGTTATAGGTACGTTTAACGATGAGATCGAGCAGGAGCTTAAGACAAACTATCCCGAGCTGCTTCGCGGTGCGCCCACGGGCTCGGCGGCGAAGTTCGTTCTTACCCAGTACCTCGGTGTAAACATTTTTGACAACGGCGATTTTGCTTGCCTGCAGATCCCTCTGTCCTACGATATTAAGGGCATTAATATTCCGCTTGACAGCATGAGTCTCGTTCGCCGTGCTCACCGCCGCAATATTGCGGTTCAGTACTGGACTATCAACGATCCCGACGAGATGCGTATGCTTATCGAGATGGGCGTTGACTGCATTATGACCGACGATCCCGTTCTCCTTTCGGAGATATTGAAGGAATATCAGAAGTAAGATTTTTTTTGACAAAAAATGAGAGAATATTTAGTTGAATTTTTCAGAGAATTCGGATATGACGAGGGCGATGCAGAGATATTGCTCTCGACCTACGACGCTATCGCAGAGAACGGAGAGGCTGGCAGGCTGCTTTGCGAGGCTTTGGCGGCGTACGAGGCGGACTACAATCTTAACTACGAGATCGAGGTCTACAACAAGGCGAAAGAGATCACGAGGGTCACGGGTCTGCACGCGTACACCGTTGAGTTGCTTGTATTTATTTGCATGACCAAGCATCTTAAGGCTCTTTATATCGAGCAGGGCATTGACCTGCAGATCTACCGCGACAGCGTGCTTGATCTTAAGTGGAAGCTTGAGGAGTGCAAGGTTGTCAAGGGTGTTTGCGGCTCGTTCGTTGCGCCTTGGTTCGTCGGATTTTTCAATCTGACGAGATTTGCTCTTGGAAGATTGCAATTTGAGCTCGTGACGCTCTGGTTTGACTACGAGGGGCACGGTGTCAAGATTGAAAAGGACAAAACTCGCGTTATAAGCGTTCACATTCCAAGGACTAACACCCCGATCGACAAGGAGACCTGCGACCGTTCCTACGCGCAGGCGAGGGAATTTTACAGAGAGCGCTTTGGGGTTGATTATCCGTTTGCCTGCTATTCGTGGCTGCTTTATCCTGCGAACAAGGAGATACTTGCTCCCGAGAGCAATACTTACAGATTTATGGCTGAATATGAGGTCATAAAGTCGGACGACAACAACGGAGAGGACCTTTGGCGACTTTTCGACACCGACGAAAAGGACCCCGACAAGCTTCCCACGGATACGTCGATGCGCCGCAGATACGTCGAGCATCTCAAAAAGGGAGGCAAAGTCGGATGCGGCTTGGGAATCAGGAAGGCCGAGCTGGGTTGACATATGTTATAATTAAAATACCGCCGACGTCGTCGGCGGTATTTTTACGCGGTATAAAACCAAAAGGCAGACGCTTGTGCGTCTGCCTTCTATTTACATTACTCTTAATTAAGCGAGCTCTGCGAAGTACTTGATAGTACGAACCATCTGGCTGGTGTAGGAGTTCTCGTTGTCGTACCAAGAAACAACCTGTACCTGATAGGTGTCGTCGTCGATCTTTGCTACCATGGTCTGAGTAGCATCGAAGAGAGAACCGTATCTCATACCGATAACGTCGCTGGATACGATCTGATCCTCGTTGTAGCCGTAGGACTCGTTAGCTGCTGCCTTCATAGCTGCGTTGATGCTGTCCTTGGTTACGTTCTGTCCCTTAACTACTGCTACGAGAATGGTAGTAGAGCCGGTGCAGGTAGGAACTCTCTGAGCAGAACCGATGAGCTTGCCGTTGAGCTCGGGGATTACGAGACCGATTGCCTTTGCAGCGCCGGTGGAGTTGGGAACGATGTTCTGAGCTGCTGCACGTGCGCGGCGGAGGTCACCCTTTCTGTGAGGACCGTCGAGAACCATCTGGTCGCCGGTGTATGCGTGAACGGTAGTCATGATACCACTCTGGATGGGGTATGCATCGTTAAGTGCCTTTGCCATGGGAGCGAGGCAGTTGGTGGTGCAGGATGCAGCGGAGATGATCTGATCTTCTGCGGTAAGAGTCTCATTGTTTACGTTGTAAACGATGGTCTTGAGGTCGTTGCCTGCGGGAGCAGAGATAACAACCTTCTTTGCGCCTGCCTGAATGTGAGCCATGGACTTGTCCTTAGATGTATAGAAGCCTGTGCACTCGAGAACTACGTCAACGCCGAGCTCACCCCAAGGGCAATCTGCTGCGTTCTTTTCAGCGTAGATCTTAAGAGTCTTACCGTCAACGGTGATGGTGCCTTCCTCGTCGTTAGCAGATACGGTGTGACCCATAGCAACGTAGTTACCCTGAGCGGTATCGTACTTGAGAAGGTGAGCAAGCATAGAGGGGCTGGTAAGGTCGTTGATTGCAACTACCTCGTAGCCTTCTGCGCCGAACATCTGACGGAATGCGAGACGACCGATACGGCCGAATCCGTTAATAGCAACTTTTACTGACATTTTAATGTCCTCCGTTAATTTATTTTATTTTTTTAACTCTGAGCTTTGGAAAGACGTTTCCTTATCTTCCCAATTATATATTTTAACTCATTTTTTTCAAATATACAAGAGTTTTTTGAAAATTTCTCGAAAAATCGTTATTTTGCATTTTATTGCCCGTTATTAAGGGTCAAATGTGTGCATTTTGACGGATATTTTTCGTGCGAATTTTATTTTTGAGTAATTGTCTTTTCTTCGCTTGACAAAATTATCTTTTTGCCGTATAATATTTATGTTAATGATATTTGTTTCAATGGAGATATACTGAAATGGCAAAAGAAAAAATGGTTGAACAGATCACGTCGATGGACGTGGACTTCGCGCAGTGGTACACTGACGTTGTTAAAAAAGCAGAGCTTGCCGACTATTCGGGCGTTAAGGGATGCATGATCATCCGTCCGTACGGCTATGCTATCTGGGAAAATATACAGAAGGAGCTCGACGCTCGCTTCAAAGCCCTCGGACATGAGAACGTTTATATGCCCTTGTTCATTCCCGAGAGCCTGCTTCAGAAGGAAAAGGATCACGTTGAGGGATTTGCGCCCGAGTGTGCAGTCGTTACTATCGGCGGACAGAACGTGCTCTCGGAGCGCCTTATCGTCCGTCCTACCTCGGAGACGATCTTCTGCGAGCATTTTAAGGATATTATTCACTCCTACCGCGATCTGCCCAAGCTTTATAATCAGTGGGTTAACGTGGTCCGTTGGGAAAAGACCACACGCCCCTTCCTCCGCACGAGTGAGTTCTTGTGGCAGGAGGGACACACCATGCACGAGACCGAGGCAGAGGCAAGGGAGGAGACCTTGCAGATGCTCAAGGTTTACGAGGAGTTCTATCTCAACTGCCTTGCGATCCCTGCGATCACGGGTCAGAAGACCGAGAAGGAAAAGTTTGCGGGTGCGGTCGAGACCTACACCATCGAGCCTATGATGCACAACGGCGTTGCGCTTCAGGGTGGTACTACGCACTATTTTGGTCAGGGCTTTGCAAAGGCGTTTGATATTACCTTCACGGGCAGAGATAACACCGTAAACTATCCTCATCAGACCTCTTGGGGCGTTTCTACGAGAATGATCGGCGCTATCATTATGGCGCACGGCGACGACAACGGACTTATTCTGCCTCCTGCGGTCGCTCCTATTCAGGTCGTTATCATTCCCGTTGCTCAGCATAAAGAGGGCGTACTTGAAAAGGCTAACGAAATTAAGGAAAGACTCGTCAAGGCGGGCTACCGCGTAAAGCTTGACGACTCCGATCAGTCGACGGGCTGGAAGTACAGCCAGTACGAGATGAAGGGCGTGCCCGTTCGTCTCGAGATCGGTCCTCGCGACATCGAAAGCGGAAACTGCGTGCTCGTCAGCCGCGTTTCTCGCGAAAAGAACTTCGTTGCTATAGACGGTGTTGAGGACGAGGTCGCAAAGATGCTCAAGTTCGTGCACGATGAGCTCGTCGAGCGCGCTCGCAAGAACCTTGCCGAAAAGACTCATACGGCGACGACTTACGAGGAATTTCTCGACGTTGCGGCAAACAAGCCCGGATTTATCAAGGCGATGTGGTGCGGCGACGTTGAATGCGAAGAAAAACTTAAAGATACCACTGGCGGAGTCAAGTCCCGCTGCATACCCTTTATAGAGGATAACCTCTCCGATAAGTGCGTTTGCTGCGGTAAGCCTGCTAAGCATATGGTGGTCTGGGGACGTCAGTATTAAAGGATTTTTTGTGGGGGAGGAAAAACTTTTTGAAAAAAGTTTTTCCTCC
>JAFXHH010000005.1 GCA_017536475.1 Clostridia bacterium
TCTTCAATACCATACAACCGATATTGGAAGCTTTTTGGCTTACCTTTTTCTCGAAAAAGGTAAGTGGCGACCCGAAGGGGACTCGAACCCCTGACCTCTAGCGTGACAGGCTAGCGTTCTAACCAACTGAACTACCGGGCCGTTAATGAAGTAATAGGTAAGAGTGAAAAGTGAATAGGTTTCATTCCGTGGATTACTTCAAATAATTGGTGGAAACAATAGGGCTCGAACCTATGACCCTCTGCTTGTAAGGCAGATGCTCTCCCAACTGAGCTATGCTTCCAAATGCCGTTTTCTCGCGGCGACTTGTAAATTATATCACATAAAAATCCTTTTGTCAATACCTTTTTTGAAATTTTTTCAGATTTTTTTTGCAAGAAAATACAATAAATTTTGTGTTAAGTTTGCTTATTATTACGGTTTAAATGGCTGAATTAATTTGTTGTTTGCTTAACTTTTTGTTGATTTAGTTAAGTTCATTTAACTTATATCATTAAAAAAGATAGGGAGAGACTTGTCATTAACAGCACCCTCTCCCTATATATTATATGTAATCAATAATCGTTGGTTACGTCTCCGCTACCGTCGAGCGAAATCGTTTCTCCGAGATAGGTAGGCTTGGGCTTGAACAAGGAGGTTAAAAAGTCCTTGTTCCTCGCCAATATCTCTCTTACGTCCCGCATGGTCTGACCTGAATAAGTGCGCTGATCCGATGCGACTCCGTATGCCTCCAAGCCGAGCGCGTCGGCGATATAGAGCGCTCTGTAAAGGTGGTATTCCTGCGTAATTATGACTACTCTTTCCGCACCGAAGATCTCCTTTGCGCGATATATGCTTTCGTAAGTGGAAAAGCCCGCGTGATCCATAAAGATCTCTTCGGATTCTATTCCCTTTCCTATTGCGTATTGCTTCATAGCGTTGACCTCATCGTATTCGACTGTTCCGTGGTCGCCACTCATAAGCAACTTCGATCCGCTTTTCTCCGCCATAAGCTCGTAGACCTCGATCCCGCGCTCCACGCGGTCGCAAAGCATATCGCTCAGCGTTCCGTCGGATCTGACAAGACATCCGAGCACGATAATGCAATCCACGTCCTCAAGCTCCGCAGCCTCTTTTGCCGTTATCACGTTTTCCTTTGCGGATGACACAACGAGCGCGTTCACGCCAAAAACAAATGCCACTGCGAGCAATCCGAGTGCAAGACAAACCGATACGGTCACTCGAAAGGGCTTACTTTTAAGTATTTTGATTAATTTCACAAAAATCTCCTTATTATCTTGCTGCCGCAGCCGCACTTGCCGCTGCACTTGCCGACATAATTGCCGCGCAGGTCGCCGCGTGCTGTGCCGCTATCATCGCGATCGTGCTTCCGATCGCGGTAGCATTCATATCATGAGTCTCGCCCGAGCGCTCACCTACAACTATCATCGCGGCGTGCATAAGTCTTTCCTTCCTCGATGCTCCAAAAAAGCCGTAGCCCTTTTGCTCCGACAGAAAAGCATCTACCGCTTCAAGATCCGCCACGGTTTCATCGATCGAGCAATCAAGCATTGCAAGCATGCCGAGCGTGGCAAGCTCGTATTCCGTGCCGTATTTAATTCCCTTTTCGCGCAAAGCGTCGTAAAGTGCGATCGTGTTGCGGCATCGGTCCGCCGCCGTATACGCGCTATCGCTGTAAAGCGCGAGCACGTGCGAAAGCGACTGCACCGCGTTTCTCGACTTGAACCTTTCCAAAAGAACGTTATAGCAGTTTTCGGTATCACGGATGACCTCGTCGTCCGAAAGGCTTGACAGCGCAAGCATTACCGCAAAAACACTATCCTCGCTCGAGGTCAGAAACGGATGCTCGGACTTCATAAGATCGTATATTTTGCGGGCGCGCAAGCTTACCGTGGGGTAAATTTCGGGTTCGACGGTATCGGACAGCATCATTGCCGCAACCGGCAGATACTCCGACGAGTAAAAATGTTCTCTGAGCTCCTTATAAAAGTCTAATGCTCTATCGAGTCTGCCCTCGGGGTCGCTGTCAAGCGAAAGCATTGTGATTATCGAGGATACCGCCGCGCCCCTGAAGTTGGAAAATACCCCTGTTTTGCTCTTTAAGATCGCGCGACATTCTTTAAGCCGATCGGCATCTGCAGATCTTCCTTTTTCGGTTATGAGTGCAGCACAAACGGGATAAAAGCAACTGTTTTCCATTGAAAACGTCTTTTTTACTACCCCTCGGTTATCAATAAAAAGCTCACAGAGCTCTCTTAAGGACTCTCTCATTATTGAAATCTCCTTTTATCTTTTGATCCTCACCAGCGATTCGATTCCCTCTCGCAAGGCTTCACCAAACGCGTTTATTTCCTCCTCTGTGTTGTACTCGCTGAAGCTTACGCGGATAGTGCAGTCCGCCTCTGCTTCTGGCAATCCAAATCCGACGAGCGAGGAAGAAATATGTCTCGAATGAGACGAGCAAGCAGAACCCGCGGACACACAAAAGCCTTTCGACGAAAGGAAATTGAGCATGGTCTCGCTCTTGATATCGGGAAGTGTGAGGCTTAAAACATGGGGTGCTCTCTGTGCTGTTGGAATGTTAGGTCTCGCGCCTGCCGCGATTGCTTTTTCAGCGCAAAGATCTCGAAGGGAAACCATTTTGCCGACCGACTCGGAAATTTTTGCTCTTCCCTCTGCCGCCGCTTCGCCGAATCCGACTATTCCCACGATATTCTCCGTACCCGACCTGAAGCCGTCTTCCTGACCGCCGCCGATAAGGTAAGGTGTAAGCTTTTTCATTTTGACGATCTCGGGGCTGACGTAAAGTGCGCCAACTCCCTTGGGGCCGTGTATTTTATGCGCGCTGACGCTTATCATATCCGCGCCGAGCGTTTTTGCGGTAAATGGCACCTTCAAAAATCCCTGCACGGCATCGCAATGCGTTACTGCCTCGGGACATCTTCTCTTAACTGCCGAAAACAGCCTTGCGACATTATAAACGGCACCCGTTTCGTTATTCACGAGCATGAGCGACACGAGTGCAACGTTATCGTCGAGCGCCGCCATAAATTCGCTCTCGTCAATAGCTCCACCACGAGTTGAGACTCTTACAACCTCAAAGCCGTCCTTTTCGAGCTTTCTCATCACGTTATCGACCGAGGGATGCTCGGAATCTGTGGTGATGACCTTGTTATACCTTCTTTTTCCCTTTGAATAAAGGCTTCCGAGTATCGCGGTGTTGTTCGATTCACTTCCGCAGGACGTAAAGATCAGATTCTCTGCCGACGGGTGCGAGAGACCGAGAGCCGAGCCGACCTGCTCTCTTGCGCGATCGACGAGCCTTCTCGCCTCAATTCCCATCGAGTGTCTTGAAGAAGGGTTGCCGTAGACCTCGATAGCCTCTATCATTTTTTTCTTCGCCACCGCCGAGATCTCGGTGGTGGCGCTGTTATCCAAATATATCATTTTATCTTATGTCAAAATTCTCTATCATTTTTGCAACGTCGGACAGATGAGCGTCAAACTGCTCGGGCAGTGCCGTATAGGTCACGGTATAGAATACCGCGCCCTTGACTACGATAGCCTGAAGCTGCTTATACTCCACGCCGCCGCTGACTATCGTATAAACGTACTGCTTTGCAGGCACTTTGTCCATCTTGATATCCTCGGCAGAAACGAGCGTGTAGGAGTCGAAAATATCTTTGTATCTCGCCTCGCATTCTGCGAAATATTCCTCAACGGTCTTGCTCTCGTCCTTAGTCATATACATCTGAACGCTTACGTTCGAGGAATCGCTCTCCGATGCGTATGCCGCGGAAAACTCGGAACGGTCATTGACTATCCAGCTATTTGGAACGAAAAATCTGTACGCGAGCTCGTCGGTAGAGATAAGCTTCATTCCATCGGGTACGGTCACCTTATCCGAATATTTTTTGTCTTCTTCATTCTTATAAGGCTCGGCAAACACGAAGTAAGGCAATATACCCGCACCGTCGCTATCGCCCTCGACCGTCTCAAGATAAGCATCGTAGCTCTCGAGAGGTGCGCTGTAAACGAAAACGTAAAGCTCGTCCTCACATCTTGCCATTACCTGCATAAATTTGTAGTCCACGGCCTCGCTTTTCTCACCGTTGACCAGAGTGATCTTCGCCGTGTAAACGTATTTATACGCAGGCTTGCCTCCAAGCACCATAGTCTCGTGCTTGCCTGACCACTCGTAGTCCTTGAGCGACTTTGCAAAATTCTCGTTGCATTTGTTCCAATATTCTTCAACAGACAGCTCACCTGCGTCGTCGGCAACGGTAACGTTCACCGACACGCCTGCGGATGCCGAATAATATGCGCTCGTTACGCCGCCCGTGGTATTAGGCGTCCACTGCGTAGGCACGTAAAGTCTGAATTGGTCGCCCTCGCAGGCTACGAGCTGATATCCATCGGGCACGTCGCTATTTGAGCATGCGGCAAACGCCGAAACAAGTATTGCCAAAAGCAGCAGGGCTGCCGCGATTCTTTTTATCTTACTTGACATTTTGTTACTCCTGAGAAAAATTCGCTTTCATCCGTTTATTTATCGAAACCAAGCATTTCTTCCGCTGCCGAAAGAATACCTATCTTACCGCTTTCATACGTAAGTCCGCCCTGGAAGAACACGGTATATGGCGGTCTCATCGGACCGTCTGCGGAAAGCTCTATCGAAGCGCCCTGTACGAACGCTCCAGCCGCCATAATGACCTCATCGGTGTAGCCCGGCATTGCCCAAGGCTCAGGTGTGACGAAGGAATCGACGGGCGAGCCCTTTTGAATTCCTCTGCAAAATGCGCAGAGCAGCTCGGGTGCTCCCGTAATAACTGTCTGAATGATATCGGAACGGGTCTCGTTCCACTTGGGCGAGACGTTATATCCCATTTTTCCGAATATATACGCCGCAAGGTGCGCCGTTTTGAGCGCCTGTGCGGTGGTGTGCGGAGCGTAGAAAAGTCCCTTGTACATATTTTTGGTCTGACCGACCGTTGCACCGACCTCAAGTCCGCAACCGACACTCGTAAGTCTATACGACGCGAGCTCGACCGCGCGAGCAGAGCCTGCGATATATCCGCCCGTCTCTGCCATACCGCCGCCGGGATTTTTTATCAGCGATCCGATGATCATATCCGCGCCGACCGCCGTAGGTTCGATCGTTTCGGTAAACTCGCCGTAGCAGTTATCGACCACGACGTAGGTCTCGGGAGATATTCCCTTGACGAAGCTTACAAGCTCACCGATCTCGCCGACCGTGAGGGTCTTGCGATTGAGATATCCCTTGGAGCGCTGAACGAATATCACCTTAACAGGCTTCCCTGCCGCAAGCTCGGTCTTCAAGACCTCGCCAATAGCGGCAAAATCAAATCCGCCGTCCTCGGTAAGCTCTATTTGCTTATATCTCACGCCAAAATCTGCAAGCGAGCCGTTTCCTGCCTCACCCTGAATACCGATGACCTCCTCAAGCGTATCGTAGGGCTTACCTGCGACCGAGCACATCAAGTCGCCCGGGCGAAGCAGTCCGAAAAGTCCGATAGTCAGCGCCTGCGTGCCATTTACTATGTTGTGACGGACGAATGCCGCCTCTGCTCCGAAAACGTCTGCCCAGATGCGATCGAGCACGTCGCGTCCGCGGTCGTCGTAGCCATATCCGCTCGTCGTATCGAAGTTGGTTGCCGCGACTCTGTGCTCGCGGAACGCGTCCATTACTTTATTTGTGTTTTCAAACGAGATCTCGTCGATTTTCGCAAATATCGGCGCAAGATCTCTCTCTGCTGCCGCCGCGAGCTCATTTATTTTCTGTGAAAATTGCATTTTGTCTTTTATCCTCTCCTGTTTTTAAAATATCACAAGGGGTTCTTATATTTATCACATACAGCAGTCGTCTTTTAATCTAAATAGTGATGGTGCTTTTCATTCTCGAGCAATCCACTCTAAAATTAAGAATTTGTATGTTCTCAAATCATTTTTATACTTTTCAAACCGCCATCTCAATAACTGTTTTGTTGTAAAATTTAGCAATTTGAATTGCTCCAATAGATATTTTATATTTTGCCGTAAGTTCTCCGGTACCGAAATATCTGCTCTCGTTATTTTCTTCAATGTCTTCGGGCGACACTATTCCATAATCTCCCTTTACAATTTTTCGAAGGCACGCATCAATTTCTTGGCAAAGATTTTCGTCCAACATATTAAAAAGATTATTATCGATGTAAATATGTCCAAAATCAAAATTAACAATGGAATCAAAACCATGTGGATGACTTGAGATATCCCGTCCAATATTAGATGCACGCGATAGCTGTATTGCAATATCATTGATATCTCTTTTGTTTGCAACTTTATACAAATGCATAATTATTTCCCTTTGCCAAGCAACCTGAACAACTCGTAAAAAGAATCTGAATCATTCAGTTCGTGCCAAGTTGCACTGAATATCTCCTTCGAATAATCATCCTTCGATGACATCACCCACACCTTTTCCTTGGAAGCAATAACAGAATACTTTGCGCCAAGTTGTTTCGCGTAACTTCTTGCTTGTATTTTTACTTCTTCTAAAAAGCTCAACGTAGGTATGCTTAATTTTGCCTCAATCAAAAATGAAGCAGAATAATGTCCTTGACTTACAACAGGATTAATTACAAAATCAGGAATCAATTTGAAATTATGGTTTCCTACTCTTATTCTAAGCTGCTGAACATAGTCATCTTCGGAATACCCGAGCTTTTCTATCAAATGCTTTACCAACTTATTCTCAACGTCTTTTTCTGTCGAAAAGCTTTCGTCCCCATCAATAGCAGAATACTGTAATCGTGCGACATCAGCTCCTGCCATATCCATAAGATGATTATATTGCGAGGGTAACAGTTCAATACCATTTATTCCCTGCATGTTCTTTCTTACAATCGGAACATCTTTAAAAACAACATCTTGTTGAAGCTCTTTCAAATGTACTTGTCGTATTAGATTACAATTGGAAATGTAAGTGCATCGATAATAATAGAAGAATGGATCATTAAATCCAATCGAAACACTACGCCAAACAGATTCCACTGAGCTGACGGGAGTTCTGCGATACATCACAATCATATCTCCTGCTCGCGTGTCCGGATTCGCTTGCCAAGCAGTTATTTCGTCAGGTGTTGCCGTATTAAACGCATCTTTTGCATCTCCGCCGATAAAGTACGCACTTTTGGGCTCGGGGAGGTCATTAATAATGTAACTATCTACACCGCCTATATATTTGGGCGCAAAATCATATAAAAAAGCACACAACTCATAGGGAGACATATTATTTTTTATTCTAAAGTTATGCAAAACTTTGCATATGTTACCGTAATAATTAAACCGTCCCTCATAATCTTTTTTCTTAGGCAAAGACGGCAGATCAATATCAAACTCATCTGCAATTAAGTTTAAAACATTGAAATTATGCTTAAAGTAATACGGCACGAATTTATCCGGATAATATATCCACAAAAATGTGCTATAGTATTCTATTCCTCCAGATAATTCTGCAAATAAATCTTTAGCCAAAAAAGGTTCGTCACCAGCAATGCCTTTTTTGAAAACTTGTAGTATTTCATTGATCTCGCATTCGACTTCTCCAAGTTCTGCAACGGCATAACAGGCCTGCGCTATAAAACCATCATCTGTGTCACCAACAAGATGCCGAAGAGCAGAATATGTTTCTTCAACAATTCTCCTGCATGGACAATAATTTGAATGCAGGTTTCTAATAAATTCTGCGTATCTTATTCCAACGTCCGTAGAATACTCTCCATCAATTATATTTTCAAAAACGCTAACAGTATCATTCCCGCCAGCTTTTAAATATGTATCCCAAACGAATTTATTAAACATTATAACACCCCTCACTCATCCTCATATATCTTATCGTAATACCACTTTATAGGATTTTCGCAGATATATTTTTTTCTTGTTTCATAATCTTCTCTGTCACGGATGACATGATCATAATAAGAGCGTTGAAAAATATTGCTACCTATTGTTTTGGTGCAAAATCTTTTAAATGTTGAAACAATATGTGGAAGTGCTTCATTTGCAGGCGTAGGGGACGGCGCCCTCGATGTCCCAGTCTCTTGTTTTTGAATAAATATTATGGCGTGTATATGATCGGGCATAATCACATATTCATCGAGCGTAACATTTGGAATATTCTCGCTTGATAACAAATATTTTTCTACAATTTCGCCTAATTCAGTCAATCGTATTTGTGGGACGTCGAGGGCGCCGTCCCCTACGAATTCGAAATTCGTCCTTCCTTTCGTGTCAGCAACATTAGGAATAATTATCTCTGATAAAAGCTTCCTTCTTTCTTTGACACATATCGTAACAAAATACGCTCCAACCGTGCTATAATCAAATTTTTTCAATCGCGTAGGTTTTCTTTGACTAAAACTCTTATCCATAGTTAAATTTTCTCTTTTTGCCCACTAAAAAGCCATATTGACTTTACAATTTTGTCCTTATTACTGTTGTCTTAATCTTTCTCTCTTACACGTTCTGAACGAAAGCGACGGCGAGATCAACGCAAGCGTTGACGTCACCCGAGTCGATCATCTCAACGTTGGAGTGGATATATCTTGTGGGAATTGAGATAGCGCCCGCGTGCGCGCCTGCACCTGCTCTCTGCATAGAAGCGGTATCTGTGCCACCTGCGAGAAGGATCTCACACTGATATTTGATGTCGTTTTCCTTTGCGAGCTCGATCATCTTATCTACTACTAATTTGTCGCAGATAACAGAGCTATCCTTGATCTTTATAGCCGCGCCGCCACCTATCGAGCACTCCATGGGCTTCGAGCCAGGGGTGTCACCGGTTGCGGTCACGTCGAACGCGATGCCGTAATCTGCCGCGATTGCAAACGCTGCGGTGAGAGATCCGCGAATTCCGACCTCCTCCTGAACCGAGAAACAGAAGTAAACGTCGTTCTTGCACTCGGTCTCAGAGAGCTTTTCGGCGATCTTAATAAGCGCAACACAACCGATGCGGTCGTCCATGGGTCTGCCGCAGATCCTCTTGCCGATCTTCTCAACCGAGGGCTCTGCAACGAAGAAATCGCCAAGCTTGACCTTCTTTTCAGCTTCTTTCTTATCCTTTGCGCCGATATCGATGTAAACGTTCTCTGCCTTGATCTCGGCAGCGGGAACACCTGCGTTGGGAACGAGCACGCCCTTTACTCCGCGCTCGGAGACAACGTACGAGAAGCAAGCAGAAACGAAATTGATGCCGCCGATAGTTGTAACACGGATCATTCCCGATTCCTCGATATGAGTTACCATAAATCCGATCTCGTCCATGTGCGCGCAGAGCATTATCTTCTTTTTGTCCTCAGCGCTACCGCATTTAACTGCTATGAGGTTGCCCATAGCGTCCTCGTAGACCTTATCGGTAAGAGGGGCAATGTAGCCCATGATCTTGTTGGATATAGAGTGTTCTCTGCCCGAGATCGAGGGGCAGTTGTTAAGAGCCTTCAATATGTTAAGCATTTTTCAAATTCCTTTCCCTTTCAAATCTTATTTGCGGTGATCATCGTATATACGAAATTCTTGAGCGAGATATAATCCTCGCTATCCGCAACGCAAGACGCGCTGTGCATATATCTTACGGGCACTGCAAGCGAGATGACCTTCACTCCCTCGCAGGCGCGCTGGATATTTACCGCACCCGTTTTGCCCGAGGTGGTTTTCTTGATCTGATATTTCACGTTTCCGTTTTCTGCTTCCTGGATCGCAAGCTCGGTGAGTCTGCGGTCGTATATCGCGCCGCGATCTGCAAAGGAAATGGCAACTCCCTCGCCAAGCTTGACCGCGCAGGAGGGCTCGCCTGATACCGCATCTCCCGCCTCAACCGAGTCGAGTACTATCGCCGCGTCGGGCTTTATCGTCTGCGCGGCAACTCGAGTTGCCGAGAAGGAGGTCTCCTCACAGCAGGTGAACGCGAAGTAGACGTCACAAGGCAGCGCCTTTGCGCTCTCTCTGAAGGAGCGCATGATCTCGATCATAGCCGCGCACGGAATTCTGCCGTCGAGCGCCTTGCCCTTCATATATCTGCCATCCTTGCCGAAAAGCGAGAAATTCGAAGCAAAAACTCCAACGTCTCCGATATCAAGCTCGGCTCTCGCCTCGCTCTCGGTGTTCGCACCGATATCAACGTTCATTTTGTATATGGGCGTCGCGTGCTTTCTCTCCTCGGGCGACTGCATGTGTATCGCCTTGGATGCGACTATTCCCTCAATTCTCTTATCCTCGTCTCCGAGAACGAGATTCCTTCCGCAAAGTACTCTCGGGTCTATCGAACCGATGGGCGCGATCTTGATATATCCGTCCTCGTCGAAGTCGCGTATCATAACGCCGACCTCATCCATGTGCGCGCAAACCATGACCTTTCTCGGCTCTGCGGCATTATACTCAAGTCCGCTTCCGCACATTTTCGCGATGACGTTGCCCGCACGGTCCGTACAATACGCGTCGCAGCAATCGTCGATCTGGGATATGATAAACTCGGCAACGTTGCCCTCACAGCCCGAAGGACCGAAAAGCTCGGACAGCTTGCCTACAAGCTCTGTTCCGTAATATTTTTTCATCTTGCAAACACCTCCGCGATCTCCTTGGATTTGATAAACTCGGAAACAAGGTCTGCCAACGCTTTCGCGTCGTCAAGCAACAAAAGCTCGTTTGCCGTGTGCATGTTGCGAAGGGGCAGACTGCAAAGCACGGTGGGGATTCCCTCGCGTACCGTTCCCGTTGAGTTGGCGTCGGTTCCCGTGCTTCCGGGCGACGCGCGGAGAGTATATTTGATTCCCTTCTCCTCGCAAAGCTTTGCCGTCATTTTGGTCAGCTTTCTATTGGTTACGGGCGAGATATCGATTGAAACACCCGTGCCGATAGCCGTCCATTTCATTCCCGTCATTTCGGGGATCCAGGAGTTAGTTACGTCCATTACGAGCGCGTAATCGGGATCAATACCGTAAGCTGCGGGACCTGCGCCAACGCAACCGATCTCCTCTCTAGTTGCAAATACAAAGTATACGTCTGCGACAAGATCAAGACTGTCGACCGCATCGATTCCGTAAACGGCACAAGCGCCGCACGCTTTATCGTCGAATGCCTTGCCGACAAGCTTGTCGTTCTTGAGCAGGTGATATTCGCCCTTATAGGAAACAGGTGTACCGAGGGGACAGAGCTCCTTGAGCTCGTCGTCGGGATATCCCGTATCGATCACAAGCTGATCGATGGGCTTGAGGCTATCGTCGCCGAACCTGCGGTCACTCTCGGGAGTGGTTGCAAATATTCCGGATATAGTCTCCTTACCAAATATAACGACCTCGCTTGAGGGCAGAAGTCTGGTGTCTACACCGCCGACGTTGGTAACCTTCAAAAAGCCGCCCTTCTTGTATCCCGTGACCATCATTCCGATCTCGTCGAAGTGACAGTCGATAAGTATTCTGGGCGCGTTTTCCTTGCCGCATTTTTTGACAAATATGTGATTTCCTATGTTATCGACATAGCTTTCGTCGAATTTTTTTCCCATGATCTCTACAAGCTTGTCCGTGCTGTAGCTTTCGTAGCCCGTTACGCTCATAAGAGAGGACAAGGAGATTATCAATTCCTTCAAGTTCATACTGTTTTCCTTTCGTTGTTCTTTATAATCCGTTTATTATCGTCTTAAATTTGTTGCCGCGCTCCTCGAAATTCTTGAACGCGTCGAAGCTTGCACAAGCAGGAGAAAGCAGTACGATATCTCCTTTTTCTGCCATATTTGCCGCCGCGAGCACTGCCTCGTCAAAATTCGGGATATGCTTGACGGCAAGCTTCTCTTTGTCGTAGCTCGGGCATTTTTCTATCTCTGCAAGTATGTGCGGCGCCGATTGTCCCGTAAGCACTACTGCTTTGACTCTTGTGCACAGATCGATCGCCAAGCCCTCGAAGCTGACGTTTTTTTCAGATCCGCCGCAAATGATAACGGGCGCTTTGCCAATAGCTGAAAGTGCCGCCGCGGTCCTCGTGGGAGAGGAATCTATCGAGCTGTTATAATATTTTACTCCGTTTCTCTCTCGGACGAATTCAAGCCGATGCTCAACGCCGCCGAAGCTTGATGCAACTTTAACTACTGTCTCTGCCGATACAAGTCCTCGCGTTACCGCGATCGCCGCCATATAATTTTCCACGTTATGTATTCCCGGAAGAAGAATATCCGAAACCTTGAGTATCGGCTCTCTGTCTTTTCCGTCGTCAAAATATATTATTCCGCCGTCCTCATAGACCGCCGAGCAATTTTTTTTCAAAATCGGTTCTATTTCTTCGTACGACGAGCGTGTAGACGAAAAATAAGTTGTGCAAACGTCACAGCTTTGGGCAATCCCATGGGTTATTACGTTTTCTCTGTTGACTACAAGATGCTCTATTCCCAAATGGCTGCAGATATTTCGCTTTGCCGCTACGTACTCGCCCATATCGGTATGCCAATTAAGATGATTGGGCGACATATTCGTTATGACCGCGCGGCTTGGCGACTGCTTCATCGTCTGGAGCTGGAAGCTTGAAAGCTCGACTACCGCTACGTCGTCCTCGGTCATCTCAAAGACGAGTGGGAGAAGCGGCGCACCGATGTTTCCACCGACGTAAGCCTTGCCTTTGCCTTTTTTCTCAAGCTCGGTCTTCAAAATCAGGTGTGTGACGGTCGTTGTCGTGGTCTTGCCGTCCGAACCCGTAATGCCTATTATCAGACAAGGACAGACCTCAAAAAAAAGCTCCATTTCACTCGTCAGCTCTGCGCCGTTATTGACCGCTTCGGTTATCTCGGGCAGGTCGGGGCGAATACCCGGGGAGCGAAAGATATAGTCTCCGCCAAGAGAGTGAAGATATCCTTCTCCCACCGAAAAATTTGCTCCGCGAGAAATAAACTCTTGCGTTTGCTCTTCGTTAAGTATATCCTTATCGCCGTCGTGCACGGTCACTCTCGCACCAGCCGAGAGAAGTATCTCCACAAGCGGTCGATTTGAGCGTCCGAATCCCAATACTCGACAGTCTTTATCTTTAAATTTCTTGATCAAATAAGTCTTGATATCCAAAATTGCCTCCGATATAAACAATATCGCTATTATATATTATATAATATTTATCGTCTCGTTGCAAGCGAATTGCGAAACTTTTTGGAATTTATCACAAAAAATTTAAAATTCGGTCATTTTGCCCCTTTTCAAATCGACAAATTTATGGTATAATACAAGATGTAGTATTATGTATTATCCAGACATTGAAAGGAAGTATCGTTTAATGGCGCAGGACACCGTTAAAAGCAAAGCATCTCAGCAGTACGACGACAGAAGCATACGTGCCCTCAAGGGTGCAGACCGCGTGCGTAAGCGCCCTGCGGTAATATTCGGCTCTGACGGACTTGAAGGCTGCGAGCACTCATATTTTGAAATACTCTCCAACGCGGTAGACGAGGCGAGAGAGGGTCACGGAAACGAGATCTTGACTATTCTCCACCCCGACCACAGCATAACCGTCGACGACCACGGTCGCGGCGTGCCGCTTGGATACAATAAAAAAGAGGATCGCTGGAACTGGGATCTTATTTACTGCGAGCTTTACGCGGGCGGTAAGTACGATAACAACAACGGCGCTTCGGCATACGAATTCTCTCTCGGACTTAACGGTCTCGGAGCTTGTGCGACTCAGTACAGCTCGGAGTTTATGGACGTTTATTCCTACGACGGCAAAATGGAGCGTCACATCGCGTTCAAAAAGGGCGAGCCCGTGACGGGTGTGCTTGAGGAAAGAGAGCTTGAGAAAAAGGAAAAACGCACGGGTACGGTCATTCATTGGAAGCCCGATTCCGAGGTCTTTACCGACATCAATATCACTCCCGAGCGCATCAAGGACATTCTGCACCGTCAGGCAGTCGTTGTCGACGGCGTTACCTTCGTGTTCAGATACACCGATAGCGACGGCAAGGTCGTTGAAGAAAAATATTTCTACGAGCACGGTATTTCCGACTATATCAAGGAGATCGTAGGCGACAGCGCAAAGACCGAGCCTGTGCTCTGGCATCTTGAAACACAGGGCCGCGACCGCGACGATAAGGACGAGTACAAGCTTAAGGCTGACGTGTCCTTCTGCATCTCCAACACCACCAACAGACTTGAATATTATCACTGCGGAAGCTTCCTTGAATACGGCGGCTCTCCCGACCGCGCAGTCAAGAGCGCGTTTACCTTTGCGCTTGACAAATATATGAAAAGCGCGAACAAATACACAAAGAATGAATCGAAGATAACCTTCGCTGACGTAGCCGACTGTCTTGTCCTGATAAGCAACAGCTTCTCGACCATGACCTCCTACGAAAACCAGACTAAGAAGGCTATCACAAACACCTTTATCTACGAGGCGATGAACGAATTTTTGCGTTCAAATCTCGAGATCTTCTTCCTTGAGCATCCCGTTGAGGCCGAGATCATGGCAAATCAGGTGCTCGTCAACAAGCGAAGCCGCGAGTCCGCCGAAAAAGAGCGTCTTAACATCAAAAAGAAGCTTTCGGGCACGATCGACATCGCAAACCGTGTTGAAAAATTCGTAAACTGTCGCTCCAAAGACCCCAACGTGCGCGAGCTTTATATAGTTGAGGGTGATTCGGCACTTACCTCCTGTAAGCTCGGCCGTTCGGCAGAAATACAGGCTATAATCCCCGTAAGAGGTAAAACTCTGAACTGTCTTAAGGCAGATTACGACCGAATTTTCAAGAGTGAGATCATCACCGACCTGCTCCGCGTCATCGGATGCGGCGTTGAGATCGAAAGCAAGAAAAAGGGCGATATTCTTCCCTTTGATCTTGATTCTTTGCGCTGGTCGAAGATCATCATCTGTACCGATGCCGACGAGGACGGATTCCAGATCAGAACCCTGCTTCTGACGATGTTCTACCGTCTGCTCCCCACCCTGCTTCGCGAGCAGAGAGTCTACATTGCGGAAACTCCGCTTTTTGAGATCACGGTCAAGGAAAAGGGCGGCGAGAAGACCTATTTCGCGTACGACGAATTTGAAAAGGCTGACATTCTCAAGGAGCTTGGCGACAAAAAATACACGATTCAGCGCTCCAAGGGTCTTGGTGAGAACGAGCCCGAAATGATGTGGCAGACCACCATGAACCCCGCGACCCGCCGTCTTATTGCGGTCACGCCCGCGGACGCGCAGAAAACCGAAATGATCTTCGACACCCTGCTTGGTGACAATCTCCCTGCACGTAAGGCGTTTATCGCAGCGCACGGCAAGGAGTACATGAAGGATCTTGACGTTTAATTCACATAAAAAACCGAGTCGGGCGATATATTTGCGCAGGGCTCGGTTTTTTAATGTTTTGAACAAATTGAGACGAAGTGTCGGCAAACATAACTATCATTCAAGCGAATATAACTATTGTACAATATTTTGTCCTTTTTGTGCAAGCAATACTCCAAAAAATATACTATAATTCAATTATAGAACAAGTTATCGGAGGCGCACTATGTCAAAACTTCCATACAGACAGGTACATCTTGATTTTCACACGTCCGAAAAGATCGAGGACATCGGAAAGAGATTTTCAAAGGAAAATTTCGCCGCCGCACTCCGCGAGGGACACGTCAACTCGATCACTCTTTTCTCCAAGTGCCATCACGGCTGGGCATACCATCCGTCAACGGCGAACAAGCAGCATCCGCATCTTGATTTCGATCTGCTCGGAGCACAGCTTGAGGTCTGCCGCGAGCTTGGAGTGAGGGCCGAGATCTATCTCTCCGCGGGCTTTGATGAGAAATATGCGGTCGAGCACAAGGATCATATCATTCATCAAAAGGACGGCTACATAGGACCTTTTGATCAACCATGCTATCACCGTCTTTGCTTCAACACGCCCTATCTTGATGTGCTCTGCGCCCAGATAGACGAGGTTATGACCAAGTATGAGGGACTTTTTGATGGAATCTTTCTTGATATCATCGCGGCAACTCCCTGCTATTGCGACTATTGCCGCAAGGGTATGGCACAAGAGGGCGTTGACGTTGAGAATTTTGACGAGGTTTACGTATACGCCAAGAAGGTTTACCAAAAATACTGCGACGCGGTCGACAAGGTCGTTTTCTCGCATGATCCAAATATGCCCATAATCCACAACGACGGTGGCGCTCTTTTCCAAGGAAGAAAGGTCGCTATGCGCAACACCCGGCACTTTGAGATCGAATCGCTTCCCACGGGCGGTTGGGGATACGATCACTTTCCTCGCGCCGCAGCTTACGCGAGAACGCTTGGCAAGGAATTCCTCGGCATAACGGGAAAATTCCATCAGACATGGGGAGAATTTGGCGGCTTCAAGCACCCGAATGCGCTCAGATACGAGGCGGCGCTCTCTAATCTTTGCGGAGCTAAATCCTCGGTTGGCGATCAGCTTCACCCCGACGGCGAAATGGATCTTTCGACCTACCGCCTGATCGGCAGCGCATACAGTGAGGTCGAGGCGCGCGAGGATTGGATGATTGACTCCGAATATATCGCAGACATCGGTCTGCTCTCCGCGGAGGGTAGTGTTAACAGCGCATACGCTGACGATTTTGATCGTGCGGCAATGGTTGGCGAAGGAATACACCAGGACATCGGAGCAAACCGTATGATGCTTGAGGGACATTATCTTTACAACGTCATCGATCCCGAGGCAGATTTCTCGGGATACAAGCTGATAATTCTTCCCGATAATATAACCGTCAACGGCGCTTTCAAGGAAAAGCTCGACACTTATCTTGCAGGCGGCGGAAAGCTTTTGCTTACGGGCAAATCGGGAGTTGGCAGAGACGGCAGATTTGCATTTGATTTCGGCGCAGACTTTGGCGGCGAGGTCGAGCTCAATCCCTGCTATCTGCGCCCCGAATACGAGCTTTATCCCAACGGAATAACCTCATACGTTATGTACAGCAAGTGCTACGATCTTGATCTGTCCGATGACTTTGCAGGTGAGGTACGCGCGCTCCGCGTGGATCCTTACTTCAACCGCACCGCTGAGCATTTCTGCTCGCACTATCACACACCTTACGACAGAAGCAAAACGGGTGTCGGCGCGATAGTCACCGACAAGATCGGATATATCGCGTGGGAGATCTTCTCGGAATACGCGAGGTTCGGCGCGATCCATCTGAGATATGCCGTTCTTGATATCATCGACCGTCTGCTTGGCGATGACAAGACTCTTTCGACCTCGCTCGGCTCGCTTGGTGTTACCTCCCTGATGAAGCAGCCCACCGACAGCGGCGAGCGACTTGTCAATCACTTGGCTTACGCGATCACAAAGGTGCGCGGCACAAACATTGAGATAATCGAGGACCTTCCGACCGTGCTTGATACAAGGGTCACAGTCAAGGTGGCACAAAAGCCCTCGCGCGTTTATATCGCGCCCGACGACACGGATCTTGATTTCACCTACGAGAACGGAAAAGTGACCTACGTTGTCCCCCGTTTTGAGTGCTCGACTCTGGTTGTTATAGAATAAATTTAACAAACGGCATTCAATTAAGTTTACTTAATTGTGATTTGGTCCGCACTCGCGTTGTTAAGCGTCGTTAACTATTTGAGATGTTTTAAGATAATTATATTAAGCATACTTAACTATAGTGAATACAAAAATCCGACTGAATATCAGTCGGACTTTTGTATTAGTATCTGTCACAGCCCAAGCTTGCCAAACACCTTAAAAATATCCCCCGCGCCCATGACGATGACCATATCGTCTTTTTGCGCGATCTTTTTTATGATCCTTGCCACGCCGTCGAGATCTCCGCCGTAAATTGCCTTATCACCGATGATTTTCGCGAGCTTTTCCGACGAAATGCCGTAGACATTGTCCTCTCTTGCCGCGTAAATGTCGGTCAAGATCACCTTATCCGCCTCACCAAACGCGGTCGCAAACTGCTCTGCCAGTGCGGCGGTGCGACTGTAGGTATGGGGCTGAAAAGCACATATAAGCCTGCCGCGACAAGCCTTCTTAGCGCCCGCAAGGGTCGCACTGACCTCTGTAGGATGGTGGCCGTAGTCGTCGTAAATCAGTGCTCCGTTGATCTCGCCCTTATATTCCATTCTGCGACCCGCGCCCTTGAAATCGGCAAGACCGCAGGCAATATCCTCGGCAGAAAGTCCGCAAGCGACCGATGCCGCGGTCGCCGCAAGCGCATTGTAAACGCTATGCAGTCCAAAGGCGTTCATTTTGATATGGGCAAAAAATTCACTCTTGTACAGAATATCAAACTCTATCGGAAAGAGGTCAAGATCAACGTTGACTGCCCTGAAATCGGCGCTCTCGGATAGACCGAAGCTCACCTTATTCGCGTTAACCTTGGATGCCGAAATGACTGTGTTTTCGTCGTCAATATTGTATATGACCGTGCCCTGCTGGCCGACGAGCGAAGCGTATCGGCTAAAGGAATCTCTTATCTGCTCTATGCTCTTGAAATAGTCAACGTGCTCCATCTCGGCGTTGAGCAAGACCGCGACGGTAGGATTGAAGTCGAGGAAGCTATCCATATATTCGCACGCCTCAAAGATAAAATTATCCTGCTCGCCGAGATAATAAGCGCCTCCCATAGAAGCGTAGGTAGCGCCCGAAACGATGGTGGGCTGACTAACCGAGCCCTTCTTTGCCGCGCTGAGAAAGATCTCTGCGCACATAGATGTGCAGCTGCTCTTGCCGTGCATACCCGCGATTCCCACACGGTTTTTATATTCGGTCATTATGTAGCCGAGATAGTCGGCTCTCGATATACAGGGGATTCCCTCATTTTGCGCTCTCGCGTATTCGGGGTTATCGGGAGAGACCGCAACGGTATATATCACCGCACCGCAATTTTCGCCGAGGTTTTCAGCCGCGTGAGTATAAAACATCTCTATTCCCGCCGCCTCGAGCTTTTCTGTCAGCGCACTTTTCGAACGGTCCGAGCCGCCCACCTCGTATCCTGCTCTTTTAGTCAGCAGAGCGAGAGAGGACATCATTATTCCCCCCGCACCAAGAAAAAATATCTTTTTCCCTCGCGAGTTATTCATAATATTACGTATCGCCTCGGCGCCAAAATGAGTATTCGGTGTGGACAATTAAGATCAACTCCTTACATAAAGATCAAATATTATCTGTATTTATACGAAAATTCCCGTGTGAATAGCAAAAAAGGCGTTCACTTTTTCCAACTTTTCACAAAAAAATCTTATTTCGGTTGAATAGTCTTCACAAAGGACTTATATAATATATTCATAAAAGAGAAAAGCTGCAAAAATAAAACAACGGAGGCAAAACTATGCAGATCACGGATATCAAAATAAGAAAGCTTTTTGAAGACGGCCCCATGAAAGCGGTCGTTTCGGTAACCTTTGACGGTCAGCTCGCGGTTCACGATATCAAGGTCATTAATGCGCGAGACAAATTCTTTATCGTTATGCCCAGCAGAAAGAACCCCGACGACACCTATCGCGACATCGTTCACCCCATAAACTCTCAGTTCCGTTCAGAGCTTGAGCAAGCGGTCATCGCTGCTTACGACGAGGCTCTCACTCATGCAGAGGACTTTATGGCTGCTCCCGTGACAGAGGCTGAAGTTTGATTTATACTTAAAAGGAAGATCGAAAGATTTTCCTTTTATTTTTTCTGTCAGTACAGTCTGCCGTGTGAAAGCAGGACGTTGCCGTTTTTATCGATCTCCACATAACCCCAGCACGTATCCACAGCTGCTCCCGGATTAAAAAGCCAAAGAGGCTTTTCAAGCTCTATGCCGTACTCGGTCTTCCCTGCGGGGATATATTTTTCAAGCGCTTGATGAGTATGACCGAAAAGAACGATATCCGCGCCCTTACGCGCGGCTGCCATTACTATTCTCGCAAATCCCGACTTGACTCCGTACGCGTGCCCATGGACCATCATGATTCTTTTGCCGCCGAGAGTAACAAGTATTTCCTCCTCGGCATTGATACCTCCGTATGAGCTATACAAGTCGCGGTTGCCTTCAACGGCAAAAAGCGTGGCCCCCTCCAGATCGCAATACGAAATATCACGAATCCCGTCTCCAAGGAAAACCACGGCGTCGGGCTTTTTTATTTGTCTTTTAAGCACCTCGAAAAGATTAGAAGCGCGTCCGTGAGAGTCCGAGAAAACAAGAATGTTCATCAGTCACCTTTATTTCAATTTATTAACCGCGTAAAATGTCGGTTCTCATATTATATTATAGCATTTAAAGGCGATTTTGTCTATACTTACACACACATTTTTTTGTTTTGGCATAGAATGATAAAGAACTCACAAATTCATCGTAAGAAAGGAAAATTGCTATGATGCTTGATAAAAAAGCAGTTAATATGCTCCTGACGCTTGACGACGCAAAGCTTGCTCTTGTCATCAGAAAGATCGCAAGCGATGCGGGCATAGATGCGTCGAATCTCAAAATAGGTCCGTCCGAGATCGCAGGCATCCGTGCCGCGCTATCCTCGGCTACCGACAACGATCTTTCGAGAGCTGATGAGCTGATAAAAAGCTTCAAAAACGGCAAAAAAGGCGTTTGAGCGAAAATGGGTGTTTAGCGTGAAAGTTATTTCTATCTAGCAGTGAACTAATCTTTTTCACGCACGAATTTTGCCTCTTCGGCAAAATTCATCGATTACTATTTGTGCCGCCGCAAGCGGCGGAATGGAGATTACTATGAACGATCAAGAAAATCTCGCATCCGAAAGAGGCAGTCCCTCGGGAAACGACTACCTTTCGGGAATACTTAAGGGGATAATGAATACCCCGACCGACTCGGATCCGTCCGATCGGGATTTTCCCACAGCAGCGGCAACCGCACCGTCTGCTCCGCAGACCAATCCCTCAGCGGATATTTTTTCGGCACTGCTTTCCAATCCCGAGCTTTTGTCAAAGCTGCCTGCTCTGATCTCGTCGATAAAACCTATGCTTGACATGCTTGGAAAGGGTGTGGGAACAGCTCCCGCCTCGGCGACCGTGTCGGCTAACACAACGCATAGCGACAACAGCTCTGTCGAGGCAGGTACGCTGATCAAAAAGCGTTCTGCCGACGATCGCCGTGCGGCACTGCTCTGCGCTATGAAGCCATATCTGAGCCACGACAGACAGCAGGCTGTCGACTACATTCTCAAGCTAAGTCGCCTCGGCGACGTATTGAAGTCGCTGTAAACCTCACAAAATTCAATCTTCAGGAGTATGTATGTACGCAAGGTCACCCGATCCAAATAGACAAAGCGTTAAAGTTCCCGAAAACTACGGTGGGCACGCCTTCAGCCGTTCGGGAGCGTATAGCGATATGCCCCCGCCTGCCCGCATAGAGCCATTCCAGGTCGAAGAAGATCCTCGGGGCAAGGATATGAACGTATCGTACACTGCCGATCCATATTCAGACTACCCAGACGCCGCATTTGAGCCGCAAACAGATCGCGAGTTGCAAAAGCACGACGTTTATGCTCCCTCGCCCGAAAAAAATCCCGAACCAAGTCCGCCAAACGAAAGGCCGTCTATATTTTCGACGCTTATGCCTCCAAATCCTTCATCATCGGCTCGATTCCCCTTTGGGCACGGGATCGGGAGCGAGGAATTGCTGATAATTGCGATGATGCTGATGGTCTATCTCGCCGAGGGCGAGAGCGCCGACAGTGAGCTGTTGCTTTTGCTTGGACTTTTGCTCTTCGCAGGGTAAAAAAAGCCTTCTCCCGTGGGAGAAGGCTTTTCAATTTCACCGCTGATTTTTGCAGCCTCTCGGCTCGCTTTTTGTCAACCAACCACAAGATACTTAACGCCCTCAAGAGACTGCGTGGAATCTGCCTCGGCAGATCTTTGTAACGAATTGATCGAAGCCAGCGACTCAAGCGGCGCGCCGTATCTCTTTGCTACGCTCCAAAGACTGTCATCGCCCGAAGGGTAGCATATCACGATCTTGCCGCGGTCTCGCTCGATCTCCTCACCAAAGCCAACCTCCGCAAGCATAGTCGCGCTTTCGCCTTTCGCCGCGCTTCCGTGAATACCGATCTCGGCATCGATTCCGATCCTGTCGTCGTCAACTCTTGCGCGTGCCGAGATGATCTCACCTTCCGAGATCGCTCTGTCAAACTCGCCCGAGGTCGCAGCACGGTAGGCAAAGGGCAGCTCGATATCCGAGACCGAATACTCCCCGTCCTTCTCCAAAAGCAAAGAAAACTTCGCCTTGCCGTGAATCGTGCACTTGTCGGAATCGAATATATACTCCTCGGGATATACAGCTCCACCAAGGTCGATCACCTTTGAGCCGCGAGCTATATTCGCGTCGTCAAGGGAGAGTGAATCGCTGAGAGTGAAGTTGCCCGAAAACTCCTCACCGTCCACCAGCATGGTGACGGCCTTATACTTGTTTTCGGTCTTCCTTTCCGTTGAGTAAATATCCTTGACGTATGAGATATTCTCCTCCATGCAACCCTCGACCTCGATGATAACCCCGACGTCGATACCGATCCTGCCGTCTTCAACGGTAATTCCCATTTCACTGACCGTGCCGCGCGCCGAAGCGGTCGCCCCGGGCATCATTCCATCCACTGCGACGGTTTGAGAGAATTGTATCTTTCTGTTTGCCGTGTACGGCACTCCTCCGCCGTCACGGCAAAGCAAAAATTTAAGATAAAGGTCGCCGCGACAGCTGACTGCTCCGTTCATAGTCGTGATCTCTCCGATAAGGGTCTTGCCCTCCGCAGAAATGACCCGAAGCTCGCTATCTCCTCCCTCGCAGATCATTTCATCCGAGATCCGCAGCATCTCACCAACGCCCCAGGTCCGTCTGCTTACCGTAGCGCGACAATTCAGCTTCTGAATTCCCTCCTCGCTCTCGCCAAAGCCGTCCTCAAGCGGCATTTCGGCAAAGATCTCGGCACGAGATTTCAGTCGACATTTGATGCTCAATTTTCTCGGTGCGGTCACTCTTCCGCTTATCATATCGGCGCCGATCGTTGCATTTCCCGTAAAGCCGCCGAGATATCCGTTATCACCAAGCTCCGAGATGTCGAACGGAACGTCGATCTTATAGTCGGCGGTCAGCGGCGCGCAATAAATGCCGTTGTCACTTCCCATATAGAGAACGTAATAATCGACGTTACCCGCAAACTCCGCTTCTCCGTCACCGATATACTTCGAGGGCGGCAGAACCGATGCCGTTACACGCAAAAGCTTTTTGATCTCGGGCTGATAGTCGGGCAAAGTGAAATCTCCCGAAAGATCGGTGCTTACCGTTTTATCGCACACGGGTATCTGCATGTAGCCTCCCGCCAAAGCTGTGTTGTATCTTTCCATAAAAAACCTCCACTTATTTCTTTTCAATAAATACTATGTCCGAGCGCGGCGTTTTATTCTTTTTCATAGGATTTTAAGGAAAGAACGGCGATGGGCGCATATAATGATATAAAACACCGACTCGGAGGTATATTTATGTTAGTCTACAAGGAATACAACCGCGCACGCGCAGTAGAATATGCAAGGCGCTGGGCGCTGTCGCGAAACCCTCTTTTTATCAACTTCGCAGGCCAGGGCGGAGACTGCACAAGCTTTGTTTCCCAATGCATATACGCGGGCTCCTGCGTTATGAATTTCACACGCGATTTCGGCTGGTATTACGTCAATCCCAACGACCGCGCTCCCGCGTGGAGCAGCGTGGAATATTTCTACGACTTTATGACCAATACACCCTCATTCGCCTCGCAAAACGGAGGAATCGGTCCCTACGGCATTGAGGTGGACAGCACGAGAGCAATCGAGGGTGACGTAGTCCAGCTTGCCGACGAAACGGGAGATTTTTACCATACTCTGCTGATAACGGGTTTTTCCGAGGGTCAAACGCTCGTCAGCGCGCATACCAACGACGCGCTCGACAAGCCGCTGTCCTCTTATAATTACGCAAATCTTCGTTACATTCATATAGAGGGTGTACGTATGGAGATCGGCAATGACAACTGCTTTTTCGATCTTATAGAAGGAATTTCCTTGGGTCTCCCTGCGGCGAGGTCTTAATATTAATAAAACATCAAATTAATCGAATATTTACATCCTGACGTTGTTGACAAAATAGTAGTAGTGTGATAAAATTATGGTATCTACCCGAAAGGACGTTATAGAACGGAATGAACAACGAAAATTTCAAAAAGTGGCTATCTAACGCATTGTTATGCCTCGGTGTTATCTTGGTTAGCATAACCTACGTGTTTATATTGTACAGAAATAAAAGCATAGCGGACGTAATTTCAAATATTCTTGATATTTTGAACCCGATAATTCTCGGCTGTGCCTTTGCTTATATTATGAAATCGACCTGCAACACGTATGAAAAGCATATTCTCAAGGGCCTGTTGAAATCTAAGAAACGAGATGAGAAAAAAGCAAGAAAGACCGCAGGAACGCTTTCTCTCGTACTTACTTATATCACCTGGGCATTGATAATAACAGCTATCCTTTGGGTCGCTGTTCCTCAGGTAATACAGAGTATAACGAAGTTCGTCAACGAAATAGTGATCAAGATCCCCGAGTATATGACGAAGCTCTATAAATGGGAACAGGAATTTCTTGCCGACAACGAGATGCTTCGCCCCTACTTTGATCAGGCTATAGCTTGGCTTCAGAATTGGCTTTCTACCGACCTCGTGCCCTACTTACAATCCTTCGTCAGCACATCCTTGTTGCCTATCATCGTTTCCATCTTCGGTTCGCTGGTCGATATCATAGTAGGCTTGGTCATTTCGGTATTTATTCTGGCAGGCAGAAAGAAGATAGCTCAAAAATCTCAAATGCTGCTTAACTGTATTTTCAAAAAAGAAAAAACAGTTAAAGTCATCGTGGACGAATTTAAATATGCTGATAAAATGTTCAGCGGATTTCTCGAAGGAAGAGTTCTCGACTCCGCTATCGTTGGCTTGATATACTACGTTTTTCTTGAACTGGCTAACGTTCCCTATCCCGCGCTGGTTGCGGTTATATGCGGTATAACGAATATAATTCCCTTCTTCGGTCCCTTTATAGGCGGATTCCTCGGAGGATTCATTATTTTGACTGCCGACCCAATAAAGCTTATACCCTTTATAATCTTCGTATTTGTGGCTCAGTTCTTGGACGGATACATACTCGACCCTCACATCGTCGGCGGATATCTCCAGCTTTCCTCATTTTCGATCGTTTTCGCGGTGCTGCTGTGCGGCGGCCTTTGGGGCTTTACGGGAATGATCATCGGAGTTCCGTTGTTTGCGGTAATATACGATATTTGCAAAAAGGTCTGCTGCCATATTTTGAAGAAGAGAGGCAGATACGGTCTCGTCATAAAGTACAAAAAGGAATTTGGCAAGCCGAAGCAAAGCTCTGATAAGCAAAAAAATTCCAAGCAAGCAGAAAAAGAACTGTCTGCTACGGGTTCTCTAAGCGACGAGTCCGAAGTTTCTCCCGAAACAGAGGCTGTCGCCGCTGACACCTCATCGGAGATCAAATAATTATACCCTTCAAAAAAAGCGTCTGTGTTCACACAGACGCTTTTTTATAAATTTGGAGTAAGCATATATCCGTCGGCGCGGCGCTCTATAATGATGTTTCTGCCACCTATCTTCTTCGCCTTTTTATTTACGTTAAACACCTGAACGGCAATGTTTCCTATCCCGATATTTTTCTTCGGAGATATGGCGGTTAGCAGCTCTTGCGAGGAGATCCCCTCTTTGTGATCTGCGATAAATTTAAGAACCGCAAATTCACGTTTAGTCAGCTTTAGCGGATATCCGAGATAGATGACCGTTTCGGCTTCTTTGTCAATCAACAACAGTTCGTTTTGCATATATTCTCCTGAAATTGCGGATTTGAGGGAGTTCGAGTCGTTTCGATCCTCTAAAAATCAAAACACCCGACTTATCGGGTGTTTTGATTTTTGGTGACCCGCCACAGCCTCTGAACTTTTGTATGCGGTCACCACACCCTATATACTCAAGCCCTTTGCCCGCATACAGATCAAATCCTGCGGATTTGAGGGAGTTCGAGTCGTTTCGATCCTCTAAAAATCAAAACACCCGACTTATCGGGTGTTTTGATTTTTGGTGACCCGCCGGAGACTCGAACTCCGGACCCCTTGATTAAAAGTCAAGTGCTCTACCATCTGAGCTAGCGGGTCAAATTTTCGCTTACCATAACATTATACCACGGCAGGCATCTTTTGTCAATAACTTTTTTTCTCGAATACATAAAAAATAGGCAAAATTAAAAGGGCTCGATTTGTAAGATGTGCACAAACCGAGCCACAAAAAATTACTGAACGCACCTTATTTTGTCGGCAAACTGAGAAATGTTTTCGTCCATAATAGTTGGCAGGGACATATCTTTTCTCTGCTCTCCGTTCTCACCGCCGCCCAGTATCTCTGCCCTGACTGCCTTGACAACGAGCTTGTCAAGTCCCTTAAAGCGTGACGGCTCAAGCGATCCGCCAAGGCAAGAAATAGCAACCGCACGCTCGTACAGAACGTCAGGAATCGTCTTTTCGGCATATTCATCGAAGCAATCAACAAAACCGCAGCAGATATAATACGCAACGCGGCTTTTTCTCAGGTCCTCCAAATGCGTTTTCATATAGTTGCGCGCTTTTTTCATCGCCTTCCCCATTCGTATCGGGAAACCGATCACGATAGTATCGTATTTGCTCAAATCCGGATCTCTTTCGGAGAGGTCAAAAAGCTCCACATCGTGTATTTTCAATTCTTTTTTTAAAAGCTCGGCGCACTCACGGGTAGTGCCGCCCACGCTCGCATATATCACGGCAATTTTCATAAAAATCCTTTCAAAAAGCGACCGATCCGTCGAGCTCGGTCCACTGTTTTTCCACATATCAATTATATAAGATATTTGCCGCCAAGTCAAGATAAAAATTTCGTTTTGCGCCTATTTTTTGTTGAAATTCGGGCAAAAGTATGGTATACTATAAATGTATACGACGAGCAAGCTCGCTTTCTTATTTTCAGATAAGAAATGCGGGGGAAAGGACAAAATGATCAAAGAAAAAATAGAAAAATTGCGCCGTGAGCTGACTCACCACGCAAAGCTGTATTACGTTTACGATTCCCCCGTAATATCCGACTACGAATACGATATGATGTTTGCCGAGCTCAAGCGTCTTGAGGAGGAAAACCCCGAATTTTTCAGTCCCGACAGCCCCACGCAGCGCGTCGGCGGCAAGCCGCTTGACAAGTTCGGCAAGGTGACCCACACCGCCAGGATGGACTCGCTCTCCGACGTCTTTTCCTACGACGAGTTGAGAACCTTTATCGAGGGCGCACAGAAAACCGTCCCGGGCATCACCTGGTCGGTCGAGCCGAAGATAGACGGACTTTCGGTATCGCTCAGATACGAAAACGGCGTATTTGTTCAGGGTGCGACACGCGGCGACGGCGTAACGGGTGAGGACGTGACCCAAAACCTTCGCACAGTATTCTCTATCCCGATGACACTGCCCGAGCCTCTTGACCTCACGGTACGCGGCGAGGTCTATATGCCGCGTGCGGTCTTCGAGCGCATCAACGCCAAGCGAGAAGCCGATGGCAAGGCGCTTATGGCAAACCCGAGAAATGCCGCCGCAGGCTCACTCCGTCAGCTTGACCCCGCAATCACGGCAAGCCGCGGACTTGATATCTTCGTCTTCAACTTCCAGGAAGGCTCGCCATACGGCGACGGCAGAGCGCCCGAGAGCCACACCGAAACGCTCGACAGACTTTCAGACCTCGGCTTCTCGGTGGTCTCGATGAGACTGAAAACCAACGACACCGCCAAAGTTATCGAACACATAAAAAAGATTGGCGCGGCAAGGGACAATCTCCCCTACGACATCGACGGAGTAGTCGTGAAAGCCGACCTTATTTCCGACCGCAGAACCATCGGAGAGGGCACGAGCACACCCAAATGGGCGGCAGCCTATAAGTTTCCTCCCGAGGAAAAGCAGACCCGACTTGAAAGTATCACGATCAACGTAGGCCGCACGGGAGTCCTGACTCCCACAGCAAACCTCGCCCCCGTACGTCTTGCGGGCACGACGGTCAGCCGCGCAACTCTGCATAATCTCGACTTCATCCGTCAGCGTGGCATAATGCTCGGCGACCTTGTCACCGTCAGAAAGGCGGGCGACATCATCCCTGAGGTAGTCTGCGCGCACCCCGAAAAGCGCGACGGCAGTGAGACCGAATTCAGAATGCCCGACAGATGCCCCTCCTGCAACGAGCCCGTGTATTACGATCCCGACGAGGCGGCGGCGGTGCGCTGCACCAATCTCTCCTGCCCCGCACAGCTCTCGCGCGGCATCGAGCACTTCGTTTCCAAGGGCGCGATGAATATCGACGGTCTCGGTCCGCAGATCATAGACCTGCTTATCGAAAACGACCTTATAAAAAGCTCCGCCGACCTCTATTCGCTTCGTGCCGAGGACGTTCAGAATCTCGAGCGTATGGGCGAAAAATCGGCTCAAAACCTTATATCTGCAATAGAAAGCTCAAAATCGGCAGGACTTGAACGCCTGCTCTGCGCGCTTGGCATCCCGAACGTCGGCGAGGTCGCGGCAGAGGCTCTTGCGGCTAAATTCCGCACACTCGATGCTTGTATGAGCGCTACAGAGGACGATCTCGTTGCCATAAACGATTTCGGCGAGATAACCGCGCGCAGCATCGTCACATTCTTCTCGCGAGAGAGCAATATCGAGCTCTGCAACAGGCTGAAGGCGGCAGGCGTGATGACCGAAGCGGTCAAAGAGGCGGCGTCCGACAAATTTGCAGGACTGACCTTCGTCCTCACGGGCACACTTCCCTCGCTCTCGCGCGACGAGGCAAGCGAGATGATCAAGGCCCAGGGCGGCAAGGTCGCAGGCTCTGTATCGAAAAAAACAAGCTACGTGGTCGCAGGAGAAGCGGCAGGCAGTAAGCTGACCAAGGCACAACAGCTCGGAGTCAAGATCATCGATGAAAATGAGCTTCGCAGAATGATCGGCGAATAAGCTCAGCGCAGTCCCGTATATTCAACGATTCCGTTATAGATTCCACGTGCAAAAAGCTGTGGGTTGTCTCTCATCAATGCCGCATCGCGCGGGTTTGTGATAAATCCGATCTCAACGAGCACGGCAGGCATATTGGTTTTTTTCAGAACGTAAAGCCCCGGGCGCACCTTCATTCCGCGATTGGTAAGTCCCGTCGCTTCGGAAAGATTGTCGACTATATCCTCACCAAGCGCAAACGCGCGCGTGCCTCTCGCGTAGGCAAAAGCCTCCACACCCGAGGCGCTCCTCGCCTCCGAGGCGTTGGTGTGAATACTGATAAAATAATCCGCCCCCCAAGAATTTGCGTCGTCAACGCGTGCTCTTAAGCTACCCGCATTAGTCGTGCCAAGCTTTGTGGTGGGGGTTGGTCGTGATAATCTCACCTCATAGTTTCCGCTTTGACGTAAAAGAGTCGCCAGCTCCTGACCGACAACGTATGTAATATCCTGCTCTCTGAGTCCGTTTCCCTCCGCGCCCGTGTTAGGGCTCGTGGGATTGTGCCCCTGATCAATATAAATCTTCGGCATAAAAACCTCCATTTCGCCGCCTACGGCGGCATAAATAATAATCGTTGAATTTTGTTTTAGCAAAATTCGCGCGTGAAAAATATTTCTTCACTGTAAGTTGGCAGTAAATTTCACGCAACCCTCCCGTGCATTATTCTAATACAATTATATGTTCGGAGTAAAAAAATGACATTCTAAACCTTTTGAAAGGCATTAAAAATGAACGAAAACCTGACCGAGCTCGACTTCGGCGTCGAGATCTCCCCCGAAAAGAATAAGGTCGTGGGCGGCACGCTCTACCTCGTGGCAACCCCCGTCGGCAACCTCGCCGACCTCTCGGCAAGAGCCGTCAAGGTGCTCTCCGAGGTCGATTTCATCGCCGCCGAGGACACGCGAAACTCGATGCGTCTGCTCTCCTACCTCGGAATCCAGAAGCCGATGGTCTCCTATTTCGAGCACAACAAGCGCACCCACGGTGAGCTGATCTGCTCGCGTCTAAAAAGCGGCGAATCCTGTGCGCTGATAACCGATGCGGGCACTCCCGCCATCTCCGATCCGGGCGAGGATATCGTCGCGCTCTGCGCCGAGCAAAGCATCCCCGTGACAAGTATTCCGGGCGCATGCGCCGCGATCCTTGCGCTCACGCTCTCGGCTCTGCCGACGGGCAGATTCTGCTTCGAGGGCTTCCTCTCGGCAGACAAAAAGGAGCGCAGATCCCGTCTTGAAAGGCTCAAGGGCGACGACCGAACGCTGATCTTCCACGAAGCGCCGCACAAATTGAAGACAACTCTTGCCGATATGTGCGAGATCTTCGGCAGTGACCGCAGAATTTCGCTTTGCCGCGAGCTGACCAAGCTCAACGAGGACATTCACCGTACAACTCTCGGCGGCGCAGTCGCGCATTATGAGGAAAATTCACCGCGCGGCGAATACGTGCTCGTAGTTGAGGGCGCGGACGGTTCAGAAAATGACGAAAAAAACGACCTCTGCTCGCTTTCGGTTGAAGAACACGTAAATTACTACGTGAGCACGGGAATGAGCCAAAAGGACGCCATAAAAGCCACCGCGCGTGATCGCGGAGTGCCAAAAAACGACGTTTATATGGTTTTTGCGAAAAAATAGGTGTTTAAAATACATAAAACAAGGTCTGACACAAAGTCAGACCTTGTTTTTTTATACATTAAATATAAATTAGCGGCAAAGGAAGGGCGGCTACCCTCAAAAGAGGGTAGCCGCTAAAGCTATTTAACGATTTTGGATCGTTGGGGTTATTGTGATTCGGGAACGTTAACTATTACAGAGAAGAATTCTGCAACGTATCCTGCTTCAGTAGTTGCTCTGAGAGAGAGCGTTACCTTTTGACCTGCCCAAGCGGAAAGATCTACGCTGAGGGAACCACCGAAGCCTTGCGTTACCGATGTAATCGTTGTCGATGAATATGAACCAAACTGTGAGTCAAGGTCGGAACGCTTCAAATTCCACGTACATTCAGTTCCTGTCTGTTTATCGTCTTTTGTAAACGCATAGGAAGGTGCTGACTCAACAACGGTCTCATTGCCCTCTGCATCAATTATTGTACAGTGAACACCTGTTGCTGCGGTATTATCGATTCCTGCCCAACCGGTATAATGTACCTTAGTTCCGTAAATTTCCGCACTACCCCTGAGGTTTTGAGTATTTACGTTTGTTGCGTCATCAACGAGCAGATAGTCGACATTGTTTTTATAACGGCCGTGGATAACCGTAATGTCACCCAAATTGCTGAAATCGTCACACAAGCCGATATATCCGTATTCGATAGTATCGCCAACTGCAAGGCGGGAACCAAAGTCAAGTCTTACAAACTTTACGTAATACTCGCCATCAGTATCGGATACAGCTTGGAGAACCGACAAATCAAATACCAATACGTGCCATTCGCCGTCATTGCGTATAGTGACGCCGTAACAAACATCTCCGTTTCCAGTTGCACCAGTATTTGTCGTGCTTGCAAAGATACCGGAAGATATAGTATTTGCCGAGGTTGCTTTATACTTCACTACAAGATATCTACCTGTATTGGTGCCCGAAGCAATGGAAGTGGTGAAATAAGCTTCTGTAACAGTAGTGCCCGCAGCATTTTTATAGCTTGCACTGGTTCTCTCAAACAAAACGGTTCCGTCGTCAGTCACGGTTATTCCGTAGTTACCGTTCGCGCCATTTTGCATCTTATTAGCAAGTTCTGCACCCGTATAGGACACGTTAAACTTATCATATTCCTCATACTCAACCTCGTCGAGAACATCGGTGAACCATACGTAATCAAAGATGATTGATTTATTCACGTCGGACGAACCCTCAATTACGTCAAATCTGAGCAGATTAAGTTCGACTCCCGGAGTATAACTGCCAACCGATGTAAGATCAACTACAACTACGTGCCATGCTCCGTCTTTCTTGAGCGTAACAAAGTTTTCTTTGTGTGTCTTGTCGGTAGTCGTTGCATAGATGCAAAGAGTGGAAGCTTCTGTATTCTTGTATCTGATAACAGCGTACTGAGGTGTGCCCGTCATAAGATCACTAAAGATAATTGTTCCATTTCCATCGGATACTGCCGAATTTGTTACCTTAAGGTATCCGCTACTGGTGTCAGCGGAGTAGTAGTCAGTACGAACTACACCCGCCATCTCCGTGCTATCAAAATAGTTCGGCGAAGCGGTATAAGGAACAGTTACGTTGATGTCATAGATCATTGTAAGATACTCGATCTCTCCGTCAGTAACATTCGCCATAGCGATGCAGAGTTTAACAGTTTTGCAGTTATACTCACTGAGATCAATGGTAGGAACTCTGAATCTCCAAACGCTTGAGCCTGTTCCACACGCACTTTCAACACCGGAAATTACTCCAGACTCAGTTGTTGTCCAAACTCCGCCGTCAATGGTGATCCACTCGGTAGAATCATTGCCGTTAATGACCTTATAAACGAGCGTATTGGTTGTGAACGTAGTTCCAAGCCAACCGTTACACTCAAAGTTCTCGGAGGTAATGTCAAACACTATGCTCTTATTGATGTTAACAGAAGAAATAGGATCTCCCTTGGCTGTTCCTGCATCGTAGGAAACAGCAAATTTCTGACCCATTTCAACCTCTCCGAAAATGGTGGTAGAGGCATCAACGTCGCCAAGATCATCGCAAACTCCGATGTATTCGTAGTCAACGGTATCACCTACAGAAAGCCTAGAGCCAAGGTCAACTCTTACGAAGTTGACAGTATAGCCATCAGCCCCCTCGGTAACTAATTTTGCCTGACTAAGATCAACAGCCATTATATGCCACTCACCGTCGTTAACAACAGGAGCACTTACCAACTGGTCGTCGTTGATTGCCGAATAAGTATCGGTTCCTGCATAGAAATTGGAATTCGCCACCACGGACGAAGAGTTAATTCTGTACTTAATGATAAGGTACTTGCCGGTTACGATCGGTTCTGCACCTTCAGCGTTGATGCGAATGGTAAAGTTAGCAGCACCATTGCCGGTCTTCTTGAAGGTCGCGGTTCCGTTTCCGTTATCAACTACAGTGTAGTTAGCATCGTCGCCGTAATTATCAGTTGCCTGATCTACGATGTCAGATCCGGTAAAGATCACGTCGAGCTTCTTATTTGAAGGAACGTCAACAAATACAGAGTAAATGGTAACTGCAAATCCGTCTTCAGTAAGCACTCTTACGGAAACGTTAACCGTCTGACCATGGTAAGCGCTGAGGTCTGCATTCACGTTGACTCCGTAACAGAGCGTTCCTGTCGCATATCCCAATTTCACTTCAGCGTAGTTTCCTATTACTACGCCGTTTTCCTCGAAGTTTGTCAAGTCAGTACGCTCTGAAGGTGTACCGAACAAAGTCCAATGCTCCTTGCCTGCCTCGTCGGTAACGCATACGCTAACGTCGGTAACATTCTGTCCGTCAACTGCGAACCATCCGGACATCGCCCACTCAGAACCGGTCAAAGCGTTCAGCTGCGAAGCACCAGACATATAACTACAAGCGTTCTTTGTAGCATCAGCACCATCCATCTTTACTGAGTCAATAGATGCTGTCCACTTCTGCCAGCCGATGTCGGCGTATGCATCTTCATCGAGCACAACGTCGCTCAATTCGTCGCAGAATCCGATATATTCAAATTCAACCTTAGACGTATCCGCAAAGCACAGTCTCAAAGCATCAAGTCTTACCCAGTTGATATAATATTTTCCGTCAGTGGCGGGTTTAACCGTATACGCATCGGGCTTATATGCACTCGCAGCAGAAAGGTCCATTACGAGAGTATGCCACTTGCCATCTCCAATAAAGCCATACGAGTAAGAAAGATTCTTGTAATCATTCTCAATGGCATCGACACCCGCGGAGGCATATATGTTAAATCTGCCGGTAGTCGGAGCCGACGAGGTTCTGTACTTGATAACCATGTACTGACCTGTAGCAACTTCTCCGCCAACAAAAATTCCAACGTTTCCTTTTCCTGTTGTAGTAACTATACCGTTGGTCAGGCTAACGTTCTCGTAGGTCAATTCATCCATGCTACCGCCGAACATCTGATTATAAAGTTCACTGCCCACGAATACTACGTTCATGTCAGCATACTTCTCTTCCTCAAGAAGCTTATCACTAATAGCAGAGGACCTTGTGGTTCCACTAACGTAGCTTATATCCGAGATATCCATATCGGAGTTCATTTCTACAACGTCCAAAATATCTCTGCAGAATGCTATGTATTCAACGTCAATAGAATATGTCGATGCTACGGTGAAGGGGTCAAATCTGAAGCTCGAGAGGCTGTAGGTTCCAACATCGCTCGCTATCATATTACCGCCTATTCCGCTTTCCGCAACGAGCGCGGCAAGGTCAACTACCATTACCTGCCAAGTTCCGTCCTGTACCACGACAGAGTTCTTTAAGGTGAAGCAATCATTTATTCCGTCTCCGCCCTTTTCGACAGCCAAACCGCCATCATAGGTTCCATAAGTGGTCATAAAGAACTGCAGGCCGCTATCGGTTGCTTCGTCTTCTGCTACTGCCGCTTTGTATTCGTCGGATTCGAGATCTTCGTACTGATCAGGATCAACAGCGTCAGGGTCATCGATTCTATACTTAAGAACCATATACTTAACTGCCGATCCGCCTACCATCTTAAATCCGGCAGTTGCGGGGTCATCAGTACCGCCGTTTGTCAGTCTTACGAAATCAACACCATTTTCGCTCATCGAGGTCGCTGTGAGTGACGAACCGTGATCAGCAAAGTGATAAAGAACATCTGCGCCGAAATAGAGATCGCTGTGGTTCTCTTCCCACTCAACGTAGGTGTCGTCAACGAGCACCATGAAGGTTCTCGACGATCCATTGATATTGGTAACGAAGGAATACGAATAGGTTTTGGAATCCGCATCGTAGTGTACGAAATATCCGTCGTATTCGTGAGCATTACCAGATATGTCGGGAGAATTAGCCGAGCTGATTTCTACAAGCTTCCAATATCTTTCGGTATATTCATCAACCTTTTCAACGAAGTCTGCTTCATTCTTGTCAGTTACTTGCTGATACAGCTTCGGCACGGTCAACACCTTAAATCCGTCGACACGGAAGGCAACGTTGATACCATTATCGTCTCTTGTCTTGGGAGCGTTGTTGGAATCCTTATGACCGATAGTAAACATAGCGTCAAGGCCGTTTTCACTCTTCACGGTAGGAAGGAACGAGTCGCTTATAACCGTTTCACCCTTATACTCATACGTTGCCACGATAGGATTGACAAGAGTGTTTTCACGTACCCACTGAACGAGAGAATCGTCGTCGCTATCTTCATCTCCCCAAGGCATAATGATCGCGTAGATTACGATCTCGTCGTCTTCATTAAGAGTTACGGTGTCCGCGTTGAGCGAGAGGCTTGCTGAGCGATTTGAAACGTTTACAATGAATTTAGAATTCGAAAGAGAGCTGGGCAGCTGGTAGCTGTCGATAAGGAACGATACGTTTGCACTCTGACTATACGTATATCCTGTCTTTTTGTTCACATTATCGATATTATAGAAAGTAAAGTAGGAGTTCTCGGAGGTATCGGAGAGCTCTCCAAGCGTATATCTTCCATCGTTGTCACATACGCCGTCTCCGTTATTATCTTCCGTCAACGACTTTACTACACTATCGTCGCCATTCCAATAGCTGAAGCTTTGATATCCACTTCCATATCCTCTAACCGAATAGAAAGAGAAATTATTAGCAAAATCGTTAATCGTAACCTGATTGAGCACCTTATACTTTATCTCATAATATGCTCTGTTCTCGTCGGTCTGGGGCATTTCCATATGAGTATACGTGACCTCGATATTGTTATCGTCGGTAACGTACTTCATATCAATGTCCGCGTAGGTAAGACCTGCGGAATTGATAACACTGCTTACAGGCTCCGATGTAACCTTGCCTTCGGTACTGGTATACTGCAGGAAGTAGTGGTATCCACCGTTATCGTGCTGAGGGTCACCCTCATTAAAGCCGTCTCCGTTTTGGTCAGTACCTTCAATATTACCATTACCATCTCTGTCATAGCTCAAATCAGACCAGAGGAAAGCCGAAGCTGCTCTGTGGTCGGGGAGAGTCTGAAGGTCCTTGCCTGTAACGTAATAGTTCGCTATACAGTTAGACTCGGTAACGCCTGTAGAAAGATGGTAGTAAGGAGCAAAGAACTGCACCGTGGAGATCTGCTTAAGGGGATACTTGCCCCAGTTCATATAGGTCTGGAGAACGGTAAGCTCTTCAGTCTCACCCTTATTTACCTTTACGGGAATTCTGACCTCACTGTAAGCTACGTCGCCCCACAGCCAGATGGGCTCTTCAAACTCGTTGGCGAAGTTCTTGGACACCTCGGTGGGTATCGGAAGCAGAGTGTCGTCCTTGTCAAGAACTGCACCACCCTCGATTGAGGTACCATAAGAATATGCCATAACGTACATATTACGGTCATACTCGTCGCCTGTGATTGAGAAGGAAACTGCGCCGTGGAAGTTTTGTGCGTAGTAATATCCTGCGTTAAATCCAATGTTCTCGGGAATAGTGAACGCATACATACCGCGGATTCCATCGTAACCGTCAAAGGTCGCGTCGGGGGTCTTGTCGGTATCTATCTTGATATTCTCTGCCGTGAGAGGATTGCGCTCGATGTACGCTTCCTCAAGGAACGCATTAAAGTTGTCATTAGTATCGGTATAAATTCTCTGACCGAAGTAGAACTGGGAAGGAGAATTATAAATATTCAAGCTGGTGCCGATAGATGGATCGCTTGAAATATACTGTGCCAGATCGGAGCTACTATAGATCGTGGGCTGTTTCTGTATCGTAGTGGCGCCCATTGTCTGCTTAATAGTGTAGCTGTTGTCTCCGTTATACGTAACCGTTATTGTACTGGAATCATCGCCGTAAGGCAGGATGTATCCAAATACACCTGCGGTCGTTTGGAATCCTACGTATTCTACGTTGGATAAATAATTACCTTTTTCAAGTGCGCCGGACTCGTATTCTACAGGGTCTGCATCCTTAGCCTTGATCACAATCTTGCTTGCCTCAACGTCTGTGGTCATACCGACCTCGGTAACATCAACGTCTGCCGAAGGAGCTACGATGCTGAGCACTTGATGCATCTTGTCTGTATAGGTATGGAAGCCTCTGTCGAGCAAGAGTGCAGGAGAGGTACCTGTATTAATTGCAACAAACTCAACAGAGTTTATCGTTATCTCTTCGTCTGTCGCACCGTTAAAATCAAAACGGATGTTGTAAACAGTTGTGTCCTCTTCAAAGTACACAATATACTCACCAGTACCCGAATGTGTATCGAAATCTATTCGGTGAGCTTCGCCAAAGCCTTCCGTTGAAGTGGTAGTATAACGCATCTGAACCTGCGACGTCGAATCCAACGTTATGTTGATCCTCATTGCGTTATATTTGCCATCGACATACGTTGAGGAGACAGAAACACCCGATGTCACGCCCTGCGTGTATATATACGGATCTGATGTTGAAGCTATCTTAAACTTGGGAGGAGTAGTGCCATTGCTGTCATTATATACGCTCTGCGCGTAGCTACCGTCACAACTAATGTCACTGCCGTAAAAGCTATACTCGTAGTACCAGTCCCAAGGCATACCGTCTTGAATATATTCTGTCTTTGCAAAGGGCTTTAATGAAAACGCCTTTCTTGCCAGAACTGCATTGGATATGTTATTTTCAATGAAGTTTTGTCCGTAAGTGTGAATATCATAGTAATAATATCCGTAACGGTAAATATTTGCCGTTGCCTTCTTGAGAGAGTTGGAGGCATAATAGGTTCCGTTGGACGTCTCTACGTATACGTCCATAGTATCCTTAACGTAAGCATTGCCGGAGTCGTCTGTGATCGTAACAAGCTGACTGCTTGCAAGAGGATAGTAGAGGTTCATGTTGCTATTCTCTACTACGTAGTTTTCACGGCTTCCGTCTACCTTACCGTCCTGAGTACCAAAATACGCAGTAACACCATTTGCAAGTTTGTTAGCGTTTTCTACGATATTGGTAGGAGTTACGTCCTTACCGCAATCCGAGCAGATCTCCGTATAACCAAGCTTGGTGTCAACGTAGGAACGCTTGTGATCACAGGCAGTGTGAGCAGGCTTTCCCACGGGCTCTGCCTCGGCGGTACCCTTGTTTACGTATTCCCACATCTTGACGTAATACTGGAACATCGAGTAAGCAGCGTTGATATCATCCTCAGTGATTCCATACTCTTCCGCCTCGTCGGTGCCATCCATAGCAATCAACGACTTAACGTAGTTAAGAACGCTGCACTTAAAAGTCAGCGTGTTGCTTCCATCGGAAACCTTTACAGTGTACTGATAGTTGAACTTCGTCGCAGGGATGTTGTCTATCAGTATATAATCACCGGTTTCGTCCGAATTTATCTCGTTTCCGCAGTCCTGGTCCTCGATAGTTACACGAAGGGCACTCTTATTGCAGGTATAATTAAGATAAAATTTAAGAGATATCGAGTCCTTGAGGTATGCGTTGACGTTTCCAAGATCAAGCGCCAACGGGTTGGTAGCGGACTTCTCCATTTTTTCAACCCCGTAAACATCATCAATAGACATATTGTTTATGGGGTTGGTCGCACCAAAGTACAAGCCTTTATTCGCAAGAACGTCCGTATAGCGATCAAATGCCAACTGAGACATAGCTCCGTAGTTGAGCATACTCTTGAGCGCCTCTGCCGCCTCTTTATAGCTACTGTTTTTTGCTGCCAGATCAATGACCTGATTCGCGTAATCCATAACGGAGTACTCGCGAGGCTTACCTGCTGTTCCGTCAGCCGCATAAGGTGTGACCTTAACCTTGACCGCCTGCTGTGCAGCAGCAAGCGAGACTTCAAGAACGCGTCTGGTATCGCCGTTTTTCACGCTCTCCGCCATGTTGCTGACGTAAACCGTGCGAGAATCTTCGCCCGGGATTTCAACAACGTAGCGTTGTACGTTTTGAGTGTCGGCGAAATAAAACCATAGCTTGATCCTACCTGTGATAGCTACGTTCGCAGCAACGAGTCTATCTCCCAGATTACCGGGGCTGATGGTGTCGCTTGCAAAGATCGAGAAATTAATTCCCGATATAACGAATATGCAAGCGAGAAGCATAGCCAGGATCTTTACGAAAAACCTTTTCATAATCCACCTCTTTGAATTATAATTAATTCTTTATAATATGTTAAGCCCATCTTAACACGTACAATAATTATACAAGATTTCTCGTTTCAAATCAATAATTTTGGTATAATTTAACAAATAAGTTGCAAATAAAGCACGATTTTTAGTTTTTATATCACAATTTTAAGGAAAAACTTTAGTGCAGTAATAAAACGCACGGCTTTTTGCCGACACGGATAGGATTCGTCGCGAGGTCAATCCCACCACTGATGATCTGCTCCAAAATGATCCTCGCGGAATGACCGTCATTAAAAATCAAAAAGCACCGCAAATGCGGTGCTTTTTGACTGCTTTGTCTCGATTATTCTCTGTTACTGTAGCTCTCTATAATATGCTCGGCAAAAATGCGACCGAGCTCAAGCTCACACAGTGCGTCGTAATGCCCCCAATCGGGGTCGCCCTCGGGCTCATTGACGGTAACAAGTCCCGCATCTATGGTCGAAAAATAAAGATTAAGCTCCGAGAGAGAGCTGAAGCGGCGCTTTGCCTCGTTGACTGTGGGGTATCCTGGCTCGCAATAAGGGCCGTTGGATATTCCCGCGTCGACAAAATAGATCCCGCCGTCCTCGGCGTATGGCGCAAGATCCTCGCGCAGATAGGAAACGAAGGCTGACTGATTGTCAAAATACCTGTCCGCCTTGGCTTGAGTGGTGTCCGATTCGCCCTGCATCCAGCAGATAGCTCCGATGCGCGCATCGTATCCGAGAGATGCGAGATGCTCCATGTTTTCTCTGACAAAGATCAGAAAAGCATCGTATATCGAGCCTCTCTGCCCTGCCCGTAACCAATGATGATGAAGCGAATAACCCGACATCGTGTATTTCAGGATAAAAACAGTTTCGTCGGGGTAAGCCGTCGAAAGTAGATCGGCCATGCCGACCTCAGGGCCGAAAAAGCCGTCGGCAGCGCCGCAAGTCAGATCGACCGGCAAATATTGGCCATTTGAGCAAGCATTGTGATCGTCTATGCAATAATTTATCAGAACGGAAGGATAACCCGCGCTGTATCTCGCAAAATCCTCTGCCGAGGAATTTTTTTCAAGATAGCTGACGATAGAGCTGCCGCTGGCGTTGCTCTGCCCCAAAAGCAAAATGACCTTGACCCTCTGCCCGTCTCCGCGCGGCAGGGTTTCGGTGAGCTCGTACTCGGTATTCATATTCATCACCACGGTCTCGTCAACAGCCGTGTCCACGTCGCCCGAGCTGTTGCAGCTGACCGCGCAAATGCACACCGCAGAAACAAGAATCATACATAGAATGCGAAAAAGTTTATTCAACAAAATGACCACCTTGCCCCTCTTAATTTAACTTTATTTGATTGTAACATATCATCCGCGAGATGTCAATATCATCACGACGACATAAATCGAGAAAAATGCAAAAACAGAGAGTAGGTTTTATGGCCTGCTCTCTGTTTGGAGGTTCCCCAATAATTTTGAACCTTTAAATTTGGTTCAATTCTTTGATTCTTTTTATCAAATTTTTATATGCGTAAATTTCCACTTCAAAATCATCTTCGATTATCACAACTCTTGGAGGAGCAATTCTTCTATAACGTGGATAATAACCCTCGACTTTAACGCCTATATATCGAAAATCTTTAATATCAGAGTACTCTATACTTCCATTTGTTCTAACACAACGTGATTTTTTTCGATTTTCATTTTTTAAATAAGTAACTTGTGAATTGAAAAAATATAGTTTATCCTTGCCCATTATGTATGATGTTTCTCTGAAACTGATCATCATAGCAATCGGCAAAGCCAATAACACAACAAAAATCAGAACGATAATCACTCCCCACCCTTCTCTACGCGGAAGACATAGAGAAACAACTGTAGCCAAAATAACAAAAGGTATTGAAAAAATCGCAGACATACTAAAAGCGGGTGAACGGTATTTTTTGCCGCAAATATCTTTAGAATTTAAATTTTTATTGATCACCAGCACGCCCACCACCGCCTTTCTTTATCATATTATACCACAAAATCTCTATAAATTCAATATATTCTCATAACGTTGCAGGTTCAATTCCAAAAAAACATTCAGATCTTAGTGGTGCACATACATTCGGCGATGCTCCGTCTCATTTCGCTAATTTGCTGCGCAAATTTAGCCTTCAGGCGAGTTTGCTTGCAAAATCGGTCAGTGAGCCGCCTCGGGCGCGAACGTAAGACTCAGAACCCGAGGTTTGCTCTGCAAACCTTCCCGGGTGAGTTCCCTGAATGTGCAATAAAAAACAAAAAAACCATTCAGATCTAATGGTGCACCTTCAGGGACTCGAACCCGGGACCCACTGATTAAGAGTCAGTTGCTCTACCAACTGAGCTAAAGGTGCATAAAATGATCTGAATGGTTTTTGGCTCCCCCTGCTGGACTTGAACCAGCGACACCCTGATTAACAGTCAGGTGCTCTACCGACTGAGCTAAGGAGGAATATGAACGAAGTGAATATTTCTCCTTGTGCGAAGTCGGTCACAACTCAGCTTGCTGAGTTAA